>JBDHTW010000114.1:0-12886 GCA_039808865.1 Geminicoccaceae bacterium
CGGCGCGACGGCGGCCTCGGCGGGGCCGGCTGCGGGCGCCGGCGCGGCGGCAGCCGCCTGCAGCCGCTGCAGCTCCTCGCGGGTCGTCGCCAGCTCCTGCTCGAGCGCCGCCCGCTGCGACGCCACGACGGCACGCTGCTGCTCGGCCTGGTCGACCAATGCCTGCCGCTGCGCGACCTCGGCGACGGCGGCATCACGTTCGGCCGTGAGCGACGCCAGTTCGTCATCGAGCGCCGCGGCACGCTCGTGCATCGACCAAGCATAGTAGCCGACACCGGCCAGCAACAGCCAGAGCAGCAGCGTCCAGGGTCGACGACGCTGCCGTGACGGTGAGCTCACCGGTGCGGCGGTCGGATCTTGCTCGTTCATGGGCGTCCTCCAGTACAAGCTCCGGCATGGAGCGAAATGGCGGGCGCCGGCCGATCTCATTGTCGCAGCAAAGCATGTCGAATGGCCGGCCTCGCTGCGCATAACCCGGCCCGACATACAGGGGAAGACAAGGGTCATCGGGCGCCGCGCGGCACGACCCGAGTGTGCCCTTGCCGCCAGCCTAGGGCGGGGCGCCGCTCGTGCGCCCCGCCCCGGGCCTCGGAAGCTCAGATCTCTTTCTTCGACATCTGATCCGCGATGTAGTCCGCTTGGCGGATCGCCAAAGCGACGATGGTCAAGGTGGGATTCTCCGCGCCGCCGGTCGTGAACTGGCTGCCGTCGGAGACGAACAGGTTCTTGATGTCCCAGGTCTGCCCGTGCTTGTTCAGGACACCGTCCCGCGCCTGGGCGCTCATCCGGTTGGTGCCGAGATTGTGCGTGCTCGGATAAGGCGGGGTTTCGTAGACGTCGCTGGCCCCCGCCGCCTGATAGATCGCGGTGCCCTGCCGGAAGGCGTGGCTGCGCATCGCGATGTCGTTCGGGTGATCGTCGAAGTGGACGTTCGGGATCGGCAGGCCGTACTGGTCCTTTTCGGTCGCGTGCAGCGTGACCCTGTTGTTCTCCTGCGGCATGTCCTCGCCGACGATCCACATGCCGGCCATGTTCGGGTACTGCTCGAGCTTACGGGTGAAGCTGCGGCCCCATGCTCCGGGGTCGAGAAAGGCCGCCATGAACGGCAGGCCCAGGGACAGGGTCTCGAACTCGTAGCCGCCGACGAAGCCTCGGTCCGGCTTGTGTTCGGCCTCGTCCTGGATGACGCCGGCCATCGTCGTGCCGCGGTACATGTGCACCGGCCGCTCGAACGCGCCATAGACCGATCCCGTCAGGTGGCGCATGTAGTTCCTGCCGACCTGGCCCGAGCTGTTGGCGAGGCCGTCCGGGAACTTGGCCGAGGCCGAGTTCAAGAGCAGGCGCGGGCTCTCGATCGAGTTGCCGGCGACGGCCACGATCCGCGCCTTTTGCACCTGCTGCTTGCCGTCCTTGTCGGCGTAGAGCACGCCCGTGACCTTGCCCGAGGCATCGTGCTGGATCTGCAGCACCTGGCTCTGCGGCCGCAGCTCGAGCTTGCCGGTGTCGATCGCCGCCGGGATCTCGGTGTAGAGCGTGCTCCATTTGGCGGAGGATTTGCAGCCCTGGAAGCAGAAGCCGATCTGCTGGCAGGAAGGGCGGTCGGCGCGGGGCTCGCTGTTGATCGCCATGTGGCCGGTGCTGACCCGCTTATAGCCCAGCCGCTTGGCGCCGGTGTACATGACCTTGAAGTTGTTGTTGCCGGGCAGACCGGGAATGCCGTTGGTACGGGTCACCCCCATCTTGTCCTCGGCCTTGGCATAGTAGGGCTCGAGCTCGGCCAAGGTCACCGGCCAATCCAGCAGATTGGCCCCCTGGATGTCGCCGTAGGTGGTCCTGGCCTTCATCTCGTGGTCCTGGAGCCGCAGGGAGGCGCCGGCCCAGTGCGTCGTCGTGCCGCCGACGGTCTTGCAGATCCATGCCGGCAGACCGGGAAAGTTGCCGGGCTGCGCGACGCGCCACGTGCCGGACGTGGTGCGCTTGTCGAGCCAGGACAGCTGCAGGAAGCTGCCCCATTCGTCGTTCTGGAAGCTGTCGATGCTCTCCTCTTTGCCGGCCTCGAGCAGCACCACCTTGATGCCCTTCTGCGCCAGCTCGTTGCCCAGCGTGCCGCCGCCGGCGCCGGAGCCGACGATGACCACCACGCTGTCGTCGTTCAGATCGTAGGTCGCTGCCATGATCGTTGCCTCCTTCAACCCAGGAACGGTGGCGGGCTGGCCTCGGCGTCGGGCTGCAGCGTCCAGCCCGCATCCTGGAAGCCGCGGTACAGATAGCCGCCGTCCTGCCACGAGCTGCCCTGGTAGCCGAAGTCCGACCACAGGACCTTGTTGTTGTAGAGCGCGACCACGGTATGGCCGCGGACCAGCCCGAAGAAGGGCGTGGCCTGCATGTTGGTCAGCACCTCGGTCTGGTAGCCGTTGGACAGCTCGAGGAACGGCACGTGCATCGCCTGGTCGAGCGCGGCCACGCCGTTCTTGACCTGCTCGACGATCTCGGGATTGGTCTTTACTTTCCCGTCCAAGGCCTCGACGACCTCGGCATAGTAGATGTCGCCGATTCGGTCGTGCGGATAGAGCAGCCTGGTCATCTTGAGCAGAACTTCCGCTTCGTGCGGCGCGAAATGCTCGAGTTCCATGGCCCAGGCCCGGTTGCTCGCCAGAATGGTCGTCGTTCCGGCCACCGCCACCACCGCGGCTGCCGTACTCCCGGCGGTCCGTAGAAAATCCCGCCGGTTCAGGATCCGTTTGCTCATCGTCGCTGCCTCCCTGACAGTTCCCGCTCAGCGATAGCGGCCGTGCCGCTGCAAGACCTCGATCTTGTACCCGTCCGGATCCTGGATGAAGAAGAATCGGGCCATCAACCCGCCGTCGCGATGGAACTCCTTGATCGGGTTCGGCGCGATTCCGGCGTCGGTCAGCTTGGCGTGCAGGCCGTCCAGATCGTCGACGCAGAACGCGACATGGCCATAGCCGTCGCCGAGCGCATAAGGCTCGGTGCGCCCTTTGTTCAGCGTCAGCTCGACCTCGAAGTCGGCTTCCGCGTTGCGCAGGTAGACCAAGGTGAAGCTGTCGAAATCGAACTGATCGGCGACATCCAGCCCGAGGGCGGTGCGGTAGAAGGCGATCGACCGGTCGAGGTCGAGCACCCGGATCATCATGTGGATGGCCTTGGCCATGCGCGCGCTCCCCTGCTAGCTGCGCCAACCGTAACAGCGCGCCAGAGCGAGCGGGTAGTAAACCTTTACTACCGAGACCAAGCTAAAGCGGCGTAATCGCCGCCGATTCTTGAAGTCAAACAATGGTATGGTCGTTCATGCCACTGCAGCGCGAAAGCGGGCTACCGCTCCACTTCCACCGGTATCAAGCGCATGCGGACATGCTCGATGCCGGCCTCGTCGAACGGCTCGCCGTCGACGACGAAGCCGAACCGCTCATAAAAGCCGGTCACCGTCGTCTGGGCGTTGAGGATGGCGGTGCGGATACCCGCCTCCGCCACCTGCCGCAGCGCCTCCCGCATCAGCAGGCGCCCAAGGCCCAGGGTGCGCGCCTCGCGCAGCACGGCCACCCTTTCGATCTTGGCGGTGGCCGGCGGCACGATGCGCCAGCGCAGCGTGCCCAGCGGGCGACCGGCGTTCAGCGCCACGAGGTGCGTCGCCGCCGCGTCGTGCTGGTCCAGCTCCTCGTCGGCCGGCACGCCCTGCTCGTCGACGAACACCGCGACGCGGATCGCCATGCACTGGGCGCGCTCGGCGGGGTCGGTGGCGATGCGGATCGACGTCTCGGTCATGGCCCACGACGCAACAGGTTGAGGCGCATCGGTTGCGTGAACGCCCGCCCACCCTCGACCGGCTCACCCAAGGTCTCGAACAGCCCCTCCAGCCTGGACTCGACCTGAGCCAGCACCGCCTTGCGCTCGGGGTTCGCCGCCACGAACCGCGCCCGCAGCGCGGCCCAGGCGGGCTCGACGAGCTGCGTCGTGTAGAACGCTTCCTCCGCCATGCGCAGCCCGAGCGCCGCGGCGGCGTGCAAGGCCCGGAATGCTTCCCGCCTGACCTCGGTTTCGTCCTCGAGGGGTTGCAGCAGGGCGAAGTAGTCACCTTGCGGCAAAGGCTCGACCACCAGCAGCTCGCCACCGGTCGCAAGCACCCGCGCCGCTTCGGCGAGGGCCTGCCACTGCGCCGCCACCGGCACATGGTGCAGACTGTTGAAGTACACGACGAGGTCGAACGTCGCGGACGCGAACGGCAAGGCTTCGCCACGGCCCGCCACCAGCGGCACGCCCGCCACCTCGCTGCGAGCCTGGGTCAGCTGCGCCACGCTGGGGTCGAGCCCAACCACCGCCGCACCCTGACGGGCCAGCCAGCCGAGCAGCCGTCCCGCGCCACAGCCCACCTCGAGCAGGGTCCGCCCGGTGAACGGCACGGTCGCGCGCAACACGTCGGTATGACGGCGATGGACTGGTGACATGGCAACCGACCTCTTATCTCACTCCCTCCACCTTCGACAACCCGACCGCATGAGGCAGGCCCTGCCGATGCTCATGAACGATGCCAAACTGCAAGCCCACCGCACCGACGACGGACCGCCCGGCCGGAGCGGGCGACCGGCGCCGCCGGACGACGCCCCGGCGGCAGGCGGACGGGCGGCCACGATCGGTGTGGTCGCGGTTCTGCTCGCCCTGTTGGCGGCCGCGGCCGCGGTCGGCTGGTGGGCTTGGGCCGAGCTGGCCGACATCGAGATGAGCATGCATGGCTATGTCGCCCTGGCCATCGGCGTCGTCGCCACGTTGGGGCTGGGGATGGGGCTGATGTGGCTGGTCTACTTCAGCCACCGGCGGGGTTTCGACGACGAAGCCGGGCACGATTGAGGCGTGCGCGGCGCATCACGGGCCAGAGCGGCCCTTGCGTAACGTCAAGTCTACTATTATTCACTCGGCCATGCTCCAGCGCAATGCATTGCCGCACCATGCCGGGTTACGCAAAGGTGCCTTTTTTTGCGTTGGTTCAATCCCAAATATCTTTCGTTGTTTTGGTCTTGCTGCCGTACTTACCGCTGTGCGGGTCTAGGCTTGCGCCGCTTGCAGACCAAATGAACCTGGTGCGATGGTCGACCCGAGGACAATCACAATGACTGATGCCACCAACGTTCTGCGCCAAGCCGTCGAGGTCGTTCGCGCCCAGATTCCGAAAGGGGAACTGACGCTGGCGAGCGTCGAGCGGTTGCTGCAGGCCGCCGAGGCCGTTTGTGCCGACAGGCCGGCGCCACGTGTCCGGACGAGCAAGCCTTCTGCCCAGACCAGCAAACGTCAGGAAGAACGCAAGAAGTGGGCAAAGATCGCACGGCAGAACGAAAAAGAGTCGCGATCGGATTCGTCGTCATCTGAACAAAATGCTTCCTAGAGAACATAGAAAGCGATATCACCATCAAGCATGAACATCGAAGATCGAAATTCTCTCATACATATATTATATAACATCCGCATGATGCGATAGGAAAACTCGACGCGCATTTCGCGTGATACGCAGTTCCAATATAGATGGCCCGGTGCCCGGGTTTGCTGAGGGTTCGTCACCAAGCGGCGAGCTATGGCCCGGTCACGACGGCTTCGCTCGGCGTCCAGACTGGCAGTTCAAACCAGAACGTGGCGCCTCGACCGGGCTCGGAGCGGACATCGAGCTTGCCGTGATGCTGCTCGATCAAGGCTTTGGCGATATACAGACCGAGGCCCGAACCACCTTTACGCCGCGAGGACGAACCATCGGCCTGGACGAAACGCTCGAAGATCCGGCGGTGGGCTTCTGGTGCGATGCCGGGCCCGTGATCCTCGACCTCCACGCGTGCCCACCCTTCGCGCTCATCCACCCGGATGCGGACCGTTTCGTCCGACGGCGAGAACTTGACCGCGTTGTCCAGCAATTTGGCGAGGGCCAGGCGCATGCGGGCGCCATCGGCGCGAATGATGGGACCATTTCCTGGCACAGCATCCAGCTGCAGTCGCACCCGGTGCTGGGCCGCGTGCGCTTCGACTGCCTTCAGGCTCTGCGCAACCAGATCGAGCAACGCGAGCGGTGCCAGCTTGAGCTCGATCCGCCCAGAGCCCAGTCTTTCGACGTCGAAGATGTCGTTGACCAAGTGGTCGAGCCGTTCCGCGTTGCGGTAGGCAAGGGCCAAAAGATGCGCCGCCGTCGGCGGCAGCGTTTCCCTGCCGTGCGTCATCAGTTTCAAGGCACCCAAGATCGAGGCCAGCGGTGTGCGGAGCTCGTGGCTCGCGGTCGAGACGAACTCGTTCTGAAGCTTTTCCAATCGCTTGCGCTCACTGATATCGCGCAGGATGCCGAGAAAATATCTTTGCCCCCCGAGGTGCATATCGCTGACTCGCAGCTCGAGCGGCAGCCGCGAACGATCCGCGTGCAGTCCCTCGACCTCGCGGCGGAAGCTGCTCGCCTTGCCATCGGGCATGCGGTGCTTCAGGTAGTCATCGTACTCATGGGCCGTATGCGCAGGTATCAGCATCGACACATCGCGACCGAGCATATCGCCCTGCGCATAGCCGAACATCCACTCGGCAGCGCGATTCGACGCCTGGATCGTGCCCTGCTCGCTGATGGTGACGATGCCGTCCGGCAGATTGTCGAGAATAGTTTCCCATCGAACAACCGCCGCGCGCAGTTCCTCGCGCATCCACCGCTGCTCGGTGACGTCGACGTGCATCACGACCACGCCGTCATCGGCCCCGGCGAGCGGCGAGACCAGGAGCTGGAACCAGCGCATCCGCTCGTCCGATGGGCAGGCATATTCCATCGCGAACGAATCGGCCGTGCCGCCGAGCACCGACCGGATGCCCGCCGCGGCGGCTCGGGCAGCATCGGCCTCGTCGCCATTGGTGGCATCGCAGATCGCAAGATAGTTCTTGCCGGTAAAAGTATAGCCGTCGTCCAGGCCTTCCTCCCGAGCGAAGGCCTGCCACTGCTTGTTGACGACGAGAATGGCGCCGTCCCGATCGAGCAGGGCAATGCGCGCCGGAAGCGCATCGAGGATCGCGGCCCGCTCGGTTGCGAATGCCCGCTGCGCCGCTTCACGCTGGCGGAGCTGTTCCTGCGCCGCCGGCAGCAGGTTGAGATCGCCGGATGCACCGACGACGGCATCGATCCTGCCGCCGGCCAGCTCCAGGATGCGCTGCTGGATCAGCTCGAGCTCGGCGACGAGCGCAACCAATTCGCCAGCTTGGTCGCGGGTCGGTGGAATGTCGGCGCTCATCGGCCGCCGCGCTTGGCACGCAGGATGTTCTCCAGCACGGACACGTCGCTGAGATCGCCCACGATCGAGCGGGCGGGCGGGGGCGCGACAATCGCCAGTGTCGGCGTCAGCAGGATCATGTCCGCGAGCGCCCGCTCGGGCTGGGTGGACAGGTCGACGATCTCGACCTCGTGCCACTCCGGCAGGTGTGTCCTGCAGAACGCCTCGAGATTGGCGATGGCGCGCCGGGAGTGCGGCGCATCGCCAGCGACGTAAAGCCGGAAGCGGAAGACCGGCTCAGCCATGCCTCAGCTCATGTGCGTCGTCCCGTCCGTCGCCCCAGCGGATTCGGCGCAGCTCGGCCTCGCCCTCGCGGCCTTCGCTGGCCACCTGCCGGGTCGCCTCGATCAGGCCGGCCAAGCTCGCGCGCTTGGCATCGAGCTCGTGGCGAAGCGCCTGCAGCCGGCCCTCGAGTTCGAGCGCTTCCGCTTCGAGCTGGAGCCTTTGCCGTGCCGCCGCGGCGTCGCGCTCCGCACGCGCCAGTCGTTCGGCCCGTTCGCGCTCCCAGCGCATGGCGCCCATCACCACCTCGCCACTCGAGGTATAGACGTCCGCCAGGGTGATGCCATCGTCGTCGAGCAGCAGCTCGCGCACCTGGTTCGAGTGGCTGCTGCCGCGCGACTTGATGATCGATAAGGCTCGGTTGCGCTCGCCGGCTTGAATCATGTAGCTCAGGTGGATCCAGGTATCGGCCATGGTCGAGATCTGCAGTGGCGTCGCCTCGACGTCGGGTTGCCGGCCGTCGAGCAGGCTGGTGCAAAGAAGGGTGATGCCCTCGGTCTTGGCCCAGTGGATCAGGCGCTCCACCACGTCCACCGCCGTGTGGCTGCCGGCTTTCGTCAGTGCCGACAGCGGATCGATCACCACGCAGCGTGCGCCATGCTCCGCGGCGATCTCCCGAATGCGCAGCAGGTGGATCTCGGCGCTGCTGCTGATGACACGGGCCGCTTCCAGTCGCAGCACCCCGGACGTCAGGTGACTGACGAGCTCGATGCCGACCGAAGCGAGGTTGCGGACCACCTCGTCGGCCGGCGAGTCGAAGCTGATGAACAAGGTGGCCTCGCCGCGAACGCAGGCGGCCTGCGCAAAAGCGCCGGCCAGGGTAGTCTTGGCGGTGCCGGGTGAGCCGGTGAGCAGCACGCCGGCACCGCGATAGTAGCCGCCTGCCAGCATGGTATCGAGCCGGACCACGCCGCTGGAGAGCCGTTCCAGCGGTGCCATGACCGGCGACGACTCGAGCGGCTGCACATTGGCCACGTCGATCCCATGCTGCCGGATGCTGAGCGGCGTGGTGTTCTCCTTGAACAGCGAGCCGCGATACTTGCTGATCCGGATGCTGCGCCGGGCCGTACCGTCGACCACGTCGTTGGCGAGAACGATCGAGCAGTCGACCATGAACTGCAGGAATTCGAGCATCTCCACCATCGGCCCGTCGCTGCGCGGGCTGGCCTTGGCGGTGAGGATGGCGGTGAACTCCTGCGTGAGCAGCCATTCGTGCAGCCGATAGGTCTCCTGCCGCGCGTCCTGGCGCCGCTCGAACCGCGCCAACACCATGTCGAGCGCATCGAAGACGATCCGCCGCGCGCCCATCTGCTTGGTCTTCGCCGCGAGCGCCGCGAGCAAGCCGCCGAGATCGAATCCACCCGACTGGACCAGGCCGGGGGCGGGACGAGCATCGAGAAAGAACAGGCTTTCCCGGCAGCGCGCCTGCAGGTTCCAACCGAAGCTCGCGGTGTTGGCGATGATGCGCTCCGAGCTTTCCTCGAAGGCGACGAAGATCGCGGGCTCGGCGAACCGCGTGGTGGCGTTGACCAGTGTCTGCAAGGCCAGAACGGTCTTGCCCGCCCCGGGCCCACCTTCGATCAGCGTCACGCGACCGCGCGGCAGGCCACCCAACGTGATCGCATCGAGGCCGGGAATACCGGTCGCTGCCTTGTCGATCCCCGGCGTCTCTATCGACGGTCCCGGCACCGGTTTCCGCTCTTCAACGTTCCACCTCCATCAATGAGCAAGACGGCCACCGGCCGAGCCTCGCTGGCGCGCCACGGCACGGCAACGTCGCCCGATCTGCCGCTCAGACTCCGCTTCGGGCTCGGGGCGGCGCCGAAACATGCTCTCGGCGCAAGCGTGAAATCGATTTCGCCAAGATACGCTGCAAATGACATCGCGCGCCGACGGGCGCGGTCACGCGAACCCGTGCACTATCCGACGCTGGCGTGCGAATGGCCGACGATCGAAGCGTGGATTGAATGCCCGGACGATCATCTTACAACCTCTAGATAAGAATTCTCATGCGCTCATGTTACCAGAGCGACAACAATACGGCATCCAAGCAATGTCAACGTCCTGCATGGGATAGTTTGCCGATTCATGCCAACCGCAACCGACCTGCATGGCCAAATGCCATGCGGCCGGCTGCCACCGGCGCCATCTGGCAACATGACATCTTTCGGATCGCTATGTCGGTAGACGAGAAGCGCGGCACGCGCCGAGCCCACCACGTCCGTGCGGCGCATCAACCTCGGCCATCCAGGCCGAGTATCGCACTGGGCACGATCCCGAGCGAAAACCGAACCCCAAGCCCCAGCCGACACCGTGACCCGACCGGGCCACCGACCTGCGGACCCGGATTCAGCTGGTCAGCTTGAACAGCTCGCGCCCGATCAGCATCCGGCGGATTTCGCTGGTGCCCGCTCCGATCTCGTAGAGCTTGGCGTCGCGCAGCAGCCGGCCTGTGGGGTAGTCGTTGATGTAGCCGTTGCCGCCGAGCGATTGGATCGCCTCCAGCGCCATCCAGGTCGCCTTCTCGGCCGCATACATCAGGCAGCCGGCAGCGTCCTGCCGTGTGATCTCCCCACGGTCGGCGGCCTTGCCGCACATGTAGACGTAGGCGCGCGAGGCGTTCATGGTCGTGTAGAGGTCGGCGAGCTTGCCCTGCATGAGCTGGAACTCGCCGATCGGCTGGCCGAACTGCTTGCGCTCGTGGAGATAGGGGATCACCACGTCCATGCACGCCTGCATGATCCCGAGCGGACCGCCGGAGAGGACCAGACGCTCGTAGTCCAGGCCGGACATCAAGACGTTGACGCCGCCGCCGACCTTGCCCAGCACGTTCTCCTCGGGCACCTCGCAGCCGTCGAAGACCAGCTCGCAGGTGTCCGAGCCACGCATGCCGAGCTTGTCGAGCTTCTGGGCGGTCGAGAAGCCGCGCATGCCCTTCTCGATCAGGAACGCGGTGATGCCCTTGGGGCCGGCCTCGGGGTCGGTCTTGGCGTAGACCACGAGCGTCTCGGCGACGGGACCGTTCGTGATCCACATCTTGCTGCCGGTGAGCAGGTAACGGTCGCCGCGCTTCTCGGCGCGGGTGCGCATGCCGACCACGTCGGACCCGGCACCGGGCTCGCTCATGGCCAGCGCGCCCACATGCTCGCCCGAGATCAGCCCTGGCAGGTAGCGGGCCTTCTGCGCAGGCGTGCCCCAGCGGCGGATCTGGTTGATGCACAGATTCGAGTGCGCGCCGTAGGACAGGCCGACCGAGGCCGAGGCGCGGCTGATCTCCTCCATGGCGACGACATGCTCGAGATAGCCCAGCCCCGTACCGCCATGCTCCTCCTCGACCGTGATGCCGAGCAGACCGAGCTCGCCGAGCTTGGGCCAGAGCTGGCGCGGGAATTGGTTGGTGCGGTCGATTTCGGCCGCGAGCGGCGCGATCTCGCGGGCCGCGAACCCCGCCACCGTGTCGCGGATCATCTCCGCCTGTTCGCCGAGATCGAAACGGACCGAAGGGCACGTGAACTGCGGCATGACCGTTCCCTGATCGCATGAAGCTTCAGCGTCGCTTAGTCCCGCCGCCGGTCGCTGTCGAGACCCGGCGCGGGACGAGGCGCGCCCGGCATCTCGCCGGAGGCGGCGAATCCGAATACGACCGCAAGACCCGGAGTGCGCCGGCCCGGGCAGGCTCGTATGTGGACGGCACGACCCGGAGCGTTTCGAGGATACGACCGTGATGATCGCGCAGCACACGTCCAACCCGGCCACGCCGGCGATCGAGCAGGATCGCCGCTGGCAGGCCGTCGTTGCCCGGGACCGGGCGGCGGACGGCACCTTCGTCTACGCGGTGGCGACGACCGGCGTCTATTGCCGGCCGTCCTGTCCGGCCCGCTTGGCGCGGCCGGAGAACGTCCGCTTTTTCGCGACCTGCGCCGATGCCGAGCAGGCGGGCTTCCGTGCCTGCAAGCGTTGCCGACCGGCCCGGCTGTCGCCGGCCGAGGAGCAGACGGCCAAGGTGGCACGGGCCTGCCGGCTGATCGAGGCCGCGGAGGAGCCGCCGCAGCTCGCCGAGCTGGCCCGCGCGGTCGGGCTCAGCCCGCATCATTTCCATCGTGTGTTCAAGGCCGTGACCGGCCTGACGCCACGCGCCTACGCGGCAGCCCGACGGACGCAACGGGTCCGGGACGGTCTCGCCCGCGGCGGCAGCGTGACGGCGACGATCTACGATGCCGGCTTCAATTCGAACGGCCGCTTCTACGCCGATGCGGGGCGGCTGCTCGGCATGACACCCAGCACCTACCGCGCGGGAGGCCCCGCCACCACCATCCGCTTCGCGATCGGGCAATGCTCGCTGGGCGCCATCCTGGCGGCGAGCAGCGCGAAGGGCATCTGCGCCATCCAGCTCGGCGACGATCCCGCGCAGCTGGTGCAGGCGCTGCAGGACCGCTTCCCACGCGCCACGCTGGTGGGTGGCGATGCGACCTATGAGGATCTGGTCGCACGGGTCGTGGGCCTCGTCGAGGCCCCGGCGATCGGGCTCGATCTGCCGCTCGACGTGCGCGGCACCGCGTTCCAGCAGCGGGTGTGGCAGGCGCTGCAGGCGATCCCGGCCGGAAGCACGGCGAGCTATGCGGAGATCGCCGCGCGGATCGGGCAGCCCAACGCGGTGCGGGCCGTAGCACAGGCTTGCGCGGCCAACGAACTCGCCGTGGCGATTCCCTGCCACCGCGTGGTCCGCACCGACGGCAGCCTATCCGGCTACCGCTGGGGCGTGGCACGCAAGCGGGCCCTGCTCGAGCGCGAGACGCGGTGATGCGTGCGGCCACCCTACGGCTAAGCCGGTGTGGGAGGTGCGCTCGGCGCCCAGGGTCGGGCCATGCTCGTGCACCTGCGACCGGGTGGACGTGGCCTGGCAAGGCTTCGGCCGCGACGGGTACAGGGACCTCACCCATCCGCTGCCCGAAAGGATCGCGGCGCTGCGCGCAGCTTCACCCGCTGCTGGCCGGAATCGCCAAATGCTGAACGAGGCCATGCGGGTCGACAAAGCCTAGCCGGCCGAGCAGGCCCGCTTCCTCGGGCGCTGTCGTGCATCCGGGCAACGTGGCCAACGTCGCTGCAGATGGCCGTCCTCGTCAGCGAACCGGGGCAGGATTTCACCGGCGGCGAGTGCGTCATCACCGAACAGCGGTCACCTCACCAGTCGCGCATCGAGATGGTGCCGCCGCGGCAGGGGGACGCCGTCGCTTTCCCCACCCGCCACCAACCGATGCAAGGCAGCGATGGCGCCTACCGGGTCAATCTCCGCCACGATGACGGCCGCATCC
>JBDHTW010000115.1:0-12749 GCA_039808865.1 Geminicoccaceae bacterium
GCGCTCGGGCTGGGCCTGCCGCCCGCGGCCGGTCTGTGGCAATGCCTCGCCGCCGTCGCGGCGGCCGATCCCGCGCTGCCGCTGGCCGCGCCCTACGCCGGGCCGGAGGACATCCTCGCCGGGTTCCGCCGCCGGCTCGAGGCCGGGCCTAGCCCGGCGCGCCGATGAGCAGCGCCACCTCGCGCAGCAGCACCCGGGCGAAGCCGTCCTCCGCGTCGAGGGCGAGATCCTCGGTGCGGTCCTGGCGACGCACCGCGACGTCGCGGCCGGTGAGCCTGAGCAGCGTGCCGCCCGGTGCCAGGTCGCGGGCCAGGATCTCCTCGGCCGGGGTCGGGTCCTCGAGCACGGCGAGGTCGTGGCCGGTATGGGCCATGCCGTCCTCGGCGAGCAGGTCGCCGTCATACTCGAGCAGCAGGAGATCGAGGGTCGGGTTGCGGAGCAGGTTGCGGACGTTGGTGTTGTGGTAGCGATGGCGCGGGCGGGCCGTGCCGTTGACGAACACGCCGTCGGCGCAGACCGCGCCCACGTTCCAGCGCGGCAGCCGCTCGCGGACCAGAGCGGTGACGGCGGCGATCGTCGCCGGCAGCAGGCGGTTGAAGGCGAACACCGGCACGCGGGTCGGCCGGCCGGGGCCGAACCAGGTGTCGAGGATGGCGCCCGGGACGTCGATGCCGGTGCCCTTGGCCGGCTTCACGTGCATGAACACGCCGGGTGCGGCGTTGATCTCGATGATGCCGAAGCCGCCGTCGCGCCAGGAGCGGCCGAGGTCGACCGCCATCACGTCGATGCCCATGCAGGTCAGCTGGAACTGCTGCGCCACCTCCTCGGCGAGCAGGGCGTTGTCGGGGTGGACGCGGCCCGTGACGTCGATGCTGACCCCGCCGGCGGAGAGGTTGGCGACCTTGCGCAGCCAGACCTCGCGGCCCGCCGCGGGCACGCTGTCCGGGGTCAGCCCCTGCTGGGCCAGGCAGGCGA
Source organism: Geminicoccaceae bacterium (assembly GCA_039808865.1). Classification (GTDB taxonomy): domain Bacteria; phylum Pseudomonadota; class Alphaproteobacteria; order Geminicoccales; family Geminicoccaceae; genus Benzoatithermus. The sequence continues at coordinate 976 of JBDHTW010000115.1, forward strand.
GCATGGCCTCGTCGCGGATGATCTTGGCCAAGGGCGAGGTCGGGCTGTCGGCGCGCTCGGGCGTCGCGTTCTCGCGGGCGATCAGCTCGTCGACCGTCGCCCGGCCGTCGCCTTCGACCCAGGGCGGCCGGCGCTGCAGGGCGGCGACGAACCGGCCGTTGGCGCAGAGCAGGCGGAAGTCGCTGCCGGCGAGGCTGGTCTCGACGATGATCGGCGCGCCGTCGACGCCGCCGCCGGCCCGGGCGAAGGCCAGGGCCAGCTCCTCGGGTCCCTGCACGTTGGCGGTGACGCCGATGCCCTTGTGGCCGGCCAGGGGCTTGACCGCCACCGGGTAGCCGATCTCCCGGGCGACCGTCTCCGCCTCGGCGAGGTCGCCGACCACGTCGCCCTGCGGCACCGGAAAGCCGAGCCGGCCGAGAAAATCCTTGCAGTCGTCCTTGCGGGTGGTGAAGTCGGAATCGAGCTGGCTGTCGGTCGAGAAGGTGGTCGACACGCCACGCACCTGGCGGCGGCCGTAGCCGTACTGGATCAGGCCTTCGTCGCGCAGGTGGAAGGTCGGGATGCCGCGCGCCTCGGCGGCGCTGAGCAGCGCATAGGTGGTGGGGCCGCCATAGGGCGAGCGCTTGAACTCGTGCTGCAGCTCGGCCATCCGCGCCGCGCGGTCGAACCGCTGGCCGTTGCCGATCGCCTCGAGCCAGTCCCAGACGAAATAGACCACACGATGATGCGTGCGCCGATCGAGCGCCTGGACCGCGATCCGGGTCGACCGCTCGCGCGGGAACACGGCGGAGCGATGCAGCTCGAGGCCCATGTCCAGGCGGCTGGCTGCCAGGACCAGGCCCGCGACCAGCGCCGCATGGTCGGCGAAGCGGGCATCGGCCAACTCCGGGTAGACCTCGGCCACGGCCGCGACGTAGCGTTCGACCGGAGTCGGCCGGGGCCGCCCGGTGAGCGCGAGGTCGAACACGATCGCGCTGCGGTCGAGATAGAGGCTCGGGCCGGCAAAGAAGCGGCAATTGAAGATGTCGAAGGCATCCGTCGTGCGCGCGTTGAGGCGCACCACCGGTGCAAGCTCGTCGTCGTCCTGCATGCCCTGCCTCTCCCACCGATAGCCGGTAGCGGCGTTCAGCTGTCGAAGCGGTTGCTCTCGATGTCGATCCGCCCCGACAATGCGGCAACCTGATCCAGGCGGATGCGAATTCGGCCAGAGCCGGCATCGGCACCGGCCTTGACCTCGCGGCGCAGCCCCTGCACCAGCCGCTCCAGCGTCAGGCCGTCGGGTGCCGTGGCGTCGATCGTGGCGACGCGGTGGTCCATCTCGATCCAGCTCTGCGGTGGCACGAGCTGGACCTGCACCCCGCGTATCGCGAACACGTCGTCGTCGTAGCTCAGACCCTTCGGGTCGACGGCGATCAGCACGACCCCCTGGCTGCCGATCACCCGCATGCGGCGATCCGGCTCGACGACCAGGCCGGCCTCCTCGCACAGGCCGAAGCCGAACGGCACCGCCTCCTCGGCACAAGCGACGATCAGCCGGCCGAGCCGATGCGCACCCAACATGTTCTGGTCGAGGATGCCGGCATCGAACAGGCCGAGCCCGGGCTCGACCAGCAGGCCGGGATGCGACTCGTCCGACGCGACGCCGTAGCGCAGCGCTTCCTCGCTGGTGCCGCCGGCGATCATCAGCGGGGAGAGGGCCGAGGCGCCGCCGCTCACGGCGACGATCGTCGCCCCCTGCCGCCAGGCCTGCGTCAGCGCCCGCAGCACCTCGGTCTCCTCGCCGCGGAACAACAAGCCCTCGATCAGCCGCCGCTGGTTGCCGCCGGTGATGAGAAAGCTGCCGAGGCCGCCGATGCGCTCGACCAGCGCCCGGCGCGCCGATTCGCTGCGCAGACGGTTGCGGCTCGCATCCAGGGCGACCGCCTCGATGCCGTGCCGCTCGAGCAGGGCCACGGTGTCGCGGGCGACCGCCTCCGGCTCGGCCGAGGCGGTGGCGATGACCCCGACCGGGGTCGTCAGCAGGGAACGCAGCTCGTCGAGGATGAGGCTGCGCGGCCGCAGCGGGCTGCCGAGCAGCACCAGCCGACCGGTCCGCGCCGCCGCTTCCGGCTCGGCGACCGCACCGAGGGCGCGGTTGCGGTAGTATTCGGCGCTGGTCGCCTGACGACGCTCGAGGCGCAGGCCGAAATCGAGCGCGGTCACGCGCAGACCGTGGTCGGTGGTCTCGATCAGCGCCTTGGCCCGCCGGCCACGCGTCAGCTCGACCGCGATCTCGGTGCCGGTGGCGTGGTCGTAGGCCCAGGTCCGCTCGCTGCGGTAGACCGCGGGATCGCCCTCGACCAGCCGGGCCAGGGTCTCGTGGGTCGTGTAGCCGGCGAAGGCCGGCTTGCCGACACGCATCGGCGCGCGGAAATAGCGGTCCTTCGCCCGCACCGGCCGCTTCGCCGGTCCGGGCAGCACCTGCAGGGTCGCGAGGTCGAGGCTGTCGCCGCGATCGAGATAGCTGACCTTGAGGCCATCGAGCGCCACGCGCTCGCGCTTGCCGGTGACACGGCTGGCATCGACGTAGATCATGCCGGTCTCGCCGAGCACCCGCAGCCGGCCGTCGGACACCACCATGGCGGTGTTCTCGTCGATGCCGAAGCCGCGGGTCCAGCCGGTGGCCAGCATCGCCGCGACCAGCCGGCCGAGCCGGCCCCGCTGCAGGAAATGCTGGTCGACGAGGCCGCAAGGAAAGAAGCCGAGGCCATGGCCGAGGCTGAGCCGCGTGTCGTGCGGCGCCGGTGCGGGCGGATGGACCAGGGCCTCGACCGAGCCGCCGCTGGTGATCATGGGGTCGCTCATGATCGCCGCGCCGGCGCTGCTGCCGGCGACCAGCCCGCCGGCGAGCCAGCAGCGCCGGATCGCCTCCAGGGCCGGCGTCGGCTTGCCATCTTGGATCAGGGCCTGGACGATCACGGTCTGATCGCCACCGGTGAAGTAGAAGCTGCCGAAACGCTCGAGCAGCGCCACGATCTTCGGCTCGAACGCGGCGGTCCGGAAATTGTCCTTGTCGAGCGGCACGATCTCGGCGGCAAAGCCGTAGGCACGAAAGGAATCGCGCGCCTCGCGGCCGACCTCGGACGGCTCGCCCGACGCGGTCGGCAGCACGGCGATGCGGCCGCCGCTCAGCTCGCGGATCGCCTCGAACACGTCCCGGTTGTCGGCCTCGAAGCGGCCGCCGATGATCGCGAGCTTGGCGCCGGCATGCAGGGCCCCGGGTCGGGCGCGGTGCGCGTTGATCGTCCTACGACTCATGTCCTGATTCTGGCTGATGGACCACGCCGGCGCAGCGCATGCGCTTCTCCATAGCCGAGCCACGCCGTCGACGCACCACCTCAGATCGAGCAGGCTTCGGATCGGGATCGTCCCCGCAGTGTCGGCGCGCGCCGGTCCGGTGTGGGTAGCCGAACAGCGGCATGGTCAGCAAGCCACCGATCGTGGCGCCGAGTCCACACTGCCGTCACTTGCGTCGGCCGGGGCGGACTTCCGCCGCCGAGGGCGCTCGAAGCGGGTACAGCGTCACTTGCGTCGGCCGCTGGCAGTGCTACGCGTGATCGGCTGAAGCTCGCGGCGACGATGGCCGGCGTGAGCGGAGGGTTGCGCCGGTGCGCCGACAGCCGAGGACGGCATCGCATGAATTATTTCATACGGACCTAATCGACCGCCGACATCGGGCAGATTTCATCTTTGCTCGATCCTAGATCCCCAAATGGAGCTTAACAGCCATGCGCTGTTTTCTTGCCGCCACCCTGATGCTTGGGCTGACGGGCGCCGCGGCAACGGCGGCGAATGCCGACACCACGGCTCGCGCCAGCGTGGGCCCTGGTGGCATGCAGGCCAACGACCTGAGCGAGGTCAGGGACATCTCGGCCGACGGCCGGTTCGTGGCCTTCAGCTCGTTCGCGTCCAATCTCGTAGCGGGCGACCGCAACGGCAGCGAGGACGTGTTCCTGCGCGATCTGATGCGTGACGAGACCGATCTGGTGAGCGTCGCCAACGGCCGCAACCAGGGTAACGACGCCAGCTTCCGGCCCGCGATCTCGGCCGACGGGCGCTTCGTCTGCTTCACGTCCTATGCCACCAACCTGGTGCCCGGCGACACCAACGGACAGGCTGACATCTTTTTGCGCGACCGCGACCGTCGGACGACCATTCGTGTCAATGTCGCAACGAGCGGCGAGCAGGCCAACGATCTGACCTTCGACTGTGCCATCTCTGCGGACGGGCGCTACATCGCGTTCGATTCGATCGCGAGCAATCTGGTGCCGGGCGACACCAACCGCGACTACGACATCTTCGTCCACGACCGCGTAGAGGCCCGCACCCGGCGCGTGAACCTCGGCCCGCACGGCATCGAAGCCGAGGGCGGCTACAGCATTTCTCCGGTGATCTCGGCCAATGGTCGGTGGATCGCCTTCCAGTCGAGCGCCCGCAATCTGGTTCCCGATCCGATCGGTCGCGGCGCCAACATCTACGTGCACGACGTCGCGACCGGCACCACCCTGCTCGCCAGCCGGGGCGTCGACGGCCGAGCGATCGACGTCGGCACCTCGTTCCCGGCGATCTCGGCCGATGGACGCTACGTGGCGTTCGATGCCAACTCGACCAACCTCGTACGCGGCGACAGCAACGACGCCGACGACGTTTTCGTGTTCAATACCAAGACCTTGCGGACGACACGGGTCAGCGTCGGCTCGCACGGCCGCCAGGCCAACGGACCGAGCGGCATGCCGCGCCTGTCGAGCGACGGCCGGTTCGTCGCCTTCCAGTCGTTTGCGAGCAACCTCGTGACCAACGACACCAACGGCATGACCGACATCTTCGTGCACGATCGTCTGACCGGGATCACCAAGCGCGTGAGCGTGGGTGTGGCCGGCAATCAGGCGAACGACGAAAGCGCATACCATTTTACGATCTCGCCGGGCGGCAAGCTCATTGCCTTCACGTCATTGGCGAGTAATCTCGTTCCAGGCGATACCAACTGGCAAGAAGACGTCTTCCTCCGTCGCGTGGCCATACCGCCACGGCCTTAATCGTTGCCAGTGCCGGGCCAACAAAGGATATAATCATGCGACATTACGACGAGGCGAGTACGCCCGCTATTTGTCATCCACATCATCGGATCGGACGGCTGGCCCGCCGATTTGCCGTGTTGGCCGTGGCCTGCCTTGCCGGCACGTCGGCGGTGACGGCCGCACCGACCGCGCAGCGCGTGGCGGGAAGCAAGCCCGGTCTGTGGTACTGGACGCTGCCCACGACCCCGAACAAGCTCAAACCGGTCCAGAGCTGGTCGGGCGCGGCGGCGGCGCCGAACGGCGACATCTACGTCGGCGGCATGAACCATGTCGACAACGCCGCGCTCTATCGGCTGACGCCGACGGGTGGCGATGCGACCAAGCCGGGGCGCACCCTGACCTACGTCGGTGACGCCAAGGCAGCCTCGCAGGCCGCCCGCAACTGGCAGGCAGGCGAGCCGATCGAGAAGTTCCATACCCAGCCGGTGTGGCAGGGAACGAAGATCTACGTCGCCAACCTCAACTATTCGGAACTCGACGACGGCTACCTCGCCCGCCGTGGTTTTCACTGGTACGGCTACGACTGGAACAAGGGTGGCTTTCGCGACCTCAGCGCCACCGAGCCCGGCGGCGTTGCTGCCGCGCATGGCGGCCTGCTGAGCCTGGTCGTCGACCGCAACCGTAACCGCATCTACGGCACCGCCAGCCCGACGGGCGACATCTACGCCTACGACATCGCCAAGGCCAAGACGACGCTGCTCGGCCGCCCCGCCTACGGCCGGCCCTATGTCTATGCCGGCCGGGCCATGTGGGCGAGCAGCGCCGGGCGCATCTACTTCACCGCCGGGACCAACAAGACGGGGCCGAAATATGGCGGACCCTACGATCCGGCGATCTTCAACCACGTCCACTATTACGATCCCGTGACCGGCTTCGGCGAGGAGACGGACTGGGCGCTGCACGATCAGCGTGCGATCGATTCCGCCCAATGCTTCGGCAGCCCGCGGACCTGCTACTTGATGGACAATGTCGGGCACGTCTACCGCTACGCCGAGCAGGCAGCGGCGGCAGCGAGCTGGACCTATCTCGGCAGTGTCGGGCAGAATCAGGACGAGAAGTACGGCTATACCTGGGTGTTCCACGTCCGGCCCGACCAGAAGAAGGCCTACATTCTGGCCCGTCGCGGGCAGTTCTTCGAGTTCGACGTCGCCTCCGGCACGGCCAAGCCGATCGTCAATCTGTACACCCGTGAGCCGAAGCTGCTGAATCACGATTTCTACGGCTACAACGCCTGGGACGCGAAGGGCCGCTTCTACTTCACGGCCTTCCCCAAGCCCGGCTTCACGCCGCAGAACACCAAGCTCGTGGCCATCGATCCGGCGCAATTTGTGGCGAGCGCGAAGACGATCGCTCACTGAGCTGCCGCGCCGCCCGGCTCAGCGCTGCAGCAGCCAGCGATGGGCCGGGTCGGTGGCGTAGCGCCAGCAGCGCCTGGGGCCCGCCATCACGTTGAGATAGTAGAGATCGTACCCGTCGGCGGCCGCACAAGGATGATAGCCGCAGGGGACGAGGACGGCGTCGCCGTCCTCGACCACGAGCGCCACGTCCAGCGAGCGGTCTTCGGTGTATACCCGCTGCAGGGCAAAGCCGTGCACGCCACTGATCCGATGGTAGTATATCTCCTCGAGCTGCGCCTCGTCGGGGAGATTGTCGACATCGTGCTTGTGCGGCGGGTAGGAGGACCAATGCCCGCCGGGCGTCAGGACCTCGACGACCAGCAACGCATGCGCCGGCTCCCCTTCGGGCAGGATGTCACGCACCTGCCGCAGGCTGCTGCCCTGCCCCCGGCTCGTGCAGCGCATACCCCGCGGATCGATCCAGCGGGCGCGGTGCTCGCCGCCACCCGGTGCCGAGCAGACGGCGAGCTCGAGGTCGCTGCGGGCAACGACCCGATAATGGCCGCCGCGCGGGACGTAGACCGCGTGCGGACCGAGCGGCTCGAACGGGCTGCCCCGCCCGCCGAGGCCGGGCCAGCGCTCGCCGCTCGCGCTGACGTCGGCATGGCCCGCGACGAGCACGAGGCAGACCTCCTCCGCGCCGGTGTCGCGCTCGAGCGACTGGCCGGGCTCCAGCCGGTGCAGCTCGAAGCCGACATAGCGCCAGCCGGCGCTGGCCGGCGTAACCCGATGAACCAAGCCGGCCGCACGCCGGCGGCCGCCTTTCAGCAGGAGCCGGCTCACCGGCGACACTCCCGTTCGCTCCTTCCCATCGGCGGCCGGCTCATGGCGGCGTCGCTGGAAGCAGGGCTTCCCAGGTCGCGATCAACCGCCGATAGGTCGTGGCCATCATCGCCACGGCCTCGCCATCGTCGATCCGACCGGCGAACCAGGCTTCGGCCGCGGCACCGAAGATCGTACGGCCAACCGCGAAGCCCTTGCAGATCGGTTGCCGGCGCGCCAGCACGAACGCCGCCTCCAGCTCCGCCTCGCTCGTGTCCAGTCCCAACAATAGCACGCCGCGGCAATGCGGGTCATGGCGGGCGATCGTCGCCGCGATCGCCTCCCAGCCCGCATCGCTGCCCGGATCAGGCAGCTTCCACCAGTCGGGATGAACCCCCAGCGCATAGAACCTAGCCATGGTCCGCGCCAGGCTCGAGGTGGCGGCCGGTGCCGTGGCCCGGGGCTCGATCACCTCGAGCAGCAGCTCGTGACCGGTGCGGCGGCAGGCATCGGCAAGCAGCACGACCTGCCGCTCCTGCTCGAGGCGCAGTGGCTCGGGATCGCCCGGATGGTAACGGACCAGACATTTGACGCAGTGCTCGAGCGGCCATTCGCGCAGCGTGCAACCCAGGTCCGGTCCGCCCACGAAACGGAGCGGTCGCGAGCCCGGCTGCTCGACCGGCCGCCCGATCCACAGACCACGTCCCGTCGCCCGCTCGAGGCTGGCCTCGCCATATTGTCCGTCGAGCAGGATGCCACCGTCCACACGTTCGCCGATCGTCGCCAGCGCCGCCTCCAGGGCCAGCTGCTTGAACCGCGGGATGCGGCCGGTGCCGATCCCGGCGTCGCGGCACATGGCCTCGAACTGGGCGCGATGATCGAACGCGAAGGCCAGGAGCTGGGGCCACGTCCGGGCACGGGTGGTTGCCCAGTGCAGCTGCTCGAGCCCCGGGTCCTCGCGCAGGCGGCGGTGGCTGCTGCCGCGGTCGAGGAAGCTGCTCAGCTCGGCCCAGCTCGGGATCGCCGGCGCGCAGCCGTGCCGCGAGACCGTCAGCGCGCCACAGGCGTTGGCGAGACGGCAGCACGCGTCGAGCGGCAGGTCGCGCAGCCAGCCGCGCAGGAAGCCGCTGAGGAACGCGTCGCCGGCTCCGAGCACGTTGTAGACCTCGACCGGGAAGCCCTGCCCCACGGTCCCCTGTGCCAGCATGTCCGGAATTGCCGCGGGGAAGGCCACGCAGCCCATCGGCCCGCGCTTGACCACGATCAGGGCTTGCGGCGCCAGCGCGCGCACCGCCCGCACCGCCGCGAGCGTGTCGGTGCTGCCGCCGGCGATGTGGATTTCCTCCTCGGTGCCGACGATCAGGTCGCATGACGGCAGGATCGACTGCAGATGGGCGGTGACGTGCTCGCTGGCGACGAAGCGATCCTCGCCCCGCGCATGCCCGCCCAAGCCCCACAAGACCGGCCGGTAGTCGATATCCAGCACGACCCGCACGCCATGGGCCGTAGCGAGGGCCATGGCACGGCGCGAGGCGGCATCGAGCGTCGGACGGCTGAAATGCGTGCCGGTGACGACTATCGCCCGGGTCGAGGCGATGAGGCTCTCGTCGATGTCGCTCTCGTCCAGCGCCGCATCGGCGCAGTTCTCGCGAAAGAACACGAGCGGGAAAGTGTGGCGATCACGGATGCCCAGAACGACGAGCGCGGTCAGCCGCTCCGGATCGGTGACGATGTGGCGCGTGTCGACCCCCTCGCGGATGCACTGCTCGCGGATGAAGCGGCCCAGCGGCTCGTCGCCGACCCGGGTGACCAGGGCCGAGCGCAGCCCCAGGCGGGCGGTGCCGATCGCGATATTGGCCGGACAGCCACCGACATACTTGGCGAAGCTGCCCATGTCCTCGAGGCGGCCGCCGACCTGCTCGCCGTAGAGATCGACCGAGGCCCGGCCGATCGTCACGACGTCGAGCGATGGTCGGTCAGGCCCGACAAGGCCGCGATCCGCCAACTGTGGCCCTCCTCCCTGGCCGCCTCGCGGCGGGCTCCGTTCTGCGACGAGCATCCGGCGGCCGTCATAGAGCACAGGCTTCCGCAGGCCAATCGTCGCTGAGCCCCGGCCCTTCGCCGGTGGTGGATCGAGCTGCGCTTTCCCGTGCGACGTATTCGTGCCGAGGTCGACATGCGACGATCCCGCCAACATGTTCTGGTTGAAGCCACCGAACTTCCGCAAGAAGCTGGCGAGGATGCGCCCGATTGCTATAGGTAACGAGCCTCGTGCGTTGAGAACGGCGGGCGATGCGTCGGCAGCCAGAGCGGCGCATGGAAGGGAGCTGCGCGGAGCGATCCTTTGCTCAAGGCCGAGGCGTTGCCAGTGACGCCCACCGACGATCCGCCGCCCGGACCACGCCGACGCTGGCGCGCTGCCATCAGCCGCGACGTCCTGGCGGTGACGTTGATGGCGACGCTTTTCATCGCGGCGCTGCTCCTGATCAGCACGACGGTCTACATCGCCAGCATCCGGCAGGACTCCGTCCAGCGCGACCACGAGGAGCGCATCGTGACGTCGAGTCTGGTGAGCTGGAACCGCCAGATCGCCGGGAACGTCGTCGACTATGCCCGATGGGACGAGGCGGTCCTGCATCTGGTGCGCGGCTTCGATCCGGACTGGGCCGAGCGCAATCTCGGCGCCACGGTGAACGCGACCCTGGGCTACGGGCTGAGCCTCGTCGTCGACCAGCAGGGCCGGCCCCTCTTCGGTCAAATCGACGGCGCGCTCGACGCGGCCGCTGCCGCCGAGGCCTTCGGTCCCCAGCTGGGCGAACTGGTCGCACTGGCGCGGGCTGCACCTCCCGGCGAGGCGGCCAGGGCCATTCTCGCCGGACCGCACGGCCTCATCGTCGCGGCTGCGAGCGCCATCAGGCCGGAGAACGACTCCTCCCTGTCCCTGCCGCCCGGGCCGCCGTTCGTGCTGCTGTTCGCACGAAATCTCGACCAGGCGTTCCTCGATCTGATCGAGCAGGACTTCGGCCTCGGCGGCCTCGCCTTCCTGCCGGTGGAGGCCACGGCGCCCGACTTGGCCAATGTCGAGCTGCACGGTCTCCACGGCGAGGTCGTCGCGCACATCGGTTGGACGCCGCGTCGTCCGGGCCGCGATCAGCTCGCCTGGATGTTGCCGGCCCTGGCCGGCGCGCTGCTCGCGATCGGCCTGTTCGCGAGCCTGACCTTGCGCGGCATGCGCCTGACCAGGGCATTGCGCGGCAGCAAGGCGCGGCTCAGCGACTTCGCGGCGGCTTCCTCCGACTGGCTCTGGGAGACCGACGAACGGCTCCGGCTCGTCTGGCTGTCACCCAGTTTCGACCGCACGGGCCTGAACCGCGACTGCGCGCTCGGCCGGCGACGCGAGGATTTCGGCGGCACCGCCGTGGAAGCGGAAGGCTGGCGCGCCTACACGGACGCGACGGCGGCGCACCGTCCATTTCGCGGCTTCACCTACAGCCTCGCCGACGAGACCGGGCGGCAGCGCATCTTCCGCATCAACGGCACGCCGGTGTTCGACGCGGCCGGCCGGTTCCAAGGCTACCGCGGCACCGGGCGCGACGTGACCGAGGAATGGGAGGCCGAGCAGCGGCTGCGCCAAAGCGAGAACCGCTTCCGCTCGCTGGTGGAGAACCTGCGCGGGATCATCTTCTGCCGCGGCGTCGCCGGCGACGGCGTGCACGGCTACGACGCGCGCGGCGTGCAGGTCTACGGCGCCGACGCCATCAAGCTCGCCGGCGTCGTCGAGACCGGCGCCTGGTACGACCTCGTCCATCCCGACGACCAGCCCGCCTATCTGGAGGCCGAGCGCCGGCGCAAGGAGCGCGGCGAGCCCTACGCGCTCGAGTACCGGATCACGCATGCCGGCACCGGCGAGGAGCGCTGGATGCGCGAGGTCGCCTGGGTCGCCGACGCTCCCGACGAGCATTGCCGCTACCTGGACAGCTACGTCATCGACGTGACCGAGCAGAAGCGGGCCGAGCTGGCGCTGCGCGAGAGCGAGATGCGGCTGCAGCTGGCCCTGGCCGCCGGCGGCATGGGCACCTGGGACGTCGATCTGCAGACCGGGGTCGAGCGCTGGAACGACGTGCACTACCGCCTGTTCGGCGTCGATCCCGCCAGCTTCGTGCCGAGCTCGGCGAGCTTCACCGCCATGGTCGATCCGCGGGACCGCGACGAGATCGAGGCCCTGGCCGACGACGTCCTGGCCGGCCGGCACGACCCGCAGTTCACCAACGACTACCGGATCATCCGGCCGGACGGGACCATCCGCTGGATCGGCGGGGGCGGCCGGCTGCTGCGCGACGCCAGCGGCCGGCCGGAACGGCTGCTGGGGGTCAGCTTCGACATCACGGAACGGAAGTCGCGGGAGCTGGAGCTGGAGGCGGCGCACGGTCGTCTGGCGGAGCAGACGGCGCTGCTGGAGCGGCGCAACCGGGAGCTGGAGGCGGCGAGCCTGGCCAAG
>JBDHTW010000116.1:0-12376 GCA_039808865.1 Geminicoccaceae bacterium
GATGCGTGCGCGCCTTGTCGACCAGGGTCACCTCGGCCTTGCCCGAGCGGCCCAAGCTGTCGCCAAGCCGCGTGACCAGTTCCAGACCACCCGCACCGCCACCCACCACGACGATGCGGTGCGGCTCGTCGGCCGTCCGCGACGGTGCGTCGTCTCCGGGCCGTGCGACAACATGATGTGGGTCGACCTCGGGCGTCGGCGCATCGCGCAACGCCGCGGCCAGGAGTTCGCCCTTTTGCTCTTCGTTGACCGACATGACACTTAGCCTTCTGGTCGTTTCATCTTGGGTAGTAGTCACGTCTGCTCGGCGTCGACCTGCAAGATGACGGCGAGCACGCGCATGTCATCGACGACATGGCGCCAAGTGGGGAAAGCACGGAGACGATCGGGCATTCTCGCCGGGTACCGGTCCTACGGTCCGACCCGTGACCGGCCACACGTCTCGATGACATCCAATCCGCGCCTCCTGGCTATTAAATAATTCATGATGAGTTATTATTCAAGCCCGAATCGCGCCAATCCTGGACGAGCAACGGCTGGTGGGCGTGAATCCACCAATCTGGCTGGACGCCGTGACACCATGGCCCGCCCGGCTCGCCTTCAGCGGCCGAGCAACACGCCGCGGTTCGGGCTGTAGTTGGCATGCAAAGGCAGGATCGCAGCACCAATGGCGGCCGCTTGCCGGCCGATGCGGCCGAGGACGACGGGCGGTGGGCTGCGCTCCTCGGCCACCGCCGCCGCAAGCTGGTCCTGCAGCCGCAGGATCAGGCTCTGCAGCACCGGCCGCGGCAGGTCACCGTCGAGCACCACCGCGTCGACATCGAGGACGGCCGCGGCCGACAGCAGAGGGACGACCAGAGCATCGGCACAATCGTCGAGCCATTCCTCGACCAGACCCGCATGCAGCGCGAGCGCGGCATCGAGATCGCTCCGGCTCGCAATCGGCACGCCGGAGTTGTGCAGATGGCGGATCAGCGCGTTGATCGAGCCACGGGTCAGCACGATGTCCGGCCGGCCCTGATCGCGCAACGCCGTGCTCAGCAGGCTGGGCGACGTCGGCATCAGGCCGATGTCGCCCGCGTTGCCATGTGCGCCGCGATGGCAGTCGCCGCCGAGGACGACACCGCCGCCCAGGGCCGAGCCGACGAACACGTAAACGAAGTCGTTGAGCTGGCGGCCGCGGCCCTGGAACAGCTCGGCCACGGTGGCGGCCGTGCCGTCGTTCTCGAGTTGGACGGCGAATCCGGTCGCGCCCTCGAGCCGCGCGCGCAGATCGAAGCCGTTCCAGGCCCGATAGGCGGCGTAGGGGATGTCGAGCTCGTCCAACCAGCTGCCCATGTTGCCGGGAGCCGCGACACCCAGGCCGACGATGCGTTCGGCGGCCTCGGGCGGCAGGACGGCACGTAGCGTGGCGATGTCCGCGGTGGCGATCGCCACCGCCTCCTCGGGTAGCGGGAACGGCCGTTCGCGCCGGCACTGATCGATGACCTGCCCGGCGAAGTCGACCAGGACCGTATCGATCGAGCGGCGGCCGATCTTCAGGCCGAGCGCATAGGCACCCGTGGGATCGAGCTCGAGCAGGGTGGCAGGCTGGCCTAAGCCGCCCTGCCGCTTGCCGGCCCGGCGGATCAGCCGTGCGGCCTCGAGATCCTGGACGATCTGACCGGCGGCATTGGCGCTGAGCTTGGCCTGCCGCGCCAGGTCGGCTTTGCACGCAGTACCATAGCGACGCAGCAGGGCCAGGAGGACCCGCTCATTGAACTGTCGGACCTGGACCGAATTGCTGCCTTGGCCGGAGCTACGGTCGGTACGCAGAAGAATGCCCTCCCCTCAACCTCAAGATGACAGCAATTCGACTGTCCCTCTCGACGGGGAAGGTGTGCCAACACCGGTCAAAGGTCAATAATTAATTCACGATGAATTAACATATGACCCATGTCGGTGGCAGGTGCCGGCTCGTGCACGGCCTGGAGCGCCTGGCGCGCGGCGGAACCCCGGACCCGCGCCATGGCTGGCTGAACGCGTCAAGCCTGGGCCGGCTCACCGAACACGTCCAGCAGGGCCCGGCGCATCACCTCCTCGTCAGGGTCGATGCCGGTCCAGTATCGGACGGCAATGCGACCCTGGCCCACCAGCATGGCAAGGCCGTCGATCACGCGGCAGCCGCGTCGCTCCGCGTCGCGGACGAAGCGCGTGCGCGGCGGATTGGGGATGACGTCCACCGCGATCATCCCCGGCCGAAGGCTGGCGACGTCCAGGTTCAGTCGCGCGTCGACGTCGGGGAACAGGCCGACCGGGGTGGCATTGACGACGATGTCGGTGTCCGCCGCCACGGCATGATCACCCTCCCAGCGCACGAACGTGGCGGTGAAGTCGCCGGCAGCCGATGGCCGGACCCGGTCGTTCAGCAGATCGACGAGGGATCTGCCATCGGCCTCGCCCCGGTTGACCACCGTGACGTGGCGCACGCCGGCCAGCGCCATTTCGACCGCGATGGCGCGGGCGGCGCCACCGGCGCCAAACAGCACCATGCGTTTGCCGGCAGGATCGGTCAGCCGCTCGACACCGGCAACGAAGCCCTTGCCATCGGTGTTCTCGCCGATCAGCTTGCCGTCACGCACGACGACGCAGTTGACCGCACCCATCAGGGCCGCCGACTGTCCCAGCCCGTCGAGATGCCGGATCACCGCCACCTTGTGCGGGATCGAGCAGTTGAAGCCGATCCAGCCCATCGCGCGGGCGCCGCGCACGGCATCGCCGAGCGCCTCGCGCGGCACGTCGCAATTGATGTAGCGCGCCTGCAGCCCGTGATGCCGATAGGCCGCCTCCATCATCACGACGGTCGGATTCTCGGCGGCCGGCGTGGCGAACGAGCCGGTCAACAGGCTGAGGAAGTTCTGGTCTGCGGACATGGTCTGTCTCCGATCGGGGTCTGCCCAGCCGCCGGTGTCGGTATCGACTGCCCAGGCGCCGCTCCCTTCCCGGCACCAGGGAACGGTTCTGCCCAGAAGCGATCGTACACGGCCGACGGCGCCGGCAACCCACGCCGCCGCATCTGTCCCTGCTTGAGCGCCGCACATCCTGCTGCAGCGTGAATGACTAGCTATGCATATGCATGACTAGCTATGCAATGCATCGCACGCTATGTCAAGCTGGCTGGGACAAGGGAGGACCGGTCACAGGCGGCGGAGCGCTATGGGTACGAAGAAGCGGTATGCATCCTCGGTCGACGTCGCGCGACTTGCCGGCGTCTCGCAGTCGGCGGTGTCACGGACGTACCGGCCGGGTGGCAGCGTCTCGCCGGAGACACGGCGCAAGGTCCTGGCGGCCGCCGAGCAGCTCGACTACCGCCCGAGCATGATCCCACAGATCATGCTCACGCACCGCTCCAACCTGGTCGCGATCGTGGTCGGGGGCCTGCACAACCCCTTCTACTCGGGCCTGTTGGAAGAATTCACCGTCAAGCTGCAGCAGGCCGGAAATCAGGTCCTGCTGGTGCATGCCGACAGCGGCCATGCCTTCGACGCCATCGTCCCGACGCTCGCCGGCTACCGAGTCGATGCGATTGTCAGCGGGCTGTCGATTCTCTCGGCTGGTGCGGCCGCCGAACTGGCCAAGCTCAAGATCCCCGTGGTCGCCTTCAACGCGCATGTGACCAACGAATGGGTCGCATCCGTCAGCTCGAACAACGTGGGCGCAGCGCAAGCGGCAGCGAAACTGCTCCTGGCACGGGGTGCGCGGAGCTTCGGCTTCATCTCCGGGCCGGCCGGCAGCCCGGCCAGCCAGGACCGGCTTGCCGGGTACCGCGACCATCTGCAGGCATGTGGCGTGAAGCAGGTGCGCGTCCTGCACGCCGACTACCGCCATGCTGACGGCTTTCGGGCAGCCACCGCGATGTTCGCCGGTCGCGACAAGCCGGATGCCGTCTTCTGCGCCAACGACCTGCTGGCGCTAGGGGCGATCGACGCGCTGCGTCGGACGGTCGGCCTGCGCGTGCCGGAGGACGCGATGGTCGTCGGCTTCGACGACATCCCGGCCGCGGCCTGGGCCGCCTACGATCTGACCACGTTCGCCCAGGACGTGCCCCGGATGGTCGACGAGACCCTGGCCATCCTGGCGACGGCCGGGACATCGGCGCATCCGCTCGGCAATGTCCGGGCGACGGTCGATGCCCGCCTGGTCGAGCGCGGCACGACGGCGAGGTCTCCCGCGGGGCAGCGCGGCGTCGTCTGACGACGCATCACGGCGACGGCCTCGCAAAAGCCGGGGCAGGCTCGGCCTGTCCCGACGCCGCGAAGTCCGCCACATACGTGGAACTCGGGTTGCCGCCGATGTTTCATGCGCCCCGGGCGAAAGCGGCGGCATCCTCGACCGACGCGGCATCGGGTGTCATGCCGGTATAGAGCGTGAACTGCGCCAAGGCCTGCAGAACGGCGACGTCGGCGCCCGAGATGCGTTGCCGACCGGCACGGAGCGCCGCCCGCATCAGCGGCGTCTCGACCGGGAGGGCCACCACGTCGAAGACGATCTGGCAGGCTTCCACCGCCTCGCTGCCGAAGGGCATCGCCCCGGCATCGGGTCCGGCCATGCCGAGCGGGGTCGCGTTGATCAAGAGCGGGGCGATCAGGCCCTGCCCTTCCGCCGCCCATGCAAAGCCGTACGTCGCCGCAAGCTGCCGGCCCGTGATCTCGTTGCGGCTGACGATGGTGCCGCTGGCGTGCCCGGTGTCGCGCAGCGCGGCGGCCACGGCCTTCGCCATGCCGCCCGACCCGCGCAGCAGGAACGGCATCGCCGGATCGACGGTGGCACGGCCGAGCAGCTCGACGATGGCCGTGTAGTCGGTGTTGTGGCCGATCAGTCGACCGCCATCGTTGACGATCGTGTTCACGCTGTCGATCGCCGCCGCGGAGCCTTCGAGACGATCGAGCAGCGGAATGACCGCCTCCTTGAACGGCATCGAGATGGCGCAGCCGCGAATGCCGAGCGCACGGATGCCGCCGATCGCGGCGGCGAGATCGGCGGTGGTGAACGCCTTGTAGACATAGTCCAGGCCGAGAAGCTCGTAGAGGCGATTGTGGAACCGCGACCCGAACGTGCCAGGTCGTGCCGCCAGGGACATGCACAGCTGCGTCGCAGGACCGATGGGTGGCTTGGTGCTCATGTTCACTCCGGCGAGGACCCGTTTGCGCCGCGATGCTAAGGCGATCGTGCCGCTGGCGTTGCGCCGGCGCGTCCGAACGTCGGCCCATCGCGCGACCCCGAGTACCGTTTCCGCCCGCGCCTGCATGCGTGGTTTTGGCCACATTCTGCCGGCGCTTGCGGTGGCATCGCAAGGAGCACAGAGTGGCCTTCGACCAGGATGCCACTGGCCCGGCCACGGGATCGACCTGGAGGCCGCATGCGGAGGCAGCGATGCAACGGCATCACATCGCCCGAAAGCGGCGCGAGATCGTGCGGGGATTGACGGCCATCGGTCTCGCCGGTTGCCTGGGCGTCTACCCACGCCAGGGGCAGGCCGAGGAACCACCGGAGACCAACCGGATCCGGCTGATCCGGGACCGCGACTTTCCGGTCATCTGCTACGCGCCACAGTATATCGCCGACGAGTTCCTGCTGCAGGAAGGCTTCACCGACATCGAGTATGTCAGCAAGGGCGTCGACGGCTCGGAAGCGCAGACGCTCGTGCGCGACGAGGCCGACATGAGCGCCGCGCTCGGCGTCGACTGGGTGTTCCCGATCGCCAGCGGTCAGCCGGTGGTCGTCCTTTCCGGCCTGCATGCCGGCTGCGTGGAGGTGTTCGCCAACGAGGGCGTACGTTCGATCCGCGATCTGAAGGGCAAGCGGCTCGCCGTGCACGGCCTCGGCAGCCCCGAGCGCTACCTGCTGGCGAGCGTCGCCGCCTATATCGGCCTCGATCCCAGCCGCGACATCGAGTGGGTGCTGGCGAACCCGCTCGAATGGGGACAGATGCTGGTCGACGGCAAGGTCGACGCCATCGCCGGCTTCCCGCCGATGAACTACGAGCTGCACGCGCAGCAGGTCGGCCACGTGATCCTCAACACGATCACGGACGATCCGTGGCGGCATTATTTCTGCTGCATGCTGGCGGTGCGGCGCCAATATCTCGATTCCTACCCGATCGCCACGAAACGCGCGTTGCGGGCGCTGCTCAAGGCCAACGAGATGTGCACCCGGCAGCCGGAACTCGCCGCGAGCTGGCTGGTGAAGCACGGGCAGGCGCCGAGCTACGAGGTGGCGCTGCAGACGATGCAGGACATCCCCTATATCGCCTGGCGCAACTACGATCCGGTCGACAGCTTGCGCTTCTATGCGCTGCGCCTGCGCGAGGCGGGCCTGATCGACCAGGTTCCCGACGCGATCCTTGCCCGCGGCGCCGACTGGCGGATGTTCAACGAGCTGAAGAAAGAACTGAAGGCCTGACGTGGGCGCCGCCGGCCTCGACCGCCGCCCCTGCATTCTTCTCCTGGCGTCGGCCATCCTGATGCCGCGAGCCGGCTCGGCCCATGCCGGCGCGACGGATGTCGAGCCGCTGCCGGTCATCGGGCCGGCACCGGCGTTCGTCCTGACCCGCGAGACCGGGGCGCCGCTTGCCCTCCGCGACCTCGACGGCAAGATCGCCGTCATCACCTTCATCTACACGAGCTGCGCGGACATCTGTCCGCTGCTGACCCAGAAGCTGGTGACGGTGCAGGATCGGCTCGGCCCGGCGTTCGGCCGGGACGTGTTCTTCGTCTCGATCACGCTCGATCCCGACGTCGACCTGCCCGACGTGCTCGCCCGCTACGGGAGTGACATGGGCTGCGATCCCGGGGGCTGGGCCTATCTGACCGGAACGGCCGATGCGATCGCGGCCGTGGCCCGTGCCTACGGCGTCGTGTTCGAGAAGCGGCGCGACGGCGAGGTGACGCACAACCTGCTGACCTCGATCAGCGACCGCCATGGCCGCATCCGCGTGCAGTACATGGGGATGGCGTTCGATCCGGACGAGTTCGAGCACGATCTCCGCACGCTGATGGCCGAGGCCGTGCCGCCGTGACCGACTGGCTGCCGCGGTTGGTGGGTCGCCTGCCGGTGACCGTCCGCACCAAGCTGCTGGCGGCCTTCTTCAGCATCGTCGCCATGCTGATGGTGCTGGGTGCCGTCGGTCTCGTGGTCCTGCACGGGGCCGACCGCCGCGCCAGCCAGCTCATCCAGCTGCAGCGGCAGATCGCGGCCTACCAGCAGCTCCAGAGCAACACGACCGACCTGCTCTACACGGTGACCTCGGCGTTCCTCGCCACCGGCCCGCGGACGCTGGAGACCACGCTGCGGCGGGTCAGCCAGTTCGGCTACGATTTCGACCGCGCGGAGTTCGTGGGTCGCAAGCGGGCCGCTCTCATCGAGCCGATCAAGGCGGACTATGCCGAGCTGATCCGGCTCGGCACCGAGATCGTCACGGCGATCGCCGCCGGCAACACCGGCGACGCGCGAACCCTGCAGCTTAACGACGCGGTGCCGCTGGCCGACCGCATCGCACGGCGCACCGATGCGCTGATCAACAGCGCCGAATCCGACATGCTGACGGCCGCCGACGAGGGCAGCCGCGCGTTCGTCGCCTCGCAGGTGGCGCTGATCGGGGTGGCGCTCGCCAGCGTGGTCCTGGCCCTGGTCCTGGCCTACGCGATCTCCTCCTCGCTGCTCGTGCCGCTGCGGCGCATGGACGAGCGGTTCAAGGCGATCGCCGCCAGCGACTTCTCCGGTCGTGTCGAGGTGGTCAACCGCGACGAGCTGGGCGCCCTGGCCGCCAACTTGAACCGGATGATCGACGAGCTGGCGCACCTCTACCGTCAGCTCGAGGACGCGAGCCGCCACAAATCCGACTTCGTCGCCACCATGAGCCACGAGATCCGCACGCCGATGAACGCGGTCATCGGCATGGCGCAGCTGTTGCTGGACACCGAGCTCAGCCCGGAGCAGCGTGATTTCTGCCTGACCATCCAGGACAGCGGCCACGCGCTGCTGCGCATCGTCAACGACATCCTCGACTTCTCCAAGGTCGAAGCCGGCCGGCTCGAGCTCGAGGCGCAGCCGTTCCATCTCAGCGCCTGCATCGAGGGCGCCTTGAACGTGGCCGCGCCGCTGGCGGCCAAGAAGGGTCTCAAGCTCGCCTGCGTGATCGAGGCCGGGACGCCCAGCGAGGTGATCGGCGACCAGAGCCGCGTGCGGCAGATTCTGCTCAACCTGCTGAGCAATGCCGTCAAGTTCACCGATGCCGGCGAGGTCGAGGTATCGGTCGTCAGCCATCCGATGGCGGACGGGACCGGATCAGCGGTCCGCAGCCGGATTCAGATGTCGGTCCGGGATACCGGCATCGGCATTCCGGCGGACCGTCTCGACCGGCTGTTCCAGTCGTTCAGCCAGGCCGATGCGTCGACCGCGAGCCGCTATGGCGGCACCGGTCTCGGCCTCGCGATCAGCAAGCGGCTGTGCGAGCTGATGGGCGGGCGGATCTGGCTGCAGAGCGAGCCCGGGACCGGGACGACCTTCCACTTCACGATCATCCTGCCGCATGGCGGCGAATCGGCGGCGGCCGGCAGGCAGGCCATGCTGCCCCAGCTGCATGGCCGCGCGATCCTGATCGTGGCACCCGAGGATGCGACCACGCGGCGGACCCTGATCCGGCAGGTTCAGTCCTGGCAGATGCGGCCGAGCACCGCCGACAGCCTCGAGGCGGCGCTGGACCGGACGCGTGCCGGACCGGTCGACGTCGCCATCCTCGACCTCGATGCCGGGCGGGCCAAGGCTCTGCAGGTCGCGACCGCCATGCGCAAGGTGCGGCCGGATCTGCCGCTGGTCCTGGTCGGCACGCCGGGCAGCGATCCGGAGCAGCGCAAGGCGATCGGCCAGATCGCGCATGCCGTCCATCTGAACCAGCCGGTCATCCCCTCGAAGCTGCTCGACGCGCTGGCCCAGCTCGTTCTCGATTCGCTGCCATCCGCCACCGATGCCGCTCTCGATGCTGCCTCGGCCTTCGATGCCCAGCTCGCGAGCCGGCTGCCAATGCGCATCCTCGTCGCCGACGACCACGCCACCAACCGCAAACTGGCGCTCCTGATCCTTCGTCGGCTGGGCTACGAGCCCGATTGCGTCGCGGATGGCAGGGAGGTGCTGGAGGCGCTGGCCGGCCAGCGCTACGATGTCGTGCTGATGGACGTGCAGATGCCGGGATTGGACGGGCACGCGACGACCGGGGAGATCCGGCGCCGCTGGCCGGACGGGGGGCCCTACGTCATCGCCATGACCGCCAACGCCATGCAGGGCGATCGCGAGGCCTGCCTTGCCGCCGGCATGGACGACTATGTGAGCAAGCCGATCCAGGTCGAGCAGCTGGTCGCGGCGCTGAGCCGTTGCGGGCCACCGGCCGATGCCCTGCCGACCGAACGGGCCGTGGTGGCGGCACCTGCGTCCGCGCCGAAGCAGATCCTGGACCCGGCGGCGCTCAAAGCGCTCGAAAGGCTGATCGGCGACGATCCGTTGCAGCTCGCTGAGCTGATCGAGAGCTTTTTGGAGGTAGCGCCGCATTTGCTCGGCGAGCTGCGGGCGGCAGCGGCCGATGGCAATGCGGCCAAGCTGCGGCTGGCCGCCCACACGATCAAGGCGAGCGCCAGGGATTTCGGGGCGGCACGGCTGGCCGGCCTCTGCCAGGAGCTCGAGGATCTCGGGCATGCCGGCCGGGTCGCCGATTCCGGCACGGCCGTGGCCGAGTTGGAGGCGGTCTGCGAAGCGCTGCGCCGCGAGGCGATCGCGTGCCGCGCCAATGCCCACGCGCTGGGAGCGGCCTGAGTTGGCAACGACGCCCGGTGTCATCCTCGTCGTCGACGACCATCCGACCAACCGGGTCAAGATGTCGATGGCGGTCCGGAATCTCGGTCACGCGACCGAACAGGCGAGAAACGGCGTCGAGGCACTCGAGCGGCTGCGTACCGGCGCGTTCGATCTGGTGCTGCTCGACATCCTGATGCCGGAGATGGATGGCTACCAGGTGCTGCAGCACATGCAGGCCGATCCCAAGCTGCGGGAAATCCCGGTCATCGTCGTCTCGTCGTCGCACGACGAGCTGGCGAGTGTCGTGACCTGCATCGAGCTCGGGGCGGAGGACTATCTGCCGCGGACCTTCGACCCGATGCTCTTGCGCGCACGCATCAGCTCGAGTCTGGAGAAGAAGCGGCTGCGCGACGCCGTCGTCCGCCAGATGCAGTTCATCCGCGAGATATTCGGCAAGTACGTCCCCGACAGCATCGCGTCGGCGCTGGTCGAGAACCGAGGCAATCTCGCGCCGATAAGGACCGAGGCCACGATCGTCTACACCGACATCGCCGGCTTCACGACCCTGGCGGAAAGCATGCCCCCGGAGCAGACGTTCCGCATGTTGAACGAGTACATGCCGGCGGTGATCGAGCCCATCGCCCGCTATGGCGGCGTGGTCAACGGCTTCCATGGTGACGGGGTGTTGGCGGTGTTCAACGTGCCCGTGCGCGATGCGCATCACGCCGATCACGCACTGCAGGCAGCGATCGAGATCCAGGCCAGCACGGGCGCCCGCCTGTTTGCCGGCCTGCCGATCGTGACCCGCCTCGGCGTCAACACCGGCGAGATCATTTCCGGCACGGTCGGGTCGGGCAACCGGCTGAGCTACACGGTGCTGGGCGATCCGGTCAACGTCGCGGCACGGCTCGAAGAACTGAACAAGGTCTACGGCACGCGGCTGCTGGTATCGGGCAATACCGTCGACATGCTGCAGGGCACCTACCCGCTCGTCGGCATCGGTAAGGTCGCGATCCGTGGCAAACGCGAGCCCGTGCACATTTATCGGCTCGACGAGGCGGCGAGAGCCGCCGAGCCGTAGCCGAGCCGGCTCGATCGAGGATGGCACAACCTAGAAGAACGGGGGATGCACGATGGACGGGATGCAAACGGCAGCGGGCACGCCGATGCTGAGCGACGAGGACCTGCTGCGCCAGCATCGCCACCGGCTCGCGGTGCGCCGCGGCCAGATCTCGGGTGATTTCGATCAGATCAACGAATTCCAGCTTTACGTGCTGGCACAGATCACCGCCGAGCCGAATTGCCCTCTTCTACCCGAGGTGGCGGCGCTCGCCGAAACCATCGCCCGCACGCCCTTCGCGCGCATGTACGTCGAGAAGATGCTCGTCGAGATACCGCAGCATCGCCAACATTTCACGACGGTCGATACGTTTCTGAAAGCGATCAACTTCGTGGTGCGCATGGCGCCCGTCTACAAGGACGTCAACTCCATCTCCTGGCAGTTTCCGCTGTCGTCCCTGATGAACTTCTGGATGATGACTCCGTCGGGCAAGGCGGTGCTGCGCATGCCGCAGATCAACGACCACATCAACAAAATCATGAAGGCGTGGTGCGCGTTCCTGGACAGTCCGGACAGCCGCTACATCTTGAACGAGACCGACGAGGGCTGGCTCTGCGCCGCGGCCTGCGCGTACAACGATCTCGATTCTTACGTGATTCCCGACCGCTCGGCACCCTATTGGGGGTTTGGCTCGTACAACGAGTTCTTCCATCGCGACATCAAGCCAAGTGCCAGGCCGATCGACGGCGTGGGCGATCCTTCGGTGATCATTTCGCCCAACGACGGCGTGGCCTGGGCGGTGCAGCACGACGTCAAGGCCAGCGACGCATTCTGGCTCAAGGCTCAGCTCTATTCGCTGGCGGACATGCTGAACTACAGCCCGCTGACCGAGCGCTTCGTCGGGGGCACCGTCTACCAGACCTACGTCAATGGCGGCGCCGACTGGCATCGCTTCACCTCGCCGATCGACGGCACGGTGGTCGGCGCCGAGATCGTCACCGGCTATGCCTGGACCGAAAGCGACACCACCCCGGAGGACCCGACCTCGGGAACCTACTCGCAGGGCTGGGCTGCCGGCGTCGCCACCCGTGGGCTGATCTTCATCGATTCCGGCATGCCGGCGTTGGGCATCGTCTGCGTGATCCCGATCGGGCTGACCGAGGTCTCCTCGCTCGACTGCTTCGTCAAGCCGGGCGACGTGGTCAAGAAGGGCGACCAGCTCGGCTGGTTCAGCTTCGGCGGCTCGTCCTTCGCGATTGTGTTCCAGCCGGGCGCCATCAAGGAATTGCTGGTCCTGCCGCCCGCGCAGGGCCGCAACCACCAGCCGAAGGACACGCTGCGCGCCAACTGGCGCTTCGCGATCGCCAACGTCTAGGCGTCTCCAGAAGGGCGGGAACGACAATGGATGCGCAAGCTGACCGCCTGCGGCACGGGCGCTATCGTGCCTTGTTCGGCTTTCGTGCCGGCTACCTGCCGGCCGATTTCGAGGCG
>JBDHTW010000117.1:0-12359 GCA_039808865.1 Geminicoccaceae bacterium
TGCTGCGGACGAAGTTGCCGTCGTTCAGCCGGGCGTTGCCGAAGCCGCCGCCATGGGCCGCGCGGCTTCCTGGATCGGCAGGTGGACGAGGGCACTGAAGGCGCCGATGCCCACGCCGATCCACCACACGGCGTTGTAGCTGCCATAGGCGTCGTAGAGCCGGCCGCCGAGCCAGACGCCCATGAAGCTTCCGAGCTGGTGGCTCAGGAACACGATCCCATAGAGCGTGCCCATGTAGCGCAGTCCGTAGAGATGCGCGACGAGACCCGATGTCAGGGGCACGGTGGCGAGCCAGAGGCTTCCCATCATGGCCGCGAACACGAGGACCGTGGTGGGCGTCATCGGCGTCAGGATGAACCAGGCCGAAATCAGCGTGCGACCGGTGTAGATTCCGGCGAGCAGGTACTTCTTGGTGAAGCGCTTGCCGGCCCAGCCCGCCGCCAGCGTGCCCGCGATGTTGCCGAGCCCGATGATCGAGATCGCGACGGCGCCCAGGGCGCCGGTGGTCGTGATCCCCATCGCGTGCAGCATCCCGCCGAGCATGATCGGCCCGCAGACCTCGGCCACGAAGGCGGGGAAGTGGGCCGTGATGAAGGCGAGCTGGTAGCCGCAGGAGAAGAAACCCAGGAAGATCAGTGCGAAGCTCGGGTCCCGCAGCGCATCCAGCACCACCGCGCCCATGCTCTGCTGAAGCTCCGCCCTGGAAGCGGGGGCGGGCGAGCGCATCCAGGGCAGCACGAGCAGCACCGCCAGAATCAGCGCCGCGAAGGCCAGAAACACGCTCTGCCACGGCATCAGCCCGAGAAGGCCCTCGGCCAGCGGCGGCCCCAGCACCTGCCCGGCGGAGCCGGCGGCGGTCACGATGGCGAGCGACATGGAGCGGTTCTCGTCCGACGAGGCCCGGCCCACGACGGCCAACACCACGCCGAAGCCAGTCCCCGCGATGCCCATCCCCACCAGCACCTCGTAGAGATGGTGCTGGATCGGCAGGGTCGCGCCCGCCGAGAGCACGAGGCCCAGCGCGTAGGCCAACGCCCCGAGAACGATCGCCTTGCGGTCGCCGATCTTCTCCGCCACCGCGCCGAAGAGCGGCTGGCCGAAGCCCCAGGCGAGGTTCTGGATCGCGATGGCGAGGGAGAACTCGGTGCGGGGCCAGCCGAACTCCAAAGCGATCGGAAGCTGGAAAACGCCGAAGGAGGCGCGGATGGCGAAGCCCACCAGCACCACGAGGCTGCCGGCGAGGAGGACGGGCGTGACAAGGGGAGAACGTCGGGCCATCCCGCCCGTCTGCGCCGGGAGAGCGACCCTGTCAACCGAGCCTGGATGCGATCGGGTCAGCCTTGCGCGTGCGCAACCATGCGGCGCACAGCTTCCGCCTTGTGGAACCGGCCGGAACGCCGGCCGCGGCGCAACGGCGCACGGTGGCCGACGTCATCGATGCCCATCGGACGACACGATCGACCAAGGCGATCGCCGCCTGGATCGCGCCTGGCACCTGCTCGCGGAAACGGTCATGCCGATCGAGGTGGCCGCGGCCCGCGGCTTCGCCGACCAGGCGCATCTGATGCGCCTGTCCGTACGATGGCTCCGCACGACGCCTCCGGTCCGCAGGAGGCAGGGCGGAGCGGCCCCGTGAGCAGGAGGAAGCCCACGGCGACCACCGTGGGCCCGATCCTGCGACGTTCAGTGGGCGCTGCGCCGACCCTCGCCGCCGTGCCCGGCCCGCGCCGGGGCAGGGCGGGCGGCCACCGGCCGACCGCCAGCCGGGCCGGCGTGCTGGCGGCGCGGCCGACCACCGTCACGTCCGCCCGGGGCACCGCGCTGGTGGCGCATCGCCGTGTCGTGCGCCTCGGCACGCTGGTAGGCGGCACGCTCGGCCGCGCTGACCCGTGCGCCCTCGACCTCGCGCACCGGGACGTGCTGGCGGATCAGGTTTTCGATCGCCCGCCAGTTGCTGCGCTCGGACGGGTCGCACAGCGAGATGGCGAGACCTTCGGCGCCGGCCCGGCCGGTGCGGCCGATCCGATGCACGTAGCTCTCGGGCACGTCGGGCAGGTCGAAGTTGACGACGTGGCTGACGCCGTCGACGTCGATGCCACGCGCCGCGATGTCGGTCGCGACCAGCACGCGGGTGCGCCCGTCACGAAAGCCGCTCAGGGCCCGTTCGCGCTGGTTCTGCGACTTGTTGCCGTGGATCGCCGCGGCCGCGACGCCGGCCGCCTCGAGATGGCGGGTCACCTGGTCGGCGCGATGCTTGGTGCGGGTGAAGACGATGGCGCGGCTGACGCTCGGATCGGCCAGCAGCTTCGCCAGGACCGCCTTCTTCTGCGGCTGGTCGACGTGGATCACCGCCTGCTCGACCCGCTCGGCCGTGGTGGCGACCGGCACCACCTGCACCTTGACCGGATCGGTGAGCAGCTCGGCCGCGAGGCTGGCGATGTCCTTGGGCAGCGTGGCCGAGAAGAACAGGCTCTGCCGCTGCCGCGGCACGTGGTTCATCACCCGGCGGATGGCGTGGATGAAGCCGATGTCGAGCATGCGGTCGACCTCGTCCAGCACCACGATCTCGACCCGGTCGAGCCGGATCGTGCGCTGGCCAAGATGGTCGACCAGACGGCCCGGCGTGGCCACGAGAATGTCGACGCCGCGGGCCATGACCCGCTCCTGGCGGCGCATGTCGACGCCGCCGAAGACGGTGGTGGAGGTGAGCCGCAGGTTGCGGCCGTAGGTCACGAAGCTCTCGCGAATCTGGCTCGCCAGCTCGCGCGTCGGCGCCAGGACCAGGACCCGGCAGCTGTGCGGCGCGACCGGGCGCGGATTGGCCGCCAGCCGATGCAGGATCGGCAGCGCGAAGGCCGCCGTCTTGCCGGTGCCGGTCTGGGCGATGCCCAGAAGATCGCGGCCCGTCAGGACGTGCGGGATCGACTGCGCCTGGATCGGCGTGGGGGTGGCGTAGTTTTCGGCCGTCAGTGCGTCGAGGAGCGGCGTAGCGAGGCCGAGAGCGGAGAATTGGGTCAAGGAAAACGATCTTTCGTTGCGAGCAGAATGGAGCCCGCGCGGCTGTTTGGCGCCGCTGTGCTCAATACCGCCACAGGGGGTAAGTGGTCGCCCCGCGTGCCCGGGCGGTTGGCTAAGGGAAAACTTGGCTGGCGGCAGGAAGCGCCTCGGATGGAAGCGCTCTCACGCGGCCGCAGCCGAGATCCGCTGTTGCGGTGCAACGCAAATGCGCCTTGCCCATGGCGAAGTCAAGGATTCCTCACGGTTTTGTTCGGCCAGGCGGCTCTTGACGCGAGAACTTGCCGAGGCAGTTACCCGATCGCGTGGCGATGGCTGGAGGTGGCGTGCGGCGACAGGCTGGATGGCTCACGGCGCTGATGATGCTGGGCATGGCGCCGGGCGCCCGCGCGGCGGATGACCGGCTCAGCGCCGTCTACGCCTTCAGTTGGGCCGGGATCGATGTCGGCGAATTCCAGGTCGACCTCGGGTTGGCCGAGACCACCTACACGGTCGCCTGGACGGCGCGCACGACCGGGCTGCTGGCCACGCTGTTCCCGTTCACGGCCAACGGCGAGGCCGAGGGCCAGCGCTCCGGCGACGCCTATCGGCCCAGCCTGTTCGCCGGCCGCAGCGTCTGGTCGGACGGTGGCAGCGCTTGGCGCGTGCGCTTCGATCCGACCGGCCGGGCGCAGGTGATCGAGAACACGGGCGAGGGTGAGGCCGAGCGCGAGCCGGTGCCGGACGCCTTGCGCGTCCAGCCGGATCCGGCCTCCCTGGCCCTGATGGCGATCGGCTGGGCACAGCAGGCCACTGCGACGACCGCCACCAGCTTCGACGGTCGGCGCGCCGTCGAGTTCGTGCTGCAATGTACGGCCGGTGGGCCGAGTGCGGCGGACGAGATCGCCTGCCAGATCGATGGCCGCCTCCTCGCCGGTGCCTCGCGCAAATGGCGCGAGCGTGCCGCCGATGCGGAGGCACGCGAGCCCGTGCGGGTGTGGCTGCGGCGCGAGCAGAGCGCGCGCGCCTATTGGCCGGTCAGGCTGGAAGCACCGTCGGGCTATGGTACGGTCGCCGCGCGACTGGTGCGGCTGGTGCGACCTCCCGGCGGCGGGTCGTGATGTGACCGTTGAGCGACAGCGGCGTGAAAAGCGCGAAGCCTCCCCAGGACGGCCGCACCCGGCATTTGTCCGGCGATAGTGGGGCTCGGTCCCGCCGATTGCCGCCATGTGGTCGACACAATTGCCCGGCCGGGTTTATTCGGCGGCCGGTGCGCCCCATTTACCTGCGTGGACCGGCGCCGCGCGAAGGCGGTTGTGTCGCCGTCGGGCGGTCGCTACCATACCTTTCCAGATTTCCTTGGGAACCTAGGTTCGATGTCGAAATCCAACGGCGATTCCAAGAACACCCTCTACTGCTCGTTCTGCGGGAAGAGCCAGCACGAGGTGCGCAAGCTGATCGCCGGACCGACCGTGTTCATCTGCGATGAATGCGTCGAGCTGTGCATGGACATCATCCGTGAGGAGAACAAGAGCGCCGTCGCGAAGAGCCGGGCGGGGGTGCCGACGCCCAGCGAGATCAAGTCGGTGCTCGACGACTATGTCATCGGCCAGGAGCACGCCAAGCGCGTCCTCTCGGTGGCCGTGCACAACCACTACAAGCGCCTGGCGCATGGCGGGAAGGGTGGCGACGTCGAGCTGGCCAAGTCGAACATCCTGCTGATCGGCCCGACCGGCTGCGGCAAGACCCTGCTCGCGCAGACGCTCGCCCGCACGCTCGACGTGCCGTTCACCATGGCCGATGCGACGACGCTGACCGAGGCCGGCTATGTCGGCGAGGACGTCGAGAACATCATCCTCAAGCTGCTCCAGGCCGCCGACTACAATGTCGAGCGGGCGCAGCGCGGCATCGTCTACATCGACGAGGTCGACAAGATCAGCCGCAAGTCCGAGAACCCGTCGATCACCCGCGACGTCTCGGGCGAGGGCGTGCAGCAGGCCCTGCTCAAGATCATCGAGGGCACCGTAGCCTCGGTGCCGCCGCAGGGTGGCCGCAAGCACCCGCAGCAGGAGTTCCTGCAGGTCGACACCACGAACATCCTGTTCATCTGCGGTGGCGCATTCGCGGGGCTCGAGCGGATCATCGGCCAGCGGGGCCGGCAGCGCTCGATGGGTTTCGGCGCCGAGGTCCACGGTCCGGACGACCGCAAGACCGGCGACGTGCTCAAGGAGGTCGAGCCCGACGATCTGCTCAAGTTCGGCCTGATCCCCGAGTTCATCGGCCGCCTGCCGGTGATCGCCACGCTGCACGACCTCGACGTCGCCGCCTTGATGAAGATTCTCAAGGAGCCGAAGAACGCGCTGGTCAAGCAGTACCAGAAGCTGTTCGACATGGAGGGCGTCAAGCTCGGCTTCACCGACGATGCGCTGAAATCGATCGCCGAGAAGGCGATCAAGCGCAAGACCGGCGCCCGTGGCCTGCGCTCGATCATGGAAGGCATCCTGCTCGACACCATGTTCGAGCTGCCGTCGCTGAACGGCGTCACCGAATGCGTGATCAACAAGGAGGTGGCGGAGAGCCGCGCCGCTCCGCTCAAGATCTATGCCGATCGCAAGGGGGATGCCGCATCCTGAGCCACGCGGCGGCGAAAGGCGGATGAGACCAAGTCGTGGTCTCGTGGTCTGGCTTGACACGGGGCCGCGCTGCGCCACCTGATGGTTCTGTTCCCGAGGGCCGCGTCGTCTTTGGGGCGACTTGCGGCAAGGCGAGGTCATATGAGCGACGTTACGCAGAGCACCGTTTTCCCCGTGCTGCCGCTTCGGGACATCGTCGTCTTCCCGCACATGATCGTGCCGCTGTTCGTCGGGCGTGAGAAATCGATCCACGCGCTCGAAGAGGTGATGAAGGAAGACAAGCAGATCCTCCTGGTGGCGCAGAAGAATGCGAGCCAGGACGACCCGGGTCGCGACGACATCTACCGGGTCGGCACGGTGTCCAGTGTGCTGCAGCTGCTCAAGCTGCCGGACGGCACGGTCAAGGTGCTGGTCGAGGGCAACGCGCGTGCCCGCATCAAGAGCTTCGTCGACAATCCCCGCTTCTTCCAGGTCCAGGCCGAAGTGCTGGGCGAGGGCGAGGGCGAGGTGCGCGAGACCGAGGCCCTGGTCCGCGCCGTCGTGGCGCAGTTCGAGCAATATGTGAAGCTCAACAAGAAGGTGCCGCCCGAGGTTCTGGTCTCGCTCTCGCAGATCGACGACCCGGCGAAGCTGTCCGACACGGTGGCGGCGCACCTGTCCTTGAAGATCGCGGACAAGCAGGAACTGCTCGAGACCGGCAGCCTGGCCGAGCGGCTGGAGCGTCTGTACGGCTTCATGGAGGGCGAGATCTCGGTCCTCCAGGTCGAGAAGCGCATCCGCAGCCGCGTCAAGCGGCAGATGGAGAAGACGCAGCGCGAGTACTATCTGAACGAGCAGATGAAGGCCATCCAGAAGGAGCTGGGCGAGCTCGAGGATGGCAAGGACGAGGCGTCCGAGCTCGAGCAGCGGATCAAGAAGACCAAGCTCAGCAAGGAAGCGCGCGACAAGGCCCGGGCCGAGCTGAAGAAGCTGCGCACCATGAGCCCGATGTCGGCCGAGGCCACGGTGGTGCGCAACTATCTCGACTGGATCCTGTCGCTGCCGTGGAAGAAGCACACCCGCGTCAGCAAGGACATCAAGCTCGCCCAGAGCATTCTCGATACCGATCATTACGGCCTGGAGAAGGTCAAGGAGCGGATCATCGAGTATCTCGCGGTGCAGCAGCGCGTGAACAAGATGAAGGGCCCGATCCTGTGCCTGGTCGGCCCGCCCGGCGTGGGCAAGACCTCGCTCGGCAAGTCGCTGGCCAAGGCCACGGGGCGCAACTTCATCCGCTTCTCGCTGGGCGGCATCCGTGACGAGGCCGAGATCCGCGGCCACCGGCGGACCTACATCGGCTCGATGCCCGGCAAGATCATCCAGTCGATGAAGAAGGCCAAGTCGTCCAACCCGCTGTTCATGCTGGACGAGATCGACAAGATGGGCGCGGACTTCCGCGGCGACCCGTCCTCGGCGCTGCTCGAGGTATTGGACCCGGAGCAGAACCTCAACTTCAACGACCACTACCTCGAGGTCGACTACGACCTGTCCGACGTGATGTTCGTCTGCACGGCCAACACGCTGCGCATGCCGCAGCCGTTGCTCGACCGCATGGAGATCATCCGGCTCGCCGGCTACACCGAGGACGAGAAGGTCGAGATCGCCAAGCGGCACCTGATCCCGAAGCAGCGCAAGGAGCACGGGCTCAAGGACGGCGAGTGGGCGGTGACCGACGAGGGCCTGATCGACCTGATCCGCTACTACACCCGCGAGGCCGGCGTGCGCTCGCTCGAGCGCGAGATCGCCAATCTGGCGCGCAAGGCGGTCAAGGAGATCGTCGGCGGCGAGCAGAAGGCGGTCACGGTCACGCCCGAGAACCTCGACGCCTATGCCGGGGTGCGCAAGTACCGCTACGGCGAGGCCGAGCTCGAGAATCAGGTCGGTGTGGTCACCGGCCTCGCCTGGACCGAGGTCGGCGGCGAGCTTTTGTCGATCGAGGCCGTGACGGTGCCCGGCAAGGGCAAGATGACGATCACCGGCAAGCTCGGCGAGGTGATGCAGGAATCGGTGCAGGCGGCGCGTTCCTATGTCCGCTCGCGCTCGCTGCTGCTCGGCATCCGGCCCGACCTGTTCGACAAGGTGGACATCCACATCCACGTCCCCGAGGGTGCCACGCCCAAGGACGGCCCGTCGGCCGGTGTCGGCATGGCCACGTCGATCGTCTCGGTGCTGACCAAGATTCCGGTCAAGGCCTCGGTGGCGATGACCGGCGAGGTTACCTTGCGCGGCCGGGTGCTGCCGATCGGCGGCCTGAAGGAGAAGCTGCTCGCGGCCCTGCGTGGTGGGCTGAAGACGGTGATCATCCCCAAGGACAACGAGAAGGACTTGGTCGAGATTCCGGACAACGTGAAGCAGGGGCTGGAGATCATCCCGGTCGGCAACGTCGACGAGGTGTTGCGGGTCGCCCTCGAGCGGCTGCCCGAGCCGCTGCCGGTCGAGGAGGATGCGGCGGCGCAGGTGGTGAGCGTGCCGCCCGTGGCCACGCCGGCTCCCGTGCCCCTGAACTGACCGGGCCCGACCTTCCGGCCTGACGTGGTGACGAGGCCCGCCGGCGCCAGCCGGCGGGCTTTCTCGTTGTGGCCCAGCGTGCCCGCTAGCGAGGAATCTGGTCCAGCACGCGGACGACCATCGCGTGCAGCTCGCCCTTGGCCCGCCACGCGGCCGGGGTAACCTCGACCATGGCCGCGTTGATCACCATCCGGATCGCGAGCCCGTCCTTGATGACGGGAGCGCCCGGCACGGCGGTGGCGTCGGTGCCGACCAGCGTCCTGCACCAGTCGGCGTCGCGGCTGCGGTAGGCGCGGCAGGCGAGGGGCCGGTCCGCGTAGACCCGGCAGGCGCCGCTGTCAGGGTCGAGGAAGGCGCAGGGTATCGCCGCCTTGAGCCGGGCCACCGGGTCGGTCAGATGGGCGATCCGCGCTGCCGTCGCCCGCACCCGCTGTTCCAATGCCGGCTCGGCGCGGGCGCGCCGGGCGAGCTGGGCCGCATCGGCGAAGCGCACCGTGACCTGGAAGTTGCAGCACCACGCGCAGCCCATCCGACACGCGCCGGGCTCGACGCGCTGGGCCAGGTTGCTCTCCAGGGTATCGCGGGCAAGGGTCCAAGCGGCCAGGGCACGGCGCAGGCCGGACATTCCCTCGAGCTTGGCGGCAAACAGCCGGGCCAGCTCCCTGGCCGAGGCAGCCTGGGTCGTCGCCTCCGAAGATCGGACCGTATCCTCGCGCATTGGCCGCAGCCTAGCTGTTGTTGCTGTGGAGGTTGTCCACCGGGGGCTGCGATGTGAGGTCGTCGCTGCCAAGGCCGACCCCCCGCTTTGGCTCGGCGCCGCCGAACGGACATCCACCAGCATGCCAAGCCCACGCCCGGCGGTCGACTCCCGATGGTCGGGCGCCTCGCTGACGGCCGGCCGGTCCGCCACCGTAAGTCGGTCCCGATGCCGTCATGCGCCGGGCCGTCCCTCGAACACGTCCCCGCCGGCTATTCCGGCCCGGACGTCACGGCCGAGCGGGCGATGAGCGATCATCGCGACGACGGCCAGGCCATGTCCCTCGGTGCGTCAATCGGTTGGACGTGTCGGGCAGCACTCACCGACGTCGACGAAATGAGGCCGGCAGCTCTAGCGGCCGCCGTGTCCCCCGCGCGCATTCTTGTCTTTGCACCGGGCTCGGGCAAGCAGCCCAGCGTTGGCCCGCGTCCCTGCATGCCACAACAAAGCGCCCGCGTCATGTGGCAGATCAACCTTAATGCAGCATTCTGTATGCACGGCGCTCGGCGTCGATGCCCGGCTAGCCACGCGACCCCACGATCCTGGTGATTCTCAATGGCTAAGGCGTCCGCCACCACAATCCGCCAGCGGGTCGAGCACGCCTTCGATGCGCCGTTGGCCGAAGGCGGGGATCCAGGTCCGCATGCCAGCGTGCGCGATCGGCTCCGGCAGCGCCGTGCTCTCGTTGGTCATCGTCTTTCCGGTGGGTGCGAGGCCCTGCAGCCCGAACTTGCACCGAAGACCGGCGTTGATCGACGCACACCGCCGGCCACGCGCTCAGGTGCGGGTGATCGAGGCGCCGCCATCGACGAGCGAGGCGGTCCCGGTGACGAAGGCGGCGTCATCCGAGGCGAGGTAGAGCACCGATCGCGCCAGCTCCTCCGGTGCCGCGACACGCTTGAGCGCGTGCAGCTTGGTCACGAACGCCTGCGCCTCGGGCGTGTCGTTCATCGCGCGGTACATCGCGGTGTCGACCGCGCCCGGCAGGATCGCGTTGACCCGGATACCTTGTGGCCCGAACTCGGCAGCGAGCGCCTGGGTCAGCCCGATCAGGCCGGCCTTGCTGGCCGCATAGGCGGCGACGCCCGGGAAGGCAAAGCTGTAGCCGACGAAGGTGGAGGTGAAGATCACCGAGCCGCCGCCCTGCTTCGCCATCTGGGCGATCTGATGCTTGGCGCCGAGGAACGATCCGGTCAGGTTCACGGCGATCGTGTCCGACCAGCCCGCTGCGGAAACGCTCGTGCTCGCTCCGCCTTCACCGAGGGTGCCGGCATTGTTGAAGGCAACGTCGAGCTGGCCGAACTGCTCGACGGCCTTTGCCACCAGAGCCTCGGCGTAAGCCTCCACCCGCACGTCGCCAGCCACGGCCACGGCCTCGCCGCCGCTGCGGGCGATTTGCGCCACCAACCTTTCCAGCTCGTCCGCACGGCGCGCGCCGAGCACGAGTCTGGCGCCTTCGGCCGCGAACAGGCGGGCCGTGGCTTGACCGATGCCAGCGCTCGCGCCGGTGATGATCGCCACTTTTCCCGACAAACGTCCCATGCTTCCTCTCCGGTTCGGCAGGTGCACACGGCGGTCGCCTGCTGGCCTTGCGCCATCGGCTGCGGTTGCCCCGTGTCCTCGTCTCCGCAGTTGGCCCTGGCCAGCCGTTCGGATAAGGCTGCGGATACCGAACCTGATCTTCGGGATCGCCGAACAATGCTGAAGCTCGACGGCATTGCCGCCTTCGTCGCCGTCGCGGAAGCCGGATCGATCAGCGAGGCGGCACGCCGCCTGCGGCTGGCCAAGTCGGTCGTGAGCGAGCGGCTGGCGGAACTTGAACGCAGCCTCGGCGCCACGCTTCTGCACCGCACGACACGCCGGCTTGCGCTCACCGAAGACGGTGGCGCGTTCCTCGATCGGGCCGTCCGCATCACGCGCGAGGTCGAGGAGGCCGCGACCGACCTGGCCGAGCGCCGAGGCACCTTGTCGGGTCCGTTGCGGCTCGCGGCGCCGGTGACCTTCGGACGCCTGCATCTAGGTCCGGCGCTCTATCCCTTCCTCGCCCGGCATCCGCGCATCGAGCTGACGCTGGAGCTCGACGACCGTCGGGTGGACGCCGCTGCGGAGGGCTACGACGCCGTCGTGCGGCACGGGGTGCTCGCGGATTCCCGCCTCGTGGCCTGGCGGCTCGCCCCGAGCCGGCGTGTCCTGGTCGCGGCGCCGAGCTATCTCGCCCGCCACGGCAAGCCGGCATCGATCGCCGAGTTGGAGCAGCACCGGGGCATCTTCTACACCAACCGCGGCGTGGCCGACTGGCGCTTCCCCGGCTTGCAGGGCGTGATGGTCGTGCGCGCTCGCATCGGCCTGCGCGTCAACAACGGCGACATGATGCGGGACGCGGCCGTGGCTGGCCTCGGCATCGCGCTTCTGCCGACCTTCATCATCGACGCCGCGGTCAAGGCTGGCGCCTTGGTCGTGCTCGAGATTGGCGCCGAAGCCGAAGCCGAGCTCGTCTACATGGCCCATCCGGAGGGGCGGCGTGCCTCGGCCAAGCTCCGCGCCCTCGCCGCGTGTCTGCGCGACGCGTTCGGCGATCCACCTTACTGGGAGCTTGGCTTTCGCGTCGCCCCGGCGGACGATGGGCCGCAACCTCTTTGGTCAGGCGCCAATCCATGCCTCGACAGCCGTTCTTAGCAAGGACGTGCTCCTGCTGGCTCGCGGAGATGGAAGCATGCCTCAAGGGGCACTGCGTGCTGGTGAGATGCGCTGAATGACGTGGCTGCCTCCTTCGAGGACTCTCTGTCTGCGACACGCTTCCTCGCCGTCCTGGGCAAGCGTCTCGGTCGATACGGGTCTACGCTCCACCCGACCAAGACGCGACCAGTGGGCTTCTGACCAAGCGCCTGCCGAGTGGGCAGCCGGTGAAGTCGGGCACGACGTTCGACTTTCTCGGCTTCACCCACGTCTGGGGGCGGTCGCTGAAAGGCAAGACCTTTGTGCGACAAGTGACGACGAAGGATCGTTACCGGCGTGCGCTCGCCTCGATCACGGATCGGTGCCGGGGCAATCTGCACCTGTCGTTCCGAGAGCAACACGCCGATCTCGTGGCCACGTCAACGAATCTTGGCCGACGTTGCGCTCGCATGTTGGCCCACGCTGCGGTTGGTGGTTCATGCCAGGTTTCGGCTGCCTCCGCGGGTCCGGCGAAAGCGGAACGACCTGATACCGGTCTCGATGATGTCCGCCCGGTCGGTCCGCCGTTCGACCGGCGCCCGACCGGGACGTCGGTCGGGGAACACCTGTCCCCCTTCGGAGAAGGGCAGGTCGGTGGTGACGATGACCGCCGCCCGCGCAGCGCGAGCTGCGATCACCTGGAGCAGGCGCTCGGCGTGCGGCACGCAGCCGAGTTCGGCGCGGCCGCTCAGCTCGAGCCATTCCCAACGGCC
>JBDHTW010000118.1:0-12201 GCA_039808865.1 Geminicoccaceae bacterium
CCGATCGCCGCCGGACGATGCCAGCTGGCACGTCGGCGAAAGGCTGCAGGTGCCCGACGGCATCGAGTTGGTACCGCTGCTACCCATATCCCGGAGCTTCGGCCGGTGGAGCACCTGTGGTCCCTGGCCGAGATGATGGCGAACGACGTCGGCTAGGTGCCGGCGAAGAGGCGGCCCAGGTACCGTGCCAAGCCAGGGTCGTCGAGACATGGCCCGCGCCAGCCGACATGCTTGTCGGGACGGATCAGATGCACGGCGCGGCCGTACGCGGCGGCGAATGCGTCCGCCGGATCGTCGATCTGCGCGACGCCGCTCGGAAGCTCGCCCGCGTTCAGCGCCACCAGGCGCAGGCGGCCGCGCGCGGCTGCCGGCAGGGCATCGACCCATGCCTCAAGGCGTGCGCCGTCGGTGTCGCCCGGCAGGAGCAGAACGTGCTCCGGGCCACGCAGCACGTCATGCAGCCGGAAGGGTGCCACGACATGGCGCCGGGTCAGCCCGAGCACGTCCGGGGCACGGTCGCCGGCGCGCAGCGGACCGTCGCCGCCGTCGTCCTGGACCCAGTCCCCGCCGCGGTAGCCGACGAGCAGCTGGGTGTCGACCATCGGATCAGGCTTGGTCTTCTCCCGACCGAGATTGATGCTGGCGGCGAGCGTGCGGGCGATCACCTCCTCGCCGACCGGCCGGCGCTCCGCTTCGTAGGAATCGAGGAGCGCCGCCGGGGCCGCGCCGGCCACGACCAGGGCGAGCTTCCACGCCAGGTTGTAGGCATCCTGGATGCCGGTGTTCATGCCCTGGCCGCCGGTGGGAGGATGGATGTGCGCGGCATCGCCGGCGATGAACGCCCGACCCCGGCGGTAGGCGGCGGCGAGGCGCATCGAGATCTTGAACACCGAGGCCCAGCGCAGATCCTCCAGCCGGGGCGGGTCGGGCAGGAGCGCGTCGACCACCGCTTGGAGCTGGCCGACCTCCGGCACCGGCCGCTCGGACTGGATGCCGTGGCCCTCGCCATCGCCGGCAAGCTCCGGCGGCGCCAGCATCGAGATCCGGTAGCGGCCCCGCTCCGGCAGGGGAACGGCGATCAGCATGTCGGGCGCCGCGTCGAGCTTCGGTCGAAGCA
The DNA here is from genome assembly GCA_039808865.1 of Geminicoccaceae bacterium. Taxonomy (GTDB): domain Bacteria; phylum Pseudomonadota; class Alphaproteobacteria; order Geminicoccales; family Geminicoccaceae; genus Benzoatithermus. The sequence goes on from JBDHTW010000118.1 coordinate 1,118, forward strand.
CGCGCAGGGCCATGCCGCGCGGCAGCGCCTGCCCGGCCGGCCAGGCGATCCGCACGTCGCCGAGCATGAAGCCCGTCGGAAGCGCCTCGCCCTCGAACGGAATGCCGAGCAGCCGCCTGACGGCGCTGTGGGCGCCGTCGCAGCCGACGACATAGCGGAAGGTGGCGGTCTCATGGCTGCCGCCGGCAGCCATGAGCGTCGCCGTCACCGCGTCTTGGTCCTGGCGCAGCGCTTCGAGCGCCACGCCACGCTCGATCTTGCCGCCGAGACGGACGAACTGCCGGGCCAGCATGGCCTCGGTCATCGGCTGCGGCAGGCTCAGCGTGCCGTAGGGCAGGCCCGGGATGGCTTCGGCGACGTCGCGGACCGGCGCATCGGCGATACGCAGCCGCAGGCCCTCGAACCACAGGCCGGCATCGATCGCCTCCCGCACGAGGCCCATGTCGTCCCAAACCTCGAGCGTGCGCGGGGTGACCCCGATGGCCCGGCAATAGGGCAGGGGGGCCGGCAACCGGTCGATCAGCCGGCAGCGCACGCCATGGCGGGCAAGCTCGGCCGCGAGCGTCAACCCGACCGGTCCGGCGCCGACGACCAACACGTCCGTCATCCGTCGCGTCCTTCTCTTTCGCTGCACAGGAAATGGTCCGGACGGCCCAGGTCCGGGGCGGCGTGATCAGGTGGTAAGGTGGGCCAGCGTGGTCTCGATTGCCAGCCGCACGCCCTCCCGCATCAGCTCGAGGCTCATCGAAGCCAGCTCGCCGCACGGTGGCCGCTGCCCGACGGCTGCCGCGGCCAGCAGACCCGCCACCTGCCGTGGCGCATAGGGCACGTGCAGAAAGCCGGCGGGTGGCGCGGGGGTGCGCCCGGAACATGCCGCGAGCGCGTGGTACATGACGGCGTTGCACAGGAATTGGCCGGCGGTCCCGGAGAGATGGCACGGGATTCCGGCCGCCAGCAGCGCATCGCGGATCGCGTGCAGCGGCAGCGTGGCCGCGAACGCTGCCGGCCCGTCCGGGTCGAGCGGACCGCGGGCGGTGAGGCCGGCATTGTCCGGGATGTCGAAATCGGCCTGGTTGCTGGCGATCCGCTCGAGGCGGAGCATGGCTTCGCCCGGCCACAGGCCGAGGCAGAGAACGAGGCGTGGCTCGGTTTCCTCGATCGCGGCGCGGATGGCCGGACCCACCGAGCGCAACTCGACCGCGAGGCAGCGGCCTTCGACCGCCTCGCCGCCGATGCGGGCGCCGTCCAGGCTGCGCACCAGCAGCTCGGACGGGTTCTCCGCCCGTCCGCCATAGGGCTCGAAGCCGGTCAGCAGGACCGTCACGGCGCTGAGCTGCCGGGCCGCAGGACGCGCTCCACCGGGTTGAGCCGCAGTCGATAGGCCTCGGGCATGCCGGAGCCGAGCAGCGGCCGCAGATAGAGGCGGAACGCGTCGGTGATGCCGGTGCCGGCGGCGTCGATGAACTCGTCCTCCATCGTCCGCGTCCGGCCGGCGATCTCGGCCAGTGGCGACAGCCGGTAGTCGGCCGAGTAGGAACCGGTGCGGTGGATGGTCACCGAGCCGTCGCGGTCGCCCCACATCGCGAACTGGACCGCCTTCTCGGCCACCTCCCTGGCCTCGTGGCGATCGAGATCGGACACGCACCCGATGAAGGAGCGCTGCAGGTAGCCGAACGTGTCGCCGCGCACGCGCTTCATGCCGAGCCTGGTCTTGACCGCGTCGGTGAGCAGGTCGGCGAGCGCGCCGCTGCCGGAAAGCTGGACATTGCCGTGCGCGTCCCGCTCGACCTCCTTGGCCAGCTGCTCGGCGATGGACTTGCCGCTGGCGTCGTGGATGCCCTCGGACACCGCGACGACGCAGCGGCCGAGCCGGTCCATCGTCGCTCTCACGTCGGCGAGGAACTGGTCCAGAACGAAGTCGCGCTCGGGCAGATAGATCAGGTGCGGGCCGTCGTCGTCGAACTTCCGGCCCAGGGCCGAGGCGGCGGTCAGCCAGCCGGCATGGCGGCCCATGACCACGGCGATGTAGACGCCCGGCAGGGCCCGGTTGTCGAGGTTGGCGCCCATGAAGGCCTGGGCCACGAACCGGGCCGCGGACGGGTAGCCGGGACAGTGGTCGTTGCCGACCAGATCGTTGTCGATGGTCTTGGGGATGTGGATGCAGCGCAGGGCCGAGCCGGCCGCCCGGGCCTCCTCGGACACGATCCGCACCGTGTCGACCGAATCGTTGCCGCCGATATACAGGAAGTAGCCGATCCGGTGGGCCTGCAGCACGCGGAAGATCTGCTGGCAGTACTTGCGGTCGGGCTTGTCGCGGGTCGAGCCCAACGCCGAGGACGGCGACAGCGCCACCATTTCCAGATTGTGCGAGGTCTCGCGGGTGAGATCGATCAGATCCTCGTCGATCAGACCGCGCACGCCGTGACGGGCGCCATAGATGCGGCCGACATGCTGGAACTTGCGCGCCTCGAGCACGACGCCGGCCAGCGACTGGTTGATCACCACCGTCGGCCCGCCGCCCTGTGCGACCAGCACCTTGTCCTGCATCGGGCAACTCCCCCTGACCGTTGTCGGATACCCCGACGGGCTTGTTTGGATCGGCCGCGGCGCGCTGTCGAGGGTCTTGGCGATCCGACGATCGCAACCTCACGGCGAGCGTCGCCAACGTCAAACGCTAACTGACGCTTAAGTTGACAAACTAATCTTTCAGGACACTTTGAGAGGTGGACGGTCGCCGCCCGCGACCGCGCCGGCGTCACACCTCAAGAAGCGGAAAACAGGGATGTCCGAACGTGCCGAACCGGTGCCGCACGGCCAGAGTCCGCTCATGCCGTCGCGGCGCCGGGCAGGGCGGATCACGGCGTTCGGGCTGCCGCTCGTGGCCAGCCTGCTCCTGCCCGTGGCCGCGCACGCGGCGACACCCGCCCTGACGGCCAATTTTCACACCATCGGTATTTACTGGTATCGCACCCAGAACGCGGCCGGCGTGGCCATCCAATACCGGCCGGCCGGAGCGACGGCGTGGAAAAGCGCCCAGTCACTGTGGTTCGACAGCCTTTCCGGCCTCGCCAAGTACCGCAACCAGTATCGGGGCAGCATCGTCAACCTGCGCCCCGGCACGCTCTACAATGTCCGTTACAGCCTGGACGGCGGCGCGTCCTGGAAGTCGATGCCGGATGTCGCGACGCGCGCGGAGACGTTTCCCGGCAGCACGGTCACCTATTCCGGCACCTTGACCGCGAAGCTGGTGATCACGTCGGGTGGCACGGCCAGCGCCTGGAAGATCTACGACGGCCAGGGCAGCACCGTCATCGATCCCGGCCACATCAGTGACTGTGTGCAGGTCAAGGCGTCCTATGTCGTCGTTCGCGGTTTCAGGATGCGCGACTGCAAGTATAATGGGATCTTCGTCGAAAATCGTAATGTCGTCATCGAGAACAACACGATCGAGGACTGGGGCATCCAGGAGATCGATCCCAACAACCCGTCCCCCCGGCTGGGCGAGGTCAGCAAGAAGAAGCTCGGCGACCCGGCGTCGACCTGTATCGACGGTACCGACAAGGCCGATATCGGCCGCTACGCCGATTCCGGCATCAAGGTCGTGACCGCCGCCAACGATGGCATCGTCATTCAGCGCAACACCATCCGCAACCCGCGCTACCGCTCGACGCGCTGGCAGGAATGTCCGGGCTACGGCGAGCATCCCTATGGCCCGCAGGCGATCCGGATCGATGCCACCGACAGCAATTTCGGCAAGGGCAACGTCATCCGCTACAACAACATCTATGCCACCAACACCACCGCCGGCGGCGTCACGCTGAGCGGGCACTCCAACCGTTACTACGACATCATCAGTGCCGGACGGCAGCAGGATCTGGACGTCTACGGCAACATCGTCCGCAACGGTACCGACGATGCGATCGAGATCGACGATGCGGCGGTCAATGTCCGCATCTTCGGCAACTACGTCGACTACGCGCTGACCACGATCAGCCACCAGCACATGGAGGCGGGGCCCTCCTACATCTTTCGCAACATCTTCGATCGTGGCGCCGACAACGACATCGGCAATATCGGCACCTACAATGTCGGGGTCCAGGGCGGCTACACCAGCGACTCGCCGCTCAAGTTCCGGCAGAACAACGGCGGCATCGCCGGCTTCAACGGACCGGCCTACGTCTACCACAACACGACGCTGCGCACGGAAGAAGACGGCTTCAACTTCGGTTACTCGATCTTCTGGGAGAGTCGCGGTCGCGACAAGGGCGAATATCGTAACGTCATATCGAAAAATAATATTTTCATGGCGGCACGTAATTACATGTACGATACGTCGCCGAAGAACTGGTTGAATTCCGTATTCTCGGATATGTACAATCGTGGCCACAACATGAACTATGACTATTCGTTTGCCGGCGGGCTGTTGCTGACGGCCGTGTGGAAGGATGGGCACGGCCCGTCGCCAGCTTGGACGGTGCCACCCGAGGTCCCGACCGGGCTGTACGAAGCGACGAATGCCGGCATCGGCGTCCGCCTGCCCAATTTCAACGATGCGGGCAGTATGGATCGCGGCGCCCAGCCATACGACCCCGACAAGGACGTCCCGATGCGCTTCGGCACCGACGCCAACTGGACCTACGTGCCGGCCGACTGAAGCCATGCCGGCGCCGCGCCACGGGCAGGCGTGATGCCGGCTGGTCGTCCACGGCCATTCCAGCTATGGCCTTCCGCGCCGGATGGTACCGGATGGCGCAAGCGGGAGGACCAGATGAGCCGTGGCGAGGACAAGCCGGTCGCTGTCGTGGCTGCCGAGGTGCCGCCACGGGAGCGGGCCTCCAACTACCCTGAGCCGTTCGCGTCGCGGATGGCCGGCCGGGTGAAGCGGCCGCTCGGTGATCCGTTCAGGCTCAGCAATTTCGGCGTCAACCTGACCACGCTGCGGCCCGGAGCCATATCGTCCCTGCGCCACGCCCATTCCCACCAGGACGAGCTGGTCTACATCCTCGAGGGCGAGGCGACCTTGGTCACCTCGGCGGGCGAGACACTGCTGCGCCCGGGCATGGCGGCCGGCTTCAAGGCCGGCTCGGGCGATGCGCATCACTTGGTCAACCGCACCGACCGCGACGTGGTCTACATCGAGGTCGGCGACCGGGCGACGCGCGACACGGTGCACTATCCCGACGACGACATCGTGGCGGCCATGGGCGCCGACGGCACCTGGCGCTTCGTGCACAAGGACGGGCGCCGCTACTAGGCTCTCCGAGGGCCGGGCGACAACGAACCGCCCGGGTCGCCGTCGCCCGGAGACGGCCGCGGATCCGCCGGCAGCCGCGGCTGCCGCGGCTGCCAAAAAACGCTTGCACCGTGCCGCCCGCGCTCCTATATGCAGCGCCCACGGCAGCCGCGGCTGCCATGTCCGACAGCTGAGGGTGTGATGGCGAAGAAGGCCGAGCGGGTGACGCGGCCGGTCAAGGCCGCGAAGTCCGATCGTTGGACCGTGCGCGGCGTACCGGCGAAGCTGCAGAAGGCAGCCGGCGACGCGGCCCGGTCGCGTGGCATGACACTGGGCCAGTGGCTCAGCGGCGTGCTTTCGGCCTCGTTGCCGCAGCGGCGGACGGCGGTGCCGGTGGAGGCCACGGAACGGTGGGAAGAGGCGATCGAGCGGCGGCTCGCGCGTCTGGAGGCGATGCTGCTCGACGATGACGTCAAGCGCACGGACGTGGGGGCTGCCGTGGCAGCCAGGCCGAGCTAGCTCGGTCCGGCGCCCGTCACCGAACCCGTTGGCCCGACCCGACCGGGCGGGACCGTGAAGGTCCCGCCCGGTCGCGTCTCGAACTCGATTGTCGATGAAGGAAGAGTGGCTATGGCCCAGCATGTCGTTCACACCCAGCTTCCCGGCCAGCTCGTCATGCTGGGCTGCGGCAGCATCGGCCAGGCCATCCTGCCGCTGATCCTGCGCCATCTGGGCGTCAGCCCGGACCGGATCACGATCGTGACCGCCGACGCGCGCGGCCGCGACGAGGCGGCGCACTACGGCATCGCCTTCCACGAGGTCCCGCTGACCCGGGAGAACTACCGCGCCGTGCTCGAGCCGCTGGTCGGCGTCGGCGACTTCGTCCTCAACCTGTCGGTCGACGTCAGCAGCACGGCCATCGTCGCGTTCTGCCACGAGCGTGGCGCACTCTACCTCGACACCGTCGTCGAGCCGTGGGGTGGAACCTATTTCGATCGCAGCCTGACGCCGGCCGCGCGCTCGAACTATGCGCTGCGCGAGAGCATGCTGCGGCTCCGTCGCGAGCTCGGCCGCGGCCCGACCGCGGTGAGCGCGCAGGGCGCCAACCCGGGCCTGGTCTCGCAGCTCGCCAAGGAGGCGGCGCTGATCGTCGCCCGTGACACCGGGCTGCCGCACCAGGAGCCGACCGACCGGCAGGGCTGGGCCAAGCTGTTCCGCGATCTCGGCGTCAAGGCCATCCACGTCGCCGAGCGCGACACCCAGGTCGCCGCGCAGCCGAAGCGCCCGGGCGAGTTCGTCAACACCTGGTCGATCGACGGCTTCGTCTCCGAGGGCTGCCAGCCGGCCGAGCTCGGCTGGGGCACGCACGAGCGGCATTTCCCGGTCCAGGGCGGTCGGCACGAGTCGGGCTGCGGTGCCGCGATCTACCTCAACCGGCCGGGTGCCGGCACCCGGGTGCGGACCTGGACGCCCAAGGCCGGACCGATCCATGGCTTCTTGGTGACGCACAACGAGTCGATCTCGATCGCCGACTACCTGACACTGCGTGACGGCGACGAGGTCGTCTACCGGCCGACCGTGCACTATGCCTACCACCCGTGCGACGCGGCCGTGCTGTCCGTGCACGAGCTCGCCGGCAACGAGTGGCAGCAGCAGCCGGAGCAGCGTCTGCTCATGGAGGAGATCACCGGCGGCATCGACGAGCTGGGCGTGCTGCTGATGGGGCACGCGCGCGGCGCATTTTGGTACGGCTCGCAGCTCAGCATCGAGCAGGCGCGCGCGCTCGTGCCATACAACAGCGCCACCTCGCTGCAGGTGGCCGCCGGTGTGCTGGGTGGCATGGTGTGTGCGATCGAGCAGCCGATGGCCGGGATCGTCGAGGCCGACGAGCTCGACTGGCGGCGGGTGCTCGAGGTGGCCAAGCCTTATCTCGGGCCGGTCGTCGGTGCCTACACCTCGTGGACGCCGCTCGACAACCGTGCCGCCCTGTTCCCCGAGGACGTCGATCCGACCGACCCCTGGCAGTTCAAGAACATCCTGGTCGGCTGACTTTCTTCCTCATCGTCCCGAGATAGCGGGAGGGGCCGAGCAGGCCCTCTTACCGGTCTCGTCCCCGTCAACGCCTCTGCCGTATGGAGGGTTCGTGGGCATGACCCCGAAACTGCGCCGCTTTCTCGACCAGGTGCGTCCCAGCACCCCCTATCTCGTCGTCGACGTCGACGTCGTCGAGGCCAACTACCGGGCACTCGCCGAGGCTCTGGACGGCGTGCGGATCTTCTATGCCGTGAAGGCCAATCCGGCCCCGGAGATCCTGCACCGTCTGGTGGCGCTGGGCAGCTCGTTCGACGTGGCGAGCCATGCCGAGGTCGAGCTCGTGCTCGCGGCTGGCGCCGATCCGGCGCAGGTCTCCTACGGCAACACGATCAAGAAGGAGGCCGACATCGCGCGCGCCTTCGCCTTGGGCGTGCGCCTGTTCGCGTTCGACAGCGAGGCCGAGCTGCGCAAGATCGCGCGTGCGGCGCCGGGCGCGCGGGTCTTCTGCCGCATCCTGACCAGCGGCGAGGGGGCGGATTGGCCGCTGTCGAAGAAGTTCGGCTGCACGCCGGCGATGGCGCGCGACCTGCTCGCCCGCGCGACCGATCTGGGCGTCTGCCCGTGGGGCGTGTCGTTCCACGTCGGCTCGCAGCAGAAGAACCCCGCCGCCTGGGAATCGGCCCTGGCCGAGGCGGCCGCGTTGTTTCGCGACCTCGAGGCCGTCGGCATCGAGCTCGGCATGGTCAATCTCGGCGGTGGCTTCCCGACCCCCTACCGCGCCGCGGTGCCGGAGACGGCGACCTATGGGGTGGAGATCATGGCGGCGGTGCGGCGCCATTTCGGCAACCGGCTGCCGTTCCTGATCGCGGAGCCCGGTCGCGGGCTCGTCGGCAATGCCGGCGTGATCCAGACCGAGGTCGTGCTGATCGCCGAGAAGGGCGACGGCGAGGGGCGGCGCTGGGTCTATCTCGACATCGGCAAGTTCGGTGGCCTGGCCGAGACCATGGACGAGGCGATCCAGTACCCGATCCGCAGCGAGCGCCGGGGCGAGGCGACGCCGGTGATCCTCGCCGGGCCGACCTGCGACAGCGCGGACGTGCTCTACGAGCGCAGCCCGTACAGCCTGCCGTGCGACCTGGAGATCGGTGACCGGCTCGAGATCGACGCGACCGGTGCCTACACCACGACCTATGCCGCGGTGGCGTTCAACGGCTTCGAGCCGTTGCGGTCCTACTGCGTCTGACCCCCGGACCGGGAGGGGCACTGCGATGACCATGCTGGCCCGGGTCGCCCCGGCCTGGCACGCGCCGCGGCCGCTCGACTTCGTGCTCGAGCCCGCCGGCGAAGCGCATCTCGAGGCGATGGCCGCGATCTATCGCCAGCAGCTCGAGGACGGGCTCGGCTCGTTCGAGGACCCCGTCCCGGACGCGGCCGAGTTCGGCCGGCGGCTGGCGGCGGTCCGTGCCGAAGGGCTGCCGGCCTTCGTCGCCGTCGATGCGGCGGGGCAGGTGCTCGGCTATTGCTGGGCACGGCCTTTCCGGCCGCTCGCGGCCTATCGCGGCACGGTCGAGGATTCGATCCATGTCGCCCGCGAGGCCAGGCGCCGTGGCGTCGGGCAGGCGCTGCTGGCCGAGCTGATCGACGCCTGCATCGGGCTCGGCTACCGGCAGATGCTGGCGGTCGTCGGCGACGCGCGCAACCTCGCGTCGATCAGCCTGCACCAAAGTGCCGGCTTCGCGGTGGTCGGCGTGCTGCCTGGGGCCGGAGCCAAGCCCGATGGAGCGGTCGACGTGGTGATGCTGCAGCGTCCGCTGGATGCCAGTGGCGCGGGCGGTGTGCACCGGCGCTGCTGAGCGGCACGGCCTGACCCGCGTGGCGGCGATCGATGGCCAGATCGTCGCCGCGTGGGGGCCAGCCAGACCCGAACTCGCCGTCATGCCCCATCTCACAAGAGTGTGGCTTTGCTCTTCGGCACGGCGATCGTAATACTCACCAACTGTGCCGGTGCAACCGAGTGGTTGTGGATGCGTTACATGAAAGTCATTCGTGGGCACGGCTGCGGTCGACGGATGTCTTGACCACGTAAGATGTCGAGGTGAGCTCGATGGTCCACCATGGAGCCGGATTGACGATGGCCAGCGACATGCCGGCGCCGCCGGTGGACGAGCTGCATCTATGGTACGATCGCACGCATGTTCGCGTGCGCAGCGACCGGACGCAGCCGCGCAGCGACGTCGATGCGTTCCGGATCGGGTTGTGCTGGGGCCTCGGCCTCAGCCTGCCGATCTGGCTGGCGCTGGGCTATCTCCTGCTCGGTTGAGGCAATCGCCACCCGCTGCGACCGGATGGCGCGGCCAACCAAGTCGATCGGGCGCATTCGCATCGGTCGCCCTCATGGCGAGGGCGTCGGGCCGCGCGCATTACCGGCGATGCGGCCGCTCTCGCGGACATTGCCAGCGCGCGATCGCCTGCCTGGCGCGCCGTTGCACCACCTTCGGATCGCCGCGTCCGGCCGCGATCGTTCTTCGTGATTCCAAAGCGACTCGGGCCACGGCCACCCTGGCCATGCTGCAACTGTTGATATCAAGTTCGATCAATGAAGAAGTGTCGTAGGTTATGATTGGTCATCTGCCAATTGAGCTTGCGACAATTTAATTTTTCCTGCCCAGCGGTTTGTGCTATCCTGTGAGCTTTGGCAGAATCATTGCGGCATATACTTTTCATGGATCAATACTGGCAAAAGACGTCTTGTCCTGCCCGTCATTCTATGCGATGATAAATGGAATTACTATAAGTAGACTGGGATAAGACAAATGAAGCTTCATGGTTTCCTTGTCGCGGGGACGGTTATCGGATTGACCGCGACGATGGCGACGGGCGCATCGGCGCAGGGTTTGCAGCACTTTGCGGTACTGACCGGCGGCAACGTGGTGAGCGCCGCCGGCAAGGCCGCCGCCGGCGATCCCGACGGGTCGGGCGCCGCAGCGGTCACGATCGACGATACCGGGCAAGTCTGCGTCAGCCTGATGGTCGTCAAGCTCGATCCATCGACCACGGCGGCGATTCGTCAGGGCACGGCCGGGGTGAACGGTGGCATCATCATCGCGCTGACACCACCGAGCGGCGGCAATCCCGGCAACTCCAACACCTGCACCAGGACCATCGCGCCGTCTCGGCTGGCGCTGCTGCGCGAGAAGCCGAACCATTTCTACATCGAGATCCGCTCGACCGCATTTCCGGCCGGCGCGCTGCGCGGGCAGATGTTCTAGCGACCCATCGCGACGACCAGGACGGCCCCGCCTCGCGGTGTGGCTGCCCGGCTAGTGCCGCAAGCTTCCATGCTGTGGACAACGGATATGAAGCTCTCTCGACCATGCCTCGGCGTGGCGCTGGCGGCCGGGCTCGCCACCGCCGGCCCGACCCTGGCTTCAGCGCAGGGCCTGCAGCATTTCGCCGTGCTCGGCGGCGGCAACGTGGTCAGTGCCGACGGCAAGGCCAAGGCGGGCGATCCGGACGGGTCGGCCGCCGCGGCGATCACCCTTGATCGTAGCAACAGCCGCCTCTGCGTGATCATGCTCGTGCAGCTGATCGACAAGCCGACGGCCGCGGCCCTTCGCCAGGGCGTCGCCGGGGTCAACGGGCCGGTCGTGGTCAACCTCACGCTGCCGGCCGCCGGCAACCCGGGCAGTTCCACCACCTGCATCAGCGGCTTCGACCCGGCGGTCGGGTTGCATATTCGAACCAAGCCCGGCGACTTCTACCTCGACGTGCGCACGGGGCCGTTCCCGGGCGGGGCGGTCCGCGGGCAGATTTTCTA
>JBDHTW010000119.1:0-11991 GCA_039808865.1 Geminicoccaceae bacterium
GTCCGCCTCCGGCGGCACGGCCGACAACGGCGCCGCCGGCGGGTCGCCGGCCAGCAGCGCCGCCAGCACCGCGCGCCGCGCCGGCGCCCGGAGATCGCCGGTCCATAGCGGCAGGAAGCCGCGCTCGGCGTAGACCGCGTTGAGGACCGGGTCGCCCTCCTGGCCGGCGGCGCGCGCCACCTCCGTCAGCGTCGGCCCGGCCGCCGCCCACGCCTGCCGGTCGGTGCCGAGGAGCCCGCAGGCGAGCATGACGAGCAGCGAAGCGATGAAGAGGCGCACTCTGGCGATTCCGTCGTCGAACAGTCTCGATGTAGCGCGGGGCGCCCGCCGCGCAAGATACTTGGCCGGCGACTACCGCCGGCTTAACCGCCGTCGGCCGCGAACGCCCGCGGTTCCCGGGACTGACGGCAGTTCTAGCCCGGATTGTGGCGGCCGCGCCACCGCGATGCCCAGCGCCGCTCAGGTGATGACGGTCGGTGCGTCCCGGCCGGTCCGCTTACGGATGTCGGCCACCTGCTCGGCCGTCTGGATCAGGTCGGCGAGCGCCGCCTGGGTCTCCTGCCCGTGGCGGGCGGCGTCGGGCTCGAAGCGCTCGAGGTAGATCCGCAGCGTGGCGCCGGCCGTGCCCGTGCCCGACAGCCGGAAGACGATGCGCGACCCGTCGGTGAACAGGATGCGAATGCCCTGGTGCTTGCTGACCGAGCCGTCGACCGGGTCGGTGTAGGCGAAGTCGTCGGCCGCCTCGACGGTGCCGGCCGGCAGCTTGCGCCCGGGCAGGATCTCGAGCTGCGACCGCAGATGCTCCATCAGCCCGTTGGCGGCAGCGGCATCGACCTCCTCGTAATCGTGCCGCGAATAGTAGTTGCGGCCGTAGCTGGCCCAGTGCTCGCGCACGATGTCGAGCGCCGGCTGCTGGCGCGCGGCGAGCACGTTCAGCCACAGCAGCACCGCCCACAGGCCGTCCTTCTCGCGGACGTGGTCGGAGCCGGTGCCGGCGCTCTCCTCGCCGCAGATGGTCGCCATGCCGGCGTCGAGCAGGTTGCCGAAGAACTTCCAGCCGGTCGGCGTCTCGTAGCACTTGACCCCGAGCTTCGCCGCGACCCGGTCGGCGGCGCCGCTGGTCGGCATCGAGCGCGCGATGCCCTTGATGCCGGCGCGATAGCCGGGGGCGAGGTGGGCGTTGGCGGCGAGCACGGCGAGGCTGTCCGAGGGGGTGACGAAGATGCCACGGCCGATGATCAGGTTGCGGTCGCCGTCGCCGTCGGAGGCGGCGCCGAAGTCGGGCGCCTGCGGCGACATCATCAGGTCGTAGAGCTCCTTGGCGTGGACCAGGTTGGGGTCGGGGTGGTGCCCGCCGAAGTCCGGCAGGGGCGTGCCGTTGACCACGGTGCCCGAAGGCGCGCCGAGCTCGCCCTCGAGGATCGCCGTGGCGTAGGGCCCGGTCACCGCGTGCATGGCGTCGAAGCGCATGGTGAAGCCGGAGGCGAACAGGGCGCGCAGGGCGGGAAAATCGAACAGCGTCGCCATCAGCGCCTGATAGTCGGCCACCGAATCGATCACCTCGACCGTCAGGCCGCCGAGTTCGGTCGTCCCCAGCCGGTCGAGGTCGAGATCGGGCGCGTCGAGGGTACGGTACTCGCTGAGCGACTTGGTGCGATCGAACACGGCATCCGTGATCTTCTCGGGCGCTGGGCCGCCATTGCCGATATTGTACTTGATGCCGAAGTCGCCGTGCGGCCCGCCGGGATTGTGGCTCGCCGAGAGGATGATGCCACCGAACGCCTTACGCCCGCGGATGACAGCCGAGGCGGCCGGCGTCGAGAGCAGGCCGCCGCGGCCGACCAGCACGCGGCCGAAGCCGTTGGCGGCCGCCATCCTCAGGACGATCTGGATGACCTCGCGATTGTAGTAGCGGCCGTCACCGCCGACCACGAGCGTCTGGCCCTCCTTGCCCTCGAGGCTGTCGAAGATCGACTGGACGAAGTTCTCGACATAGTGCGGCTGCTGGAAGACCGGGACCTTCTTGCGCAGCCCCGACGTCCCCGGCTTCTGGTCGGTGAACGGCGTGGTCGGGACCGTGACGATCGACATGGCGGGCCTCCCGGTGATGACGGCGCCGCGCTCGGTAAGGAGCGCGCGGTAAAGGGCGTCGTAGTGGCGTGCCGGCCGCTCCCACGAGACGTTGCGGGTCATGGCACGGCGGCACAGGCGCGCCCAGGCGGCCGGGTCGGCCCGCAGCGCAGCGGCGCGGGCCAGCGCGAAGCCGAGCGCCTCGGCGGTGACGGGGGCGAACTGGATGCCGGTGGCGACGCCGTCGTCCAGGGCGGCCTCGTTGGCGTCGATCACCGTGTCGGCGAGCCCGCCGACGCGGGCGACGATCGGGATCGTGCCGTAGCGCAGGCCGTAGAGCTGGGTCAGGCCGCAGGGCTCGAAGCGCGAGGGGACGACGATGGCGTCGGCACCCGCCTGCATCAGGTGGGAGAGGGGCTCGTCATAGCCGAAGACGCAGCCGACCCGGCCCTGGTGCGTCAGCGCCGCGGCGGCGAAGCCGCCCTCCAGGCCCGGTTCGCCGGAGCCGAGCAGCGCCAGCTGGCCGCCGTGCGCCAGCAGCACCGGCAGGGCGTCCAGCAGCAGGTCCAGGCCCTTCTGCGCGGTCAGCCGGCTCACGACGATGCAAAGCAATGCATCCGCGTCGACGTCGAGGCCGAAGCGCTCCTGCAATGCGACGCGGTTGGCCGCCGCCTTGGCCCTTGCCGCATCGTAGCCCGCCGACAGGTTCGGGTCGGACGCGGGATCCCAGACCCCGTCGTCGATGCCGTTGGCGATACCGACCAGATGCTCGGCCCGGGAGCGCAGCAGCCCGTGCAGCCCCATGCCCTCGGTCTCGGTCTGGATCTCACGCGCATAGGTCGGGCTGACCGTCGTCAGCCGGTCGGCATAGTAGAGCCCGGCCTTGAGAAATCCGATCCGTCCCCAGGCCTCGTAGCCCTCGAGCTGGAATGCACCCGGCGGCAGGCCGAGCTCACCGATGAACGAGGCGTCGAACAGGCCCTGGAAGGCGAGATTGTGGATGGTCAGCACGGTGGCGGGTCGGGGGCCGCCCGCGAAGTTGAGATAGGCCGGCGCCAGCCCTGCCTGCCAGTCGTGGCCGTGGACCAGGTCGGGGCGCCAGTCGGGCAGGCCGCCGCGGCCGATGTCGGCCGCCACGCGGCCGAGCAGGCCGTAGCGCCGGTGATTGTCGGCCCAGTCCCGCCCGTCCGGACCGAGATAGGGGTTGCCTGGCCGGCCGTAGAGATGCGGCGCGTCGACGACGACGAGCTCGAGGTCGTCGGCGCGGCCCAGCACGAGCCGCACCGGCCCGCCCATGGCATCCTCGAGGTCGATCGATCCGTCCGTGACGGTGAGCCCGGCGAGGACGGCCGGATATCCCGGCACGAGCGTGCGCATGGCGACGCCGAGGGGACGCAAGGCGCCGGGCAATGCACCGGCGACGTCGGCGAGGCCGCCGGTCTTGATCAGCGGGTAGACCTCGGAGGCGACGGACAGGACGCGCACGGGCTCAGGCCTCGACCGCGAGGAACATCAAGGTGGCCAGCGGCGGCAGGGTCATGACCGCCGAGTAGGGCCGCCCGTGCCACGGCACCGCCTCGGCCACCACCGCGCCGAGATTGCCCATGCCGGACCCGCCATAGGCCGCGGCGTCGGTGTTGACGATCTCGCGCCACGTACCGGGATTGGGCAGGCCGATGCGGTAGCCGGTCCGCGGTATCGGGGTGAAATTGGCGACGACCAGCACGGCCGGATCGCCCGGCCGGCCGAAGCGCAGCCAGCTGAACACGCTGTTCTCGCTGTCGTTGGCCTCGACCCAGGCGAAGCCGTCGCCCGAGCAATCCTTGGCGTGCAGGGCAGGCGTGGCGCGGTAGACGCGGTTGAGGTCGCGCACCAAAGCCTGCACGCCCAGGTGCCAGCCGACGCCGAGCAGGTGCCAGTCGAGGCTCTGCTGGTAGTTCCATTCGGCGCCCTGGGCGAACTCCTGACCCATGAACAGGAGCTTCTTGCCCGGGTGGCCCCACATGAAGCCGTAATAGGCGCGCAGGTTGGCGAACTGCTGCCAAGCGTCGCCCGGCATCCGAGCGAGGATCGAGCCCTTGCCGTGGACGACCTCGTCGTGGCTGAGCGGCAGCACGAAGTTCTCGGAGAAGGCGTAGAGCAGGCCGAAGGTCATCTGGTGGTGGTGCCAGCGACGATAGGCGGGATCCTTGCCCATATATTCCAGGGTGTCGTGCATCCACCCCATGTTCCACTTGTAGCCGAAGCCCAGGCCGCCGGCCCAGGTCGGCCGCGACACCGCCGGCCAGGCGGTCGATTCCTCGGCCACCGTCATCGTGCCGGCCTGTTCGCCATAGGCGAGCTCGTTCATCCCGCGCAGGAAGTCGACCGCCTCCAGGTTCTCGCGTCCGCCGAACCTGTTCGGGACCCATTCGTCGGCTTTGCGCGAATAGTCGAGGTAGAGCATCGAGGCGACGGCATCGACCCGCAGCCCGTCGACATGGTAGCGGTCGAGCCAGAACAGGGCGTTGGCGTGCAGGAAGTTGGCGACCTCGGTGCGCCCGAAATTGTAGATGAAGGTGCTCCAGTCCTGGTGGAAGCCCTGGCGCGGGTCGGCATGCTCGTAGAGGGCCGTGCCGTCGAAGCGGCCGAGGCCGTGCGCGTCGGTGGGAAAGTGGCCGGGCACCCAGTCGAGCAGCACGCCCAGGCCGGCGCGGTGGCAGGCATCCACGAAGGCCGCGAACTCGCGCGGGCTGCCGTGCCGGCTGGTGGGTGCGAACAGCCCGATCGGCTGGTAGCCCCAGGAGCCGTCGAACGGATGCTCGTTGACCGGCAGGAGCTCGAGATGGGTGAAGCCCATGTCGACGGCGTAGGGCACCAGTTTCTCGGCCAGCTCGCCGTAGGTCAGGAACCGATTGCCCTCGCCCCGCGCCCAGGAGCCGAGATGGACCTCGAGGATGCTGACCGGCGCCTCGACCGACTGCGCAGCGCCCCGGCGCGCCAGCCAAGCCCCGTCGTCCCAGCTGAAATCGTCGATGCGGCGCACGACCGAGGCGTTCTGCGGGCGCAGCTCGGCGCCGGTGCCGACCGGGTCCGACTTGAGCGGCAGGAGCGAGCCGTCCGCGGCGCGGATCTCGTACTTGTAGACCGAGCCTTCGCCCAGGCCTGGGATGAAGATTTCCCAGACGCCCACGCCGCCGCGCCGGCGCATCGGGTTGCGGCGGCCGTCCCAGCCGTTGAAGTCGCCGACCACCGACACCCTGGCCGCGTTCGGCGCCCAGACCGCGAAGTGGACGCCGGAATGGCCGGCATGCTCGATGGTGTGGGCGCCCAGCCGCTCCCAGAGCCGGCGATGGGTGCCCTCGTGGATCAGGTAGTCGTCCAGCTCGCCGAGCACGGGCGGATAACGGTAGGGGTCCTCGAGCTCCCAGCTGCCGCCGTCATTGTGGGCGCGCAGGCGATAGCCGAACCAGGCCGGACGGTTCTTCATCGTGCCCTCGAAGAGGCCGGCATCGTGGCGGCGCTTGAGCTCGCCGACGACCTCGCCCGTCGCCTCCTCGATGACCTCGAGTCGGTCCGCCCCCGGCACCAGCGCGCGCAGCACGATGCCGCCGGCGACCTCGTGCGGACCGAGTACTGCGAACGGATCGGCGTGCCGGGCCTCGATCAGTGCCAGAACGGTTGCGTCCGTGAGACGCCCCTTCGCAGCCCCTGCCATCCCTGTTCTCCCCGACCCGGCTACCGTGTGGCACTAGCGAAATCTGGCTCTGCAATCAATCGATCCCGCCTGCCGCGCCCCGCATCGCCATCCAGGCGGCTTAATTCACTGTGCCTTATTATTGCTGACCTTCGATGCGTGGCCTGCCAATGCTATGCGGGGCGGACGACGACCTCCAGCACCGCTTGGCGCCCCTCCCGCAGGCAGGCTAGCGCCCTGGCGATGGCGCCCGGCAGTGCTGCCGGGTCCTCGACCCGCTCGCCATGCCCGCGGCTGGCTCGGACCAGCATGGCATAGTCGGGTGCTGGCTCCAGCGAGGTGAGCGGCATCTCGTTGGCGCGTGCGGCGTGGCCCTTGGGGTAGACCATGGTCGTGGTCTTGTGGACCGCGTTGTAGCGGCCATTGTTCATGACGACGGTCAGAATCGGCAGACCCAGCGCCTCCGCGGCGTGGTGGCAGGCCGGCGGGTTGGCGAACAGGTAGGAGCCGTCGCCGACGGTGGCGACCACGGTACGGTCGGGATGGGCGAGCTTGATGCCCAGAGCGGCCGGGAGACCGAAGCCCAGCCCGCCGGATGGCGGGAAGCCGAAGTAGCTGCCGGCAGTGCGGAACGCCATGACGGACGGATCGCAGCCCAGCTCCGACACCAGCACGGCATCCTCCGGCAGCGCCTCGGCCAGGCGGCGGCTGACGAAGCCGGGTGACATCGGCATCCCGGCGCCGTCGTCGGCTGCCGCCAGTCGGCGCGCGCGCGACGCCGCATGCTCCGCCGCCAGCCGCTCGTGCCGGCCGGCCGGCCCCGCCGGCAGCGCGGCAGCCAGCAGCTCCAGCGTCGCCGCCACATCGCCGGCCAGCGTCAGGTCGCTCGGCACGCCCCGCACCGGCGTCCCGGCGAACAACGGATCGGGGCCGATCTGGATCACCCGGCAGCCGCGGGGCAGCTCGTGTCGCAGGGGAATCCAGGGAGTGAGGCCGTCGACCACGAGGACGAGATCGGCCTCGGCCAGCAGCGGGCCAGGATCGAAGCCGGCATGCATCGGGTGGTCGACCGACAGCGAGATGCGCGAGGGCCAGAACTCGACCACGGGCAGGGCACCACGATCGGCGAAGACGGCCAGCGCGGCGAAGCCGCGCGCGAAGCCCCCAGCCCGCTGAGTGATCACCAGCGGCCGGCGTGCGGCGGCGATCCAGGCTGCGGCCTCGGCGATGGCGGCCGGCTCGGGCACCGCCGGGGCAGCCGGCTGCAGTCGTGCCCGCCCGGGGATAGTGGCGCCGGCCACCGGCGCGCACAGCACCTCGCGCGGCAGGGACAGGTAGACCGGGCCCAAGGGTGGTGTCAGCGCGATGGCCAGCGCGCGGTCGATCACCTCCGGCGCCTGCTCCGGCAGCTTGAGCTCGTGATCCCATTTCACGAACTCGCGCAGCATGGCGCCCTGGTCGCGCATGTCCTGGCCCCAATGGATCGGCAGGTCGCGCACGCCCAGGCGGCCGGTCTCGCCGAGCGGCGTCCGCCCGGAGAGAATCAGCATCGGCACGTTGTCGCGGGCGGCGTTGATGATGCCCATGAGGCCGTTGGCCAGACCGACATTGACATGGACCATCACCGCCAGCGGCCGGCCCGAGGCGAGCCAGTGGCCGTGCGCCATCGAGATCGCCGCCAGCTCGTGGGCGACGATGACCGCCCCGGGCATCGGCAGGTCCGACTCGTGCCGGCGGGCGAGGCCCTCGATCAGCGGTGCGAAATCGGTGCCCGGATTGGCCAGGAGATGCTCGATGCCACGCAGCCGCAAGGTGGCCAGCAAGGCCTCGGCCGCGGTGGTGGCGGGCAGGTGCAGGTCGGCCATGGCGTCTCTCGCTGGCGTCCGTCCCATCGCCGCAACTCAAGGCCACGCCGGCGTGCCAGGCAAGCCGCGTGCACGAAAGTGGGGCAGGCTGGTCAGGACGGATGCACGGGCGGCACGCATCGGCTATCGTCCCCGCCCGGAGCCTTGTCCGCGGAGTCGCCTGCCCTCATGAGCCCCTCGCCCTTGCCGATCTTCGACGGCCACAACGACACGCTGCTGCGCCTGTACCGCAAGGGGCTGTCCGTCTCCTCCTTCCTCGAGCGCGGCCAGGAGGGCCATCTCGACCTGCCGCGGGCCCGCCAAGGCGGCTTCGCCGGCGGCATGTTCGCCTGCTTCGTGCCTTCGGACACCCCGGACGAGGATCTGCCCGCGCCTGAGCGCGGCGGCTACGCCGTGCCGTTCCCGGGCACGCCGTCGCGCGAGCGGGCGCTGGCGGTCACCACGGCCCTGGCGGCGCGCCTCTCGCGCCTCGAGCGCGCCTCGGGCGGCCAGGTGACCGTCTGCCGGACGGCGGCCGAGATCGGCGCCGCCCTGGCGCAGGGCAGGCTGGCGGCGGTCCTGCACGTCGAGGGTGCCGAGGCGATCGATCCGGAGCTCGACGCGCTCGAGCTGCTCTACGCCGCCGGCCTGCGCTCGATCGGCCCGGTCTGGAGCCGGCCCAACGTCTTCGGCCACGGCGTGCCGTTCCGCTTCCCCAGCTCGCCCGACACCGGCCCGGGGCTGACCGATGCCGGCAAGGCGCTGGTCCGCGCC
This sequence comes from Geminicoccaceae bacterium, assembly GCA_039808865.1. Taxonomy (GTDB): domain Bacteria; phylum Pseudomonadota; class Alphaproteobacteria; order Geminicoccales; family Geminicoccaceae; genus Benzoatithermus. The sequence goes on from JBDHTW010000119.1 coordinate 8,365, forward strand.
TGCAACCAGCTGCGCATGGTGCTCGACCTCAGCCACCTCAACGAGGCGGGGTTCTGGGACGTGGTGGCGCTCAGCGACGCGCCCCTGGTCGCGACCCACTCCAACGCGCACGCGCTCTGTCCCTGCTCGCGCAACCTGACCGACCGGCAGCTCGACGCGATCCGCGAGCGAGGCGGGCTGGTCGGGCTGAACCTCGCGGTCAGCTTCCTGCGCCCGGACGGCCGCAACGACGCCGACACCCCGCTCGCCACCCTGTGCGATCATGTCGAGCATCTGGTCGGCCGGCTCGGCATCGACGGTGTGGCGCTGGGCAGCGACTTCGACGGCTGCACCGTGCCGGCCGTGATCGGCGACGCCGCCGGCCTGCCGCGCCTGCTCGACGCCCTGCGCGACCGGGGCTGGGGCGAGGCCGAGCTGGCCAAGTTCGCCCACGAGAACTGGCTGCGCGTCCTCAAGGCGATCTGGGGCGGCTAGCCCGGCTACTGGCCGGCCTCGAGCGCCGGCTCGCCCGCGGGCGGCGGATCCTCCGAGGCGAACATCCAGGTCGCCAGGGAGGCGATCAGCAGCAGTGCCACCACGGCTGCGACGAGATGCCTGAACCGCACGCGGGTCTCCCGGTTGGGGCGGTCGTTGCCGGCAGGGCCGCCCGTCGATAAGCTCGGCGCATTAGACCAGCAGACCGGGAAACGCGCCATGGCCAGCCAGATTCTGCCTCGCTCCGAGCTCGTCGCCACGCTCAAGGCCGGCCTGCAGCGCTGCTCCAAGACCCTCCTGATCGCCGGCATCGCGCTCATCGTCCTGGGCACGGTGGCGATCATCGCCCCCGGCCTCGCCACCCTGTTCGTCACCACCTTCATCGGCTGGCTGTTCATCGTCTCCGCCGTGGCCGAGCTCTATCTCGCCTTCCAGGTGCATGGCGGCTGGCGCATCGCCGGGGCCGTGCTGACCGGCCTGATCTCGCTGATCGCCGGCGTCTGGCTGCTCTACAATCCGGCGGTCGGCGCCGCGGCGCTGACTCTGCTGTTCGCCGGCTACTTCATCGCCACCGGCGTGGTGAAGGCGGTGGCCGCCTTCCAGCTGCGCGGGGTGGCCGGGTCGGGCTGGACCTTCTTCAGCGCCGCCTGCTCGGTGATCCTGGGCCTCCTGGTGTTCAGCGGCTGGCCCGGCACTGCCGTCTGGCTGATCGGCCTGATCGTCGGCATCGACCTCCTGATGTACGGCTGGGCGCTGATCGCCCTGCGCGCCGCCGTCAACCGCTGAGCCGGACCGCCGCTCACGCCGCCGCCCGCAGGCCGGTGCGCAGGCGGAACTGCATGGTGCGGATCATCTCGCGGATGCGCGGTTGGATCTCGGTCCGCCAGCGGGTGCCGTTGAACACGCCATAGTGGCCGACCCCGGGCTGGACATAGTGCCAGCGCAGCTGCGGCGGCAGGTTGACGCACAGGTCCTGCGCCGCCTCGGTCTGGCCGAGGCCGCAGATGTCGTCCTTCTCGCCCTCGACCGTCATCAGCGCGATGTCGCGGATCGCGCCGCAGTCCACCCGCTCGCCGCGATGGGTCATCACGCCGTCGGGCAAAGCATGGCGCTGGAACGCGGTCTCGACGGTCTGCAGGTAGAACTCGGCCGGCAGGTCCATGACCGCCAGATATTCCTCGTAGAACTCGCGATGCTGCTGGACCGAATCGCAGTCGCCCCTGACCAGGTTCTGGTAGAGCGTCTTGTGCGCCTCGACATGCCGCTCGAGGTTCATCTGCATGAAGCCGGTGAGCTGGACGAAGCCCGGATAGACCCGGCGCATGCAGCCCAGGTTCGGCCACGGCACGTGGTCGATGACGTTGCGCTCGAACCACTCGATCGGCCGCGACTGGGCGAGCTTGTTGACCACCGTCGGGTTGCGCCGCGTGTCGATCGGCCCGCCCATCAGCGTGATCGAGGCCGGCCGGCAGGGGTCGTCCATGGCCGCCATGCGCGCCGCGGCCGCCAAAACCGGCACCGAGGGCTGGCAGACGGCGATGACGTGGGTGTTGGTACCGATCCAGCGGATGCAGTCGATGACGTGGTCGATGAAGTCGTCGAGGTCGAAGCGACCGAACCAGACCGGGATCTCGCGTGCGTCGCGCCAGTCGGTGATGTAGAGATTGTGCTCCTTGATCATCGCCGCGACCGTGCCGCGCAGGAGCGTGGCGTAGTGGCCGGACATCGGTGCGACCAGCAGCACCTTGGGGTCGTAGCGCTTGCCGACCACCTTCTCGTCGCGGTCGAAGTGGAGCAGGTCGCAGAACGGCGTCGCGCGGACGATCTCCTCGCGGATCGGCACCTTCTGGCCGACCACCGAGGTCTCGAGCAGGTTCCAGGCGGGCTTGCCGTAGCGGCGGGTCAGGCCCTCGAACACCTCGCAGGACGCGGCCAGCCGCTTGCCGGGCCCGGTGTAGCTCCAGGGATTGGCCGGGTGGCTGCAGGCCTTGTGCAGCAGCTGCGTCTGCAGCCGCAACGGCCGCAGCAGGGTGTGGGCGAGCTCGTAGCTTTGGTATTTCATGGCATCGCGACGACAGGGTGGGCCCGGCCGGGCCATGCAAGCCGTGCGCCATGCGGGGCGGGCTGGCAGGAGCCCGGTGTCGCAGGGCTCAACCGTCGCGCGGACCGGGCGGTGCCGAGCGGGCGAACCCCGGCAGCCAGGCGAGGCCGGCGATGTCGAAGCGGTGCTCGGCCAGCACCCGGTCGAGCAGGGCCGGGTCGATCGGGCCGCGATAGGGGGCGGCACCGGGCAGCTTGCGGGCGCGGATCAGCTCCTCGATGAACACGAGGAGAACGCGGGTCAGCAGATCACGCCAGAAAGGTTTCATGGGCTGCTCCAGGTTGAATCCCGGAGCTTGTCGATCGATTGGTCAATGGGATGCTAGGGGGCGGCCGGTGGGCTCGGACGCGCCACGCGCGTGACAGGCGAGGCTCGTCATCGCCATTCGACGATCAAACAACGTTTGATAATATTCACCTTAACTTGCGGAAGGTGCCCGATGCACCGTCTGAATTGATATCAAAAATCATTTAGCTTGTCACCAGGAGTCGACAGAAGATAGTAGACGACGCCTAATCAGGCACAAGCGGCACCGCGCCCGGCGGCTCCGTGCAACAGTGCGTCAACTGGGCGGAAGCTCCGGCCGGCTAGCCTGTAGTGCGAGTCAATGCGATGACGACTGAATGTATCCCTTCCAGCACCCCCGCGCTGTCGCATCTGGCGGCGATGGCGCCCGACCAGCTGTTCGCGCGGCTGGACGCCTTCTCGGATCGCCCCCAGAGACGGTGCTCGAGGCCCTCGAGTTGGTTGAGGTGCTGTTCATCTTCTCCCTTGAGGAAGATCCTCAGGAAGGCGATCTCCTGGACCGCGCCATGCACGCGCTGCGGGCCGGCCTTCGCGCGCTGCACGCCCGCACCGTTCTCCAGTCGTCGTGATCCCACCGCCGGCGGCGAAATCGGAGTCGCCGCCGCTGCATCACGCAAGGAGTCCGTGCGTGACCGTTGCCAGCGCGAAGTCAGTGAAGTGCGATGGCGCAGCTGATTTCGCCTAACCCCTTGGTGCCCCTGGCCGGACTCGAACCAGCACGCCCTTGCGGGCAACAGATTTTGAGT
>JBDHTW010000120.1:0-11937 GCA_039808865.1 Geminicoccaceae bacterium
CTCGGCGGCAGCGGGTCGCCAATGACAGGACACCCTGCACGAAGCCCAGGATCATGCGGTTCGGCGGGCCGACCGCGGCGCGCGACCGGCCTCTTGGGCCTGCTCACCCGACACTCGCCCTTCCCTCGCCGCACCGCATGCCCTAAGTGAGCGCTTCGGCAGCGCAGCACAGGTGCACTATGGGCTATCGGGTCGCCGTGGTCGGGGCCACGGGCAATGTCGGCAACGAGATGTTGCAGATCCTGCACGAGCGGAAGTTCCCGGCCGACGAGGTCGTGGCCCTGGCCTCCGAGCGCTCGACCGGCAAGCGCGTGTCGTTCGGCGAGGAGCGGACGCTCGAGGTCCAGGATCTCGCCACCTTCGACTTCCGCGGCATCGACATCGGCCTGTTCTCGCCCGGCGCCAAGGTCTCGGCCGAGCATGCCCCCAAGGCCGCCAAGGCGGGCTGCGTGGTGATCGACAACACCTCACAGTTCCGCATGGACCCCGACGTGCCGCTGGTCGTGCCGGAGGTGAACCGCGGCGCGCTCAAGGGCTTCCACAAGAAGAACATCGTCGCCAACCCGAACTGCTCGACCATCCAGATGGTCGTGGCGCTCAAGCCGCTGCACGACGTCGCCCGGATCAAGCGGGTGGTGGTCGCGACCTATCAGTCGGTCAGCGGCGCCGGCAAGGAGGCGATGGACGAGCTGTTCGAGCACACCAAGGCGATCTTCATGAACGACCGCAAGGAGCCGGTCGCGTTCAGGAAGGCGATCCCGTTCAACGTCATTCCCCAGATCGACGTCTTCCTCGAGGACGGTGCGACCAAGGAGGAATGGAAGATGGTGGTCGAGACCCGGAAGATCCTCGACCCGAAGATCGACGTCACCGCCACCTGCGTGCGCGTGCCGGTGTTCGTCGGCCATGCCGAGGCGGTCAATGTCGAGTTCGAGAGCCCGCTCAGCCCGGACGAGGCGCGCATGGTGCTGCGCGAGGCCGAGGGCGTGGTGTTGGCCGACGGTGGCGAGGAGTTCATCACCCCCGCCGAGTGCGTCGGCGAGTATGCGGTGTTCGTGTCGCGGGTGCGCAAGGATCCGACCGTGCGCCACGGCTTGAACCTGTGGGTGGTCTCGGACAATCTGCGCAAGGGGGCGGCGCTGAACGCGGTCCAGATCGCCGAGGCGATGGCGGAGGACGGCCTGATCTGACGTCGGGTCCGCCCGGCCGGAGGTGGCGCGGCATGACGCAGCGATGGTGGGCGGGCATGCTGGTGGGCGGCCACCTGCTCGGCGGGTGCGCCGCTTCTCACCCCACCACCAGCGAGGCCGACTTCGAGGACCTGCGGGCCGCCATGGCGGCGAGCCGCACCGCCCGGGATACCGTCGCGGTCCAGTGCCGTGGCGAGATCGCGGCCAGGCCGGAGGACGAGCAGGCCCTGATCGGCGCCATGCTGGACGTCGACACCACCGACGTGCCGGCGGAGTTCTGCGCGCGGCTGGTCGCCGCCATCGCGCGCGGCGATCTCGACTATGCCGACTATGTGGCGATCAGCGAGGGCGGCACCGACCCGGCGCTCATCCGCCGCTTCCTGCGCGCCATCCGCCTGGACCCCAGTGCCGTGGCGAGCTGAGGCTACGGCACCAGCAGCGGCCTGCCGGCCTGCAGCAGCGCCCACAGCCCGAACGCCGTCAGCGCCGCGCCCGAGATCCGGTTGACCCAGGCGAACACGGGTCCGTTCAGCCGCTCGCGCATCCGGTCGACCGCGAAGGTGAGCAGCAGCCACCAGCCGGCCGAGCCGAGCGCCACGCCGGCGACGACCGCCGAGGCACTGCCGGTGCCGGCGCGCGCCTCGGCCAGCCCCAGGCCCGCGAACATCGCGGCGAAGCTCATGATCGTCGGCGGGTTGGCGAGCGTGAGCAGGAAGGTGGTGACGAAGGTGCGCAGGCCCCGGCGCCGTCCCTCGCCGGCCGCGCGCTGCGGGAATGGCTGCCGCATCGTGGCGATGCCGAACCACACGAGGTAGATCCCGCCCAGCAAGCCCAGCCACACGGATTGCCCGGTCAGCAGGGCGCCCGCGGCCCGCACGCCGAAGGCGGCGATGCCGGCATAGAACGCATCGCCGGCGGCGATGCCGAGGCCCCCCATCAGGCCCGGCAGAAAGCCGTAGGCGAGCGTCGTGCGCAGACAGAGCAGAGCCATGGGTCCGACGGGGGCGGCGACCGACAGGCCGAGCAGCACGCCCTTCGCGAACAGCATCGCGACCCCGCCCTCGCCCACGACCCCCGCCTCCGGCCTTGATCGGCGGCCCGCATCCGTGCGACGTCCGCGCGCGCGGCAACAGCCGGCCGCCCGGGTAGCCCATGTCGCCGATCATTGCGATCCACAAGCTGAGCAAGACCTATGACTCGGGGCTGCAGGCCCTGCGGTCGGTCGACCTCGAGATCCACAAGGGCGAGATCTTCGCGCTGCTCGGCCCCAACGGCGCCGGCAAGACGACGCTGATCGGGATCGTCTGCGGGACGGTGCGCTCGACCGCGGGCAGCGTCACCGTCGCCGGCCACGACATCGTGCGCGGCTACCGTGCCGCGCGCGGCATGATCGGGCTGGTCCCCCAGGAGCTGACCGCCGGCGCGTTCGAGACGGTGTTCGCGACGGTGAGCTTCACCCGGGGGCTGTTCGGCAAGCGGCCCGACCCGGGCCTGATCGAGCAGGTGCTGCGCGACCTCTCGCTGTGGGAGAAGCGGGACGAGAAGATCGTCACCCTGTCGGGCGGCATGAAGCGCCGCGTGCTGATCGCCAAGGCGCTGGCGCACGAGCCCGAGATCCTGTTCCTCGACGAGCCGACGGCCGGCGTGGACGTCGAGCTGCGGCACGACATGTGGGCGTTGGTGCGCCGGCTGCGCGAGCGCGGCGTCACCATCATCCTGACCACGCACTATCTCGAGGAAGCCGAGGAGATGGCCGACCGAGTCGGCGTCATTCTCAAGGGCGAGCTGATCCTGGTCGAGGACAAGGCCCGGCTGATGCGCAAGCTCGGCAAGAAGCAGCTCTGCCTGAAACTGAGCGAGCCGCTCGCCGCACTGCCCGACGGCCTCGGCGACTGGCGGGTGGAGCTCGGCGGCGGCGGGACCGAGCTGATCTACACCTTCGACACCAGCGCCGAGCGCACCGGCATCACCGCCCTGCTGCGGCGCCTCGCCGAGCTCGGCCTGCGCTTCACCGACCTCGACACGCGTGAGACCTCGCTCGAGGACATCTTCGTCAACCTGGTCCGGGAGCGGGCATGACCGTCAACTGGTATGCGATCCTGGCGATCTACCAGTTCGAGATGCACCGCGCCCTGCGCACCGTGCTGCAGAGCATCGTGGCCCCGGTGCTGACCACGTCGCTCTACTTCATCGTCTTCGGTGCGGCGATCGGCTCGCGGATGAGCGTGATCAACGGCGTGCCCTACGGCGTGTTCATCGTCCCCGGGCTGATGATGCTGTCCCTGTTCACCCAGAGCATCTCCAACGCGTCGTTCGGCATCTACTTTCCGAAGTTCACGGGCACGATCTACGAGGTCCTGTCCGCCCCCATCTCGCCGTTCGAGATCGTCATCGCCTATGTCGGCGCCGCCGCCACCAAGTCGATCACGCTGGCCCTCATCATCCTCGCCACCGCCGCGCTGTTCGTCGAGGTCCGGATCGAGCACCCCCTGCTCATGTTGGCGTTCCTCCTGCTCACCGCCGCCACCTTCTCGTTGTTCGGCTTCATCATCGGCATCTGGGCGCAGGGCTTCGAGCAGCTCCAGTTCGTTCCGCTGCTGCTGATCACGCCGCTCACCTTCCTCGGCGGCACCTTCTACTCGATCGACATGCTGCCGCCGTTCTGGCGCACGGTCACCCTGTTCAACCCGCTGGTCTACCTGATCAACGGTTTCCGCTGGAGCTTCTTCGGCCACGCCGACGTCGCGGTGGGCATCAGCCTCGCCATGACGCTCCTGTTCTTCGCAGTCTGCCTCGCGATCGTCTCCTGGATGTTCCGGACCGGCTATCGCCTGAAGAGCTGAGGTCGGTCATGTCGTTCAAGGTCGGGTTTCGCCAGGGTCTGTGCCCGGACCCGGTGCGCTCGTCATGGTCCGGCGACGGCCCGCGTCCGCTCCGCTGGTCCGTCTGGTATCCGGCGGACCCGGCGGTCGAGACGGTCGCCGCGGAGATGCCGCCTGGCGCACGGTACTATCTGCTGGGGGAGCTTGCGCTCGACGCCGCGCCGGCGGCGGTCGTCGAGCGGCTCCCGGTGGTCCTCCTTTCGCACGGCACGGGCGGCACCGCCGCGAGCCTGGGCTGGCTGGCCCGGCGGCTCGCCGCTGCCGCATGGGCCGTGCTCGGCGTCGACCATCACGGCAACGCGGCTTCCGAGCCCCATTGTGCCGCGGGCTTCATCTGCTGGTGGGAGCGGTCGCGTGACCTGAGCCTGGCGCTCGACATGCTGGCAACGGCGGGTCCGTTCGCCGGTCGCCTCGATCAGGATCGCGTCGTGGCCGCGGGCTTCTCCCTGGGTGCGCACACCGCGTTGGCGCTGGCGGGGGCCATCACCGACATGCGCCTGTTTGCGGCCTGGATCGACGGCCGGCCGGGCGCGTGCGGACCGCGGGAGTTCCCCGACCTCGCCGATCGGCTGCCCGAGCTGCTGGCGACCGATGCCGTCTGCCGGTCGCGATCGCCGTTGGCGAGGCGGATCGGGAAGCCCCGCCGGAGGACGGCGCGTGCTGGCTCGCCGATCAACTACCCAATTGCAGCCTCACGTTCCTCGGCGCCGCGGTCGGCCACAGTGCCCTGCTCGCCTCAGGGACGCCGGCCGGACGCGCGGCAATGCCGGAGCTTTGGGCCGACCCGCCCGGGGTCGACCGGGCATCGGTGCACGAGCGGGTGGCACGCCTCGCGCTGGCGACGTTCGCTCAGTAGATCTTGGGAACGTAGAGCTCGTCCGGCAGCACCTTGCGCTCGTAGTCGGGATTGAAGACCCGCTCCGGCAGCCCGATCGAGTCGTGCGGCACGTCCTCGTGGGGCACCAGCTGGAGCAGGTGGTGGATGCAGTTGAGGCGGGCGCGCTTCTTGTCGTTGCCCTCGACGATGTGCCACGGGGCCTCGGGGATGCTGGTGCGCTCGAGCATCTCCTCTTTGGCCTTGGTGTACTGCTCCCAGCGAACGCGCGACTGCAGATCCATCGGGCTGAGCTTCCACTGCTTCATCGGATCGTGGATGCGCATCTTGAAGCGCAGCTGCTGCTCCTGATCGGTGATCGAGAACCAGTACTTGACCAGCCTGATGCCCGAGCGGACCAGCATCCGCTCGAACTCGGGCACGTCGTTGAAGAACTCCTCGACCTGGACGTTCGAAGCGAAGCCCATCACGCGCTCGACGCCGGCCCGGTTGTACCAGGAGCGGTCGAACAGCACGATCTCGCCGCCGGCTGGGAGGTGCGGAACGTAGCGTTGGAAGTACCATTGCGAGCGCTCGCGCTCGGTCGGGGCAGGCAGCGCGACCACCCGGCAGACGCGCGGGTTGAGGCGTTGGGTGATGCGCTTGATCACACCGCCCTTGCCGGCGGAATCGCGGCCCTCGAACAGGACCACGAGCTTGTAGCCGGTATGCTGCACCCAGTCCTGCAGCCTGACCAGCTCGGCCTGCAGGCGGAACAGCTCGTGGAAATAGGTGCGCCGGTCGATCGCATCCGCCTGTTGCTGCTCGGTGATGTCACCGAGCTCGCGCGCGACCCGCAGGTCGTCGATCTCCATCTCGAGCTCTTCGTCGAAACTGTCCTCGAGCTCCGCCTCGACCCACGACTTGTCCCGCTCCATGCTCCGCTCTCCCCAGCTCTACGGCCACCTCATGCCTCGGCGGGCATCCTGGCGAGCGCGCGCTTGTCCACGTGATCCTTCAGGAACGCGGCGAAGGTCTTCTTGATCTTGGGCAGCTGCCACAGCGCCTTGAGCGTGTGCTTACGCGTCATGCGGATCAGCGTCGACGGGTCAAAATAGCCCTTCGCATTGTCCGGCTTGACCACGAACGGCGGCTTGCCGGCCCGCACCAGCAGATAGCTCATGATCAGGGAGCCGGTGCGATGGTTGCCCTCGATGAAGAGCTGCGGCTCGCTCAGGGCGTGGATGTAGACCCCGGCGGCCTTGCACCACGGGTCGTCGCCGGGATGTCGCTCATACCATTCCATGACGTCTCGGATGCCGCCACCCGGGGTCTCGTAGAAGTGCGCCTCGGTGGCCTCGATGTGCCGATGGAAGCGGCGCCGCGCGTCCGTCTCGATGCCGCACAGCACGATGTTGTTGAGCTCGAGCAGGTGGGCATGCTGGCCGCGCTGGAACGGGTCGATGCCATGGGTCAGCATGCGGTTCACATAGGCGTAGCCATCGAGGAGGTTGCCCAGCACCTCGTCGTCCAGCGGCTCGCGCGGACTCTCCAAGGTCGGGTTGATCCGGGCGAACTCCGCCTGCAGCTCGCGCAGGCAGCGCTCGATGCGCGAGAGGTCGATTCGCCCCTCGCGCGCCGCTTTCTCCCGCCCCATCGCGGAACCGACCGCGCCCCGGCTAGCTGAACTGGCCGCTCACATAGGCCTTGGTGAGCTGCTGCTGCGGGTCGGCAAAGATCTGCTCGGTCGGTCCCGCCTCGACCAGATAGCCGGTGCGGCCACCCTTGGAGATGTCGACCGAGAAGAACATGGTCTCGTCCGCGACCCGCTGCGCCTGCTGCATGTTGTGGGTCACGATCGCGATCGTGTACTCTTTCTTGAGTTCCAGCATCAGCTCCTCGATGCGCCGGGTGGCGATCGGATCCAGCGCCGAGCAGGGCTCGTCCATCAGCAGCACGGTGGGCTCGGTGGCGACGGCGCGGGCGATGCACAGGCGCTGCTGCTGGCCGCCGGAGAGCGACAGGCCATTGGCCTTGAGTTTGTCCTTGACCTCGTCCCACAGCGCAGCACGGCGCAGCGCGTGCTCGACGCGCTCGTCCATGTCCCCTTTGAAACGGTTGAGGCGCAGGCCGAAGGCGACGTTCTCGTAGATGCTCATCGAGAACGGGTTGGGCTGCTGGAACACCATGCCGATGTGGCGGCGCACCGACACCGGGTCGACCGAGCGTGCGTAGATGTCCTGGCCCATGAACTGCACATGACCCAGGAACCGGAACGAGGCGATCAGGTCGTTCATCCGGTTCAGGCTGCGCAGAACCGTCGACTTGCCACAGCCCGAGGGGCCGATGAAGCCTACGATCTTGCCTTGCTCGATCGGGACGTGGCTGTCCCGCACGGCGAGGAAGTCGCCATAGTAGATCTTCTCGACCTTGCAGTCGATCGCGAGCGGCGGGGCTGCGGCGAGCAGCGCCGCCCGAGCCATGGCGGGGTGCGCGGCGGCGTTGGGCGCTGTCGCGGACATGGCATTCATGACGGGTTTTCCTCGGGGTTCATACTTTTGGCCTCCCGACCAGGCGGCTCAGGAGGTTGAAGAACAAGACGATCAGGACGAGCACCAGCGACGCGGCCCAGGCCAGCTCGATCTGGTTGGGAAACGGCATGCTCGAGAAGTTGTAGATCAGGATCGAGAGCGAGGCCGTGGGCTCGAGCAGGCTCGAGATCCAGAAGTTGCTGAACAGCGCGGTGAACAGCAAGGGTGCCGATTCGCCGGCGACCCGGGCGATTCCCAGGATGATGCCGGTGAGGATGCCCGGCAGCGCGGTCGGCAGGACGACCTTCATCACGACCTGGCTGGGCGTGCAGCCGATCCCGACCGCGGCTTCCTTCATCCGGGTGGGGACGGTGCGCATCGATTCGTCGGCGGTCAGGATCACCGTCGGCAGCATCAGCACCGCCAGCGCCACGCCGCCGGCGATCGCCGAGTAGGTGCCGAAGGTCAGCACCAGGATGGCGAAGCCGAACACGCCGGCCAGGATCGACGGGAAGCCGGTCAGCACCTTGGAGAGGAAGCGCGCGACCTGGGTAAGCCGGCTGTTTGGGCCGAGATAGGAGAGGTAGGCCGCGGCCAGCACGCCGATCGGGATGCTGATCAGGGACGCGATGGCGACCATCACCAGCGTGCCGACGACGGCGTTGCCGAAGCCTCCGCCCGGCATGAAGCCCGCGGGCGGCAGCTGGGTGAACAGGGCCGTGCCCAGCCGGGCGCCGCCGCGCGTGATCAGCATGTAGAGCACGGAGAACAGCGGCACGCTGGCGATCAGCACCACGAGCCAGGCGCCCAGGGTCAGCAGCAGGCTGTGGACGGCGCGCCGGTCGGTGAACGACCGGTCGAGGCTCGGCGGGACGACCGGGACGGCGGCGGGCAGGATGGAGGCGGCCATGGCTCAGCTCTGGTCCTGTCTCTGGGTCCGGGCACGCAGCCACGAGCCGATGATGTTGACCGCCAGGGTCACCGTCAGCAGCGCCAGGCCCGCGAACATCAGGGCGTCGCGCTCGGCGCCGCCGGCCTCGGGGAAGTTCGACGCCATGAGCGAGGCCAGCGTGTTGGCGGGCGCGAACAGGGACAGACTGATCTGGTTGGCGTTGCCGATCAGCATGGCCAGCGCCATGGTCTCGCCCAAAGCCCGGCCGAAGCCCAGCACGAGGCCGCTGAAGATGCCGCCGCTGGCCGTCGGCAAGAGCACCTTCAAGATCGCCTCCCAGCGCGTGGTCCCCATGCCGTAGGCGGCTTCCTTCACCTTGTACGGGATCTGGTGCAGCGCATCCTGCGAGATGGCGGCCACGGTCGGCAGGATCATGATCGCCAGCACCAGCGCCGCCGGCAGCAGGCCCGGGCCGCTGAGCTGGGTGCCAAAGAACGGGATCCAGCCCAGAGTGTTGTGCAGCCAGTTGGCCACCGGCCGGATCAGCGGGATGACGACGAAGATGCCCCAAAGGCCGAAGACCACGCTCGGGATCGCGGCCAGCATCTCGACGATGGTGCGGAACACGGCCGCCAGCCGCGCCGGCAGGAAGTCCTGGGTGAGGAAGACGGCGACCGTGATGCCGAAGAAGCCGCCGATCAGCAGGGCCAGCAGCGAGCTGTAGAGCGTGCCCCAGATCTCAGGCAGGATGCCGAACTCGTTGGTGCTGGCATTCCAGACGCTGCGGGTCAAGAAGCCCGGCCCCTGCGCGATCATCGCCGGGACGGCCTGCCGGCCGATCTCCCAGACGATGGCGACGACCAGCAGGATGATCCCGGCGGCGCACAGCATGGCGAGCAAGGAGAAGCCCCGGTGAAAGGCCCTCTCCGAGGAGGTCGGCGGCTGGGACACGGCGGACAGGTTGGCAGCCAGTCGGTGCGGTGTCGTGCTTGCCATGAGGCGTTTCGTCCGCGGTCTGCGATGGACAAGAAGCGGGACCGCTCACCGGTCGGCGGCAGCGGCCCGCTCGACTAGCTCACGACTGGACCGACCCGATGTCCGCGACCTGCGCTTGGACCTTGGCCACCACCGCTTCGGGCAGGGGAATGTAGCCGAGATCGCCGGCCATGTTCTGTCCGTCCGTCAGCGCCCACTGCACGATGCTGCGGAGCGCCTCCGCCTTGGCCGGGTCCTGCTTGCGATAGAACAGCATCCAGGTGAAGGTCGCGATCGGATAGGCCATCGCGTCCTTGGGGTCGGTGAGCCAGCCGCGCAGGTCGGTCTCGCTGTTGAACTGTGCCCCGGCGAGCGCCAGCGGGCCGCCCTCGCCACCCGGCGCCACATAGTTGCCGGCGGCGTTCTGCGGCGTCGCCGCCGGCGTGTTCGTGAGCATAGCGTAGCCGTACTCGATATAGCCGATCGCGCCGGGGGTCTGGGTGATCGTCGCGGTCACGCCGTCATTGCGCGGGGCCGCCACCAGATTGCTCGCACCCGGCCATTGCGGGTTGGTGCCCGGCGTCACCGCGGCCTTGAACTGCTCGCTGATCGCCGCGAGGTGGTTGGTGAACACGAAGGTCGTGCCGCTGGCGTCCGAGCGGCGGACGGCGGTGATCTTGGTGTCCGGCAGCTCCACGCCCGGATTGGCCGCGACGATGCGCGGATCTTGCCAGCTCGTCACCTCGCCCAGGAAGATCAGCGGATAGACCTCGCGCGGCAGCTTCAGCCCGGTCACGCCCGGCAGATTGTAGGCAAGCACGATCTCGCCCGCGGTCATCGGCAGCAGCACGGCACCGCCGTCGACCTGGCCGATCTGCTCGTCGGTCATCGCCGCGTCGCTGGCGGCGAAATCGACCGTGCGCGCGATGAACGACTTCACGCCCGCGCCGCTGCCGGTCGACTGATAGTCGATCTGGATGCCGGAGCTCGCCTGACTGTAGGCCTGGAACCAGGTCGAGTAGAGCGGGAACGGGAAGCTCGCCCCGGCTCCAGTCAGGCGGAGGCTCTGGGCGAAAGCCAGTCTCGGCAGCATGCTGGCGGAGGCCGCCAGTAGGCCACTGCCGGCCGACAGCGCGACAAACGACCTGCGGTCCATGAATCACCTCTGAGGTTTGTCACAGGGGGGCAGCCAACAGCGGCCGCACGCGAGCTGCGGCGCCGCACGATGCCCTCGGCGCGCTCCTCTCTGCCCGGCTTCAATGACAGGAGCGTGACGGAGCCCCTTGCCCGGAACCGGCGACGACGGCTTGTCGCAGGACGGCCGGCAACCGATCAGGCTTGGCGCGGCAGCTGCCAGTGACTGGCGAAGATGCAGGTCCGATCAGCCGCATCTCGCGCATAGTACACTGTCACCATGCCGGCTTCGGTGGGCAGCGTGCACGGATAGCCGAGATCCCGGCCCGGCAGGCCCGACCGCAGCTCGAGCGGTGCTTCGCTGGTCCAGGAAGCCCCGCCGTCGGCCGAGACGGCGCCGCGTATGGCGTAGGGCGGACGACGGTAGCCGTAGGTGCACAACAGCCTGCCGTCCGGCAAAGCACAGAGATGCGCCGGGTAGCCGTCGATCCCCGTCGGCTGTGGCTTCGCCCAGCTCAGGCCGCCATCGTCCGACCAGCTCCGCCACAAGGAGCGGCTCTCATTCTCGCGCAGCAGCAGAAGAATCCGCCCCGACGGCAGGAGCAGCGGCGCCGGCTCCTCGAAGCGGCGGTCGGGCTGATCCGCCACACCGATCGCCCGCGACCAGGTGACGCCGCCGTCCGACGAGCGCAGGACGAACACGCGGCGATAGGCGGGCACGTCGCTCAGCGGCAGGACGATCGTGCCGTCGGGCAGCACGACGCCCCCGCGTATGCCGTAGCCGCCGATGTAGGGTGCGGTGTCGACCGCGACGCTGGCGGCCCAGGTGCGCCCGCCGTCTGTCGAGCGGTGCACCCAGGCCGCGCCCCCGGCGCGTGCCCACGGCATCAGCCGCTCCGCGTCGGCCACCGTCACTCCGGCCGGCTCGTGCTCGGCGGAGGCGAGATGGGCGGCCAGCAGCCTTTGCGGATAGGCGATGCCCTCCTGCTCGGGCCGCGCCCGCGCCGAGTCCAGGGTCAGCCAGCCGAAGCGCCACTGGTTGAGCAGCAGATGGCCGCCGCCCAAGTTGGTCAGCCCGGCGCATTCGACCCCGTTCCAGCCATAGGCCGGCGCCACGACGGGGGCGCTCCAGCTCCGGCCGTCATCGGCGGAGCGCAGGATCAGGTTGAGATAGAGCGGGTCCTCGGGAGGATGCAGGACGAAGCGTCGGCGCGGCACCCAGTTGCACACCACGACCAGCTCGTCGCCGCATCGCACGAGATGAGGATGGGCGCAGTAGCCGTGCCCGTCTCCCAGGACGAGCGAGTGCTCGGCGCGGAGGTGGGCCGGCTGGGTCTCAGTCGGCAAGCCGGAACCGGGTGCAGCGGACATATTGCAGCGGCCGCTCGTCCTCGCTCCACTCGTGGTAGGAGGCGAGGATCGTGCCGTCGGCGAGCTGCACGACGCTCGGATAGCCGATATGCTGGTAGACGCCGGGATTGGCCCAGTCGATCGCGCCGCTGCCGTACTTGCCGCTCCA
>JBDHTW010000121.1:0-11794 GCA_039808865.1 Geminicoccaceae bacterium
GGGGGATGTGCGCTACAACTACGTGCATGCGCGGACATTTGCCGCCAGCGACCATGTGCTGGAAACCAGCAGCCACATGAGCGTGCTCACCGCCTACGCCCAGCTCGACGGGCCGACCGGTTTCACGGCGCTGGGCCGGCAGCTGCGCTGGATCGGCTTCGTCGCCAACTCCAGCTTCCCCGGCAGCTCGTCCGAATCGCTGGGCTTCGACTATTTCTTCGAGTTCGGCGGCGGCGTCGAGATCGTCGACCGGTCGATCGTTTCCGGGATCGACGGTCTGAGCCTGCGCGGCTCGGCCCTGGCCGGGAACGGGATCCGTGGCTGGAGCGTGTCGGCCAAGCTCGAGTTCTAACCTTGCCTGCTGGCCTTGGTCTCGTGCGATCGCCTGATCCGCGCGCCGTCGGCGACGCCGGCAGGCCGAACGCGCGAGAGAGGCCGAACGGCCTCTCTCGTCGCAACGTTCCGGGGGCGGCCGCCGCTCAGCTGGCCGCGCGCAGCGTCTGCCGCTCGTCCTTCAGCGCCTCGGCCATCAGGAACGCCAGCTCCAGGCTCTGCTGGGCGTTGAGGCGCGGATCGCAGTAGGTGTGGTAGCGGTCCTGCAGGCCGGCATCGGTGAGCCCCTGGGCGCCGCCGGTGCACTCGGTCACGTCCTGGCCGGTCATCTCGACATGGATGCCGCCGGCATGCGTGCCTTCCGCCTTGTGGATGGCGAAGAAGCTCCTGACCTCGGCCAGGATGCGCTCGAACGGACGGGTCTTGTACCCGGTCGAGGACTTGATCGTGTTGCCGTGCATGGGATCGCAGGCCCAGACCACGGCCCGGCCGTCGCGCTTGAGGGCGCGGACCAGGGCCGGGAGCTGGCGATCGATCTGCTCGTGGCCCATGCGGCTGATGACGGTGAGCCGGCCCGGCTCGTTGTGCGGGTTGAGGGCGTCGCACAGCCGCAGCAGGTCGTCGACCGGCATGCTGGGGCCGGCCTTGACCCCGATCGGGTTGGCGATGCCGCGACAGAACTCGACATGCGCCCCGTCGAGCTGGCGCGTCCGGTCGCCGACCCACAGGAAATGCGCCGAGGTGTCGTACCAGCGCCCCGAGGTCGAATCGATCCGGGTCAGCGCCTGCTCGAAGCCCAGAAGCAGGGCCTCGTGCGCGGTGTAGAAGCTCGTCCGGTTGATCTCGGGCGTGGTCAGGTCGGTGACGCCGCACGCCTGCATGAACTCGAGCGCTTCCGTGATCCGGTGCGCCATGTCACGGTAGCGCTCGCCCTGCGGGCTGCGGTCGAGGAAGCCCAAGGTCCACTGGTGCACGCGGGTCAAGGAAGCGTAGCCGCCCTGGGTGAAGGCGCGCAGCAGGTTCAGCGTGGCCGCGGCCTGCGAGTAGGCCTGGATCTGCCGGCCCGGGTCGGGCTCGCGCGCGGCGGCCTCGAACTCGATCGCGTTGACGATGTCGCCACGGTAGCTCGGCAGGCTGCTGCCGCCGATCGTCTCCAGGTCGGCCGAGCGCGGCTTGGCGAACTGGCCGGCGATGCGGCCCATCTTCACCACCGGCATGCCGCCGCCGAACGTCAGCACGACCGCCATCTGCAGAAGGACGCGCAGCGTGTCGCGAATCTTGTCGGCGTGGAAGTCGGCGAAGGCCTCGGCGCAGTCGCCGCCCTGGAGCAGAAAGCCGCGACCGGCGCAGACTTCGGCCAGCCGTTCCTGCAGCGTGCGTGCCTCGCCCGCGAAGACCAGCGGCGGGAATCCCGCGAGCTTGTCCTCGACGTCCTTGAGCGCTCCCTGGTCCTTGTAATTGGGCAGCTGCTCGACGGGGCGGTTGCGCCAGGAGGCAGGCTGCCAGTCGCGTGGCATTTTCAAGATCCTTCTCGTCGGCGAACGGCGCGGCTCATGTCGGCGCCGGCTGGTACATGGTGACGAATTCCTCGGCCGCGGTCGGATGGAGCGCCACGGTGGCGTCGAATACCCTCTTGGTGGCCCCTGCTGTCAAGGCCACCGCGAAGCCCTGGATGATCTCGGCCGAATCCTCGCCGACCATATGGCACCCCAGGACCCGATCGGTGGCCCGGTCGACCACCAGCTTCATCATGGTCCGGCCGGTGCTGCCGGTCAGCGTGTTGAACATCGGCCGGAAGGTGGCGCGGTAGATTTCGACGTCATGGCCGGCACCGCGGGCGCGGGCCTCCGACAGGCCGACCGAGGCCGCCTGCGGCAGGGCGAAGATCGCGGTCGGGATGGTGGCGTAGTTCACCGTCTGCGGGTTGGCATTGAACAGGGTCTCGGCCAAGGCGCGGCCTTCGGCGATCGCCACCGGCGTGAGGTCGAAGGCGACGCCGTCGAGCGCCGTGCCGGCATGGTCGCTGCAGTCGCCGACGGCGAAGATGCCATCCACGTTGCTGCGGTAGGCCGTGTCCACCGCGACGGTGCCGCTGCGGTGGAGGGTAACGCCCAGCGCCTCGAGCCCCAGGCCGCCGGTCTGGGCGACCGGCGAGCGGCCGGTGGCGTAGAGCACCGCATCGGCCTCGAGCGGCCCGCGGCTGGTGTGCACGCGCAGGCCGCCAGGGCCCCGCTCGATGCGCTCGACCACGGTCTCGTTCCACAGCGTCACCCCGTGCGCCGCGACCTCGGTCGCGAGATGCTGGCGCAGATCGTGCTCGAAGCCGCGCAGCGGCAGCTCGGCACGCAGGATCAGCGTCGTCTTCGCCCCCAGGGCGTTGAAGATGCTGGCGAGCTCGAGGCCGATATAGCCGGCCCCGATCACCGCCAGCCGCTCCGGCAGCGCGTAGACGTCCTCGAGCACCTGATCGGAGGTGATGGCGTGCTCGATGCCCGGCACGTCGGGCAGGCTCGGCCGCGCGCCGACCGCGATCAGCACGCGGGCCGCGGTGACCTCCTGCTCGCCCACGGCGATGCGGAAACCCTCGCCGGCTCGGCCGAGAAGATGCGCGCGCGCCGGGAACAGCTCGACCCCGGCCCGGGCCAGCATCTGGATGTAGATGTCGTTGAGGCGCGCGATCTCCTTGTTGCGGCCCTCGCACAAGCGCTCGAACGCGAGCCGTGGCTCGCTCAGATCCCAGCCGTAGGACCGGGCCGCCTTGAACCATTCGCTGAAATGCGCGCCGTAGTGCATCAGCTTCTTCGGCACGCAGCCGCGGATGACGCAGGTGCCACCGACCCGGCTCGCCTCGGCGATGCCGACTTTGGCGCCATGCGTCGCGGCGCGCCTGGCGCAGGCGACCCCGCCGGAGCCACCGCCGATCACGAACAGGTCGAAGTCGGGCATCAGGCCTCCCCGTACCGACGACAGGTGCCGGCGCCGTGCGGATATAGGGTGCGTCGACCCGGGGCTCAACCCGTGGAAACGGCACCCCCGCCGGTGCCAGAACGGGGAGCGGTTGCCGCCGCCTCAGTCCTTGGGTGCGGCGTAGCTCGCCGTCTCGAGATCGATGTAGCCGCCGAAGGAGGCAGGATCGCCGAACGGCAGGATTTGCGTCGCCCAGAACCCGCCGATCCCGTTCTGGCGATCGATCCAGTAGAACAGGTTGGCGAGTCCGGCCCACCCCAGCGCGCCGGCGGGCCGGCCGGTCGGGGCGCGTTCGTCGTTGACCATGAAGGTGAGGCTCCACGACTTGGACAGTCCCGGGAAGAACTCGGCGTCGTTGGAGAGGGCTGGGATCACGCCCGGCAGGACGGTGACCTTCTTGTCGCCGAGATGGTTCCGCTCGGCCATGCGGACGGTGTCGGCCCGCAGCACCTGACCGTGGGGTCCGCGGCCGTCGTTCAGCCACATGCGGATGAACTTCATGTAGTCGCCGACGGTGCCGTAGAGACCGTGGCCACCCATGTGGATCTCGGGTGCGCTCGGCAGCTCGAACGCCATCGGCGCGAGCGAGCCGTCGGCGTTGCGGCGGTGCATCCCGGCCAGGCGGGCGCGCAGGCCGTCGTGCAGCTCGAAGGTCATGTCCTCGATGCCCAGGGGCGCGAACACGCGGCTCTGCAGCACCTCGCCGAGCCGCCTGCCGGTGATGCCCTCCACCACCTGCCCGCACCAATCGATGTTCGAGCCGTACTCCCATTTGTCGCCGGGATCGAACAGCAGCGGCGTCATCAGTGCCGCCTTCGTGGCGGTGACGACGCTCGGCTGCCCTTCGTCCCGCGCCAGCCGGGCGTAGGTCTCGTTGAAGAAATCGTAGCCGAAGCCCGCGGTGTGCAGCATCAGCATCCGCGTGGTGAGGTCGCGCTTCGGCGCGCGCAACCGCGGCGCGCCGGCCGCATCGAAGCCCTCGATCACCTGCAGCTTGCCGATGTCGGGGGCGTAGCGGCTGGCCGGCGCGTCGAGATCGAGCTTGCCCTCCTCGACCAGTTGCAGAACGGCCGTGCCGGTGATCGCCTTCGTCGTCGAAAAGATCGCGAACACCGTGTCGGTCGTCATGGGCGCGCTGCCGCCGACGACCCGCTGACCGGCGGCACCCTCGTAGATGTTGCGCTCCCGGTCGGTGACCATCGCCACCACGCCGGGAACGCCGGGGCTCTCGGCAACGGTGCCGGCCAGGATCGCATCGGCTCGGCTCTTCAGGCGCGTCGGGTTCATCTTGGCCTTCCTGTCTCGATTCCCAGCGTCCGACATGCGGGCTCAGCGCATCGCGAAGTTCGGGTAACCAGCTTTCGCCACCTCCACGCATTGACGACGGTGGGTCCCGACGCCTCCCATGCGCGCGCCTGTAGGCGATGCCGCCAGCAATCCACTCCGTCTGCTGCAGGCGGGCCGTCATGTGGCCGCGCGCGTCCTCGGGCACGCCGGCCGTGAACGGCGCGTCCCAGATCCCGGCCACGGCCCGGCGCCGGTAGCGGCGGCACAGCGGGTCGGGCCTGCCGAACCGTTCCGGCAGGCCCTCCCAGGCGACCCCGGTGCACAGGACATGGACCACGGCTTCCACGAACTGGCGCAACCGTTCGCTGTCCCGCTGCCAGATGCCGGATAGGGCGGTCGGCTTGGCATGCAGCGACGTCCAGGTGGCGTCGCGCCGACGATCTCGGGGCATCCGCGGCACTCTCGGGGATGGTATGGCAGCCCCTCAGGATGCCGTGGATCGCTCCGGCTGCCACCCAGCCCGCGGTCTGTCCGAAGGCCCTGGCAGGGCCTGGCGTCAGCGACAGCAAAGTACGCCCTGTGAGCTGGGCTTCAGTGTGCATCAGAAGGTGATCTTGAGACCTGCGATCGGTCCGTGGATGGTCACGTCCCAGTCGAAACGATCGCGGCCACTCCCGTCTTCGTATTTCTGCTTCAGCACGCGATAGCCGGCGAACAGATCGGCATTGCCTTCCCCGAACAGGCCGAAACGATAGCCGACCAGACCCCAGGCCTCGGCGCTGTACTGGTCGCTCGTGCTGATGCCGCCGATGTCGCCGGCGGCGACCAGGCTCCAGCGCTCGCCCAGGTTCCAGATGGTGCGCAGGCCCAGCATGGGATCGACCCAATGCTCGCTCTGCTCGGCCGTGCGCCGGGCAGAGATGCCGAAGTCCGGCAGGTCGAGCTTGCCCTGCACCTCGGCGCGCAGATGCGTGTAGCGGGCGCCCGCATAAGGATCGAGCGTGAGCGTGAGCGGGCCGGCATCGCCGAAGTCGGCGAGCTGCCAGGTGCCGACACGGTAGGTGCCGGCCAGCGACTGGATGAACAGCTTCGCGGTGGAGTCGACCTTGAACCGATCCTGGGCGGCGGCGGCGTTGTCCTCAAGGTCAGCGAAGATGCTGTCCGAGAGCAGCCCGAAACGATCCTTGCGCGCCTCCAGGCTCAGCATCAGGGCACCGTTGAGGTGGTCGAGGATATCCTTGAAGCTGGCATCGACCTTGGCATCCGTCTTGCCGATCCCGACGTCGCCCTTGAGCGCCGTTCCCCAGACATAGGGGGCGAGGCTGAGCTGCCAGCGGCCGGCGCCGGCCGGCACCGGCTCCTGCGCATCGGCCGCCGATCCGGCTAGACCTGCTGCCGCCAGAAGGACGAGCGGCAAGCATGCGAGGCTTTCGGTGGCGAGGTTTGTCTGTCCAGCCGTCATCAGCGACCGTGCCCCCCACCGCCCCAGCTACCCCCCGCGGCCGCGAACTCACCCTGGCTGAGCTGGCCGTCGCCGTTCGTGTCGGCGGCCTTGAACGC
Organism: Geminicoccaceae bacterium; assembly: GCA_039808865.1. GTDB lineage: Bacteria > Pseudomonadota > Alphaproteobacteria > Geminicoccales > Geminicoccaceae > Benzoatithermus. The sequence continues at coordinate 6,148 of JBDHTW010000121.1, forward strand.
GTCGTCCATCTCCTGCTGCGAGACCTGGCCGTCACCGTTCCGATCGAGCCGCGAGCCGCACCAGGAGCCATCGTTGCATGGCTGCCCGCCATCGGTACCGTCGCCGGCGCCGCCAGAGCCGGCGCAGGCGGTCAGGAGCAAGGCCAGGGCGAGCGGCCCGAGCATGACGAGCGGGGACACCGTGAGGGCTCTCGACATATCGCATCCTCCTCTAACCTACCCTCTGCGCCTCACTATGCGGATGTCGATCGCGTCGGCGCCAACGCTGGGCATCAGGCCCTCGCGCTTGGCCCTGAGGTGCAGAACGACATCGTGCTCGTTTTTGAGCCACATGTCGCCGGGGCCGGCCTTGCCGGCGACGATGCCGTGCCCGCCGGCGGCGTGGGCGCCGGGAAACTCGTTCAACGTAGCGGGATCGTGGACCTCGGCATCGACGGTCGAGGCGCCGATCCCACCGGCGCCGAGTCCGGCGATCTTGAACGGGTAAGTCCTGCCGTCGAAGGTGAGTGCCCCTTGGTCGCCGCCGGCATCGCCGATGGAGGCGCCCTGCACCTCGTGCATCTCGACGAAGCCGCTGGGCTGCTTGCCCTCCAGGGTCGGTCGTGGCGCCGCCTCCTGCTTGGACGAGCTGCCGCCCGCGTAGCGACACCACGATCCGGCGCCGGCGGCGCCGGGAGCGGCCAGCCCCGCGATCAGCGCACCCGCAAGCTCGCTCAACCGCTTGCCGTCGCCGCCATCGGAATGGCTGCTTCGTCCGCCCAGGTGCTACTGGCCGTTCTTATTGTTGAGCATCTCGTCGATCTGGGCTTTGACCGCCTCGAGGTTGAACGAAGCCGGCGCCTGCATCGGCGGGTAGTCGATCGCCGTCTTCGCCAAGTCGGCCACGGCCTGCTGGACCACGACGAAGCGCCAGAACTCGCGAGCGTAGAAGTCGTTCATGTAGCCACCGCCCATGTCGTTGAGGCTTTCGCCGCGGATCGAGGGCGTGCGCTCGAACGGATCCTGGCGCAGGTTGACGATCATCGGCATGTCGGTCGTCACCTTCTCGCCGGGCCAGCCCCAGGGCTGCTGGAAGAACTGGTACTTGAAGTCGTCGATGCGCAGCGCACCCAGCTTGGCGCCGCCGAAGTAGAACAGCTCGTGCCGCTTCGACGGCCCGGTGCCCAGGAGCAGGTCGGTCTGGTCGTAGCCGTCGAGATGGTTCTTGTAGGTCCGCTCGCCCAGCTTGACGCCCTTGAGAAGCTGATCGGTGATGTCGGTGCTGCCAGCCGCCGCGGCCAGGGTCGGGAACCAGTCCAGGCCGGAGAAGATGCCGTTCTGGACCGTGCCCGGCTTGACCTTGCCCGGCCAGCGGATGATCGCCGGCACGCGGAAGCCGCCCTCGAACACCGTGCCCTTGGTCGCCCGGAACGGCGTCATGCCGCCGTCGGGCCAGGTGAACACCTCGGCGCCGTTGTCGGTGGTGAACACGACGATGGTGTTGTCGGCCTCGCCGATGTCCTCCAGGTGCTTGAGCAGATCGCCGACGCTGTCGTCGAGCTGCGCCATGCCGGCTTCTTCCAGGCCATAATTGGTATCGTAGTTCATCTTCGCCTGATACGTGGGCGGGACGAAGGTGAAGACATGCATGCGCGTCGTGTTGTGCCAGACGAAGAACGGCTTGCCGGCCTTCTTGGCCTTGTCCATGAAATCTTCGCTGGCCTTGACCAGGACACTGTCGAAGGTCTCCATGTTGTACTTGGCCGGACGGCCCGCCTGCCATCCTTGCCGACCGGCCATGTCCGGGAAGGGGGCCAGCGGCCCTTCGTCCTCGATGCGCTGCTTGCCGACCTTGCCCCAGCGCGGCATCTCGGTCGGGTCGTCCTTGTCCGTGGCCCAGGAGTGGATCAGGTCGCGTGGGCCGGACTTGTCCCACCAGCCCTGCGGGAAGCTGTGCCAGTAGGGGTCGGACATGGCGTCGAGATGGTAGAGATAGCCGAAGAACTCGTCGAAGCCGTGCACCGTGGGCAGGAACTTGTTCAGATCGCCCAGATGGTTCTTGCCGAACTGGCCGGTCGCGTAGCCTTGTGCCTTGAGCACCGTGGCGAGCGTCACCGCCTCGTCCGGCATGCCGACATCGGCACCAGCCTGACCTACGGTGGTGAGGCCGGTGCGGATCGGCAGCTCGCCGGTGATGAAGTTGGCGCGCCCGGCGGTACAGCTCGCCTCGGCATAGTAGTCCGTGAACCGCATGCCTTGTGCGGCGAGCTTGTCGAGGTTCGGCGTCTTGCCGGACATGATGCCCTGGTGGTAGGCGCCGATGTTGAACCAGCCGACATCGTCGCCCATGATGAACAGAATGTTGGGCTTCTTAGCTTCTTGCGCGCCGGCACCGCCAATCGGCGGGGCGAGCAGGGCTGCTGTCATGGCGAGCCCGCCCGCGATATGTCTCGGCTTCATGCACCTCTCCCTTCCGGCATGTCTCAGCCACGTTACGAACGCTGTTCTTCGAGCATCTCTGCCAACTCCGCGAGCAGCTCGGCTGCGAGCTGCCGATACTCCTCGGCCCGTGTCGCCTCGGCGGACGGCGTGTTCTCGAGGTTGGCAAGCGCCACCAGCAGGTCCCGGTAGTCCTCGCAGACGGAGCGGAATTCCGGGTCGCGCCAGAACCGCCGGCGAATCCGGCCGGCCTCGGCGGGAAGGCCGCTGCACACGGCCTCGATCGCATCCACCGCCTTCGCTCCATGGCCGAGGTGACGCGCGAAGCTCGACGGTGCGGCGCCGAACCTGCGACGATCCGGCCGCCGGCGGCGCAGCTGCCTGCCGCCGCTACGGCGTCTGGCCGGTCATGCCGGTGACCGTCCAGCCCGAGCCGCCCTTGCTGAGCGTGAACTCGCGCGAGCTGGTGCCGCTGCAGGCGGCAGTGCCCGCCTGCGACGTCGCGCTGTAGGTGTAGTCGACCGCGACGACCGCCGTGTCGCCGCTCGCGTTGACCACGCGCGCGTCGCTGACGTCGGCCATGTGCCCGGCACCGCAATTGCCGCCGCCCTCGCGGGCGTTGTCGGCGTAGTAGCGCATGATGGCTTCCTTGGCGCCGGGGAACTTGGTCAGGGCCGAGGCGTCGGCCCATACCGTGGCGGCGCCGAACGTCATCAGCGACGTGGCGGCGGCAAGCGTCCACATCCGGAACGCGATCATCCTTGTTCTTCCCTGCGACGGCCCGAATACTCGGGTCGGGCTTACTTGGCCTGATTGATTTGCGAGACGTTGTTGGTGTTGGTGTCGTATTCGATCGTCACCTTCTCACCGACCTTGATCTCGCTGATCTTCAGCCCGGATGCCTGGCCTTCGAGCATGTAGGGCTGGCCGTTGATCACCACGGTTCGGCTGTTCTGGTCGACCTTCTCCACCGTGCCGGTCGTCGAATCGGCCATCGCGGCACTGGCGCCGAAGAGCCAGGCCAAGGCAAAGCCGGCGGCGTAGATCGTGCGCATCATGGTTTCTCCTGCGAGCGCGCCTGCTTGCTCATGTCTCGGTCGACGTCGCCGTGCTTGGCGGCGTCCGTCGGCCCTCGTTGACTTCCGATCGTCAATCCTGACCGGCATCATCCCGCCGGTCTTGCCATGGTGATGACGCGCATCCGCCAAGGACAAGCTTGTTACGGTAACTGGAGGCGCCTGATTCGGTTGTTACGGCCCCCAAATCTTATGATATCCTGCCGAGGATCAGGGGGGAACGAGATGAGCCTCGTGCCGCGGGCGTGCGACGACGGCTGGCCGTCGTCGGGCGAGATTGGTGCTTATCTTGCGCGGCTGCTCGGTACCGCCGCGTTCCAGTCGAGCGACCGCCGCCGCCGGCTGCTCGCCTACATCGTCGAGCAGACCTTGGCGGGGCAGGACGACCGGCTCAAGGCCTACAACCTGGCATTGTCGGTGCTGGGGCGCGACGAGCACTTCGACCCCACGAGCGACCCGACCGTCCGGATCGAGGTCGGCCGCCTGCGCCGTGACCTCGCGCACTACTACCTGACCGCCGGCCGCGACGACCCGATCCGGATCTCGATCCCCAAAGGCCGCTACGTTGCCTGGTTCGAAACGCAGGAGCAGGACCACGGGCACGACAAGGCCGTTGCACCTGCTGCTCACCCGGTCGGACAAATGTCGTGGCCGCCGGTATGGGTTCGGCGCCCTACTGCCGCCGTGGCAGTGCCGCTGGTGCTGCTCGTCGTGCTCGGTGCAACCTGGTGGGCGTGGCGGCTGCGTCCGGACGTTCAGGACGCCGGCCCTGCCGTCATCGTCCTGCCGCTCGAGGCGGTGGCCGGGGGTGAGGACGGTCGGCTGCTGGCGAACGGCCTGACCGCCGACCTGATTGCCGATCTGGCCCGCTTTGACGGGGTTCGGGTCTTCGCCGGCCGGATTGGCATCGGCGGACGTGTCGAGGTGCCACCAGCGGCAGGCGATCTGGTCTACATCGTTGCCGGCACGGTTGCGCGGGAGGCAGGCAGGATCCACGTGACCGCCCGGCTGACGGAACCTGCCTCCGAGCAGATTCTCTGGAGCAGGAGCTACGACCGCACCCTCAGCGCTGGCGACATCTTTGGCACGGAAGGGGTTCTGACGGCAGCGATCGTCCGTGAGCTCGCCCAGAGCTACGGCGTCATCGCCGCCGACGCCGCCAAGCGGCTCGATCGCAGCCAGCCCACGACCATGTTCGCCTACGAGTGCGTGCAGCGGGCCTTCGCCTTCCGGCGCAGCTTCGCCAGCGAAGGCTACGCGCCGGTACGGGCCTGCCTGGAGGAGTCGGTGGCCCGTGATCCGGGCTACGCGGCAGCCTGGGCGATGCTGGCCTTCGTCCACCTGGACGCGGCCCGCTTCGGCATGGTCCCGGCCGAGGATCAACCGGCGGAGCTGCAGGCAGGTTTGGGGGCGGCGCGGCACGCGGTCGAGCTGGCGCCCGACAGCGTGACGGCGCTCCAGTCCCTGGCGGCCCTGCGCTACGCTACCGGCGAGATCGAGGAGGCCGAACGGGTGCTGCGGCGCGCGATCGCGCTCAATCCGAACGATCCCGAAAGCCTTGCCCAGCTCGGCTGGCGTCTGGCGGTGCACGGACGCTGGGGCGAAGGCCGCGATCTGCTGCAGGAGGCGATCGACCGCACCGTCTCGGTTCCCGACTGGTACTACCTGGTCCTCGCGGTCAGCCTCTACCTGGCGAACGATCTCGAGCCGGCGCGCGCGGCAGCGGAGCATGGCAAGAGCACCTGCTGTGGCCTGGGCCATGTTTTCCTGGCCATGACGGAGGCGGCGCTCGGGCATTCGGAGGCAGCGCGCGCGGCCCTCGACGAGGCCCTGCGCCAGGCTCCACTGCTCGGGCGGGACCCGACGAGATATTGGGCCAACTTCCAGGTTGCACCAGAGGTTGTCGCCCGCTTCAATGCTGGTTTGGCCAAGGCAGGCTTTCGGCTGCCACCGTGAACCGCACGGTCCGATGGTTGCAGCTGGTCCTTGTCCGAAGGCGGCAGGTCTCGGTGGCAATACCATCCCGTGGCGAGGTTCTCCCGCGGTTTGCGTGCTGGCCAGTGGTCAGGCGGCCTGCAACACCCGCTGGCGCAGGCCGGCTGCGAAGCCGGCGAGCGGTGCGCTGCCGGCCGCGTCCAGCCCGACCGCCGACG
>JBDHTW010000122.1:0-11634 GCA_039808865.1 Geminicoccaceae bacterium
CCGGGCGGAGGGGCGGCTCGCGGGCCTGCTGCCGCCCGGGCCGAAGCTGCGCCCCCTCGAGCGCCGCTCGGCCGCCCTCGGTCGACTGGCGGCGCTGCGGGCCGATCCGGCGGCGTTCCTGCCCTTGCTGCGCCCGTTCCTGCTCGCGCGCAAGCCGCCCGGTCCGGTGCCCTACCTGACCTCGCTCGCCGATTGGCTGCGCGAGGAACGCCCGGACGGCCTGATCGGCTGCATGCCCCAGGAAAATCTGGTCGCCCTGATGGCGCGTGATCTGGCCGGCACCGCGACCCGCGTGGTGCTGACCGAGCACAACACGCTCTCGGAGCAGGTGCGGCGGGCGCGCTCGTTGAACTACCGGGCGCTGCCGCCCCTGATCGGGCATGCCTACCGCCGTGCGGCTGCCGTGGTCGCCGTCTCGACCGGCGTCGCCGACGATCTGGCCGCGACCACGGGTCTGCCGCGCGACCTGATCCGGGTCATCCACAACCCGGCCGTGCCGGCGGACGTGGCGCGGCGCGCAGCCGAGGATGTCGGGCATCCGTGGCTGCAGCCCGGGCAACCGCCGGTGATCCTCGGCGTCGGCCGGCTCGCGCCGCAGAAGGACTTCCCGACGCTGCTGCGGGCGTTCGCCCGGGTGCGCCGGCCGTCATCGGCGCGGCTGGTGATCCTGGGCGAGGGGCCCGATCCCGAGGCCACCGCCAAGCGCCGCGCCGAGCTGGCAGCGCTGGCGGCGCAAGTCGGGATCGCCGACCGCTTCGCGCTGCCGGGGCACACCGAGAATCCGTTCGCCTGGATGGCGCGCGCCGCCGTGTTCGTGCTGGCCTCGACCCACGAGGGCTTCGGCAACGTCGTCGCCGAGGCGCTCGCCTGCGGCTGCCCGGTGGTGAGCACCGACTGCCCGAGCGGGCCGGCCGAGATCCTGGAGGGTGGCCGCTGGGGCCGCCTGGTGCCGGTCGGCGACGAGGCCGCGATGGCGGCGGCGATCGAGGCCACGCTGGCCGCACCGCCGGAGCGCGCAGCGCTGCGCCAGCGTGGCGCCGCCTTCGGCGTGGAAGCGGCGGTGGACCGCTACGAAGCCGTCCTGCGGGCTTGCTGAGGCTCAGAGCGTGCCCGCGACGAAGCGCAGGCTGTGGCTCGCCGCGGTCGGCACCAACGACATGTGTCCTTCGCCTTCGAACACGCGCAACCTGGCCTCGAGCTGCGGACGCCGCAGCGCGTTGAGCCGTTCGATGAGCGCACGGGCGCGATCGATCATCCGGAACTCGCGGTAGTAGGCTTCGGTCTCCGCGGCTCTGGGCAGGTCCCGTTCCCAGGGATTGAGCTTCTGCTCGAACTCGCCGGCGGTGACGAGGAGGCGGACGTGCCCATGGTCCGCAGCGGCCGCGAACCGTTCCTCGAGAGTCGTGATCACGGGCTGGCCCCAGGCGAGCGAAGGGCTCGCCGCGACGTAGGAGCGGAATTCGTTCGGTCGGGTGAACAGCGCATAGAGGGTGAACAGGCCGCCGAACGAATGCCCGAACAGCGCCTGGCGACCACGGTCGACATGGTACTCGCTCTCGATCAGCGGCTTGAGCTCCGCGGTGATGAACGCGAGGAACGGCTCGGCGCCGCCCATCGGGTAGCTCAGGCGATGCGCGTGGACCAGTTCCGGCCCGCCGGGCTCCGGGGCGGGTGTGTAGTCGAAGCCGCGTCGTGCCGCGTCGAACGCGTCGTCGGTCGGGTAGCCGATGCCGACGATCAGGGTCGGCTGGACACCGGTGCCGTCGCGCCAGATCGACAGCACCGCCATGGTCTGCGCCATCGTCGCGAAGCTCGAGTTGGCGTCCAGCATGTAGAGCACGGGATAGCCGTCGGGTGGCGGCTCCGACTTCGGCACCGCGACGAAGATGCGGTAGGCCTGACCGTTGCTGCCGGCGACGACGTCGCGCATCTGCGTGCCCGGCAATGAAACCTGGTCAAACGGCAAGCTGCTCTCCCCGGGGCTGCGAGGTGGGCGCGCGCGCTCGGCTGGCCCGGGCCAGGGCCTGGGTCAGGTCGGCCCACAGGCTGTCCGGGCTGTCGAGCCCGACATGCAGCCGCACCGTGCGCGGGCTGACGCCGAAGCGCGCGAACGAGTTGATGCCGCCGGCCTGCTGCAGGGCGGCCAGGGCGGGCACGACGAGGCTCTCGTGCCCGCCCCAGCTCACGCCGAGCCGGAACAGGCGCAGGGCGTCGACGAAGGTCGGCACGTCGACGCCCTCGACGACGTCGAACGAGAACAGGCCGCTGTAGCCGGTGAGCGTGGCGCGGCCGGGATGCCCGGACCAGGCGGGATGGCGGACCAGCCCGACCTGCGGGTGCAGGGCCAGCCGCTCGGCGACCGCGAGGCCGGTCTGCATGTGCCGCGCCAGCCGCAGGGGCAGCGTGCGCAGGCCACGCAGCAGCAGCCAGGCCTCGATCGGGGCGAGCTTGGCGCCGAGATAGGGATAGGTGCGCAGGTTGATCTGCTCGATCAGCTGCGCCGCGCCGACGACGATGCCGGCCACCGTGTCGCTGTGGCCGCCCAGATACTTCGACGCCGCGTGGATCACGAGATCGACGCCGTGCGCGATCGGCTTCTGGTACAGCGGCGTCGCCCAGCTGTTGTCGATCACGCTGAGCACGCCGTGCCTGCGCGCCGCCGCCGTCAGACGCTCGATGTCCTGCAGCTCGAACACCATCGAGGACGGGCTCTCGAGATAGAGCAGCTTCGCCCCGGGCAGAGCGGCCGCCACCGCCGCCGAATCGCCGCCGTCGACGTAGTCGATGCCGATGCCGAGCGGACGCAGCAGCTTCTCGAACAACTTGTAGGCGTCGCTGTAGACGTGCCGGATCGTCACCATCCGGTCGCCGGCGGCGAGGAAGGCCAGCACGGTCGCGGCGATGGCCGCGGTGCCGCTGGAGAATGCCCGCCCGGCCTCGGCGCCCTCGAGCTCGGCCAGCACGCGCTCGAACTCCATCACCGTCGGGTTGTCGCCGCGCGAGTAGATCGGCCGGCGCTTCCGGCCGGCGAAGGCGTCGGCCATGTCCTGGTAGTCGTCGAACAGGAACAGGGACGTCTGCTGGATCGGCGGCACGGCGGCGCCGTCCGCGAAGCGGTCGCCATGGCCCAGCAGGGTGCCCGCCATGGCGTCGTCATCGAGCCCTGGCGGCGGATCGAGGAAGGTCGTCGGCTGCACGGTCATTCGTCTCCCGCTCGACCGGGCATGCTGCCCGCATCGCAGTCCGAACAGGGGACGGACGAGGCGGCCCGCAATTTAGCCGCTAAATTGCGGGCCGGATGGTGCGTCCTAGGTGCCGAGACTGGCATCCGCAGGGCGAACGTCATGACCACGCAGAACCTGATGTCGGGCGCGCAGGCGCCGGCCGGCGCCGACGAGACGGCGACGATGGCGGGTCAAGCGCTGAGCATCGCGCAGCGCCGGATCTGGGCCATGGCGCAGATCGGCGGCGAGGCTGTGCTCGGGCGTCAGGTCGTGGGCTTGCGTCTGCGCGGCGCGCTCGACCACAAGATTCTGATCCGCGCCCTGGCGTTCGTCGAGCAGCGGCACGAGGCGCTGCGGCTGTGCTTCGTCCGCCATGCCGGCGGGCGGATCGAGCAGCGGGTGCAGGCGGCCGGCGTGCTGCCGCTCGAGACGATCGATCTGCGGACCCTGCCGCAGGGCCAGCGCGCGGCGGAAGCCGCACGGCTCTCGCACGACGACGATCTCGCCCAGTTCGACCTCGCGCACGGGCCGGCCGCGCGGGCGCGTCTCCTCCGCCTCGGCGACCACGAGCACCTGCTGGTGCTGGCCGTGCATGCCATGGTCGGCGACCCGGCATCGTTGCGGCATCTCGCGCACGATGCGCTGGCCGCCTACGCGGCTCTGGCCAGGGGGGACGCCCCCGAGCCGCCGGCCGCGACGGCCGGGCTGATGAGCGTCGTCGCGCGCGAGCGGGCCTGGCAGCAGTCCGCGGCCAGCCGTGCCGCGCTCGCCTACTGGCAGGCGCGGCTCACCGAGGACGAGCTGGCCACCTTCCCTGGTGAGGCGGGCACGACCGCGGCCGTGGGGGGCCGACAGGAGCATCGGCGCCGCCTCGGCATGGCGCGGTGCAGCGCGCTGCGCGCCCTCGGGCGCGCGCTCGATGCGCCCTTGCCGGCGCTGCTGCTGACGGCGTTGCACCTGCTGCTGGCCCGCTACGGCGTCGGCAAGGTGTCGCGCGTGGGAGCGGTGCGCTCGCCGCAACCGGTGGTCGGCCCGCTGCAGACGATCGTGCCGACACAGCTGCGCCCCACCGGCGAGACGAGGTTCGCCGACGCCCTGCGCGCGGTCGAGGCCGCCATGGAGGAGGCCGGCCGGCATCTCGTCCCGTTCGAGCTGCTGGCGCAGCAGCAGGCGGGCGATCTCCTGCCCGTGCTGCTGGAGTGGCGGTCGGCCCTGCCGGAAGGGCCATTGGCCGGCGGGCTCGTGGTCGAGCCGATGGCCGATGCGGGCTTGCGTGGCGATGCGGACGTCGTCGTCGTCGCCACCGAGTGCCGGCACGGCCGGCTCGAGCTCCGCGTCGGCTACGCGGCCGAGCGTTTCGGGCGCGCGACGATCGAGCGTGCGGCAGCGCATCTGCTCCGCATCCTCGATGCGGCGGTCGCCGATCCGAACGTCGCGCTGCGCGACATCGCCCTGGTCGGCCCCGCGGAGCTGGACCGGCTGTCCCGACCCTATGTGCACACGCGGCCTTACGACCCGCGACCGGTGCACGAGCTGATCGCCGCCCAGGCAACGCGGCGCCCGGAAGCCACCGCCATCATCCACGCGGCGCGGCGCTGGAGCCATCGCGAGCTCGAGCAGCGGGCGAACCGCGTCGCGCACCGGCTGCTGCAGCTCGGCCTCGCTCCCGAGCAGCGCGTGGCCGTGGCCCTGCCGCGCTCGCCGGAGGCGATCGCGGCCATTCTTGGCGTGCTCAAGGCGGGCGGAGCATTCGTGCCGGTGGATTCGGACCACCCGGCGAGCCGCAACCACCACATCCTGGCCGATGCCGGCGTCCGCATCGTCGTCACCGATCGCCACCATCGCCGCCGGCTGCCGCAGGAGTTGCCGGCGACGGTGCTGCCGATCGACGATCTCGAGCTGGACACGCTGCCCGTGTCCGATCCGGGCGTCGCCACGGCGCCCGAGCGGCTGGCCTATGTCATCTACACCTCCGGCTCGACCGGATTGCCCAAGGGCGTCGCGGTCGAGCATGGTCCGCTGACCCGGCACCTGCAGGCGACCGCGGCCCTCTACGAGATGACCGAGGCCTCGCTCGAGCTGCCGTTCCTGCCGTTCAGCTCCGATGGCGGCCACGAGCGATGGATGGTGCCGCTGATGGTCGGTGGCGGCATCGTCCTGCCGGACCAGCCACTGCTGACGCCGGCGGAGACGTTCGCGCTGATGCGCCGGCACGGCGTCAACAATGCCAGTCTGCCCACGACCTATCTGCAGCAGCTGGCCGAATGGGCCGCGCGCACGGGCGATCCGCCGCCACTGCGGCTGTATTCGTTCGGCGGCGAAGGGCTGCCCAAGGCCACCTTCGATCTGCTGCGCCGCGCGTTGCGGGCCGACTGGCTGATCAACGGCTACGGGCCGACCGAGACCGTGATGACGCCCATGGTCTGGAAGATCCGTGCCGACGCGGCGTTCTCTGGCACCTACGCCCCGATCGGCCGCGCCGTCGGCCAGCGCCGCGTCTACGTCCTCGACCCCGACCTGAACCCGGTGCCGGTCGGTGTGGTGGGCGAGATCCATCTGGGTGGCGACGGCGTGGCCCGTGGCTATGTCGGCCGGCCGGAGCTCACGGCCGAGCGGTTCATCCCCGATCCCTTCGCCGCCGGCAATGGTCGCCTCTACCGCTCGGGCGATCTCGGCCGCTGGCGCGAGGACGGGACGATCGAGTTCGTCGGCCGGGTCGATCAGCAGGTCAAGCTGCGCGGCTTCCGCATCGAGCTCGGCGAGATCGAGGCCGCGCTGGCCGCACTTCCAGGTATCAGCGAGGCCGTGGCCGTGCTGCGGCGCGACGGTGGCGAGGCGGCCCTGGTCGGCTACGTCGTGCCCTCGGCGGGTGCGCAGAGGCCCGACGGGCAGGCTCTCCGCCGCGCGCTCGGCGGTCGGCTGCCGGACTACATGCTTCCCGCCGCCATCGTCGTCCTCGACCGCCTGCCGCTCAATGCCAACAGCAAGCTGGACCGCGCCGCGCTGCCGCCGCCGGTGGCGGCGAGCGACCTCGCGGCGCCGATGGCGGGAGCGGAAGCCGAGATCGCGCGCATCTGGCAGGACGTGCTCGGGCTGGCGCGAATCGGGGCCGAGCAGAACTTCTTCGATCTGGGTGGCCACTCGATGGCGGCCTTGCGCGTGCTCGGCCGCCTGCGCGAGCTGTACCCGCGCAGCGGCGTGAGCATCGCCGATCTGTTCAACCACCAGACGGTTCGCGCGCTGGCGGCGCGGATCGCCGGCAGCGGGGCCGGCGGCGAGACGGTGCATCTGCGGCGCGAGGGCAGCCGGCCGATGCTCTACTGCTTCCCCGGCCTGCTGGTCAGCACCCGCGAGTATCTGAAGCTCGTCGAGCATCTGGGACCGGAGCAACCCGCGACCGGCTTCATCTGCTACTCGCTCTCCGACGGTGGCCGGCTCAGCACCTCGGTCGAGGCCATCACCGCGCGCTATGCCGAGGAGGTGCGGCGGCAGAGCCGAGGGCGGCCGTGCGCCTTTCTCGGCTGGTCCTGGGGCGGGCTGCTGGCCTACGAGGCGGCGCGCATGCTGGGCGACGAGGTCGACGTGCGCCTGCTCGGCATGGTCGACGTCTGCGACATGGACGCCGACTTCGCGCTGGACGCGGTGCCGCAATTCGCGCCGGGCGAGCGCGAGGCGTGCGAGCGCCGGGTCGCGGCCTGGCTCGCGCGCGCGGCGATGCGGGTCGAGTGGGAGCGGCTGCTCGGCGCCATGGACCCGCCGGCCTACGACCAGTTCCTGCACTACGTCGCCCGCGCGCCGGACGAGCTGCCGACCGACGGCCCCGACGTCACCAGCCGCGAGCGCATCTTCTGGGTGCTGATCGACAACGCGCTGATCTTCCGGCGCTACCGGCTGGTGCCGCACGACCGCCCGATCCATGCCTGGGCCGCCGGCGATTCGCTGCATCGCGGCCTGCAGGTGATCGACTGGCGACGCTTCTCGCACCGGGCCGGCCCGGCCGAGATCGTGCCGGGCACGACCCACTTCGACATCATCGGCGCGCCCGCCTTCCACGATCGTTTCGCGCGCCGCCTCCAGACCGCCTGGGCAGCCGTGAGCGCGCCCGAGGAGCACGCCGCATGATCCTGACCACCGATCTGGCCGGCATCGGCGTCGGCCCGTTCAACCTCAGCCTCGCGGCCCTGCTCGAGCCGGTGCGCGACGTGCGCGCGCTGTTCCTCGAGCGGCGCGAGCAGTTCGCCTGGCATCCCGAGCAACTGCTGCCCGGGGCGCGGCTGCAGACCTCCTTTCTCAAGGATCTCGTCACCCCGGTCGATCCGACCAGCCGGCACTCGTTCCTGAGCTACCTGCGCGCGCGGCGCCGGTTCTACGAGTTCCTCAACGCCGACCAGACCGCGGTTCTGCGCGCCGAGTTCGCGGACTATCTGGGCTGGGTCGCCGGCCGCCTCGCCAGCCTGCGCTTCGCCGCGCCGGTCGATACCGTCCGGCTCGATGGCGACCACCTGCGGCTGGAAGGCCGGGCAGGGATCGTCGAGACCCGGACGCTGGTCGTGGGCACGGGCAAGCGGCCCCATCTCCCCGCCTGGGCGAACGAGGCTGCCGCCGGCACGTGCGTGCACAGCTCGTCGGCGCTGAGCACGATGCCGGGCCTGCGTGGCAAGCGCGTGGCCGTGGTCGGTGGTGGCCAATCGGGCGCCGAGCTCTTCCTCGCCATTGCCCAGGGCCTGTTCGGCCCGGCGGCCGAACTCGCCTGGATCAGCCGGCGCGCCACCTTCGCCGCGCTGGACGAGACCCATTTCGTCAACGAATGGTTCACACCCGGCTTCGTCGAGCGGTTCCACGCGCTGCCCTACCTGCGGCGCAGGGCGCTGGCCCCACTGCAGAAGCTGGCCGGCGACGGCATCTCCAGCGACACCTTGCGCGACATCTACGGCCATCTCTACGAGCGGCGGCACGTGGTCGGCGACGGCCACACGCTGCGGCTGCTGCCCGCGCGCGAGGTCACCCGGCTGCGCCGCGACGGTCACGGGGCGCTGCTCGAGATGACCAGCCAGCTCGACGGCAGCGTCGACCGGCTGGCGGTCGACGTCGTCGTTCTGGCGACCGGCTTCACGGGGAGCCTGCCGGAATGCCTGGCCGGGCTGAGCCATCGGTTCGAGACCGACCCCGGCGGCAACCCGGTCCTCGGCCTCGACTACCGCCTGCTCTGGGATGCGCCGGACGAGGTGAAGATCTTCCTGCAGAACGGTGGCGAGCACAGCCACGGCATCGCCGATCCGCAGCTCAGCCTGATGGCCTGGCGGGCGGCCACGATCGTCAACGCCGCGCTCGGCCGCGAGGTCTACGACTTGGCCGAGCAGGCCCCGATCGTCGACTGGCAGACCGTCGACACCCAGCGGCGCGACCGGCCATCCGTCTTCGAGGCCAGGATTCGCCGGCTCGCCTGAAACAGGTCGAGCCGGCGCCGGCAGCCGTGGCGGGTAAATCGGCCTGCCCGGCATCCGTCTGACATTCCAGATCAGCTGCAGTCGGAAACGAGCCATGGATGACGTTGGACACGACAGGTGCACGGGTGCCGTGCGCTCCTTCTGTGCCGGGAGCGATCTGGCGACGGTGCGGGACGGCGCCACGCTGACCGTCCGCCGCGGCGCCGCCGTCCTGGCCACGTTCCCGCTCACGGTGGACGCGGGCGGCACGCCCTTGCTCGATGCCGTCGGGTTGGCCGATCCCGCATGGCCCGAGGCGCTGCTCGCGGCACTGGAGACGCTGTTCGTCACCACGCCGGCGCTGGAGCGGGTGCGGTTGACGCTGGTGCCCGGATCGCGGGCCGAGCGGGCGTGCCTGGAGGCCGGCCTCGCCGTGCCGGCGCAGGACGGGCTGTCGGTGCCGGCCGAGCTGTTCTGGCAGCATGGCGAGCTCTGGCTGGCGCGGCCCAGGCGCACGAGCTTCCCGCAGATGCACATCGTGCGCGACGGTCGTCGGCATCCGCTGCGCCCGCCGCAGCCACGCGGGCCGGTCTATGCCCGGTTCATTCCGTGGCTCGGTCAGGTCCTCTCGTTTCGAGCCGTGGACCCGCAGCAGGATCTCGACCGCTTCCATCGCTGGATGAACGATCCCCGCGTCGACCGCATCTGGTCGGAGGCCGGGGATCTCGACACCCACCGCGCCTATCTCGACCGCCTGATGGCCGACCCGCACATGCTGCCGTTGATCGGCAGCTTCGACGATCGGCCGTTCGGCTATTTCGAGCTCTACTGGGCCAAGGAGAACCGGCTCGGGCCGCATTACGACGCCCACGACTACGACCGCGGCTGGCACGTGCTCGTCGGCGAGGACGCGTTCCGTGGCCGGCCGTGGGTCAGCGCATGGCTGCCGTCGCTGATGCACTACATGTTCCTCGACGACCCGCGCACGCAACGCATCGTCGGCGAGCCCGCCGCGAGCCACGCCCAGCAGATCCGCAACCTCGACCGGTCCGGCTTCGCCAAGGTCAAGCACGTCGCCTTCCCGCACAAGCGGGCGCTGCTGGTGACGCTCGGACGCGAGCGCTTCTTCGCCGACCGGCTCTGGGCGCCGGGCCATGCCGGTGGCTGACGGTCTGGCGCCCCGGCCGCTCGATCTGGGCGACCCACGGCTGCGCCGGCTGATCGTGCGCCTGGCCCTGCCGACCGTGGCCGGGCTCGGCATCGGCGCGCTGCACCACGTGGCCAACGCGTTCTTCGTCGGCCAGCTGGGGGCGGCCGAACTCGCCGCCGTCAGCGTCGCCATCCCGGTGTTCGTCGCGGTTGCCGCCATCGGCGAGGGGCTGGGCGTGGGCGCCGCGGCCGCGATCGGCCGCCAGCTCGGCGCGGGCACGCCCGATCACGCCAGTTCGACGGCGACGACGACGCTGGCCCTGGCCGTCGGGCTCGGGCTCGCGCTGTCGCTGGTCCTTCTGCTGGCCGCCGGACCGCTCCTGACCGTGCTCGGTGCCACGCCCAAGGTCCTGCCGCTGGCCAGCCGCTATGTCGTCATCCTCGGCTTGAGCTGCGCGCTGCTGCTGGCGCAGCAGCTCTGCGACTTCATCGCCATCGCCGAAGGCAACACGCGCTTCAGCATGCTGACGCTGCTCGGCGCGTTCACGCTGAACATCGTCCTCGATCCGATCCTGATCTTCGGCGTCGGGCTCGGTATCGCCGGTGCCGCGCTGGCTACCATCATGTCGCAGATCGCGGCGCTGCTGCTGTTCGCCGTCTATTTCGGCAGACGATGGGGCGTGGTCCGGATCGGGCTCGACCTGCTCCGCCCGAGCGCACGAATCCTTGGACCGGTCCTCCAAGTCGGGGTGCCGGCGATGCTGAGCACGGTGCTGGGTGCCCTGGCGCTGGCCCTGACCTACCATGCCGCCGCCAGCTATGGCGGCGACGAGGCGCTGGCCGGCGTCGGCGTGGCGCTGCGGTTGCTGGCCCTGGGCACGCTGCCGGTCATCGGCTTCTGCCTCGGCGCGCAGCCCGTGCTGAGCTTCGCCTGCGGCGCACGCAACCATCCGCGCCTGCTGGTGGCGACCCGGTACATGCTCGTCGTGACGTCGGCGGGAGCCGCCGCCTACGCGCTCGTGATGGTTCTGCTGGCCGGGCCGGTCACCGCTCTGTTCACGGCCGATGCTGCGGCGCAGGCCGTGGCGGCGCGCGCTTGCCGGATGGTGCATGCGGGCTTCGCGCTCGTCGGCCTGCAGTTCGTGCTGATCGTCCTGCTGCAAGCCATGGGCAAAGGCTGGACGGCAGCTTTGGTCGGCTTGACGGCGCAAGGCGGGTTGCTGATCCCCGCCTTGCTGGTGTTGCCGCGATGGTGGGGCCTGGACGGCGTCATCGCGGCGCAGCCGGTTGCGGCAGGGCTCGCGAGCCTGCTCGCGGCGGCGCTCCTGCGCCACGAGGCGCGGGCGCTGCGGCAGCCGTCCGGCGGCATGGCAATCGGCATGGGGCTGGCGCCGCCGCCGCATGAAGACTGGCCCGACAATGCGCATCCGCATCGCGTATCATGAAGTTGACGAGGGTGGGCGACACGCCGAGTTCGGCCGCGATCACCTTCTGCGGCACCTGGCTCAGCCGATGCCGCTCGAACACGCGGCGCGTGCGGTCGGGAAGCTCGCCGATCGCCGCCGCGAGGCAGTGCAGGGTCTCGACCATCTCCAGCTGGGCCGCTGGATCGGCGCATGGCGCCTCGATCACCTCCGCCAGGGCCTCCGGCGCCGCATGGCTGCGCTCCAAGGCGCGCCGCCGCTCGCGGTCGATCGCGAGATTGCGCACGATCTGGCAGGCGAAATGCAGGGGGCAATCGATGCAGCGCGGCCCCGCCATGACCGTGGCCTTGAGCGCCGCATCCTGGACCACGTCCTCGGCCAGGCAGGGGCAGCGCAGCACCCGGCGGGCGA
>JBDHTW010000123.1:0-11571 GCA_039808865.1 Geminicoccaceae bacterium
AGCGAGGGCAGCGGGTCGGGTGGGGCGGAGGGTAGGGCGGTCGCCGCCGCAGGACCTCGTTGGTGTTGCCCCATGCGGAGTGCGGCCGATGGATGGCACGGCACGCCGCAACAGCCTCGGGGTTCCACCCGGCAATCGGACACAGGAGGGCGATCGGGCCGGCCGCCGGAGCATCGGCATCGACCACCGGTGCCGGATCGCTACTCCGATGGCTCAGCGGCCGGCCTCGTGCTAAATTCGGCGCTCGGTGCGACCCGGCGTGGCGATGCCTGTCGCGTGGGGTTGCGAGGGACGGCTCGCCATGTCGGCGTTCCAGGATGCGTTGCTCACGATCTCCATACGGGTGAAGGAGGCGGTGGCGCCGACCAGGCCACGCGAGGGCATCGAGGGCGCGCTGGCGGCCGAGGTCACGGGCATCCACTATGCTCTGCTGGGGATTCTGTTCCTGGCGTTCGGTGCCTTGTGGCTCTGGCTGGGAGACCCGAACGAGACGATCATGTCTCGCGGCAACCCGGTGCCCGCCGGGAACGTGATCGTCCTGCCGCTCATCCTCGGTGCTGTCCTGCTCTGGTACGGCCTGGCGAGCGCGCGGCGGCCAAGCGCACGCTACTTCGCCCTCAGCCGGGAGCAGCGCGACCGCGACGATGCGGGCTCCGGCGCGGCCGGTTCGCAAAGCATGGCGCCGCCGCGGGGATGATGATCGCCTAATTCTTCGCCTGCTTGGCTCGCAGAGGGTCCGGCCCATAGCGATTGGTTCCCGGTGTGCCGGGAATGGCCCCCACGACGGACCAGATGAACAGGGAACACAAGAACAGCCCGAACATCAGCCCACCCAATGCCATGCGCCCGGCCGTGCTGACTTCGTCGGTTCCAGCCGTCATGGGCGACGTGGCCAAAAGAGAGCTGAGCAGGAGAAGTGCGCAGAATACCCCGATGGAAATGAGGATGCCCCTGCCCGCATTGATGTCTTTCAATCTCTTGGCAAGCAACGCGAACGACATCCAATAAAATGGCAGCATGGCGATTTGCGCGATGACATTCGCCTTGAAGGAATTCGCGTTTGGCTCCGTCGGGAAGAAATCTCCCTGGATCGCATAGAGCACGGCAAGCTCGATCGGCAGGCAGACAGCGAGAACGATCAGATTCCAAAGCCAGAATTGACCGCGTGAGATCCTGCCGCGAAACTGCAGAAGGATATCCGCCCAGGATTGGGCTGGATCCGGCTCGGCGACGATCTCCTTCGTCGCGGGTTGCATACCGAGACTCTTCAGGATGATCTTGGCCAGGTCCTGAACGTCGTTGCCGAAGCTGTGGTGCGACACCTCGAAGGCGTTGCGCCGCGTGAAGGCGCCCAGGCTTTCGGGGAGCCGGTCGGGCGAGGGCATTTTCGCGCCGTCGACCAGGATCGGCACGACGCGGATGTCGCGGCGCAGGGCCGCCTCGATCTCGAGGCGCACATAGTCGTTGGGATTGTCGAGGCGGCGCTGCCCGGCGGCGTCGCGAGCGTCCAGCCAGCCCGGACCGACGACGGCCAGAAAATAGTCGCACACCTTGATCTGCTGATCGATCGCCGCGACGAAATCGACGCCGGGCTCGATGGAATCGACGTCCATGAAGATCTGGGATTGCGGCAACTGGCGCTGCAGCTGATCGAACACCCGCCCCGCCGAACCCGAGCTGGCATCGCGGCGATAGCTCAGAAAGACGCTCGGACCCATCGCCATGTGCCCCTCGCCCCGGCGCGCCGCTCACGCCCTTCGGGACGGTCGGCGGGACGGTTCCGTGCCGCGGCCATCACAACCTGCGCGCCCGAGCTTGGCAAGCATCCTGCGCGGCCGCTGCCATGCGTGCTGCCCGCGGCCCTGCTCCAGCGGATCGGTGGCGGGCGATCAGGGTCGATCGGCCGAGAGTACCAATGATCGGCTGAGCATATCTTCGAAACCTCGTAAGGAGTCCTGATCCGCCGCCGCGGCGACTATGCCGTTGCCACGAACGGATCGACGAGATCCAGGCCCAGGCCGGTGAAGTGGCGGGCGTTGCGCGTGGCCAGTCTCGCGCCGAAGCGGGCGGCGGTGGCGGCGATCTGCGAATCGCGCCATTCCAGCGTGCGGCCATGGCTGCGGCTCGACTGGACCAGCTCGCCCCAGCTGCGCGCCGCGTCCGCGTCGAAGGGCAGGATCCGGTCGCGAAACATGTCGTGTTGCAGCCCGTCGCACCAGGCCAGCAGTCGGTCGCGGCGCGCCGGGTCGGGGTGGGCGCGCGCGCCGACGTCGATCTCGCCGAGCGTGACGGCGCTCAGGAAGAGATCGGCCGGCCGCTGGCCCGTGATCCAGGCGAGGGCCGCCGGTGCTGGGCGCAGCTTGGCGAGCTCGGAGATCACGTTGGTGTCGAGCAGGAGCACGCGCCTCAGTCCAGGGCCGGTGGCACCACCGGCCCGCCGCCGGTCCGGCCGAGCTCGATCTCGTCGAGGCCGAGCTCGGCGCCGCGCCGCAGATAGGCGAGCAGCTCGTCCATGGAGGGCTGGGGATTGCCGAGCAGATCCTCCAGGATTGCCCGATGCTCCGATTCGGCCGACCGGCCGTGCCGGCGCGCCCGCTCCTTGAGGGCATCGACCAGGCGCTGTTCGACACGACGCACGATCAATGTCGCCATCGGCGCACTCCAATGATGCTAGCAAAAAGATAGCAGGCACGGATACGCCATGCAACGACAGCATGGCCGATTTCCGCCGTTCGGACCGGCCCCTGCTCGGTATCGTCGACGAGGATTCCCTCAGGCGGCATCGGTGCAATGTTCGCGGATCGTCGGGGCCGCCGGGCCATGGCCGTTGCTCGACCAGCATCGTGTCGGTCGACGGATCGTAGATGACGGGCCCGTCGCTCATGGGCGGGAACGAGCTGGAAGCGTCGCCACGCCTACTGCCCGGTCAGGCCCTTCAGCAGCCCTTTGGCGGCTTTGCCCAGGTCCGCGGGCGCCGGCTGCTTCTGCTGCTGGTTCCCGCCGCCGCCTTCGCCGAGCACGCCCTTGAGCAGCTCGCCCGCGGCGCCCGCGGCCGGGACCGGCAGCTTGTCGAGCAGCTGGAACTGGTCCTTCAGCAGCTTGACCGCCTCGGGGCTCTTGGCGAGGTCGGCCGCCACCTTGGCGACATCCTCGGGGCCGCTGATCGCGCTGGTCAGCGTGCCGTTGAGGTCGAAGCGGACCGAGGGCGAGGCGTAGGGTCCCTGCAGGACGAACGGGATGCCGGCCTGGAACACCGGCTTGCCGGTGGCGCCCTGGCCCTGCAGCGTGCTGGCCAGCTTGGGCGTGACCCGCATGTCGATGGTCTGCCGCGGCAGATCGACCGCACCCGCCCCATCCAGGCGCAGGACGGGGGCGACCAGGCGCAGGTCCTGGGTGCGGGCGACGCCGTTCTCGATGCGGAAGCTGGCGCCGGCCTCGGCGAAGTCGGTGCGCTGGGTGTCCGCCGCCGAGCGGTCGAGGCCCGCGGTCATGATCTGGCGCAGCATGCCGGCGACGTTGATGCCGAGCAAGGCACCGTCGGTGACGGTGACGCTGGCGTCGCCGTTCAGGGCACCCACCAGGGCGCGGACATTGCCGCCGCGGGTGGTCAGCGCCGCCTTGGCGGCGCCCTTGCCGTCGACGCGGTGCAGGCCGGTGATGGCGTCGGTCGCGACGACCACGCTGATCCCGCCGGCGTCCAGATCGACCGTGTAGGCCGGCGGCTCGCTCGCCTGGGCGGCGAGCCTGCCCTTGACCGTGCCGCCATAGGCCGCGAGCGAGTCGATGGTCACGGCCGCCTGCTGGCGGTCGGCCAGGATGCGGGTGGCGTAGTCGCCGACCTCGATCTTGCCCGCCTTCACGCCGGCGCCGTGGAGCGCGAGATCGACGTCCACGGGCAGCGGCAGCGGCAGATCGATGGGGGTCTCGGGCCAGCCCGCCGCGGCCTTGCCGCCCGTCTCGGCCGGCGCGCCCGACGTCTGCCCGGACGCCAGGTAGGGCGAGAGGTCGAGGCGGCCGAGGGCGAGGTCGCCGGTCACCTTCGGCGGCTGGCCGAGATCGACGGCGGCCGCGCCGGAGGCGGTGAGCTGGTCGGCCTGGAGCTGCATCCGGCTCAGGGCGACGCGGCTGGCGGACAGGTCGAGCTGGCCCTGCAGCGAGGCCGAAGCCGGCAGGCCGTTCGGCGGCGTGGCGCCGACCCAGGCCAAGAGCTCGCGCGGTGCGGTGAGCTTGATGTCCAGCGCACCGGCGGCGGCGGGCGCCTTGGTCTCGATCTCGCCGTCCAGCGCCACCGTGGCGCCGGGGACGCCCAGCTCAAGCTTGAGCGGGCTGCGCTCGCCGGCCACCGCCCCTTGCGGCCGGTCGACGCTGCCGGCGAGCGTCGCCTGCTTGCCCTGGAAGGTCAGGCTGCCGTCGATCGCCACCGGCTGGTCCGGTGCCGCCTGCTTGATCGCGAGCGCGATCGCCTCGGCACGCTTGCTGGTGCCGGCGGCCTTGTCGTCGAACGCGACCACGCCATCCGTGATCCGCACGTCGCCCAGGACGAAGGGCGGGATCGCAGCGGGCGAGCCCTGGGCCACGGGCGTCGTGCCCGTGGCCTTTCCGGTCGCGAACTCCCAGTTCTTCCGGCCGTCCTGTGCCACTTCGAGGCTCGCCTCGGGCCTGGTCACGATCAGCCGGTCCAGCTGAACGCGGCCCTCGCGCCAGTAGGCGAGCAGGTCGAGCTTGGCGTCGAGCGACGCGACGCGCGCCAGCGCCGGCGCCGTGCCCCAGTCGGCGTTGGCGATCTCGACGTCGCTCGCGGTGATCTCGACCGGCGGCCAGGCGCGCAGGCTGAACGGGCCGCCGATGGTCACCTGCCGGCCGGTCGCCATGGTGGCGCCGCGCTCGACCGCCCATTTCTGCAGTGGCGAGGGAATGAACACCGCGGCCAGGACCAGGACGACGATGAGCAGGACCAGGCCCAGAACGCCCACCAACAGCTTGCGCATGGCTCCTCTCCCGGCTCTGTCTCCACCGTCGACGAAGTTCACCATGGTGAAACTATTCCGATCATGCCGGAAGCCAAGGCGCCGCCTTCCCCGTTGGCGGCGAGCGGTCTCGACCGCCGACCCGCTTCCCGGTGCCCTTCAGCGCTGCACGACCTCGCCATCTTCCTTGGCGAAACCCTTCGGCCCGCGGTCGAGCAGGTCGAGCACGGTCTCCGATGGCCGGGCGAGGCGCACGCCGTTGGGCGTGACAACGATCGGCCGGTTCACCAGAATCGGATGCTCGATCATCGCATCGAGGATCTGATCGTCGGTCCTGCCCGGGTCGAGCAGGCCGAGCTCGGCGGCCGGGGTGCCCTTCACGCGGAGGATGTCGCGCGGTCGCGCTGCCATCGCCGCGAGCAGCTCCTCGAGCTGCGATCGCGTCCATCCCGCGCGGAGATAGTCGACGACGGTCGGCTCGTAGCCGGCCGCCCGGATCATCGCGAGCGTGTTGCGCGAGGTACCACAGGCGGGATTATGGTAGATCGTGATCGGGAAGTCGCTCATGCGGGACGCTCCTGTCCGAACAGCCACCCGCCCAGGGCCGCCGCCAGCGCAGCCCCGACCAGTTGGGCCAGGATGAAGGCCGGAGCCGACGAGGGTGCGATGCCGGCGAAGGTATTGCTCAGCGAGCGTGCCACCGTCACGGCCGGGTTGGCGAACGACGTCGAGGCCGTGAACCAGTAGGCCGACGTGATATAGAGCCCGACGATGAACGGGGTCGTCTCCGGGCGGAAGCGGTGCGAGCCAAGGATCGCCGCGACCAGGCCGAACGTGGCCACGCCTTCCGAAATCGTCTGCGCGGCGCCATCCCGGAACTTGGCGGAGACCTGCAGCATCGCCTCGCCGAACATCAGGTGCGCCACCCACACGCCGACGATCGCGCCGCTCAACTGGACTGCGATGTAGGCAAGCGCGACCGGCGCCCCGATCTCCTGCCGCACCGCGAACACCAGGGTTACGGCCGGGTTGAAGTGCGCGCCGGAGAGCGGGCCGAACATGGTGACGAGCACCGCGAGGCCGGCGCCGGTGGCCAATGTGTTGCCGAGGAGCGCGATGGCGACGTTCCCGCCCGCCAGGCGCTCGCCCATGATTCCTGAGCCGATGACGATGGCGAGCAGGAGCGCCGTGCCGAGCGCCTCGGCGGCGAGCCGGCGTGGCAGGCGGACTGGCTGGGGCGAGGCCGCGTTCTCGCAGCCATGGGACGAGGCCGCGAGCGTCACGACAGCGCGCCCTCGGACCCGGCTGCGCAGCAGGCTGCGCGATTCACGAGCTCGGCCAAGGGCGCGCAGATTTCGACTGCACCCTGGCAGCAGTCTTCCATGAGGAAGCCGAGCAATGCGGCCATGCGACCGTAGGACGCCGTATAGATGATGGATCGGCCCGCGCGCCGGGAGTCGATCAATCCGGCGTGGCTCAGCAGGTTGAGATTGGCCGACAGCGTGTTCGGGGGCACGCCAAGCCGCCGCGCGATCTCGCCCGCCGGAATACCGCTGCTCCCGGCCTGCACCAACATGCGGAAGACGGCGAGCCGGCCTTCATGGGCCAGCGCGGAAAGAGCGGCGACGGCGGGCTTGATCTCCATATTTCAACGATAGTAGAAATATTGGCCTACGCCAAGCCAGAGTAGGCCGATGATCGACAGTTTTCCCGCACTCGCCCCGGAGTTCCTCGATCCGCCAAGTCCGGAGAAGCTCGCAGCCGCTCACCTGTCGTCGCACCCGCCGCGGTTCCTGCTGCTCTACGGCTCCTTGCGCGAGCGCAGCTACAGCCGCTTGCTGGTCGAGGAAGCCGACCGGCTGCTGCGCAGCTTCGGCGCGGAGACCCGCGTCTTCGACCCGCGTGGCCTGCCGCAGCCGGACGGTGCCCCAACGAGCCATCCCAAGGTGGCCGAGCTGCGCGAGCTGTCGATCTGGTCGCAGGGCCAGGTGTGGTGCTCGCCCGAGCGCCACGGCGCGATGACCGGCATCTTCAAGAGCCAGATCGATTGGCTGCCGCTGGAAAGTGGGGGCGTGCGGCCGACCCAAGGGCGCACGCTGGCCGTGATGCAAGTGTCGGGTGGGTCCCAGTCGTTCAATGCCGTGAACCAGCTTCGCGTTCTCGGCCGCTGGATGCGGATGATTGCCATCCCCAATCAGTCATCGGTCGCCAAAGCCTATGAGCAGTTCGACGAGGCCGGCCGCATGAAGCCGTCCCCCTACTACGAGCGGCTCGTGGACGTGATGGAAGAGCTCTACAAGTTCACGCTCCTGACCCGCGATTGTGCCGACTATCTCGTCGACCGGTACAGCGAGCGGAAGGCGGAGGGACGTATCCCGCATGGCGCCGAGCACGTAGCCGCAGCCATGGTCGGGACCGATGGAAGCCGCCTCGTCTCCGCGACGGCCGAGTCCGTTCGTCGCTGCGGTTGCTGTTGATCCCGGGCGAACGGCGGTAGCCTTTCGGCCGGCGAAGGCGGCGCGATCCGACCGCTCTCGATCAGATGGGGGCGTCGCCCTAGCCCTGCGCGCGCTGCTATAGAAGCGCCTCGTACAGCGAGCCGGGTGGTGGGCCATGTATTCTGGGTGGCAGTTCTGGATCGATCGCGGCGGCACGTTCACCGACGTGGTGGGCCGGGCACCCGACGGGTCGATCCGCATCCACAAGCTGCTGTCGGAGAATCCGGAGCAGTACCCCGACGCGGCGATCCAGGGCATCCGCGACCTGCTTGGCCTGGCGCGCGGCGAGCCCTTGCCCGAGACTGCGATCGAGGCGGTCAAGATGGGCACCACGGTCGCGACCAACGCGCTGCTCGAGCGCAAGGGCACGCGGACCCTGCTCGCGATCACCGCCGGCCTGGGCGACGCCCTGCGGATCGCCTATCAGAACCGCCCCGACATCTTCGCCCGCCACATCGTCCTGCCCGAGCAGCTCTACGGCGAGGTGGTCGAGATCGCGGAGCGGCTGCGGGCCGACGGCACGGTGGAGCTGGCGCTCGACCGCGGGCGGGCGCGCGCCGATCTGGAGCGCGCCTTCCGGGCCGGCTACCGCGCGGTCGCGATCGTGCTGATGCACGGCTACCGCTACCACGAGCACGAGCTGGCGGTGGCCGAGCTCGCCCGGCAGGCGGGCTTCACCCAGGTCTCGGTCAGCCACGAGGTCAGCCCGCTGATGAAGCTGGTCGGGCGCGGCGACACCACCGTGGTCGATGCCTATCTGTCGCCGATCCTGCGCGACTATGTCGACCGCGTCGCCGGCGAGACCGGCGAGGTGCGGCTGATGTTCATGCAAAGCAATGGCGGGCTGGTCGACGCGCGGCTGTTCCAGGGCAAGGACGCCATCCTGTCCGGCCCGGCGGGTGGCATCGTGGGTGCCGCCAAGACCGCGGCGCTGGCGGGGCTGGACAGGATCGTCGGCTTCGACATGGGGGGGACCTCGACCGACGTCACCCACTATGCCGGCGCCTTCGAGCGCGCCTTCGACACCGAGGTGGCGGGCGTGCGCATCAGAGCACCCATGATGAAGATCCACACCGTCGCGGCCGGTGGCGGCTCGATCATCAGTTTCGATGGCCAGCGCTTCCGGGTCGGGCCGGAAAGTGCCGGCGCCAATCCCGGCCCCGCCTGCTACCGCCGCGGCGGGCCGCTGGCGGTGACCGACGCCAACCTCATGGTCGGCAAGCTCCTGCCCGACTTCTTCCCGCACCTGTTCGGGCCGGCGGCCGACCAGCCGCTGGATGCCGACGTGGTGCGCGCCGCCTTCGCCGCCCTGGCGCAGGAGGTGGCGAAGGCCACCGGCATCGAGCGCACGCCCGAGGAGCTGGCCCAGGGCTGCCTCGCCATCGCCAACGACAACATGGCCAACGCGATCAAGGAGATCTCGGTCCAGCGCGGCATCGACGTGACCAAGGGCTACGCCTTGTGCTGCTTCGGCGGCGCCGGCTCGCAGCATGCCTGCCACGTGGCGGACCTGCTCGGGATCGGGCGTGTGTTCATCCACCCCTACGCCTCGGTGCTGTCGGCCTATGGCATGGGCCTCGCCGAGCTGCGCGTCCTACGCCAGGAGGCGGTGGAAAAGCCGCTCGACCAGGCCCTGGTCGCCGATCTCGACCGGGTCGCGGCCGGCCTCTCGGATGCGGTGCGGGCCGAGCTGCGGGCGCAGGAGGTCGAGGATGCGCGCATCGCCCTCGAGCCGCGCGCGCATGTCCGCTACGCCGGCACCGACACCTCGCTCGAGGTGCCGCTCGGCTCGGCCGAGGCGATGCGCGTGGCGTTCGAGGCCGAGCACCGCACTCGCTATGGCTTCATCGTCGAGGGGCGGGGCCTGGTGGTCGAGGCGGTCACCGTCGAGGGCATCGGCGCCATGGAGGAGGTGGCCGAGCCCGAGCGCGCCGTCGAGTTGCGCGCCCATGCGCTGGAGCCGGTGCTGACGGCACCCATCTTCACCAACCGCGCCCCGCACCAGCCGGCCGAGCGGTTCGCGGCCGCGGTCTACAGCCGCGAGGCGCTCCTGCCGGGCGACCGGATCGCCGGCCCGGCGCTGGTGTGCGGGGCCACCACGACGGTCGTGGTCGAGCCCGGCTGGGCGCTGGAGGTCACGCCGCGCGACCATCTGATCCTCGACCGGGTCGAGCCGCTGGCGCGCGCGGTCGCGGTCGGCACCCACTGCGACCCGATCCTGCTCGAGATCTTCAACAACCTGTTCATGACCATCGCCGAGCAGATGGGCGTGACGCTGCAGAGCACGGCCTACTCGGTCAACGTCAAGGAGCGGCTGGACTTCTCCTGCGCGGTGTTCGCCGCCGACGGGGCCCTGGTCGCCAACGCGCCGCACATGCCGGTGCATCTGGGCTCGATGGGCCAGTCGGTCCGCACGATCCTCGAGCTGAACCGCGACCGGCTGCGGCCGGGCGACGTCTGGGCGCTCAACAACCCCTACAATGGCGGCACGCACCTGCCGGACATCACGGTGGTGATGCCGGTGTTCGAGGGCGGCGAGCTGGTGTTCTTCACCGCCGCGCGCGCGCACCATGCCGATGTCGGCGGGATCACCCCGGGCTCGATGCCGCCCGACAGCACGACCATCGACGAGGAGGGCGTGCTGTTCGACAACTTCCTCCTGGTCGAGCAGGAGCAGCTGCGCGAGGCTGCACTCCTGGAGGTGTTGCGCGCCGGCCCGTACCCGGTGCGCAACGAGACCCAGAACGTGGCCGACATCCAGGCCCAGGTAGCGAGCTGCCAGCGCGGCGCCAACGAGCTGGCGAAGATGGTCGCCCAGTTCGGCCTCGCCACGGTCCGCGCCTATATGGGCCACGTCCAGGATAATGCCGAGGAGAGCGTGCGGCGCGTGCTCGACGTCTTGCAGGACGGTGAGTTCACCTATGCCCACGACGCGGGGCCGGTGGTGAAGGTGAGGATCGCGATCGACAAGGAGGCGCGGCGGGCCACGGTCGACTTCACCGGCACCAGCGAGCAGCAGCCCTGGAACTTCAACGCGCCCGCCGCGGTGACCCGGGCGGCCGTGCTCTACGTCTTCCGCACCCTGGTCGACGACGACATCCCGATGAACGAGGGCTGCCTGAAGCCGATCGACATCGTCGTGCCCGAAGGGTCGGTGGTCTGCTGCCGCCATCCGGCCGCGGTCTGCGCCGGCAATGTCGAGACCTCGCAATGGGTGACCGACACGCTCTACGGTGCGTTGGGCGTGCTCGCCGCCGCCCAGGGCACGATGAACAACTTCACCTTCGGCAACGCGCGCTACCAGTACTACGAGACCATCTGCGGCGGCAGCGGCGCCGGGCCGGACTTCGACGGCACCTCGGGCGTGCACACCCACATGACCAACTCGCGCCTGACCGACCCCGAGGTGCTGGAGTGGCGCTATCCGGTGCTGCTGGAGAGCCACCGCATCAACCGCGGCTCGGGCGGGAAGGGGAAGCACCAGGGCGGCGACGGCACGATCAGGCGCGTCCGGTTCCTGGAGCCGATGCAGGCGGCCCTGGTCTCCAACCGGCGCAAGGTGCCGCCGTTCGGGCTGCAGGGCGGCGAGCCGGGCACGCCCGGCGATCAGTGGGTCGAGCGCGCGGACGGGACGCGCGAGCAGCTGGAGGGAAGGTGCCGCACGCAGGTGCAGGCCGGCGACGTGTTCGCCGTGCAGACGCCGAGCGGTGGGGGCTACGGCAAGGCTGGAACGTGATAGGCTCGCGGCGAGCGAAGGAGCGTCGCATGGCCGAGCCGGCTCTGCCCATCTTCAATTCGACCGACGAGTTCCTCGTCTGGGAGGAGCAGCAAGCCGAGCGCTACGAGCTGGTCGGCGGCGTGCTGCGGCTGATGTCCGGTGGCACTGCCAACCACGATCTGGTGGCGATGAACGTCGCACGGTGTCTCGGCAACGCCCTGACCGGCGGCCCCTGTCTCGTCCACGGCAGCAACCTCAAGGTCCGCTCGCCGGATCGTGCGATCATGTATCCCGACGTGTTCGTCCGCTGCGGCGCCAATCGCGGCGATGCGCAGGTGGTCGACGACCCGGTGCTCGTGGTCGAGGTGCTGTCGCCTTCGACGCAGCG
>JBDHTW010000124.1:0-11156 GCA_039808865.1 Geminicoccaceae bacterium
GAGAAAACGCGTCCACAGCACCGTGGCCACGTCGGCCATGCCCATCGGCATCCCAGGGTGCCCGGACTTCGCCTGCTCCACCGCGTCCATGGCAAGAGCGCGTAGCGCGTTCGCAAGGTCGCTTGGCGCGGGTGTGGTCATGCTCGAGGCCCTTTCCGGTCAGACCGCATGCTGGCCGAGTGCCGCCTTGACCATGTGGTAGGCGATCAGCAGCTGGGTCAGCGCCAACGGGTGGCTCACCTGCGCCCCGCTGCCGTCGAACGTGCCGACATTGGCGCGCAGGTGGCTGGCCTCCGGGATCAGCGACCAGAGCAGCTCCTCGAGCCGCTCGGCCTTGCCCTGGGCGATGGCGCCGTGGATTTCCAGCATGTCCACGGGCTTGCCGTCGGTGTCGCGCGAGAGTTCGAGCAGCAGACCGGAATTGACGCCCCGCTCGAGGATCGGGCTGAGGTCCGGGTGCGGCAGCGTCGGGCGCAGGATGTGCCGCACGTTGAGATTGGCCCCCGTCTCCTCGGCATGGCCCGCCGGCGGGTAGAAGGTGACGACGATGTCGGCGAAGGTCCGCTGCGGCCGGATGAACGCCCGGGTATCCTCCTCGCGCTCGGCGATCTGCGCCAGCACCTGCTCGCGGGTGTAGCCGCGCTTGGCCATGTCGCGCTGGATCTTCCACTTGATGCGCAGCTCCTCGAGCGGTTCGAGGTACAGCTTGACGTCGTAGCATTCGCGCATCGCGCGGGTATGGTAGCCGAGCAGGCCTTCGACGATGATGTACGGCTTCGGCGCAACATATTCCGGCGCGTCCAAAGTGCCGTTGCTGTGGTTGTAGACGGGCTTCAGTATCGGCTGACCCTGCCGCAGCAGCTTCAGATGCTGCTCCAGGATGTCGATGTAATTGCAGTCGGGGTGAAGGGCGGTGATCCTGCGCTTGGCGCGTTCCACGCGGCCGTAGCGGTGGTAGTCGTCGCTGCAGATGCAGGCCACGCGATTGCTGCCGAGGATCGCGGCGATGCCGGCGGTGAACGTGGTCTTGCCGGCCGCCGAATCGCCGACGATGCCGAGAATGACCGGACGGTCGACGACGCGATTGAGGGGCATGGTCAGGCCTCCCGTGTGAGCGGGTGGGCGGGAAGCCAACTGGTCAGCAGCTGGCGCTCGCCGGTGATCCCCGAGATCATGAGTGTCTGGGTGCGGTAGCCGGCGTCGTCGTGGTGGACGCCCTCGAACAGGAGCCCGGTCGTGATGCCGGTGGCGCAGAACAGCGTGTCCGGCGACATCACCAGCTCCTCGACCCGGTACCAGCGCTCGGTGGAGAGGCCGGCGGCCTGCACCTTCGCTTTCTCGGTGACGAGCTGCGGGTCGAGCCTGCCCCAGAAGCCGCCGCCGAGCGCCCGGATCGCGCAGGCGGAGATGATGCCTTCGGGCGTGCCGCCGGTGCCCATCAGGGCATCGATCCTGCCTTCGCCCATGGCGGCGATGATCGCGCCGGCCACGTCGCCTGCCGGGTAGAGCGACACCCGCGCGCCGGCCTCGTGGATCTCGGCGACGAGGCGGTTGTGCCGGGGCTTCTCCAGCACGAACACCGTGAGCTTGGACATGGGCTTGCCCAACGCCTCGGCGAGGGCGCGCAGCTTGCGCTCGGTAGGCCATGTCGGCTCCACCGCATCCTTGGCTGCGGCGGGAACGGCGAGCTTTTCCATGTAGTAGCAGGGGCCGGGATCGAGCATCGTCCCGCGCGGCGCCAGCGCGATCACCGCCATGGCGTTGGTCAGGCCCTTGGCGAGATAGGTGGTGCCTTCGATCGGGTCGACGGCCACGTCGTAGCCCGGCGCGGATCGGATGGCGCCGACACGCTCGCCTTGGAACAGCTCGGGCGCCTCGTCCTTGGCACCCTCGCCGATGACGACGGTACCGTCGAAAGGCAGCCCGCTGAGCGCGGTGCGCATGGCATGGACGGCGGCGCCGTCGCCACGTTCCTTGTCGCCGCGCCCGATCCAGTCCCAGGCGGCCCGCGCCGCCGCCTCGGTGACGGTGCGCAAAGCATAGATGAATTCAGGTGTAGCCGGTCCCAGTCCGGCGGCCGGGTCGCTCATGGCCGGCACCTCCCTTTGGCTCGGAGCCATGTCGTTGGCTTCGATGCTGCCGGAAAGGCAAAGGAGGTACGACGGTCAGGCGGACAGGGGGCAAATATCTTTCAGGCGGGGCGGCTTCCCACCCGGACGGGTCGGTTGCGCGGCGGTCAGGCCCGGCCGGCGATCTCCATGTCGGCGAGGGACAGCAGCAGGTCGGGCCGTCGCCGCCCGCGGGTGTGGCCCAGCCGGGTCGAAATGGTCTCCGCGCTCGTCGCTGGCGCATTGCCCGCATGCTGCCCGCGGACCTGCAGGGCGGCCGCCCAGCGCGTCGGCAGGCTGGTCAGGAGCAGCGTCAACCATGCGGGCGTGACCTCGCGGAGCGAATCCGGCTCGCGTCGCAGCTTGATCTGCAGCGCCGCGAACAGGCGGGCCGCCTGCACGTGCGCCGTGTCGGCCCCTTCGCTGATCGTCGCCGCGGCCCGTGCCGCACCCAGACCAACACCGTAAAGCAGCCCTAGCACCAGATTCTCGGCTTCCAGCGTGTGCGGGTGGCGGGTGCGTTGGCACAACTCCCACGCACTCTGCATGCGTTTGGACGACGGAACCGATGAGTCCATGATAGATCTCGAGTACCTAGGGCAGGAATGCACTCGGGTGCTATCGCACGGACAGCGCGAGCCAGCCAGATCGCGATGGTAGAATCGCTCAATGTCGCGGTCCTAGCCGCGGCTGTGTGGTCGAATGCCCACGCATCCTGCTTCGGCAGGCCGCCTCAACGGCGATGCTCGTGCCACAGTTGTACCGCCTGGGCGCGGCTGCGTACCTGCAGCTTGTCGAACAGATTGCGCAAGTGGAATTTCACCGTGTTCACCGAGACGCCGAGATTGTGAGCGAGCTCGGCATTGGTCAGGCCGCTGCCGAGCTCCGCCAGCAAGCTGCGCTCGCGCGGGCTGAGCCCGCCCAGCGGATCCTCGCCGAGCTTGCGGACGTCGACGAACGGGAACACCATCTGGCCGCGCGCCACGGCATCGATCGCGTCCAGCAGGTGCTCGGGCGGCTCGCGTTTCGAGACGAAGGCCGCCGCGCCCAGCAGCATGACCCGCCGTGGCAGGCGGGGGTCGGCGTCGCCCGTGTAGACGATGATCCGGGGTCCGCCCGGCTGCTTCTTCAATGCCTCCAGCACGCCACGGCCATCGATATAGGGCATGACCCAGCCGATGATGCCGACGTCGAAATGGCGCCGACGCACCGCCTCCAGGAAGCGCTCGCCGTCGCTGGCCGTGACCGCGAGGCTGAGCTGGCTGCGCTGCGTCAGGAGCTGCTTGAGCGCGGCGATCACGAGCGGGCTCTTGTCGGCCAAGCCGATCTCGATCAAGGGCTGGGTCTGCGTGGGGTCGACCCCGTCCGAATCGTCCTGCTTTGCCATCGATCAGCCATGCCTGCCGGAAGACGATGCCGCACCTCGCGGTGGCGTGAGGCGCAGCGTGGCCACCTTGATGATGCGTTTGTCGTGCAATGTCCAACAGCAGAGCTTGCCGGGCGCAGGTGACGATCTACACATACCCGACGCTGCTCGTCTGCCAAATGAACCCATGGCAAGAGCACTGGACTCACCAGGAGCGACCGGCTGCCGCGATATCGGCGGTCGTCTCCCACCCGCGAGGCTGCGCGACCCTCATGCCGCACCTCGTGCACGATCGAACGGGCCGTAAGGAGCAAGCAGGATGCACAGGCGGGAACTTGGCGGCGCGAGGCGGGGCAGGGACGGGCTCGCAGCGGTGGCCGCCGCAACGGCCGTCATCGCGGCAACGCTGGTGCCGATGCCGAGCCTCGCCGCGGACGCGACGGGCGGGCCGCTGACCGTTCTCGCCGGCGAGGCCGCCAGCGGTGCCGCTGGTGCCGCCATGCTGGCCAAGGTGCGCCAGCGCGGCGAACTGCGCGTGATCGTCGGCCTGACCCAGCCCATGGCGGCGGAGGATTCGCTGACCGCGGCTGCGGCCTCGGCCCAGCGCGCGGCGCTGCGGACCAGCCAGGACGCGGTGGCGGCCCGGGTCGGCAACCGCGGCGTCAGCAAGTTCGAGACCATCCCCTACATGGTCGTCGACGCCGACAGCGCCGGGCTGCAGGCGCTGCTGAGCGACCCGCGGGTGGCCAGCGTGCAGGAGGACGTCGCCGTCCCGCTGGCGCTGGCGCAGAGCGTGCCGCTGATCAAGGCCGACAGGGCGGCGGCGCTGGGCTTCACCGGCAATGGGCAGGTCGTGGCCATCCTCGATACTGGTGTCGCCAAGTCGCATCCCATGCTGCAGGGCAAGGTCGTGTCGGAGGCGTGCTACTCGACCACCAACCGTTCGCAGGGGGCAACCTCGCTGTGTCCGGGCGGTGCCGCCAGCTCCACGGCATCCGGATCAGGGAAGAACTGCAATCTCTTCAACTGCAGCCACGGCACGCACGTCGCCTCCATCGCTGCCGGCAGCACCGGTAGCCTCAAGGGCGTGGCGCGCGGCGCGAAGATCATCAGCGTTCAAGTCTACAGCAATGTTTTTGGCGGTGCCAGCGCCTACTTCTCCGATATCATTTCCGGGCTCGAGCGTGTTTACAAGCTGCGCACGAAATACAAGATTGCATCGGCCAATCTGAGCTTGGGGACTACGCAGCTTTATTCGGCTGCCTGCGACAAGCAGTACCCGGCGGTGAAGGCTATCATCGACAACCTGCGCTCGGCCCGCATCGCGACCGTGATCGCGTCCGGCAACGGCTACACCGACGGCGCCATCAGCTCGCCGGCCTGCATCTCGACCGCCGTCGCGGTCGGCAGCACGACCAAGAAGGACAAGGTCTCCGACTTTTCCAACCAGTCCAAGCTCGTCGACCTGATGGCACCCGGCAGCGACATCTACGCTGCCGTGCCGGGTGGTTACGAGACGATGAGCGGCACCTCGATGGCGACCCCTCACGTGGCCGGTGCCTGGGCGATCCTGAAGCAGGCCAAGCCCAACGCGTCCGTGCAGGAGATCGAGACCGCCCTCGCATGCACCGGCGTCAAGGTGAGCCGCGCCGGTCTCGGCAAGCCGCGGATCAACGTGCTGGCAGCGCTGAACGTCCTCCGCTCGCCCGCCACCGGGTGCCGATGACCCGTCGATCGACGATGGTGTAGCCGTGGCTCGGTTCGACCGCCGAGCTTTGCTGGGCCTACCGCTGGTGGGCTTGGCCCCGCCGTCGAAGCCGGCGGAGGTGCAGGCCATGGTGATGGCTGCCGATCAGGATGTCGCGGCGCTCGTCCGGCGCGCGCAGGAAAGCGGCACCGTCGCGGTGATCGTGGGCTTCTCCGTGCCGGACGGTCGTGACGACGAGGCCGCGATCGCCCATGCGCGCGCCGCCCTCTACCGCGCGCTGAAGATCGAGGCTGATGCCGAGGGCGTCCTGCGAGGCCCTGGCATCGGCCACGTGAAGTCGTTCGCGACCATCCCTTACGTCGCCATGACCCTCGATGCCGCGGCGATCGGGCGGCTGGTGCAACTGCCGCAGATCACGAGCGTTCGCGCCGATGCCACGGTCACGGCCCCGCCATGACGCGATTGACCCCTGGCCGCACCTCGGTAGAGAGGGCGGCCTGGAGATCGTGCACGGGAGTGGCGGGTGAAGGCAGATGAGATGCCGGCGGACAGGACGGGGCAGGAGCGGCGGACCCGGTCCGACACACTCAAGGACGCGATCGCCCAGGCTATCCTGAAAGGTGAACTCGCGCCCGGGCAGCGTCTGGACGAGGTGTCCGTCGCTCAGCGCTTCGCGGTCTCGCGCACGCCGGTGCGCGAGGCGCTGAAGCAGCTCGCCGCCATGGAATTGGTCGATCTTCGCCCGCATCGGGGCGCGGTGGTGGCGAGCCTGCATCCCGCGCGCGTGGCCGAGCTGTTCGAGGCAATGGGCGAGGTCGAGGCCGCCTGCACCCGCTTGGCCGCAGCGAAGATGTCGGGACAGGAGCGCGAGCAGCTCGAAACTGCGTGGGCGGATTGCGACGAGGCGCTGCACGTGAACGATCTCGAGTGGATTCACGTCTCCAACCAAGCCTTCCATGCCACCATCCACCGCGGCTCCCACAACAGCTTCCTCGCCGATGCGGCCCAGGTGCTGCGGCGACGCCTGGCGCCGCTGTCGCGGGCCCAGTTCGGGCTCACCGGTCGTCCCGACCATTCCGCTGCCGAGCATCTCGCGATCATGCAAGCGATCCGGCGCCGCGACGGTGTGGCCGCCGAGGAGGCGATGCGCCGTCATCTGGTGAGCGTCGGCCAAGCTTTCGCCCAGTGGCTCGAGACCGGCAGCGGCCGAGCGGAAGCCTAAATGGCACGGGCCATAGGCTGGCGACGCTGGCGCAGCTAAATTCTTACGGATCAACGGGCGCAAGCAGCGAGGCAGGCCGTGCGCGAGATCTTTGCAGGCGGTGGTGAGATGGGCGCGCGCATGGCGGCGTACGACTGGTCGCGCACCCCGCTCGGCCCGCATGAGACTTGGCCGCAGAGCCTGAAGACTGCGGTCGGGATCATGCTCGCGTCCCGTTACGCGATGTGGATGGCCTGGGGCGACGAGCTGACCTTTTTCTACAACGATGCCTACCAGCCTACTCTCGGCGTCAAGGCGGCGTGGGCGCTGGGCACGCGCTCGGATCGGGTCTGGGCGGAGATCTGGAGCGAGGTCGGACCGCGCATCGACATCGTGCTCCGTACCGGAACGGCGACCTGGGACGAGAGCCTGCAGCTGTTCCTCGAGCGAAGCGGCTATGCCGAGGAAACCTACCACACGTTCTCCTACAGCCCTTTACGCGACGACCAGAGCGCCATCGCCGGCATGCTGTGCGTCGTGACCGAGGAGACCGAGCGGGTCATCGGCGAGCGTCGGCTCGGTATCCTGCGCAATCTGGCCGCCGAGCTTTCGATGGCGAACACCGAGCGCGACGTCGGCGCGGCGGTCGAGCGCAGCATCGGGGCCGACGGCCGGGATCTGCCGTTCACCTTGACATATTTGTTCGAGCCCGACGGCATGGCGGCCCGCCTCGTCGGCACCACCGGCATTCCGGCCGGCCATCCGGCGGCGCCGGTACGGATCGAGCTTGCCGACGGCGGCGCACCGTGGCCGGCAAGGGCACTCCGCGAGGCCGGCAAGACCATCCACATCGACGATCTCGCACGCCTGGGGCCATTGCCTGCGGGGCCCTGGTCCCAGGCGCCGCATCAGGCATTGCTCTGCCCGATCGGGCAGGCCGGCCAGGGATCGCTGGGTGGCTTTCTGGTCGCCGGGCTCAACCCGTTCCGACCGTTCGACGCGGCCTATGCCGGCTTCGTCGAACTCGTGTCCGGCCAGATCGCGGCCGGCCTCGACAACGCGC
Source organism: Geminicoccaceae bacterium (assembly GCA_039808865.1). Lineage (GTDB taxonomy): Bacteria > Pseudomonadota > Alphaproteobacteria > Geminicoccales > Geminicoccaceae > Benzoatithermus. The sequence goes on from JBDHTW010000124.1 coordinate 7,447, forward strand.
ATGCCTACGAGCAGGAGCGCCGCCGCGCCGATGCCCTGGCCGAGCTCGACCGCGCCAAGACGACGTTCTTCTCGAACGTCAGCCACGAGTTCCGTACGCCGCTGACGCTCATCCTCAGTCCGCTCGAGGAACTGCTGGCCGGCCCTGCCGCCGGCATGGCGCCCGCGAAGCTGGCCCTGGTCGAAACGGCGCATCGCAACGGCCTGCGGCTGTTGAAGCTGGTCAACACGCTGCTCGACTTCGCCCGGATCGAAGCCGGCCGCGTGCAGGCGACCTACCGGCCGGTCGACCTCGCCGCGTTCACCGCCGACATCGCCTCGAGCTTCCGCTCGGCCATGGAGCAGGCGGGTCTGGATTTCCGGGTGGTCACGGCGCCTCTGCCGCAGCCGGTCCATGTCGACCGCGACATGTGGGAGAAGGTGGTCCTCAACCTGCTCTCCAATGCGTTCAAGTTCACGTTCGAGGGCTCGATCACCGTCGTCCTGGAGGAGGAGGCCGGCGGCGAGGCCGTGCTGCTCACCGTGCGCGACACCGGCACCGGGATACCGGGCACCGAGCTGCCGCACCTGTTCGAGCGGTTCCGTCGGGTCGACGGGGCACGCGGGCGCAGCTTCGAGGGCAGCGGGATCGGCCTGGCGCTGGTGCAGGAGCTGGTCAAGCTGCAGGGCGGCAGCATCAGCGTGGCCAGCGAAGAGGGGCGCGGCACCACGTTCAGCGTGCGTATCCCCTTCGGGACCGATCACCTGCCGGCGGATCGGATCTTCGGCGAAAGCCCGGAAGGCACCACCGTGTCCGGTGCCAGGGCCTATGTCGAGGAGGCGTTGCGCTGGCTGCCCGATGCGGGCACGACTTCCGGCAGTAGCGTCATCGACGACGAGCTCGGCCTGCCGCAGGCGCCGATCGGCACCGGCCGGATCCTGCTGGCCGACGACAATGCCGACATGCGCGACTATGTGCGTCGCTTGCTCGTCGCCCAGGGCTACGAGGTGGAGGCGGTCGGCGACGGCCAGGCCGCGTTGGCCGCCGCTCGGGAGCGCAAGCCGGATCTGGTCCTGTCCGATGTGATGATGCCGGGGCTCGATGGGTTCGGGCTGCTGCGTGCCTTGCGCGACGACGAGCGGCTGCGCGATCTGCCGATCATCCTGTTGTCGGCGCGGGCCGGCGAGGAGGCGCGGGTCGAAGGCAGCGACGCCGGTGCGGACGACTACCTGACCAAGCCGTTCTCGACCCGCGAGCTGCTGGCCCGCATCGGCGCCAACCTCGCCATGGCCCGGGTGCGGCGCGATTCGCTGCAGAAGCTGCGCGAGCTCAACGAGAGCCTGGAAGCGCGGGTGGCGAAGCAGACCCAGGAGCGCGACCGCATCTGGCGCCTGTCGCGCGAGCTGATGCTGGTGGCCGAGTTCGATTCCACCGCTCTGGCCCTCAATCCGGCCTGGGGGAGTACGCTCGACTGGAGCGAGGCCGATCTCCTCGGCGCCAAGGTGTTCGGCCTGGTGCACCCGGCCGACGTCGGTGCCGCCACGCAGGTACTGCGGCAGCTCGGCCAGGGCGTGCCGGTGGTGAATGTCGATCTTCGTCTGCGCCATCGCGATGGCAGCTACCGCTGGACCATCTGGACGGCGGTTCCCCACGAGGGTGTGCTCTACGCGGTCGGCCGCGACGTCACCGATAGCCGGGCCACCGAGGAGCGGCTGCGCCAAGCGCAGAAGATGGAGACCATCGGTCAGCTGACCGGCGGCGTCGCGCACGATTTCAACAACCTGCTGACCGTCATCGTCGGCAATCTGGAGAGCATCCAGCATCAGGCTGTCGGCCTCGAGGGCGATGGCGCCGGCCCGCGCATCCGCCGCGCGGCCGAGTACGCCATGCGCGGCGCGCAACGGGCAGCCGCCTTGACCCAGCGTTTGCTGGCCTTCTCGCGTCGCCAGCCCCTCGAGCCCAAGCAGGTCAACATCAACCGCCTCGTCGCCGGCATGTCCGACCTGATACGGCGGACGCTGGGCGAGCAGGTCGAGATCGAGACCGTGCTCGGCGGCGGACTCTGGTTGACCTTGGTCGACCCGAACCAGCTTGAGAACGCGATCTTGAATCTCGCCGTCAACGCGCGCGATGCCATGCCGGACGGCGGCCGGCTGACGATCGAGACCGGCAACGCGCATCTCGACGAGCTCTATGCGGCCAGTGCCGATGGAGTGCAGGTCGGCCAGTACGTGCTGCTGGCCGTCAGCGACACCGGCTCCGGCATGTCGCCCGATATCAGCGCCCGGGCCTTCGAGCCCTTCTTCACGACCAAGGATGCCGGTCACGGCACCGGGCTCGGGCTGTCGCAGGTCTACGGCTTCGTCAAGCAGTCCGGCGGACACGTGAAGATCTATTCCGAGATCGGCCACGGCACGACGGTCAAGATCTACCTGCCCCGGCTGATGGCGGAGGAAGAGGAGGCCGTCAGTCTGGAGCAGGTGGCGATGCCGGCTCCGGGCGAGCACGCCGAGACCGTGCTGGTCGTCGAGGACGACGACGACGTTCGCGCCTATTCGACCCAGCTCGTGCGCGAGCTGGGCTATCGGGTGCTCGAGGCCCGATCCGGGCCGGTCGCCCTGGAGGCGCTCGAGCGGCATCCCGTGGTCGATCTGCTGTTCACCGACGTCGGCCTGCCGGGCGGCATGAACGGCCGCCAGCTCGCCGAGGCCGTGGCGCGGCTGCGGCCCGGACTCCCGATCCTGTTCACCACCGGCTATGCCCGCAACGCCATCGTGCATGGCGGCCGGCTCGATCCGGGGCTGCATCTGATCACCAAGCCGTTCACCCGGCAGGGGCTCGCGGCCAAGCTGCGCGACGTCCTCGATCAGGCGCTGGTGCCGCCGCGCATCCTGGTCGTCGAGGACGACGCCCTGGTGCGGATGGTGGCGGTCGAGGCGCTGGCCGAGGCGGGCTTCGTGGTCGAGGAGGCAGCCAGCGCCGACGAGGCGGTGGCCGTGCTCGGCGCGATGACGCATCGGTTCGACGCGGCCATCCTGGATTTCGGTCTGCCGGACCGCCGCGCCGACCAGCTCGCGGGCGAGTTGCGCGCTCTGCGGCCCGATCTGCCGCTCCTGATCGCCAGCGGCTACGATGCCGCGGACATGCGGCAACGTTTTGGCTCGACCACGAGCTTGGCGTTCGTCGCCAAGCCCTACGATGCCCAGGCCCTGTGCCAGGCGCTGGCCAAGCTCGGGGTCAGGATGCCGCGGCGGTCCACCACCTGAGATCGAGACTGAGGGTGGCCGCTTTCCGCAGTCCATCAGGAGCCATCACGAGCTTTCTAATCCCTTGTGCTCATAACGGATTCGACCGCATCCTCCCTGTCGCTGGGAAGCGCATGGGAAGCAGGAAGTTGCTTCCCATGCGCTTCCCAGAACGACGGGACCGGGCGAAGCTCACCAAGGCGACGATCGCGAGGCTTGCCGTGCCGGCGGGCAGGAGCGAGCTGATCGTGTTCGACGAGGACATGCCCGGGTTCGGCCTGCGCCTGCGGGCCGGCGGCTCGGCCGTGTGGATCGCGCAGTACCGTGTCGGCGCCAGGCAGCGGCGGGTGACGCTCGGTCGTGTGGCCGTGCTCGATCCGGACAAGGCGCGGCGTGCCGCCCGCGAGGTTCTGGCCAAGGCCGACCTGGGCCATGATGCGCAGGCCGAGCGGCGGGAGCGTCAGGCCAAGGCCGCGGTCACGTTCG
>JBDHTW010000125.1:0-10823 GCA_039808865.1 Geminicoccaceae bacterium
GCCGGTTGAAGATCATGGAGACGGCGTCGAGGCGTCCGGGGCCTCAGCCGGGTGTCGGCAGGGCGTTCTTCATCAGCGTGTCGAAGCGCAGGAACCAGGCCTGGACAGCAGCTTTCAGGGCCGGCGGCGGTGACTGGCCTAGCACGGCGCTGGCAAAGGCCGTGAACGCCGCCGCGTTGTTGATCATCGTGCCGACCGCGGCGTCGAGGTCGGCGAGGAAGGCCTGGAAGTCGACGATCGCCGGGCCGAGCGCTGCCTCCTGCCGTCGCGCAGGTGAGGCGTCCGTCAGATCGCTGAGATTTTCTACATGTTCTTCGACTTGGTAACATCGCGAAGGATTCTAGCCACTCGGAACAGCGGCGGCGATCGCCCGATCGGGAGGCTCGTGGCTCGCCGCCGCCTCAGCCGCGCCGTGCTGCCCTGCCGCTGCAGCCGACGAAGAGCATGGCCATGGCCAGCATGGCGAATGCCACGCTCAGGCTGCTGAGGTGCGCAACCAACCCGATCAGCGCCGGCCCGACCAGGATGCCCGCATAGCCGAGCGTGGTCACCGCTGCGATCGCCAGGCTCGGTGGCATTTCCTTCTGGCTGCCGGCGGTGGTGAACAGCACCGGAACCACGTTGGAAGCGCCGAGGCCGACGAGCAGGAAGCCGAGCAGGGCTGCAGCCGGGGTCGGTACCAGCACGAGCAGGCCGAACCCCGCCGCGGCCAGGGCACCGCCGAGCGTCACCGTGCGCACGCCGCCGAAGCGGGTGACGATTCGGTCCCCAAGCAGACGACCGGCCGTCATCGCGCCGGCGAACAGCGCGTAGCCGTAGCCGGCGGCCGCGACATCGACCGCGCGCGCCGAGACGAGGAACACGGCGCTCCAGTCGAGGACGGCGCCCTCGGCCAGGAACATCAGGAAGCAGAGCAGGCCCACGAAGGCGACGAAGGCGCGGGGCAGCACGAAGGTCGGCGCGCCGGCATCGTCGTCGCTGCCGAACGGCAGCAGGCCGGGCACGGCGACGGCCAGCACCACCAGCGCCAAGGCCGTGAAGCAGAACGTGGTCGCCAGAGGGGACAGCCCGAGCAGGAGCAGGCCACTCGCACCTCCGGCACCCACGATGCCGCCCAGGCTGTACAGGCCGTGGAAGCCCGACATCATGCTGCGCCGGCTGTCCTTCTCGACGATCACGGCCTGAATGTTCATCGCCACGTCGACCGTGCCGATCGCCGCGCCGAAGATGCCGAGGGCAACAGCCATGCTGATCACGTCGGCGGCGAGCACGAGCATCGGCAGCGTCGCCGCGACGACCAGGACGCCACCGACGAGGGCCGCACGACAGCCGTAGCGCGCGGCGAGGACGCCGGTGACGGGCATGGCCAGGATGGAGCCGCCGCCCAGGCAGAGCAGGAGCAGGCCCAGGGCGCCGGCATCGAGGCCGAGCCTCGCCTGCGCGAACGGGACGAGCGGCGCCCACGCGGCGATCGAGAAGCCGGTGACGAGGAAGACGAGCCGGGTGGCCCATTGCTCGCGGGGGCCGGAGAGGAACCGCTCGGTCCGCAGGCAGAGCGCGGTCGACATTGACGGTAGGTCCTTCGGGTCTGCGGGCAAAGCTACCCTGGCGGCTGATCCGACCCATCGCGGCACTCGCCATCAGCGATGTTCCGGTCGATCACGAGCACCCTGGAATTGCACATCGGGCAAAAACATGCAATATCGTGCAGCAGTGTGCGGGAGCGGACATGCTGGCAGAAGAACGGCTCGACTTGATCAAGCAGGCCCTGGCGCTGGACGGCCGGGTGATGGCGGCCGATCTCGCTATGCGCTTCGGGGTCTCCGAGGATACCATCCGGCGCGACCTGCGCGAGCTCGCCAAGGTCGGCCTGTGCCGCAAGGTCTATGGTGGTGCACTGGCGCCGGCGCCTCGCGCCGGGTCGCTGCGCCTGCGCGAGCGGCAGGCGGTGGATGCGAAGGCGAGCCTCGCCACGGTGGCCGCGCGCCTCGTGTCCGCCCAGCAGACGGTATTCATCGATGCCGGGACGACCAACATCGCCATCGCCCGCGCGCTTCCCACCGACCTCGACCTCACGGTCGCCACCAACGCCCCGAGCATCGCCGAAGCGCTCGCCGAGCATCCGTCCGTCAGGGTGATCATGCTCGGCGGGATATTGGCGCGAGAAAGCGGCGCCTGCCTCGGCGGCGCCACCCTCGACGCGATCGCGCACATCTATGCCGACACGTTCTTTCTCGGCTCGTGCGGCGTCGACGCGTCGCTCGGGACGAGCGTGTTCGATCCCGGCGAGGCCGAGGTCAAGCGGGCCATGGCCCAGCATAGCTCGTCCCTGGTCGTGGCGGCGACCTCCGACAAGCTGGCGACGGCCGCCCCGTTCAAGGTGACGGCACCCGAGGCGATCACCCACCTGATCGTCGAGGCCGGGGCGCCGGCCCCGGTCCTGGCGAGCTTCGCCAGCCAGGGTCTGCAGATCCACGTCGCAACCTGACCAGCCCGGATCTTGCGGACGGCGTAAGCAGCCGCGTTGTCGGGTTGGCGGGCGTTGCCAGTATTGAACATTTGGCCGTCGCGAGCGATGGCCGGCTGCCGCTTGGCCGGTAGGCTCGTAGCTCCTTCTGTCCAGTTGGCGCGGCCCGATCGTCGCCAGCGCGTCGGGAAGGGGCACTGCAATGCTAAGATTACAAATGAGAAACAGATTATAAAGCCTTGCAAAAGGCCGAGAATTGATTAGAGAGTGGCCGACGGCGATGTTGCGCCGCACGCTGCTCGGCCCGAAAGTCACGGTGTGTTCCGTGCAACGACGGATGGCGTCGACATTCACTTGAATGCACGAACACGGGTTGTCGAACAGAGATGCGCGCACCATAATCATGCCGCCAACATAATATCGCCTCCCCGTCCACAAGGCCCTGGATCGTGCCGGTCCAGGTCTGGCAAACGGCCTCAAGCGGAGACCAGCCTATGGCAGGCAGTGCTACGGGACGAATGAATGCGTCCACCGTTCGGCTGCTTTCAGATTCTGATTTTGACGTTTCCTCAAGCAGCCGTCACTGCCGCGAGACCATTCGGAATCGGTTGCAAGCAATTGTTATACTTTCGTTCTTGCTCGCTTGGGTGACTCCGCTGTCGGCCATGGCCGGGACCGCGGACGGGGGTAGCGACAGCCTCGGTTCGGACGCGCAGTCGCCGTTCGTGGCCGATCCGGCTGCGGCCCCGGGTGCGGTTGCGAAGCTGCAGGCGTTGACCGGTGATGCGACGCCAGGCGTCAAGCCCGAGCCGTCACGCCTGCGGGCGTGGATCGCCAGCAACCTGGAGACGCTGAACGAGTTGCTGGCCAGCTCCGGCCTCGATCTCGACCAGCTGGTCGCGCAGGCCGGCACGGACGATCAGCACTACAGCGAGGGCGTCGGTGGCCCGCTGGTGCCGGCGGTGGTGGGGCGTGTGCCGGAAAAGGCGGCCACGGGTCGTGGCGCGCTGCTCGATCTCGAGCGGGTGCGCCGCGTGCAGGCGGTGCTCAGGGCGGTGCCCTTTTCCCCGCCCATGACCGCGTACAAGCTGAACAGCGGCTTCGGCTATCGGCAGGACCCGCTCAATCGGCGGACGGCGTTGCACACCGGCCTGGATTTCGGCGGCCCGGCCAATGCCCCGGTCCTGGCGACGGCCGCCGGCGAAGTCGTCGAGGCCGGCCGGGCGGGCGCCTATGGCATCATGGTGGTCGTCGATCACGGCATGGGCCTGCAGACACGCTACGCGCACCTGCGCAAGGCTCTGGTCCGCGTCGGCGACAAGGTCACGATCCATCAGCAGCTCGGCATCATGGGCCGCACCGGCCGCACCACCGGTCCGCATCTGCACTACGAGATCCGCTTGGACGGGCGGCCGCTGAACCCCGCACCGTTCCTCGACGCTGGTGGCCAGCTGGTGCAGCTGGCCGGCGGCTGACGATATTTCATCTTTTGATTCAATGTGTTGTAGGGAGAGCTTGACGGCGATCTGACCCTCCCGACTGGTCGGCCCCAGAGGCGAGCGAGGCGCGGGCCAGGGTTGTCCGCGGCGGGGTTGCGACACCCGACGGCATCGGCCATATCCCGCCAGCGAGGGCCATGCGGGCGACCGCGCGGGATGGGAAACGGTCGCGATGGCGGATGCAGCGGTGCTGGCGGTGCCTCTCGGCGCAGTGGCGTTGGGTGGCCTGTTCGGGGCCACCGTGCAGCGCAGTCATTTCTGCAGCATGGGCGGCATCAGCGACGCGGTCCTGTTCGGCAGCTTCCGGCGGCTGCGCATCTGGGCGCTGGCCATCGCCGTGGCGTTGCTCGCGAGCCAGGCGTTGGAGTTCGGCGGCCTCGTCGACCTGGCCGCTTCCGGCTACCGACAGCCCGGGCTGTTCTGGTTGGGCGCGGTCGTGGGCGGCGTGCTGTTCGGCTTCGGGATGGTCCTGGCCGGTGGTTGTGCCAGCCGCAACTTGGTCCGGCTCGGCGGCGGCAGCCTCAAGGCGATGGTGACCCTGCTGGTGATGGGGGTCAGCGCTTACGCGACCACGCTGGGCGTGCTGACACCGTTGCACCGGGCCCTGCGGGCTGTCGGGGTCGTCGACATCGCCGCCGGCGACCAGGGCTTGCCGGCCGTGCTGGCCGTGCGGACCGGTATCGATGCCGCGTGGTGGGCGGTACTCGCCACGGTCGCGATCGCGTGCCTGCTGCTGCTGTTCTGCTGGCGTGACCGAGCCTTCCGCCGTGTCGGGACCGACGTGGCGACCGGCCTCGTCCTCGGGTTCGTGGTTCCCGCCGGCTGGCTCTTGACGGGCTGGGTCGGCGCCGATCCGTTCGAGCCGGTCCGCGTCGAATCGCTGACCTATGTCGGGCCGGTCGGCGGCGCTTTACTGTTCATCATGACCGGCGCGGGCGATCGCCTCGACTTCGGCGTGGCCCTCGTCCTCGGCACCTTGCTCGGCGCCTTCGCCGTCGCGTGGCGATCCGGCCAGTTCCGCCTCGAGAGCTTCGCCGGCCGCGACGACATGGTGCGGCATCTGCTGGGGGGCGTGCTGATGGGCTGTGGCGGTAGCCTCGCGATGGGGTGCACGATCGGGCAGGGCCTGACCGGCGTGTCGACCCTGAGCCTCGGCTCGTGGCTGGCGCTTGCCGCGATTCTCGTGGGTGGCTGGCGGGGTGTGCGTTACCTGGAGACCGGGCGCCTGCTGCCGGCATTCGGCCGGGCCGGCACCACCATGCCGCCGGGGCGGTCCTGACCAGTAGTCATGCTTGGCCGGCGCGCGAGCACTCCCGGGCCGACCCAACTCCCTGTTGCGGCGTGACCGGACTAGGTTCATGACGGATGCGCAAGTCGGATGTCGAGATCGACAAACCGCGCGACCGCGATTCCCGGCGTTCTCGCGGGTGGGAGCGTCATATGAACCTAGAACAGCTCCAGGACAGCACGCGTAAGGCGAGCGGCCTCCTCAAGGCCATGAGCAACGAGCACCGGCTGCTGATCTTGTGCCAGTTGCAAGGGGGCGAGAAGTCCGTGGGCGAGCTGGTACGCTTGGTGGGGCTCAGCCAGTCGGCGCTGTCGCAGCATTTGGCACGGTTGCGGCGCGACAATCTCGTGCGGACGCGCCGCGAGGCGCAGACGATCTTCTATTCGCTGGTGTCGCACGAGGCCTTGCTCGTGCTTGATCAGCTGCAGCGGATCTACAGCGTCGAGCCGACGAACTCGGTGCGTCTCGCCAAGACCGTGCGCAGGGCGACGGCCGCGGCTCATCCCTGAGGCCCGCGTCGATCGATGCCCGCGGCGACACCAAGCCACGCGCCGGCCCGATGCTCCGCGACGCGGTTCGGCATCCGCGGCGGCATCGTCGCCCTCGTGCTCGGTTGCTGGCTCGGCGCCGTGCCGAGCACGCCGGCCCCGGCCGAGTTCGTCTACGATCTTTCCTCGCGCCTGATCGCGATCACCACCGCCTTCGCCGGTACGCAGGTGCTGCTCTATGGTGCCGCGGAGCGTGCGGGTGGCGCCATCGCCGTCGTCGTCCGCGGTCCTGCGCGGGACACCACCGTGCGGCGCAAGTCCAGGGTCGGGCCGATCTGGCTCAATACCAGCGCCATCGAATTTCGCGCGGTGCCGAGCTTCTACGCGATAGCCACGAGCGCGCCGCTGGAGGAACTCGCCGGCCCCGGCACGCTGGCGCGCCACGAGCTTGGTGCCGAGCGGCTGCGGCTGGTGCCCAGCGAGGATGACGGGGCGGCGCCGGCCGACATCGATTCGTTCCGTATGGCCCTGGTGCGCAACCGGCAGCGGGTCGGGCTGTTCTCGGCCGCGCCTGGAACGGTGAGTTTTCTGGGCGACACGCTGTTCCGCACCCGCATCGTCTTTCCGGCCAATGTCGCCCCGGGTGACTATCAGGTGCAGGTGTTGCAGTTCGCGGACGGCGAGCTCGTCGGCGCGCAGAGCAGCACGCTCGAGGTGTCGAAGATGGGCATCGAGGCCGACCTGTTCGAATTCTCGCTGCATCGGCCCGCACTCTATGCTTTGACGTCGATCCTGCTCGCCCTGGCGGCGGGCTGGGGTGCCAACGCACTGTTTCGCAGGGTTTAGCCGATGAGCGAGGAATCCACGCCGTCACCGGCCGACGCGGCCGCCGCCCTCGTGCGCACCTTCCTTGTCGTCGTCGACGAGACCGAGGAGATGCGCAACGCCCTGCGCTACGCGTGTCGGCGGGCGCTGCATACCAGCGGACGGGTCGCGCTGGTCTACGTGATCGAATCCGGCGAATTCCAGCACTGGCTCGGCGTCGGGCGCGTGATGGAGCAGGAGGCGCGGGCCCAGGCCGAGCAGCGGATGCAGATGCTCGCGGCCGAGGTGTTCGCGCAGACCAAGCTGATGCCGGTCGTGCACATCCGCGAAGGCAAGCGGGCCGACGAGGTGGTGGCGCTGTTGCAGGAGGATCCGTCGATCTCGCTGCTGGTGCTGGCCACCGCCAGCGGCACGAGCGACCCGGGGCCTCTGGTGACCTTCCTGCTTGGCCATCTCGGCCGCCGCATCCGCATCCCGGTCACCCTGGTGCCGGGCGAGCTGTCGGTCGAGGAGATCGATGCCCTGAGCTGATCCCAAGTGCTCAGAGGGATGGATCCTGCCCGTCCACGCTCAGGACGGGAACATACAGATCGGGCCGGCGGTCGCGGAACATGCCCCAGGCAGCACGCGCCTGGGCCAGCGCGTCCAGATCGAAGGTCGTGGTCCGGATCGCCTCGCCCGTGGTGGGCGCCTGCTCGATGATCTCGCCGAGCCCGTCGGTGATGAACGAGCTGCCGTAGAAGTTCACGGTGCAGCTGTCGCCGTGCTCGACGCCGACCCGGTTGGCGGCGATCACCGGCACCATGTTGGCGCCCGCATGGCCCTGCATCACCCGCTGCCAATGGCCGAGGCTGCTGTAGTCCGGCACTTCCGGCTCGGAGCCGATGGCGCTCGGGTAGAACAACAGCTCCGCCCCCATCAGCACCATGACCCGCGCCGCCTCGGGGAACCACTGGTCCCAGCAGATGCCAACACCGATGCAGCCGACCCTGGTCTGCCAGACGCGAAAACCTGTATCGCCCGGGTTGAAGTAGTATTTCTCCTGGTAACCCGGGCCATCCGGAATATGGCTTTTCCGGTAGAGGCCGAGCACCCTGCCGTCGGCGTCGATCATCGCTACGCTGTTGAAGTAGGCATTGTTGGCCCGCTCGAAGAAGCTGATCGGCAGCACGACCTTCAACTCGGCGGCGAGTCGGCTCATCCGCGCCACCAGCGGATGCCCCTCGATCGGCTGTGCCAGGGCGAAGTAGCGGGCGGACTGGTCCTTGGGGAAATAGGGACTTTCGAACAGCTCCTGCAGCAGGACGACGGAGGCGCCGCGCGCGGCCGACTCACGCACCAGCGCCTCGGCCCGCGCCACGTTGCGATCGCGATCCCAGTCGCAGGCCATTTGCGTAGTTGCTACCGTGACGTCCCGCATCCGTCCCGTTCTCCTATGCCGACATCACTATGCGATGGGCGTTGCCACGGTTGCAAGGCCGTGAGCGCGCGTCCATCAGCGTCGGGCCACGCCGAGATAATGGTAGGTCAGCAGGCGCGGTCCCGGCACGAGATACCCGGTCTCCAGCACCTCGACGATGAAGCCGGCGCGCTGCAGCAGCCGGTCGACTCGCCGATCCAGCCGGCATCCCCCGGCCAGGCGCCGCCAGACCGGCGTCAGCCGGCGCTGCCACCAGGCAAGCCGCGGCGTCGGCGCCAAGCCGTGCTCGACGAAGTGTACCCGGCCGCCCGGCACCAGCACGCGATGAGCCTCGCGCAACGCCGCCAACGGGTCCGGAATCGAGCACAAGGACCAGGTGACGACGACCGTGTCGACGCTGGCGTCGGCCAGCGGCAGATGCTCGGCCGACTGCTCCATCAGACGCACCGGGAAGGGCAGCCAGGCCGCCGTACGCCGCGCCTGCGCCAGCAGGTAGGGCGAAGGATCGATGCCCTGCAGCTCCATCACCTCGCGGCCATAGAGCGGCAGGTTGGGGCCGGCGCCGATGCCGATCTCGAGCACGCGGCCGGCGGTGCCGCGCACGACCCGCTGGCGCAGGGGCCGCAGCACCTCCTCGGCCATGACCTTGTGGATGAGGCGTGGCACGATCACGCCCGAATAGAGACCCAAACACTTCTCCTGCTAGGCCGCCTGCGGCCCAGGGAACACGTTTTGCGTGCGTATGGCAATCGACAGGCTGGTGCTGCCGCCGCATTGCCGCCGTGGGGCGGGTCTTCTAGATGGGTTGCACCAAGGCGGGAGGACGATGGTGAGCGTCGGCATCATCCAGGCATATTATGAGGCATTCAACCAAGGTGATCGCGCCGCGATGCTCGCCCTCCTGGCCGAGGATGTGGCGCACGACATCAATCAGGGACCGCGGGAGATCGGCAGGGAAGCGTTCGGCCGCTTTCTGGCGCATATGGATCGCTGCTACCGCGAGCAGCTGCGCGACGTCGTGGTGATGGGCAGCCCGGATGGCCGCCATGCCGCGGCCGAATTCATCGTCGAGGGGACTTACCTCGTCACCGATACCGGACTCCCGCCGGCGCGTGGTCAGACCTACCGGCTGCCGGCCGGCACGTTCTTCGAGCTGCGCGACGGCCGTATCGCTCGGGTGACGACCTACTACAACCTGGCAGAGTGGACGGCACAGGTAGCCGCCGCATGACCGGCATCCGCCTGGAGCGTCTCACCGGCGACCGCCTGCGCCGGATGCTGCCAGAGCTGGCCCGGCTGCGCATCACCGTGTTCCGCGACTTCCCGTATCTGTACGAGGGCACGCTCGCCTACGAAGAGCGCTACCTGCAGGCCTATGCGGCAACGGCGGACAGCGTGGTCGTGGGCGCCTTTGCCGGCGAGCGCGTCGTCGGGGCGGCGACGGGCCTGCCGCTGGCGGCCGAGCCCGAGGCGCTGACCCGGCCGTTCGCCGAGCACGGCTACGACGTCAACGAAATCTTCTACTTCGGCGAGTCGGTGCTGCTGCGCGAGCTGCGCGGCCAGGGCGTCGGCGTCGGCTTCTTCGCCGAACGCGAGGCGCATGCCAGGGAACTCGGGCGCTTCCGGTACATGGCGTTCTGTGCCGTGGTGCGTGCGGAAACGCACCCGCGCCGACCGGCCGACTACGTGCCGCTGGACGCGTTCTGGCGCCGGCGCGGCTTCCTGCCCGTGCCGGGGCTGATCGGGCAGATGGGCTGGCGCGACGTGGACGCGGCCGAGGAGAGCCCGAAGCCGATGCAGTTCTGGATCAAGGCGCTCACATGACCGGCCGTCGCCTGGCGCTCGCCGCCGCGCAGTACCCGATCGACTGGCTGGGCGATTGGACGGCCTATGTCGACAAGCTGACCACCTGGGTGGCAGGCGGGGCGGGCGCCGGGGCGAGGCTGCTGATATTTCCCGAGTACGCCGCCATGGAGCTGGCCTCGCTGTTCCCAGCGCCGGTGCCGGGCGATCTGCACCGGCAGCTGCCGACCGTGTCCTCGTTGGAAGGACGGGTCAACGATCTGCACCGGCAGCTCGCCCGCCGGCACGGGGTCTACATCCTGGGCGGTTCCATGCCCGTGGAGGTGACGCCCGGCCGCTTCCACAACCGGGCGTGGCTCTATGGCCCGAACGGTGCGGCAGCGTTCCAGGACAAGGTCATGATGACCTGCTTCGAGCGGGCACCATGGGGCATCAGCGGCGGCACCGAGCTGCGGCTGTTCGACACCGAGTTCGGTCGTCTCGGGATCTGCATCTGCTACGATGTCGAGTTTCCACTGCTCGCCCGCCGCCTCGCCGAGGCCGGCGCCGAGCTGATCCTGGCTCCATCCTGCACCGAGACCTTGCGCGGCTACTGGCGGGTGCGGGTCGGCAGCCAGGCGCGTGCGCTCGAGAATCAGTGCGTGGTGGTTCAGGCGCCGCTCGTCGGCACGGCGGCCTGGTCGCCCGCCGTCGACATCAATCGCGGTGCCGCCGGCGTCTATGGCCCGCCGGACCTGGGCTTTCCGGACGACGGCGTCGTGCAGCTGGGTGAGCTCGATCGGCCGGCGTGGCTACATGCCGAGGTCGATCTCGACCTGATCCCCGCCGTGCGGGCCGAGGGCACGGTGCGCAACCACCTGCACTGGGCCGAGCAGATGCCGGTACGCGAGGCCGACCTGACGACGGTCAGCGTCTAGCCTTCGTCCTGCGGCGCCGCGCCGGAGCCAGGGCGATCGGGCACCGCGTGCCCGGTCCGGCATGCACGCCGGCAAGTGCTGGCCGGCCCGATTCCGGAAATGGCGCAGATCTGCCC
>JBDHTW010000126.1:0-10781 GCA_039808865.1 Geminicoccaceae bacterium
CCCTGGGCAAGCACCACCTGATTGGCGCGGACCTTCCACATCCGCTCGCGCGGTGCGTCGGCCGGAGCGCTCGGGAGGTGGTCGGTCACGCGCTGGGCGAGGCCGACCATGTTCTGGTGGTAGTAGCCGATCGCGGTCGTGCGCGGCATCACCGTGACGTTCGGCAGCGCCGCGAGCTCGGCCAGGCTGGCGGCGAGCCAGTCCCATGCCGGCTTGCCGTCGATGACTGCCGTCGGCTCGGACAGCAGCGCGCCGCCCGGCTCCGCGGTCTCGTCGACGAGCATGACGGAGGCGCCGGCGCGCCCGGCGGCGAGGGCGGCGGCGAGGCCGGCGGGGCCGGCGCCGACGACCAGGACATCGGTGTGGGCGAAGCGCGACGCGTAGCGGTCGGCGTCGGGCTCGGACGGCGCCACGCCCAGGCCCGCGGCCTTGCGGATGACCGGCTCGTAGACGCGGTCCCAGAACGAGCGCGGCCACATGAAGGTCTTGTAGTAGAAGCCGGCCGAGAAGAGCGCGCCCAGGCGGTCGTTGACGGCACCCACATCGAACGACAGCGATGGCCAGCGATTCTGGCTGGTGGCCTCCAATCCGTCGCGCAGCTCCTGGATCGTGGCGCGGGTGTTGGGTTCGCACCGGCCGGGGCCGCGCCGTGTGCCCATGAGCGCGTTCGGCTCGTCGGAGCCGGCCGAGACCACGCCGCGGGGGCGGTGGTATTTGAAGGAGCGGCCCATCAGGTGGACGCCGTTGGCCAGCAGCGCCGACGCCAGGGTATCCCCTGCGAGGCCGGTGTAGGATCTGCCGTCGAAGGTGAAGCGGACGGGCCTGCCATGATCGACGCGGCCACGCCCGGCGACACGGTAGCCGGTCATCGGCCGCCTCCCGTCAGGCCGGCGATGTCGGGGCGCAGTTCGCCCGCCTTGTAGGTGAGCAGGAAGCGGTCGGAGACGGTCTCGCGCACGGCGTTGAAGAATCGGGCGCAACCGTGGAGATGGCGCCAGCGCTCGAAATGGTGACCGCGGGGATTGGAGCGGATGAACAGGAAGTCGCGCCACTCCTCGTCGGTGAGCTGCGAGGGATCCTGCGGCCGGGCAATGTGGGCCTCGCCGGCATAGGCGAACTCGAGCTCCGGGCGGTCCTGGTCGCAATAGGGGCAGTGGATCAGGAGCATCGGTCGGTCCTCAGTGCGCGACGGCGGCGGCGGCCGCCTCGTCGATCAGGCGGCCGGTGGTGAAGCGCTCGAGCGTGAACGGGGCGTTGATCGGATGCGGCTCGTCCTTGGCGACGGTCCAGGCCAGGACGTGGGCAGCGCCCGGCGTCGCCTTGAAGCCACCCGTACCCCAGCCGCAATTGACGTAGAGGCCGGGCACGGGCGTCTTGCCCAGGATCGCCGAGCGGTCCGGCGTGACGTCGACGATGCCGCCCCATTTCCTGAGCATCCGCATCCGGCGGAAGATCGGGAAGATCTCGCAGATCGCCGCCAGCGTGTGCTCGATCAGCGGCAGGCCGCCGCGCTGGGAGTAGCTGACATACTGGTCGGTGCCGGAGCCGATGACCAGCTCGCCCTTGTCGGACTGGCTGATGTAGGCGTGCACCGAGTTCGACATCACCACGCAGGGAATGCAGGGCTTGACCGGCTCTGAGACCAGTGCCTGCAGCGGGTAGGATTCGAGCGGCAGGCGGACGCCTGCGGTCGCCATCACCACCGAGGTGTGGCCGGCGGCGGAGACGGCGACCTTCTTGGCGGCGATGAAGCCCTTGGCCGTCTCGACGCCGGCGACGCGGCCGTCGGGGCCGCGCCGGATCGCGGCAACCGGGCAATTCTGGATGATGTCGATGCCGCGGGCGGCGGCACCGCGCGCGTAGCCCCAGGCGACCGCGTCGTGCCGTGCTGTGCCCGCCCGGCGCTGCAGGGCGCCGCCGAGAACGGGGTAGCGGGCCCCGGGCGAGATATCGAGCGGCGGGCAGAAGCGCTTCGCCTCCTCTGCGGAGAGCCACTGATTGTCGACGCCGTTCAGGCGGTTCGAATGGATGTGACGCTGGGAGGACTGCACGTCGTGTACGTTGTGCGCGAGCATGAGCACGCCGCGCTTGGAGTACATGACGTTGTAGTTCAGCTCCTGGCTGAGATCTTCCCAGAGGTCGAGCGCGTGGTCGTAGAGCCTCGCACTCTCGTCGTAGAGATAGTTCGAGCGGATGATCGTGGTGTTGCGGCCGGTATTGCCGCCGCCGAGCCAGCCCTTGTCGATCACCGCGACGTTGGTGATCCCGTGCTCCTTCGCCAGGTAGTAGGCGGCGCCGAGGCCGTGGCCGCCGGCGCCGACGATCACCACGTCGTAGGCGGCCTTGGGCTGGGCGTCCGGCCATTGCGGCGTCCAGTTCTTCTGGCCGGTCAGTGCGCCGTTGATGATCTCGGCGAAAGAGAAGCGCGTCATGGAGGCCTCCCGCGATTTCCCGCGCGCTTCTCTACCGGGTCGGCGGGCGGCAAGCCTGTATCGATGCGTCAAATCCGCTGTATGCTGGCGTCGGAGGCGACGGATGGCACAGTTGAGCGTGGGCTTCATCCTGGCGCGGCGGTTCACCCTCTGCGCGCTGGCGAACTTCGTCGACGTGCTGCGGCTCGCCGCCGACGAAGGCGACCGGTCGCGGCCGATCCTGTGCGCGTGGCGCGTCCTGTCGCCGACGATGGAGCCGATCGCCTCCAGCTGCGGAATCGTGGTGCAGCCCGAGGAGCGGCTGGGGGAGCCGTCGCGCTTCGACTATCTCGTGGTGGTCGGCGGGCTGGTCGACGAGATCGAGAACCTGCACCCCGACACCGTGCGCTTCCTCGGGCGCGCCGCCGCGGCGGGGGTGCCGCTGGTCGGCGTCTGCACCGGCACCTTCGCCCTGCATCGCGCCGGGCTGATGCGCGGCTACCGGGCCTGCGTCAGCTGGTTCCACCACGAGGACTTCCTCGAGCGGTTCGACGGGCTGAAGCCGGTGTCGGACCAGATCTTCGTCGTCGACCGCGACCGCCTGACCTGCTCGGGCGGCGTCTCCTCGGCCCATCTCGCCGCCTTCATCGTCGAGCGCCATCTCGGCCCGGCCCGTGCCGCCAAAAGCCTGCACATCATGATCATCGACCAGCCGATGGCCGCGGAGGAGCCGCAGCCGGGCATGCCGCTGGCGCTCGCCACCGAGGATGCTCTGGTCCGCAGGGCGCTCCTCGTCATGCAGCAGTCACTGCACGCCCCGCTCTCGATCGGTCGGATCGTCACGCAACTCGGTGTCAGCCGGCGGAAGCTGGAGCGGCATTTTCGTGATGCGCTCCGCATGACTCCACGGGAGGTGGACCGCCTGATCCGTCTCGAGCAGGCAAAGCATCTTCTGACGACGACCAAACGCTCGATCACGCAGATCGCCGCGGACGCGGGCTTCTGCGATCTGCCGCACCTGATCCGAGTGTTCCGGACTACCGAGGGAACGACGCCACGGGCCTTCCGATTGGCGTCCGGGCCGATCGCAGAAGGCAGAGCTACAATCTAGCCTCTATTTCGCCCCCGCGAGCAGCTCGTCCGTGAACAGCCCCATCCCCGCGGTCAGGCCGCCGTCGGCCACCAGATTGGTGCCGTTGACGAAGGCCGCCTCGTCGGCGGCGAGGAAGGCGATGCAGGCGGCGATGTCGTCGGGCAGGCCGATTCGGCCGATGGGATACCAGCGGGCCAGCTTCGCGAAGATGTCCGGATCGTGCGCCAGCCGCTTCTGCCAGCTCGGATGCTCGGTGCGGATCGAGCCGGGGCTCACGGCGTTGCAGCGCACGCCCTGCGGCCCGTACTCGACCGCGATCGCGCGGGTGAGGCTCAACAGCCCGGCCTTGGCGGCGCTGTAGGCGGGGTTGCCGAACGACATGAGGCCGTTGACCGAGGCGACGTTGACGATGGCCCCCCTGCCGCGCGCCACCATGCCCGGCAGCGCCGCCCGGGCCATCAGCCACGCCGCGCGCAAGGTGACCGCCAGCTCGGCGTCCCAGTCCGCCGGCTCGGTGGCTGCCAGGGTCGAGTGCGTGGTGTGGGCGGCGTTGTTGACCAGCACATCCAGCGGCCCGAGCGCGCGCTCGGCCTCGGCCACCAGCCGGGGGCCGGCATCGTCCGCGACGATGTCGGCGACCAGCGCCAGTCCGCCCACCTCGGCCGCCACCGCCTGGGCCGGCTCGGCGTCGCGGTCGACCACCGCGAGCCGGGCACCTTCCCGTGCCAGGCGCAGCGCGGTGGCGCGACCGATGCCACGACCTCCGCCGGTGATCAGAACAACCCGACCCTCGAACCTCATGTCTCGCTCCACGCCGCCAGCGCATCGCTTATGCGACCCAGCGCCGGCAGCCGCCAATGGCCGTAATTGTAGAACGCGATGCCCTCGACCCCGGCGCGCTTGAGCGCCCGGGCCGCGGCCACCGTGTCGGCACCGCCGGCGAGGTCCGGGTGCGTCGGACGCAGGATGGCGTTGAGCCGGGCCCGCGGGCCGACGCGGCGGCGGACGTCGAACAGGTCGGCGGCGACGGCGGCCGCACTCGGCTCGTAGGCGCAGAGCTCGAGCCGGTCGGCGGCCAGGGCGAGCATCGCGAGATCGCTGCCCTCCACCCAGCCGCGCGCGCTCGGGCGCTGGACCGAGGGGATGATCCAAAGATCGGTGGCGCGCGGGAGCGCGGCGCGCACCTCGGCCACGAGCTCGGCCACGCAGCCGCAGCGCCAGTGCAGGAAGGCCGCCCAGTCCGGGTCCCCCACCAGATCGCCGAGCAGCCAGTCGCGGGCGCGCGCCTCGTCGAGCTCGAGGTCGGCGGCGAGCCAGCTTTCGACCGCTGCGGCGCAGCTCCGGCGCAGCGGTTCGGCATCGATGCCCGCCCGACGGGCCGCATCCAGGGTCGCCGGGGCGAAGCACAGTCCCAGGAGCACCTTGAGCCACTCGTTCAGCGGCAGCAGGGCGAACTCGTGGTGGTAGCCGTGGTCGTAGGGCAGCCAGCCGGGGGTCTCCAGGGCCAGCGCCGTCAGCTCGTACTGTTCGGCGAGGTCGCGGCACATGGCGACGACATAGGCGCGGACCTCCGGATCCACCGGGTTCAGGCTGTAGATCAGCGGGTCGCCGAAGCAATTGCGTGCCACCAGCTGCGGATGCAGCTCGCCCAATCGCGTGTTGTGGCAGCAGACGGTCCAGCCCACGCGATCCAGGTCCGGTGCGACCCGCGCCAGCTCCGCGAACGGATCGATGTCGCGCAGGAGGTCGTTCGGCTGCGGCATGACCCGCCCGTAGCGATCCGGTCGCGGCCGGAAATAGACCGTGCCGTCCTGTGGGAAGTAGACCTTGCCGGAACGTCCGTGGGGGCGAATGAACTTGCCGGCATGGTAGCTGCTGGCGAGAACGACCGTATTGGCGCCACAGTCGCGAATCCGTGTCGCGACGTTCTCGAAGCCCTCGTCGGCCAGGTCCCAGGCATAGGTATAGATGCCCCGATAGCCCAAGCGCAGCCCTCCCGCCGTTCGGCGCAATCAGTGCGTGCTGTGTGGCATGCCGGCGCGATCACCGCTAGCGGCGGCAGGGCCGGCCGGGGGCGAGTTGGCGTTGCGCCATCTCGAGACTGGTGACACTGTTTTCTCGGCGAAACGAGGTTCGGCATCACGGCCAATCCGAAGGAGGGGGCAAAAATGGGCACACCGCGGCAGGTCGCCGGCGGTCGGTTCGACCGGCGCCAGTTCATCGGCACTGCGCTCACCGCCGGGCTCGGCGCCGCGGGCGTGAGTGTCGCCTCGAGGTTCGGCACCGCCCTGGCACAGGACCGGCCGCTGACGCCCACCTACTATCAATGGATCGTCGACCTGCATCCCAACATTCCGCAGGTCAACGCGCAGTTCCCGGGTCTCAACCCGCAGATCGCTCCGGTCGAGGGCTTCGGTATCGAGCGGTTCGTCGCCGAGGCGCGCGACAAGCAGAGCACCTGGGACGTCTATATCGGCCAGACGCCGTTCGTCGAAATGTCCGCGATGATCAAGGGCGACGTCATCGAGCCCTGGGACCCGTACATTCCCAAGGACGTGCTCGACGACATCCTGCCGGCGCTCCGCGAGGAGAACACCATCGACGGCAAGCTCTATGGCTGGCCGTTCCTGCTCGACGTCATCGGCCAGGGCTGGCACTCGGGCCTGACGACGCAGGCGAAGCTGCCGGACGCCGGGCCGGTCACCTGGGACGAGTATCTCACCAGCGCCAAGGCGGTGGTCGATTCCGGGGCCGCTCCCTTCGGCGCCACCTTCGACGCCCACGGCTGGCGCTCGCTGGCGCCGATGACGCACAGCATGAGCAGCGACGTCTACACCTCCGAAGGCCTGTTCGACTTCACCAGCGATGCCTCGGTCGAGGCGCTGATGCTGATGAAGAAGATCATGGCGATGGCCAATCCGGACATCCTGCTGGCCGGCGCCTCCGATGGAGGGGTCAACGGCACGCCGGACGAGGTGGCTTTCGGTGCCCAGCGTGTCGGCTACTACACCAAGTACTTCAATGCGCCGTTGCGCATGGCGCAATACTGGTCGGACCCCAAGCTCCTGCACATGGCGCCCCTGCCGAAGTTTGCCAATGGCGAGGGCTCGACCGTATTCTGGACCACCGGCAGCGCCTTGTTCAAGTACGGCAAGAACAAGGAGAAGGTGGCCGAATATGTTTCGGCGCTGACCCACAACATGCAGATCTGGAAGGACTCGATCGCCGGCAGCGAGACGGCGCATCCTGGCCAGCTGCCGCCTTACAAGTCGATCTACGCCGGCTGGGAGGCGGACAAGCCCGAATGGATGCTGCCCTTCGTCTCCCTGGTGCGGGGCCAGCTCGACAAGGCCCGTGCCATCAAGAACCACGTCTTCGGCCTGCAGCAGTTCGTCATCGGCCAACCTTACTGGGAGGCCTATCTCAAGGGTGAGGAAAGCGACCCGAAGGCGGCGCTGCAGAAGGTGTCCGACGCCGTCCAGGCGGAAATCAGGCGCGGCTGAGGCGGCGCGGCGCTAGAGAGCGGCCGGCGGGCGTCCAGCACCTCCGCCGGCCCCGCTCGCTTGGCGATCACCAGCCCCAAGGACGAGCGCATGATGCGAGCGGGCCGAGCGACCGCGCTGCGCCAGGGCATCAGTCCCTGGCTGTTCGTGCTTCCGGCCCTGCTGTTCTTCGTCGGCTACCAGATCTATCCGATCGTCCGCGTGGTCTGGATCAGCTTCACCGATTATCAGTTCCTGACCAACGCGCCGGCCAACTGGGTGGGTCTCGACAACTACCTCAACGCCCTGCGCGATCCGCTCATGTGGCGGAGCCTGTGGCGGGCCGCCCTGTTCACGCTGATGTTCCTGCCGGGGACGATCATTCTTCCGCTGTTGCTGGCGATCCTGGTCGACCGCGTGAGCGAGCCGCGGCTCGCGACGTTCTATCGCGTCGTGCTGCTGATTCCCGCCGTGATCCCGAGCACCCTGGTGTTTGTGCTGTGGAAGTGGATGTACAATTTCCAGGTCGGGCCGATCAATCATCTGCTCGTCGATGTGCTCGGCATCTTCACGGTCTACAATGCGCCGCAATGGCTCGGCGGGACGTCGCTGACGCTGCCCTCCATCGCCATCATGGAGGTGTGGTGGGGACTGGGCTATCACACCATCTTCTTCCTGGCCGGACTGGCTGCGATCCCCAAGGACCTGCCCGAGGCCGCACGGCTCGACGGCGCCAGTGAGTGGCGAATCTTCTGGCATGTGACTCTGCCGGGCCTGCAGCCGATCATGATGATCCTGATCGTGCTGCGATTCGGCTCGGCCATGGCCGTGATCGACGAGTATCTGATCTTCGGCGGCTTCAACCGCGACTCGCCGACCTACACCTGGACGATGTTCATGTACGACCAGGCGTTCAAGCTGGGCACGTGGCGGCAAGGCTTCGCGGCCGCGATCGGCATGATCGGCGCCGCGGCCATGATGGTCGTCGTGGCTGGTCTCCTCTACCTCTTCCGACGCAAGGGCTGAGCGGTCATGGCGCGCGCGGCGACCGTTGCACCCGTTGAATCGGCTCCCGCGCTCTCGTTCGGCGAGTGGCTGACGCGGCATCGGCCGGCGATCGTCCGCCATGCGGTGATCTGGCTGTTCATCGCCATCATTCTGCTGCCGCTGGGCTGGGTGCTCTTGATGTCGATCAAGTCGTTGCCCGACGCGATGCAGGGCGCGATCTGGCCGACACGTTTCGACTTCACCCACTACGGCTATGTCTTCCAGAAGATCGACACGCTGCCCGTCAACCTGTTCAACAGCATCTACGTCACCACCGGCACGGTGTTGCTGACGACGGCCTGCGCGGTCCTGGCCGGATTTGCCCTGGTCCACCTCCGACCGTGGGGCGGCGCTTTCATCGTCGCCATGCTCCTGGCCTCGCTCTACTTCCCGATCCGCGTCGTGTCCCTGATCAGCGTCTACGAGATCCAGAGCTTCCTCGGCCTGATCAACAGCACCAGCGGCCTGATCCTGCCCTATGTGACGCTCAACCTTGCCATCAGCGTCCTGATCATGCGCAGCGTCTTCCAGCTGGTGCCGCACGAGCTGATCGAGGCCGCCAAGATCGACGGCTGCGGGCCGTGGCGGACCCTGCTGCTGATCGGCATTCCGATGGCCCGCAACGGTCTGGTCGTGGTCTTCATCGTCAACTTCGTGACGGCGTGGGGCGAGTTCCTGCTTTGCACGACGCTCACCAACGACCAGACGGCCCGCACCATGCCGGTGGTTCTGGCCGCGGCACAGGGCGGTCTCGGCCAGTGGGCCTGGCCGCGCCTCGCCGCCGTCTACGTCATCGTCGTGACACCCGGCATCCTCGCCTTCACCTTCGCGCAGCGACTGTTCTTCAAGGGCCTCGCCGAAGGCGTCCTGAAAGGCTGATCGTCCTCCGTCTCAGGCTGATGTGCCGCTCGTGGCTGGGGCCTGTCTGCAAAGCGATCCAACGACGTCTTGGCCGAGGGCGCGGCGAGGCTGTCTCGTTGATGGCGACGGTGGCCCCGTCTAGAGTACGCTCCAGCAGCAGCCCCGGATGCGGGGTCGAGGTTCTCGCGGTGCGGGAGGAGCACGATGTCCGTCGTCGACGTCTACGGCCGCACGCACGAGCTGGACGCCAGGTCGCTGGAGGCCATCGCGGCGCGCCTGGAGGCGCGGCGCGGCAGCGAGCGCTACATGGCCATGCTGCACGAATATCTCGACCCGCTGGACTGGACGGCCGTACGTGAGGTCCTCGCCCTCGGTTGTGGCACCGGGGTGGAGGTCCGCGCCCTGGTTCGGCGGCCCGGCTTCGCCGGCCGCGTCACGGCCGTCGACATCAGCGCCGACCTGATCGCAAGGGGCGAGGCACTCGCGCGGGACGAGGGCCTCTCCGACCGGATCGATTGGCGGGTGGGCGACGCGCAGGCACTGGACCTTCCCGACGCGGCGTTCGACCTCGTGCTCGCCCACACCCTGGTCAGCCACGTGCCCGACCCGGACCGCGTCGTCCGCGAGGCGGCCCGGATGGTCAAGCCAGGCGGTACCGTGGTCGTCTTCGATGGCGACTACGCCACCCTGACCTACGGCACGGACGACCCGGAACACGGGCGTCGGATGGACCAGAAGATCGTCGCCGGGATCATCGCTAACCCGCGCGTCATGCGCGGCATGCCCCGCCTGCTGCGCCGGGCCGGGCTCGATCTGGTCGGCAGCCGCGCCTGGGTGCTGACCGAGATCGGCCGCGCCGAGTTCTTCCTGGCCTCGCTCCAGTCGTTCCGGCTGCTGCTGCCCAAGGCGGGCGTGGCGACGCCCGAGGAGGTCGAGGCGTTCGTGGCCGACCAGCTGCGGGCGAGCGAGGAGGGGACCTTCTTCGCGGGGTACAACTTCTACGCCATGATCGCCCGGCGGGCTCGGTAGCCTACCCGCTTCGCTGCTGGCAGTGTCGTCACGGCCAGAGGGTGATCGCGGCCGAAACGACCAAGCGCTCGACCACGTTGCGGCAGCTCACGCTCGATCACTTGCCGTGGCGCTCTGACAGGTCGCGCCAGGGCGGCCCGTCCGATCGATCCAGGGCATGCCGTTGATGAACCAGCGGCCGTCGGCGCTCGGCGGGCCCGTGGCAGAGCGCGGCACCAACGGTTCCAGCCGACGACACTGCGTGTCGCTCAAATCGCCTCGGTGCATCTGACCTATGTGGGAATGCTGCGCTTTGCAGACAGCCCTACGCGCCGAGCCTCCGGCTGCCGGCCACGTCCTTGCCGACGACCTCCCGGATGATCGTCAAGGTCTCCCTGGCCGCCTCCTTGGGCGGCAGGGCGGTATCGGCGACGTTGCTCACGAGCTTGGTGATGTCGTGATCGACCGCCTTCTGTGCCCATACCTTGCCCTTCGCCACCGTGATGTAGACCGAATAGGCGTGGTGCATGGTGCCCGGACGCTCGCCGATGACGTGCAGGATGCCTCGGAAGCTGTTGGGATCCGCGTCGGCGAACAGGGTCTCGCCGATGCGGTAGCCGGCCCGCACCCTGCCGCCGGTGACCAGGATGTTGGTCTCGCTCATCGCGACGTCGGCGTCCGCGAGCAGCCGCCGCATCTCCTCGAGATATGGTGCCAGATGGCCCTCGTCCATGATGGCCTTGGCGTTCAGCCCGTCGGAGATGACGATCTGGCCCTTGGGCGGACTGCCGCCCCAGGATGCTCGCAACGCCTCCAGCGCCGCCTGCGATTCCGGGCTCAGGGTCTCGCCGGTGGGCGGATGGGCGATGTAGTCGTTAC
>JBDHTW010000127.1:0-10726 GCA_039808865.1 Geminicoccaceae bacterium
CGTGCGGGTCGGCCAGCTCGGCCGGCGTCTCGAACACGATCCTGCCCTCGCTCATCACCAGCACGCGGTCGGACAGCTCCAGGATCTCGTCCAGATCCTCGGAGATCAGCAGGACGGCGGCGCCCCGGTTGCGCGCCTCGACGATCTGCGAGCGGATGTCGGCCACGGCCTGGAAGTCGAGGCCGAAGCAGGGGTTGGCCACGATCAGCAGCTTGGGGGCCGCGGACAGCTCGCGCGCCAGGACCGAGCGCTGCACGTTGCCGCCGGACAGGCTCGCGATCGGCGCGTCCTTGGACGCGGTCTTGATGCCGTAGCGGGCGATCTGCGCCCGCGCGTGACGCGCCATGTCGCGGAAATCGAGCCACAGGCTGGGCGTGCCGTCCTCCCGGCGATCGAAGCGGCGGAAGTCCAGGTTCTCGGCCACCGACATGCGCCCGACGCAGGCATTGCGCAGCGGCTCCTCGGGCAGGCAGTAGACGCCCAGGCGCTGCGCCGCGGCGCGGGTACGGTCGTAGGTCTCGCCCTCGACGAGGATCTCGCCACCGGTCGCCGCCTTCTGCCCGGCCAGCACCTCGACCAGCTCCTTCTGACCATTGCCGGAGATGCCGGCGATGCCGACGATCTCGCGCCCGTGCACCTCCAGCCGCGCGATGCCGAGGCCTTCGCCGCCGCGCGGATGCTCGGCGGTGAGGTTCTTGAGGACCAGGACGGGCTTGGTCGGCTCGGGCGCGCCGATCCGGCTCGCGGTCTGCGGCAGCTCGCTCTTGCCGATCATCATGGCCGCCATCTCGGCCCGACCGAGCTCGGCGACACGGCCGCTGCCGGCGAGCCTGCCCTTGCGCAGCACGGTGACGGCGTCGGTGTAGCCCATCACCTCGCGGAACTTGTGGGTGATCATCAGGATGGTGAGCTCGCCACGCTGCGCCATGCCGCGCAGCAGGCCCAGCATCTCGTCGGCCTCGTCGGGCGTCAGCACCGAGGTCGGCTCGTCGAGGATCAGGAACCTCCGTTCGAGCCAGAGCTGCTTGAGGATCTCGGTCTTCTGCCGCTCGCCCGCGGCCAGCTCGTCGATCCGGGCGCCGAGCGGCACCTTGAACGGCATCCGCGCCATGAACGCGTCGAGGGCCACGCGCTCCTGGCGCCAGTTGATCACCGCCGGCACCTCCAGCCGCGACATGACCAGATTCTCCGCCACGGTCATCGACGGGACCAGCGTGAAATGCTGGTAGACCATGCCGAGACCGAGCCGGTGCGCGTCCTTCGGGTTGGCGATGGTGGCGGGCTTGCCATCGATCGCGACCGTGCCGGAATCGGCCGCGTAGTAGCCCATGATGCACTTGACCAGCGTCGACTTGCCGGCGCCATTCTCGCCCAGCAGGGCGTGCACGCTGCCAGGCGTCACGTCGAGCGAGACGTTCTCCAGGGCGGTGAACGACCCGAAGCGCTTGGTGAGGCCGGTACCGGCGAGGCCCAGGGCTTGAACGGTCGGCTGCAGCGCCGGGACGGCACTCATGACGGTCTCCTTGGATCGGGACGTCGCGCGATGATGGCCACCGGTCCGCCGCCGTCCGGACCCTGGTGCTCGGCACCGCCGGAGACGAACAGCTCGGTATGCCCGACCAGCCCGGCCAGCACGCCGCCGACGAAGGCACGGGCATGGCGGGTGGCGGCGATGTCGCTGTCGTCGAGCATGACGTGGCGGCTGCCGCGCACCGCGCCGCTGTGGGCGGCCTCGGCCTTGGCCAGCAGCGCCACCAGCCGCGCGCGGGATGCCGCGTCGAGCTGCGCCTGGCCGTCGAGTCCGAGCCGGGACATCGCGGCACGCACGGGCTCCACGTCCACGGCATCCTTCATCACCGCATGGTCGACGGCCAAGGGTCCACGCCAGGCCGTGCTCATGCCGAAGACGACGATCTCGTGACCGAGCAGCTCGCTGCCGGCCGAGCAGCTGGCCCGGCTGCACCAGGGCCCGGCATCGTCGCCGATGGCGCCCGCGACGGCGTCGGGCGACACCTCGCCCAGGGCCAGCGCTACACCCAGGGCCGATGCGCCGCGCGACAGCGCCATCGAGCGCAGCGTGTCGCGCGTCGCCACCGTGCCGCCCCGCGCCTCGACGGCGGCGATGCGCGGGGCGGTCAGGAGCGGGCACTTGACCTGGACGAAGTGCACGTCCGCCGGATCGCCGATGCCGGCATCGCGCAGGGCGCGGCGCACGCCCTCTTCGACCATGCGCGCCTGGGCCACGCGGCCGACCGCCTCGGGGAGCAGGTCGCCGGTGCGGACGTGGCCGACGGCCAGGGCCTGCGTCCCGGTCGCGGGTTCGGCCGCGTCGAGCACCTCGACCACGATCCAGTGCGGGCTCAACGCGCCCTCGGTGCCGCCGGACATGACCAGTGCCACGCGGTCCGCATCGGCGGCCGGCCACCGGCGCAGCCAGTCGGTCAGGCTGGCGGTGGCGAAGCCGCGGGTGAAGTCGTTGACGCAGCCATTGCCCTCGGTCTTGCCGAGGATCGCGACGATGGCGGCAGGTTCGAGCGCACCGCGATCGACGGCCGCGGTCAGACCGGACACGTCGTCCGGACCTCGCGCCGCGATGCGGTGGACCCGCGCCTCACGCGCCATGGCCGCCCGCGGGCCGCCTCACGGCAGCCCGGCCACGAACGCGGCGGCGGTGGCGACGGCACCGAACACGCCGCCCTGCATCTTGATCATCTTCAGCGCGGCCAGATGGTTGCCGTGATCGGTGGCGGCACAGCAGTCCTCGAGCAGCACGCACTCGAAGCCGCGATCGTTCGCCTCGCGCATCGTCGTGTGCACGCAAACGTCGGTGGTGATCCCGGTGAGCGCGATGTTGCGGATGCCGCGCTGCATCAGGATGAGCTCGAGATCGGTGGCGCAGAACGAGCCCTTGCCCGGCTTGTCGATGATCGGCTCGCCGGGCAGCGGCGCCAGCTCCGGGATGATCTCCCAACCCGGCTCGCCACGGACCAGGATGCGCCCGCACGGCCCCGGATCGCCGATACCGGCACCGATGCGCTGCGAGCGCCAGCGCTTGTTGGCCGGCAGGTCGGCGAGATCGGGCCGATGCCCCTCGCGCGTGTGCAGCACGTGGTAGCCCTTGGCCCGCATCGCCGCCAGCACGCGGCCGATCGGCCCGATCGGTGCTCGGGTCAGGGCCAGATCGTAGCCCATCCGGTCGACATAGCCGCCCGGGCCGCAGAAGTCGGTCTGCATGTCGATGATGATCAGCGCCGTGTTGTCGGGGCGCAGATCGCCGTTCCAGGGCCAGGGATAGGGATCGGCGGCGACGTGGTGCTCGGGCATCGGTATCGCAGGCCTATTTGGTGATGCTCAGCTCGGCCGGCGCGCCCTTGAGCTGGCCGGTGGCGGACGAGGTCAGGACCATGATCAGCAGCGTGAGGACGTAGGGCGCGGCGTAGAACAGATAGTAGCCGCCGGTGACGCCCACGGCCTGCAAGGCCGGCCCGAGCGCGCCGGCGCCGCCGAACAGCAGCGCCGCCAGGAAGCAGTAGAGCGGGTTCCAGCGGGCGAAGATGACGAGCGCCACCGCCATCAGGCCCTGGCCCGAGGACAGGCGCTCGTTCCAGCTGCCGGGATAGTAGAGCGACAGATAGGCCCCGCCAACCCCGGCGAGGAAACCGCCGACCGCGGTGGCGGCCAAGCGGATCGTGTCGACCGAGTAGCCCATGGCCCGGGCGGCGTCGGCGGAATCGCCGGTCATCCGCACGACGAGGCCCAGCTTGGTGTTGGCGAACGCCCACCACATCGCCACGGCCACGGCCACGCCGACGAAGAACAGGGCATTGATGTCGAGCGCCGAGCGGACCTGCGGCAGCGCCGACCAGGCGCCCAGCGGGATCGACGGCAGCATCGGCGCGGAGGGCTGGATGAACGGCTTGCCGAAATAGAAGGCGAGGCCGGTACCGAGCAGCATCATCGCGATGCCGATGGCGACGTCGTTGACCTTGGGGAACTTGCAGATCCAGCCGTGCAGCGCCCCGAACAGCGTGCCGGCGACGCCGGCCGCGAGCACGCCGAGCCAGGGCGAGCCGGAGAGGTAGGACGCGCCGTAGCCGACCATGGCGCCGAGCACGAGCGTGCCCTCGAGACCCAGGTTGATCCGGCCGCTCTTCTCGGTCAGGCACTCGCCGATGCTGACGAACAGGAAGGGCGTGCCGACGCGGATGGCGCCGGCGAACACCGCGAGCAGCACGGTCCAGGCGCCGAGATCGGTCTCGCTCATGCCGCGGGCCCCTTGGGCTGGAAGATCTTGAACCGGCCATAGAGGGTCTCGCTGACCAGGATGGTCACGAAGATGATTCCCTGCAGCACCAGGATCGTCGCGTCGGGCAGGCCCATCCGGCGCTGGATCAGGCCGCCGCTGGCGACGATGCCGCCGAAGAACAGCGCCACGGGCATGATCGCCAGCGGGCTCTGGCGGGCGAGAAAGGCGACGAGGATGCCCGTGTAGCCGTAGCCGGCCACGAGCGAGGCGTTGGCGTTGCCGTGCACGGCCGCGACCTCGAGCATGCCGGCGAGGCCGGCGCAGGCCCCGGCGAGCGCGCAGGCCGAGACCATCAGCCGGCCGACCGGCAGACCCTGCAGCATGGCGGCGCGGACGTTGCCGCCGGTGATCCGGGCGGCGAAGCCGTAGGTCGTCCGGCCCATCAGCACCCAGGCGCCGCAGCAGGCGACGATGCCCACGATCAGGCCCCAATGCACGTCGAGGCCCGGGATGTTGCCCAGCATGTAGGCCTCGCCGATCGGCCGCGTCGACGGCTTGTTGAGGCTCGCCGGATCGCGCAGCGGACCCTCGACGATGTGGTTCATGAGCGCGATGGCGATGTAGGCGATGAGCAGGCTCGAGATCGTCTCGTTGACGCCACGGTAATGGCGCAGCACGCCGACGAGACCGATGCACAGGGCACCGGCGATGGCGCCGGCGACCGCCATCATGACGAGCACGATCGGCGCCGGCAGGCCGAGAAGCGGCAGGGCCACGGCCGCCGCCGCCAGGCCACCCAGGACCAGCGCACCCTCGCCGCCGATGACGACCAGCCCGAGTTGCGCCGGGATCGCGACGCACAGAGCCGTCAGCAGCAGCGGGGCCGCGCGCTGCAACGTGTTCTGCAGCGAGAACCAGGTGCCGAAGCCGCCGGTGTACATGAGTTGGAAGAAGGTGACGGGCGACTTGCCCTGCACGAGCAGGAACAGGGCGAACAGGACGGCCGAGCCCAGGAGCGCCAGCAGCGGGATGAGGATGGCCTCGACCGCGAGGCGCACACGGATGTCGAGATCGGCCCGCAAGGACGGCACCGCCGGGTCGAGAGTGCGATCGAGGGCCGCGCTCATGGGCCTTCCCTCCGTCGGGCTCAGGAGGTCGCGCCGATCACGCCCTCGACCAGATAGCCGATGCTTTCGAGCTCTGTCGCCGTCTCCGGATAGGCTTGGCCGTCCGCGACGACGACGTTGCCCTGGTTGTCCTTGAGCGGTCCCTTGAACACGGAGAAGCCGCCCGCGAGCATCTGGGCCTTGACCGCATCGGCCTGTGCCTTGGCGGCATCGCTGACCGCGGGCCCGTACGGGCTGGTCTTGACGAAACCCTCGGCCAAGCCGCCGCGGACGAAGTTGGGCAGCGGCTCGCCGGCCTGCGCCTTCTCGACGAACATCTTGTAGACCGTGGCCCAGTTCCACTCGGCACCGGTGAGGTAGCCCTTGGGCGCCAGCGCCGACTGGTCGGCGTGGTAGCCGCAGGTGTAGATGCCGCGCCGCTCCGCGGTCTCGATCGCGACCTTGGGGCTATCGACGTGGCAGGTGATGACGTCGATGCCCTGGTCGACGAGGCTGTTGGTGGCTTCGGCCTCCTTGACGGGCAACGACCAGTCGCCGGTGAAGATGACCTGGGTCGTGATCGTGGGATCGACCGAGCGGGCGCCCAGCGCGAAGCTGTTGATGTTGATCAGCACCTGGGGAATCGGCTTGGCGGCGACGAAGCCGAGCTTCTTGGTCTTGGTGGTGTGGCCGGCGACGATGCCGTTCAGGTACTGGCCGAGCCCGATATAGCCGAAATAGGAGCCGGCATTCATCGGGTGCTTGTCCTTGTTCCACATGCCCCCGCAGTGGCGGAACTGAACATCGGGATACTTTTCGCACATCTTCAGCATGTGGGGGTCGAAGTAGCCGAACGAGGTCGGGAACACGAGGCTGGCCCCGTCCAGATTGATCATGCTTTCCATGGTCTTCTGGACGTCGACGGTCTCGGGGACGTTCTCCTCCTCGATCACCGTGACGCCGGGCATCGACTTCAGCGTCGCCGCGCCCTCGGCATGGGCCTGGTTGTAGCCGTAATCGTCCTTCGGGCCGACATAGATGAAGCCCACGACGAGATCGGCGGCGGCGGCGCGGCGCGGCACGAACAGACCGGGGGCCGCCGCGGCCGCGAGACCGGCAGTGGAGGACAGCAGCAGACGGCGGCGATCGAGCATCGGCATCCGGTTTTTCCCTCGTTGTCCGCGGCTGATGCCGGGACCGGACCTCGTCCGGGCGCCGTTGCAACTGGCATGCCAAGGCACGGGCCATTGCCTGCCGGGCAGGCACGGTCTGCTTACTGCCTAACCACGAGGCAATGCGCCGAGATTGTATGCAATCCTAGCGGCCCTGTTCCGGCAGCAGGCTCACGTGCGCGGCGACGACGCGCCAGCCGTCGGGCGTGCGCAGCCAAGTCTGGCTCTGCCGGCCGAGGCGGCCGGACTGCTTGCGGCGGTAGGTCGTGCTGGCGCTGGCGAAGTCGCGGCCATAGGTCGTGATCACCGTGTCCAGCAGGTCGCGATCGAGGTCGACGGCCGGCCGGGCATGGCGAAAGGCGGTGATCGCCTCCCAGCCGTGCAGGTTTTCCCCGACACCGTAACGGATCGTGCGCGGATCGTTCCAGAACAGCTCGGCCAGCACGGCCACGTCGTTGCCGACCAGCGCCTGCTCGTAGCGGCGGAACACCGCCTCCACCTCGGCCACCACCTCCGGGATGTCTATTTCCAGCATGGGCTCAACCTTCGTAAGGCGGCGGTGCGGGCGAGCGCACCGCACCGGACCGCTCCAGCGTGTCCGCCACCTGGAACAGCACGTCCTCGCGCCCCGGCGCCGCGATGAGCTGCACGCCGATCGGCAGCCCCCCAGGCAACGGCACCGGCACGGCGATCACCGGCAGCCCGATGCAGGAGATCGGCTGGGTGTACATGCCGAGCATCGGCCGCAGCGGCAGCACCTCGCCGTCGACCTCGAGCGTCGTCTGCCCCAGCTTCGGCGCCACGCACGGCGTGGCCGGGGCCAGGACGACGTCGACCTCGCGGAACAGCTCGAGCACGCGGGCACGATACCAGGCACGGACCCGCTGCGCCTGGATCAGCCAGGTCGCCGGGATGAGGCTGCCAGCGAGAAAGCGGTCGCGGGTGCCGGGATCGAAATCCTGCGGGCGGGTGATCAAATCGGGCAGATGCAGGTTGGCCCCTTCGCTCGCGGTGATGAGGAAGGCGGCGGCCCGGCCACGGGCCGCCTCGGGAATGGTCACCCGCCGATCGACCCCCAGGGCATCGGCCACCGTAGCCACGGCCGTGAAGGCCTCGGCATGGCCGGAACGGGCGAAATAGTCGTCGGCCACGGCGATGCGGATGCCGTCCACGCCGCGGCCCAAGAACGGCGTCGCCGGCTCGACCGGCCACGGCCGCTGGGCCGGATCGGCAGGGTCGTAGCCCTGCAGCGCGTCCCAGCTCGCGGCGAGGTCGGCCGTGGTGCGCGCGAACGGCCCCAGATGATCGATGCTGGCCACGAACATGTAGCTGCGGCTGCGCGACAGGCGGCCATAGGTCGGCTTGAGGCCGAAGATGCCGCACAGGCTCGCCGGCACCCGGATCGAGCCGTTGGTGTCGCTGCCCAGCGACAGCGGGACGAGGCCGCCCGCCACCGCCGCTCCGGAGCCGCCCGACGAGCCACCGGCGGAGCGGGTCAGGTCGTGCGGGTTGTGACAGGGACCGTCATGCGCGTTCTCGGTCGTGAAGCCGTAGGCGTACTCGTCCATGTTGAGCGCGCCGACGCAGACGGCACCGGCAGCCTGCAGGCGCTCGACGAGATAGGCATCGGCCGTGGCCGCGGGCCGGTCGCGCTCGATCTTGGAGCCGGCCGTGGTGACGACGCCGGTCAGATCGAACAGGTTCTTCACCGCATAGGGCACGCCGGCGAGCGGCAGATTCTCGCCACGCGCCAGCATCGTGTCGACCGCCGCCGCCTCGGCCAGCGCCCGCTCGGCCGTGACCGCGGTGAACGAGTTCAGCCGCCGGTCCCCGACCTCGATCCGCGCCAGCGCGGCCTTGGCCACCTCGACCGCCGAGACGGCACCATCGCGCACGAGGGCTGCGGTCGCGACCGCGCTGGTCCAGGGCCCGATCAAGCGCCGGGCTCCGCCGGCACGTAGACCGGTGCCGGCTCGTCGGCGGGCGTGAGCGGCAGCCCGACGACCAGGGCCGCCATGCGGCTGATCAGGGCGAGATTCTGCACCACGCCCGGCCGATAGACCGCATCGATCGGCAGGCCGATCAGCTGGCTGGCCTGTTCCACGAAGGCGTCGGCGTCGAACGTCGAGGGGTCGGGGCTGGTCACCGTGGTCATCGGGAGGTTCTCCGCCGTTACCGCCATGCCCCCACGTGGCAAGTGGCATGCCATCGCCGGACATGCCGACGTCCGAGCACGCGGCACCCAGCCGAGCCTGCCCAATGGCTGGGCAAGCTTGCGCGAATTGCATGCAATCCGCCCCTCCATGCGCCGACCCACCCCAGGATTGGCTTGCGCGGCCCGTAACTTGTATGCAGTGACCACGAAGCATCGCTGCGCTTGCGAGTTGGAGCGGACATGCGCGATCCCATCTACCTCGATCTCACCCGCCTCGGCGCGGCCTATGCCGAGGGTGCGCTCGATCCGGGCCGGCTGGTCGAGCGGCTGCTGCCCGCGCTCGCCGCCAGCGATGGCGATGCGGTTTGGATCAGCCGCCTGCCGGAGAGCGAGCTGCGAGCCCGGGCACGTAGGCTGGAAGCCATGCCGAGGGCCGAGCGGGGCCCGCTCTGGGGCGTGCCGTTCGCGGTCAAGGACAACATCGACGCCGTGCCGCTGCCGACCACGGCCGCCTGCCCCGAGTTCGCCTACGCACCGGAGGCGTCGGCGACGGCCGTGCAGAGGCTGCTCGACGCCGGCGCGATCATGGTCGGCAAGACCAATCTCGACCAGTTCGCCACCGGCCTGGTCGGTGTCCGCACCCCCTATGGCGTCGCCCGCAACCCGTTCGATGCGGCCTTCGTGCCGGGCGGCTCGAGCTCGGGCTCGGCGGTCGCGGTCGCGGCGGGACTGGTCAGCTTCGCGCTCGGCACCGACACGGCCGGGTCGGGGCGGGTGCCGGCCTCGTTCAACAACATCGTCGGCCTCAAGCCGACCAAGGGCCTGATCTCGACCACGGGCCTGGTCCCGGCCTGCCGGTCGCTGGACTGCATCTCGATCTTCGCGCTGACGGCCGCCGACGCCGCCGCGGTGCTGGGGATCGCCGGCGGCTTCGACCCGACCGATCCCTATTCCCGCCACGTGACGCAGCGACCCTGTCGCGGCTTCGACGGCCTCGTGCTCGGGCTGCCCCAGCCCGAGCAGCTGCTGTTCTTCGGCGACCAGGCGGCACAGGCGATCTACGAGACCGCCCTCGCCCGTGCGGTCAGGCTCGGCGCGCGCCTGGTCGACGTCGATCTGGCCCCGTTCCTCGAGACGGCGAGCCTGCTCTACGCTGGCCCCTGGGTGGCCGAGCGGGCGGCTGCGGTCGGCGACTTCCTCGCCGCTCAGCCCGATGCGGTCTGGCCCACCACACGCGCGGTGATCGAGACCGCGGCCAGCTTCAGCGCCGTCGACGCGTTCAAGGGTGCGTACCGGCTGGCCGAACTGGTGCGCGCGACGGCGCCGGTCTGGGAACGGATCGACGCCCTGCTGCTGCCGACCGCGCCGACGATCTACCGCGTGGCCGAGCTCGAGGCCGAACCGATCCTCCTGAACAGCCGTCTCGGCACCTACACCAATTTCGTCAACCTGCTCGACCTGTCGGCTCTGGCGCTGCCCGCCGGGTTCCGGGACGATGGCCTGCCCTGGGGCATCACGCTGGTGGCACCGTCCGGCAGCGACCGCATGCTGACCGGGCTCGGGCAGGCCTGGCAGCGCTCGACCGGCCTGACGCTCGGTGCGACCGGCGCGAGCCTGCCGGCGGAGACCGAGTTGGCGCCGACGGGAGACGACACGATCGACCTCGCGGTGGTCGGCGCCCATCTTTCCGGCGAGCCGTTGAATCATCAGCTCGTCGCGCTCGGGGGCCAGCTGGTCAACGCCACCCGTACCGCCGCCTGCTACCGGTTGTTCGCGATTCCCGGGACGACCCCGCCCAAGCCCGGGCTGCTGCGCGTGGCCGAAAGCGCGGGCACCGGCATCGAGGTCGAGGTCTGGCGGCTCAGCTCCGCCGCCATGGGCCAGTTCCTCGCGCTGGTGCCGCCGCCGCTCGCGATCGGCACGGTCGAGCTCGCCGACGGCACGCAGGTCAAGGGCTTTCTGGGCGAGGCGCATGCCCTGGCCGATGCGCGCGACATCACGAGCTTCGGCGGCTGGCGCGCGTTCCGGGCCGCTGCCTGACCATCAG
>JBDHTW010000128.1:0-10721 GCA_039808865.1 Geminicoccaceae bacterium
GCCGGCCGTCCAGCCGGCCCCGCCGGCCGACGATGTCGAGCCACCGATCCTGGCGGCGGGGCGCAGCGCCGGTTCCGCCGGGGTGGAGCAGGTGGTGACGCCGGACGGGGTCCGCCACTACCGACTGGTCGAGCCGGCGGCCGGGGAGCCGACCACGCTGCCGGACCGGCTCAGCGCGGCGCCCTGAACGCCGACCAGGCCAGCGCGGCCCAGCCCGCGAGCAGGGCGGCACCGCCCACGGGGGTGACGGTGCCGACGCTCGCGGGAGCGCCCAGCGCCAGCGCGTAGAGGCTGACCGAGAACAGGCTGATGCCGATGGCCCAGCACCATAGCGGCAGCTCGGATCGGGGGTCGCGCGCGGCCTGGGCCAGCATCGCCAGCGCGTGCCACATCTGGTAGCGCGACCCGGTCTCGACCAGCTCCACCGCGCGCAGATCGCCCGTGGCCCGCAGGCCGTGCGCGGCGAAGGCGCCGGCCGCCACCGCGGTCAGCCCGAACAGCGCGGTCACCCCGATCCAGACGCGCTCGCGCATCCTGCCCGCTCCCTCTTGCGTCCAAGGTCGCGTTGTGGCTGATGCCGAGCCAAGCGCGAAGGGGGAATGAGGCGGTGAGCACACCGGTCGCGGTGGAGGTTTGGCGCGACGGTCGGGTCGAGAGCCGGCATCGCGTGCGTGCCTGCGTCGCCGATGCGGCCGGGCGTATCCGGCTCGCGGTGGGCGACATCGACGAGCCGGTGTTCCCGCGCTCGGCGGTCAAGCCGTTCCTTGCGCTGGCGCTGATCGAAAGCGGGGCCGCCGACGCCTTCGGCGTCGGCGACGCCGAGCTGGCGCTGGCCTGCGCGTCGCACGGCGGCGAGCCCGCGCACGTGCGTCTGGTCGAGGCTTGGCTGGCACGTCTGGGTCTCGCCGAGGGCTGCCTCGCCTGCGGCCCGCACCCGCCGACTTACCCGCCCGCCGCCGCCGCCCTGCTGCGGGCCGGGGAAGCGCCGCGGCGGGTGCACAACAACTGCTCCGGCAAGCATACCGGCATGCTGGCGGCAGCGCTGCACCAGGGGCTGTCGACCGAGGGCTACGAGCACGAGGCGCACCCGATCCAGCGCTATTGTGCGGGGGCGCTGGCCGAGCTTGCCGGACTCGACCGGCTGCTGCCCCCCGGTATCGATGGCTGCAGCCTGCCCAACCATCCGATGCCGCTGCGCAGCCTCGCGCGCGCCGCCGCCCGTCTCGTCGACCATGCCGGGCTTTCGCCGGCGCGGGCCGCTGCCCTGCAGCGGATCGGCACCGCCATGCGCGCGCATCCGGAGATGGTCGCGGGCACCGGCCGCTGCTGCACGGCGGTGATGCGGTCGCTGCCGGGCGTCCTCGCCAAGACCGGCGCCGAAGGGGTCTATCTGGCCGCCTTGCCGGCCCAGGGCCTGGGCGTCGTGCTCAAGGTCGAGGACGGGGCCACCCGCGCCGCGGAGACCGTGCTGCTGGCGCTGCTCGACCGGCTGCAGCCGCTGGACGACTCGGCCCGCGCCGAGCTGGCGCCGTTCGTCCGCCCGACCCTGATCAACTATGCCGGCACCACCGTCGGCCATGTCGCGATGGCGCCGGGTTGGCCGCCGGGCTGATCGCCGGCGTCGACGAGGTCGGTCGCGGGCCGTTGGCCGGGCCGGTGGTCGTCGCGGCGGTCATCCTGCGCGAGCCGCTCGCGGGCCTCGCGGATTCCAAGCTGCTGTCGATCGCAGCCCGGCAGCGGCTCAGCCTGCTGATCCGGCAGCAGGCGATGGTCGCGGTGGCGGCTGCCTCGGTGGCCGAGATCGAGCGGCTGAACATACTCGGCGCCACCATGCTCGCGATGCAGCGGGCGGTCGCGCGGTTGCCGGTGCGCCCCGGCCAAGTGCTGGTGGACGGCAACCGGGCGCCCGAATTCGGCATTCCGGCGCGCTGCGTGATCGGCGGCGACGCCACGGTGCCGGAGATCAGCGCCGCCTCGATCGTGGCCAAGGTCTTGCGTGACCGGCTGATGGTCCGGCTGGCGCAGCGCCATCCCGGCTATGGCTGGGAGAGGAACGCCGGCTACGGCACGGCGGCGCATCTTGCTGCGCTGGATCGGCTCGGGCTCAGCCGCCATCATCGGCTGGGGTTCGCGCCCTGCGCCCGGCGACTGGTGCCGAACGTCGTGGTCGACGATGCGGCGCAGGGCTGAGGCCGGCTCAGCCCCGGCCCAGCATCGCCGCCCAGAAGGCGTCGCGCGCGATGAAGCTCTCGGCGCTGTCACTGGGGGAGAGGATGAGCAGCAGGAAGGCGCAGCCGGGCCATGCCGGCAGGCGATCGACGAGGCCCAGCTGGTGGCCGGCGCCCATCCAGTCGAGCGCCGCCTCGCGGTGCGCCGGATCTTGCGAGAAGTAATAGGCGAGGGCCGCGCCCTCGTCGGCGATGTGCGTCGGCTCGTCGAGCAGGAGCAGCGTCGCGGCCACGACGGCGCCGCAGAACCTGCTGTAGAGTTCGACCTGGGCCGCATCGACGAGGCTTCCGGTCTGCCGGTTGACGATCGCGGTCACGTCTGCCTGCGCCAGACGCTGCTTGGCCTCGCTCCAGAACAGCCCGTCGAAGGCCCTTATCCGATCGCTCCAGGGCAGGTAGCGTATGCCGCCGGCGAGCGCATGCGCGGTCCGCACGGCGCGCTCGCCCTCCTCGGGCAGCAGCTCGCACAGGTAACGGATGACCTTCAGGTCCGGCTCGATCATGGCAACCCTGCCACGGCGACGGTTCGGTACAACTAAAGCTTATATCACTCTATCATAAATCAACCTATGAGAAACGAATCGAACGGCGACGGCGGCAGCGAGCCTGCGCGCGCGAGCCCGATGATCGCGCAGTACCAGGCGCTGAAGCAGGCCCACCCGGAGGCGCTGCTGTTCTTCCGCATGGGCGACTTCTACGAGCTGTTCTTCGCCGATGCGGTGGCGGCCGCCCCGGCACTCGACATCGCGCTGACCAAGCGCGGCCGGCATGCCGGCGAGGACATTCCAATGTGCGGCGTTCCGGTGCACAGCGCCGAGCTCTACCTGCACCGGCTGATCCGCAAGGGCTTCAAGGTCGCGATCTGCGAGCAGCTCGAGGATCCCGCCGAGGCGCGACGGCGGGGTGGCAAGACGCTGGTGCGGCGTGACGTCGTGCGCATCGTGACCCCGGGTACGCTGACCGAGGACGGCCTGCTCGAGGCGCGGCAGAGCAACTGGCTCGTGGCCGTGGCGATGGTGGCCGGCGAACTCGGCCTCGCCCGGGTCGACATCTCGACCGGCGCCTTCCTGACCGAGCCCGTAGCCAGGGCGATGCTCGCGGCCGGTCTCGCCCGGCTGGCGGCGGGCGAGATCCTGGTGCCGCAGAAATTGCTGGCCGAGCAGGCGGAAGCGTGGCGGGAAGCTGCCGGCACGGTGACCCCGCTGGCCGATGCGAGCTTCGACAGCGGGCTGGCCGAGCGGCGGCTGCGCAAGGCGTTCGGCGTGGCGACGCTCGACGGCCTGGGCGCCTTCGGACGTGCCGAGGTCGCCGCCGCCGGTGCTCTGCTCGGCTATCTCGAGCTGACCCAAAAGGGCCTTCTGCCGCGCCTCGACCGGCCGCGGCGGGTCGAACCCGACACGGTCATGCTGATCGATCCGGCGACGCGGCGGAACCTCGAACTGCACGACAGCCTCGGTGGGACCCGCGAGGGCTCGCTGCTGGCGGCCCTCGACCGCACGGTCAGCAGCGCCGGCGGGCGGCTTCTGGCCGAGCGTCTGGCGGCGCCACTGACCCGGCCCGAGGCGATCCGCGCCCGGCTCGACGAGGTCGAGAGCTTCGTCGAGGCGGGCGAGCGCTGCGGCGACGTCCGCGCCGTGCTGCGCCGCTGCCCCGATCTCGGCCGGGCGCTCGCACGGCTGGCCCTCGGGCGCGGCGGCCCGCGCGATCTTTTGGCCGTGACCGCGGGTCTCGAGGTCGCGGCACACCTGCGCGCCCTGATCGCACCGGAACCGGCGCTCGGCCGCATCGCCGGGGCCCTGCCGCATCTGGACGCCTTGGCGGAACGTTTGCGGCGGAGCCTCGAGGACGAGGCGCCGCTGCTCGCCCGCGACGGCGGCTTCATCCGCGCCGGCCTGCAGGTGGGGCTCGACGAGCTGCGCCAACTGCGCGACCAGAGCCGCCGGCACGTCGCCGCGCTCGAGGAGCGCTACCGCCGCGAGACGGCGATCCCGTCCTTGAAGATCCGTCACAACAATCTGCTGGGCTACTATATCGAGGTGACGGCGACGCATGCCGCGCGTGTTCCGCCGGCCTACGTGCAGCGCCAGAGCATGGCCGGCGCCACGCGCTACAGCACCCAGGAGCTGGCCGAGCTGGAAAGCCGGATCGCTTCGGCGGCCGACCGGGCGCTCGCCCTGGAGCTCGAGCTGTTCGAGGAGCTGCGCCGGCTGGTCCTCGCCGATGGCGAGGCCGTCGCCGCGACCGCCGCCGGGCTGGCGGAGCTCGATCTGGCCGCCGCGCTGGCCACCTTGGCGGTCGAGCAGCGCTACCGCCGGCCACATGTCGACGAGAGCGGCGCGTTCGCGATCCGCGGCGGCCGCCATCCGGTGGTCGAGCAGGCCCTGACGCGCACGAGCCAGAGCTTCGTCGGCAACGACTGCGACCTCGGCGGCGCCGGCGCGCTGTGGCTGCTGACCGGCCCCAACATGGCCGGCAAGAGCACGTTCCTGCGCCAGAACGCGCTGATCGCGATCATGGCGCAGATGGGCAGCTTCGTGCCGGCGACCGCCGCGCACATCGGCATCGTCGATCGGCTGTTCTCGCGCGTGGGCGCGGCCGACGATCTGGCCCGCGGCCGCTCGACCTTCATGGTCGAGATGGTCGAGACGGCGGGCATCCTCAACCTGGCCGGGCCGCGCAGCCTCGTCATCCTGGACGAGCTCGGCCGAGGCACGGCCACCTATGACGGCCTGTCCCTGGCCTGGGCGGTCGTCGAGCATCTGCACGAGGTCAATCGTTGCCGCGGGCTGTTCGCGACCCACTTCCACGAACTCACCGCGCTCGCCGCCAAGCTGCCGCGTCTGGCCTGCCACACCATGCGGGTCAAGGAATGGAAAAAGGAGGTGGTGTTCCTGCACGAGGTCGCGCCGGGCACCGCCGACCGCTCCTACGGCATCCACGTCGCGAGGCTGGCCGGGCTGCCGGAGCGCGTCCTGCGCCGGGCCGCGACCGTGCTGAAACGGCTCGAGGAAGGGGAGGCCGGCTCCGCGCCGAGCCGGCTCGCGGACGACCTGCCGCTGTTCGCCGCCATGCTCGCCGAGCCGCCGAGCGAGCCTGAGTCGCCGAGAATCTCGGCCGTCGAGCGGATTCTGGCCGCGACCGATCCGGACGAGCTGACCGCCCGCGCGGCTCTGGAACTGGTCTATCGCCTGAAGAAATGCCTTGTCGACGCCGAGGGCGAAGGGCAGATGGACGCTTGACCGAATGTGAGAGGTGTCTCCGCCGTGGGCGACCGCCGCCGATCCTGTCATCCGTCCAGCAGCGCCGTTGCCGGCATCGTGGCGGTTGCGCTCGCGGCAACCCCCGCTCTGGCCGCGGCGCCGGCCCAGACCAAGCCTGCGGCATCCCTGGACCAGTTCCTGCAGACCGGCGCCCCGCTATGCCTGAAGGCCCCGGCCGTGCAATGCATCGACAAGGCTTTCACGTTCGTCGACACCGACCGTGACGGCAAGCTTTCCCTGGCCGAGGTCGAGGTGGCGCAGGCACAGGTCGATCGCTGGGCCAGCGCCAATGCCGGCCGCATTCCCGCCGCCGACCGCCAGCGTCTGGTGCTGGGCCTGCTCGTGCTGCGCACCGTCGGCGTGAAGCCTTTGTTCGACGGCTACGACGCCGACCACGACGGCGGCTTGACCCGGCAGGAGCTGACCGCCGACCTGCGCCTCGACCAGCGCACCCTGCCCGAGATCCTGAGCGACCCCAGCGCGGTCGACTGGAACGGCTTGGCGGCCAGGGCCGGGGATGCCGCGCCGCTGCTCAAAGGCTTGTTCGAGCTCTAGGCCCGTGGACCGCAAGACCCAGCTCCATCTCTGGTACGCGTTCGTCGCCATCGCCCTGGTGCTGCTGGGCCAGAGCTTGTGGAACACGGCCCGCGAGACCGAGACGATCCCCTATTCGCAGTTCCTCGACTACGTGCAGAAAGGGGCGGTCGACGACATCGTCATCGGCGACCAGTTCGTGCGTGGCTCGTTCAGGAACCCGCAGGGCGGCAAGACGCAGTTCGTGACCGCCAGGGTCGATCCGCGCGTGGCCGACGAGCTGGCCAAGCACGGCGTCCAGTTCACCGGCGTGGTCGAGAACACGTTCGTGCGCGATCTGTTGTCGTGGATCGTGCCCATCGTCGTCTTTTTCGTGATCTGGGCGTTCGTGTTCCGCCGCTTCGCCGACAAGCAGGGGTTGGGTGGCCTGATGTCGGTCGGGCGGTCGAAGGCCAAGATCTACGTCGAGACCAAGACCAAGACGAGCTTCGCCGACGTGGCCGGCGTCGACGAGGCCAAGGCCGAGCTGGTCGAGATCGTCGATTTCCTCAAGAACCCCAAGCAGTATGGCTGGCTGGGCGCCCGCATTCCCAAAGGCGTGCTGCTGATCGGGCCACCCGGCACCGGCAAGACCATGCTCGCGAAGGCCGTGGCCGGCGAGGCCGGGGTGCCGTTCTTCTCGATCTCGGGTTCCGAGTTCATCGAGATGTTCGTCGGCGTCGGCGCCGCCCGGGTGCGCGATCTGTTCGAGCAGGCACGCAAGGCCGCGCCGGCCATCATCTTCATCGACGAGCTGGACGCGCTCGGCCGCGCGCGTGGCGCCTTCCCGCAGATGGGTGGCAACGACGAGCGCGAGCAGACGCTGAACCAGCTATTGACCGAGCTCGACGGGTTCGACCCGTCGGAGGGCGTGGTCCTGCTCGGCGCCACCAACCGGCCCGAGATCCTGGACCCGGCCCTGCTGCGCGCCGGACGCTTCGACCGCCAGGTGCTGGTCGATCGTCCGGACAAGAAGGGTCGGCAGCAGATTCTGGCGGTGCACGTCAAGAAGATCCGCATGGCCGCCGACGCCGATCTCGAGCAGGTGGCGGCGCTGACCACGGGCTTCTCCGGTGCCGACCTCGCCAATCTGGTCAACGAGGCGGCGCTGCTGGCGACGCGGCGGCGCGCCGAGGCCGTGGCCATGACCGACTTCACCCAGGCGGTCGAGCGCATCATTGCGGGCCTCGAGAAGCGCAACCGCGTCTTGAACCCGAAGGAGCGAGAGATCGTCGCCTATCACGAGATGGGCCATGCCCTGGTCGGCATGGCGCTGGGCGGCGACGCCGTGCACAAGGTCTCGATCATCCCGCGCGGCATCGGGGCGCTGGGCTACACCATCCAGCGGCCGACCGAGGACCGCTTCCTGATGACCAAGGCCGAGCTCGAGGACAAGATCAAGGTGATCCTGGCCGGGCGCGCCGCGGAGAAGCTGGTCTACGACCATCTCTCGACCGGGGCTGCCGACGATCTGGTCCGCGCCACCGACATCGCCCGCTCGATCGTCGCGCGCTACGGCATGGACGCGAAGCTGGGTTCGGTCGCCTACGACACCGAGCGCAGCCCGTTCATCCAGCCGGCACCGGGCCAAGCCTATCTCGAACGGCGCTTCAGCGAGGACACGGCGCGCGAGATCGACCTGGCCGTGCGTGGCATCATCGATACGGCCTTCGTCGCCACGCTGGACGTGCTCGCCGCCAACCGCGACGTGCTGGAACGCTGCGCGCGCGAGCTGCTCAAGGTCGAGACCTTCGACGAGGCGACGCTCAAGTCGCTGACCCACGACCTGCAGCGGCCGGGCGGCACCACCCCGGCCGCCGCCTAGCTCAGCCGCGCAGGCGGATCGTCCAGGCCTGCAGCGCTTCGAGC
Source organism: Geminicoccaceae bacterium (assembly GCA_039808865.1). Taxonomy (GTDB): domain Bacteria; phylum Pseudomonadota; class Alphaproteobacteria; order Geminicoccales; family Geminicoccaceae; genus Benzoatithermus. Next base: position 7,931 of record JBDHTW010000128.1, read on the forward strand.
TGCGTCCTGATGAACTGGGCCGTGGCCTCGTCGGTGAGATGGCCCTCGGCATCGAACTTCCCGGCCGCCTGGCCGATCATCACCTCGGGCTTGTTGAGCACGCGCGCGTCGAGGAACACGAAGCACTGCCGCAAATGGTACTGCATGCGTGCCGTGCCGAGCAGCCCCGGCGATACGCCCATGATGGCGACCGGCTTGTCGGCGAACGGCTGGTCCGGCGCGCGGGAAGCCCAGTCGAGCGCGTTCTTGAGCACACCCGGGATCGAGTAGTTGTACTCCGGGCTGACGATGAGCAGCGCATCCGCCGCGCGGATGCCCTCACGCAGCGCCTGCGCCGCTGGCGGGAAGCCGGTTTCCAGGCGCACGTCGTCGTCGTAGGGAGGAATGTCGCGAAGCTGGTCGAAGATGTCGATGGTGACACCGTCCGGCACCAGGCGTGTCGCCGCCTGCAAAGCCATGGTGTTCAACGAAGCACGCCTCAGGCTACCCGAAATGCCCAGAATCTTCACGGTCACTCCTCGCTTGCTCGTCAGCGCAGGTCACGCCGGCCGAACCCGTTGGTGCCTGTTCACAAGCCGCAAGTCACGCCCGATCTGGATCACGCTGCCCGAGCGTGGCAAAGCGCGGTGCGTGGTGGAGCGAAAGCGCCCGCCGCATGTTGTAGACGCAGTCGGGGCCCGAACGGCGGGCACTACCAGCAAGGTTCGCGTCGCGTGAGCACAAGCCCGCGGAACGCCAGCACGACCGACAAGACGGTCGTGCTGGCCACCGGCACGAGTCTGCCGCCGCCGAGCCCGGACATCCCGCCGGTGGGTGGCTCGCTGACCCCGACGGCGATGATCCTGCTCACGGTCTCGACCGTGGCGGCGCTCTATCTCGGCCGTGACGTGCTGATCCCGCTGGCCCTGGCCATCCTGCTCAGCTTCGCGCTCGGCCCGCCGGTGACGTGGCTCTACCGCCGCGGCATGCCGCGCGTGCCAGCCGTCCTCGCCGTGATGCTCGTGGTGACACTGCTGATCGGCGGCTTCGGCGCCCTGGTCGCCAGCCAGCTGACCCATCTCGCCCAGCAGCTGCCGACCTACGAGGCCAATCTGCGCGCCAAGGCGCAGACGATCGCCGAGGCGGCGCCGAGCGGCGGCTTGTTCAGCCGCGCCGCCGACCTGTTGCGCGACGTCAACCGGGAGATCGACAAGATCGCCGGTCCCGCCACTCCCGACAAGCCGAGCCTGACCAGTCCGGGCGACACCGGCAGGCCGATCCCGGTCGAAATCCACGAGCCGCCGGAGAGCCCGCTGGAGGCCCTGGCGACCTTCGCAGGACCCCTGGTCCAGCCGATCGCCACGGCCGGCATCGTCATCGTCTTCATCATCTTCGTCCTGCTGCAGCGCGAGGATCTGCGCGACAGGATGATCCGGCTGTTCGGGATGAACGACGTCCATCGGGCCACGGCCGCGATCAGCGACGCCGCCAAGCGCGTCGGCCGCTATCTTCTGATGCAGCTCGTCGTCAACCTGCTCTACGGCCTGCCGGTCGGGCTCGGGCTCTTCCTGATCGGCGTGCCCAACGCGCTGCTGTGGGGGTTGCTCGCCACGGTGCTGCGCTTCGTGCCCTATCTCGGTCCGATCCTGGCCGCGGTCTGCCCGATCGCGCTCTCGCTCGCCGTCGACACGGGCTGGACCACGCCGCTCTTGACCGTGAGCCTGTTCATCGTCCTCGAGCTGTTCACCAACAACGTGCTCGAGCCGTGGCTCTACGGTTCGAGCACCGGTCTGTCGCCGCTCGCCATCATCGTCGCGGCGGTGTTCTGGACGACCTTGTGGGGACCGGTGGGCCTGCTGCTCGCGACCCCGCTCACGGTCTGCCTCGTCGTGCTGGGCCGGCACGTGCCGCAGCTGCAGATCTTCGAGGTGCTGCTCGGCGATACGCCGGTGCTGGCGCCGGAGGTCAAGTTCTATCAGAGATTGCTTGCCAGCGATCCGCACGATGCCGAGGAACTCGCCGACGATGCGCTCGACGAGCAGCCGCTCGCGGACGTCTTCAACGGCATCATCCTGCCGGCGCTGGTGTTCGCGGAGCAGGATCGGCAGCGGGGCGCGCTGCCGCCGGCGCGGGCACGCGAGATTGCCGGTTGGGTCCAGGAGATCGTCGACGATCTGGTCGAGGCCGCCGACGAGACCGCCAAGGTCGCGCCCCAGCCGCCACGGATGGAATCGGCACGGGTGCTCTGCCTCGGCGCACGGGGTGCGCCCGACGTCGCGGCGGCGACGATGCTCGCCCACCTGCTGCGTCGCGGTGGCATCGCCGCCGAGGTCGGCGAGGTCGGCAGCCTGCTGCGCGCGCCGGGCACGATTGGCGGCTTCGATGCCGTTTGCGTCTCCTACCTCGATGCCACGGCGCTGCGCCAGGCGCGCCGCGTGGTCGGGCGGTTGCGCCTCCGCTTGGCACCGGACACCGTTATCGGGCTAGGCTTGTGGGGCCTGCCAGCGGGTGAGGCCGAGACGGCCATGACCACGACCCGCGCCGACTTCGTCGTCGGCGCACTCGGGCTGGCGGTACGCAAGCTGGGCGAGCTCGAGCCCGGGCCATCGGTCGTGCAGCCGGCCGGTTCCGCCGGCTGAGAGGCAATCGGGCAATCACCGCGCCCGCACCCGGCAGTGGGAGGGTGCGCCGACTGCAAGGCTTCCCGCGCGCGCGTGCCGTGCTAGGCTTCCCGGTGGAACGGACCGGGTCATGACTTGGAACGACGGGTGATGGCGACGATCGATGGGGCAGCCGTCGGGCCGCACGCATG
>JBDHTW010000129.1:0-9979 GCA_039808865.1 Geminicoccaceae bacterium
CGGCGCAGCGGTCGACGCTGGCCAGGAGCCATGGTCTCGGCCGCAAGCCCGTGGAGCCAGCGCCGCTGCCCGAACCCGAGCCGGCGCCGGTGGCGAAGAAGCCGGCACGACGCATGGTGGTCGGCCGCAAGCTGCCCAAGGCGGCGAGCTGAGCCGCCAGCGCGGTCGGGAGGGAGCGGTTGTGGTGGCGCTGGACCTCGAGCAGGATGATCGGATCGAGAGCCAGGTGGCGGGTGAGCGCCGGTTCGAAATCCAGCGCGCACCCACGCCCCCCGAGCTGCTGCAGCGGCTGAGGAAATATCGTGGCCGGCTGCCTGCCGGCTTCAGGTTCGACCGCTTGGAGGCGAATGAAGGCCCCTGAGCGGTTCCTCGACACCAACGTCCTGCTCTACCTCCTCGCCACGGACAGCACGAAGGCCGATCGGGCGGAAGCCGTGGTCGGCGCTGGTGGAACGATCAGTGTGCAGGTGCTGAACGGGTTTGCCGCCGTCGCCAGGCGCAAGCTCGGTCTGTCGTGGTCGGAGATCAGCGGGATCCTGACCACCATCCGCATGGTGCGCGCGGTGCAGCCGATCTCGGAAGCGACCCATGATCTCGGCATGGCGATCGCCGTGCGCTACGGCTTCTCGATCTACGCCGGCCTGATCCTGGCATCGGCGAGCCTGGCCGGCTGCAGCATCCTCCATTCGGAGGATCTGCAGGACGGTCAGACCATCGCGGGCGTGACGGTCCGCAACCCGTTCGCCGCGGTGCCGGGATGATGCTGCCGGACGAGGCTGGCCCACAATCGTGCGAGCTCGGCCTTGAGCAGCTTCGCTTCCTGCCAGCGGTCGGACTGGTCGTTGCCGTCGGGGCCCGAGATCGCATAGGGCTTCGGGCCGAGCTCGCAGGTGAAGGTGAGGATGTCGCCGGGCGCCGACCGCTCGAGCCAGTGGCGCAGGCCGTGCGTCCACCATGCCATGAACTGGTCGACCCAGGGTCGATGGCAGGGAAAGCCGAGCTCGAGCTGGACCTGCTCGCAGCTGGCCACCCGGCCATGAAAGCCGTGCGCCCGCTCGATGATCCGCCGCAGCAGCGCGTCGTTCGCCGCGGTCACCGGCAGCTCGATCTCCTGGCCGACGACATAGTGTGACAGGTCGACCAACAGCTCGAGGTCGGGAATCCGGTCGAGAAGATGGTGCGTCAGCAGGAGGTCGGTCGTCATCCGCCCGCGATGCGTCTCGATGTAGAGCGGAACGCCTGCTTCCTGCGCCAGCCGCCGCCAGCCCTCCAGGATCGGGATGCAGGCCTCGACGGTATAGGGGCGGACGTCGGCTTGGACGGTGAGATGGTGGATGCGGTATTTGCTGGCCAGCTCCAGCGCCGGCTTGAGCTCGTCGACGGTGCGCGGGAAGCACTGGCCTTCGATCGTGAAACCGTGGTCGAGCGCCGCGTCGATCCACACCGCCACCTCCGCGGCGGTGTGGAAATGATGGCAGATGCCGTCGAAGCCGGCCGCATGGATCATCCGGAAGCGCTCGGGCATCGACCACTCGACCCGGTCGGTGTGGCGCCGCTCCATGCCCCAGATCGACTGCAGGATGTGGAGCTGGGGCACGAGGTCAGGGCCTGGATGCATGGTGGGACGATCCGCTAGCGCAGCAGCGACTTGAGCTTGGTGGCAGGGTCAGCGAGGCTCTCAGGCTGCAGGACCGCATCGCGTTCGAGCAGCAGCCGTGCCAGCTTGAACTCGCGCGCGAACGCGGCCGGCCCGACGCCGCTCACGCCGAGCAGACGCCCGTCATCGGCCAGATGGAACAGCAGCCGTCCATCGGCACCGACCTCGCGGCAGATCACTTGGCGCGCCAGCTCGGGATGGCCGGCGAGCTGCAGGGTCAGCTCGTACTGGTCGGACCAGAACCAGGGCAGCTCGGTGTAGGGCAACTCGGCCCCGAGCATGTTGCGCGCGGCCAGAGCGCCCTGCGCGTCCGCGTTCTGCCACGATTCCAGCCGCAGCAGGCCGGCACCCCGCGTGCCCGGGCAAGCGCAGACGTCACCGGCGGCGAAGATCCGCGGGTCGGACGTTCGGAGCGTCGCATCGACGACGATCCCGCCATCGACCGTCAGGCCCGCGGCCTCGGCGAGCTCGCTGCGCGGTGCCGCCCCGATACCCACGAGCACGAGATCGGCGGTGAGGCTGCTGCCGTCGCTCAGGCGCAGGGCGATGCCGTCGGTGGCCGGCTCCAGGCGCTCGAGCCCGACGCCGAGCCGGACCGTCACCCCCGCCGCCTCGTGCCGCGCCTGCACGATGGCCGCGAGGGTCGCCGGGACCGCACGTCCCATCAGCTGCGGCGCCAGCTCGAGCACGGTCGGCCGGCAGCCCAGCGCCACCGCGCTTGCCGCCACCTCGAGGCCGATGAACCCGCCGCCGACGATCGCCAGGCGCGGCTGCCGGGCGAGTTCCGTCTGCAGCGCACGGGCGTCGGTGAGATCGCGCAGGTACAGCACGCGGTCCGCCACCGCGGCCGGCACGGGCAGGCGCCGGACCCGCCGGCCGGTGGCGAGCAGCAGCCGGTCGTAGCCCAGCTGCTCGCCGGAGCCGAGCCGGACCGTGCGACTTTCCCGGTCGATCGCCTCGACCTTGCAGCCGGGCCGGAACGCGATGCCGGCCGCCTCCAGCGCCGCAGCCGTGGCGAAGGTGAAGTCGGCCACGGCCTGCTGTCCGGTGAGAAAGCCCTTGGACAGGGGCGGGCGCTCGTAGGGTGCGTCGGCTTCCGCACCGACGAGCAGCACGGGTCCGGCGAAGCCCTGCCCGCGCAGGGTCAGCGCGGCCCGGCCTCCGGCCTGGCCTGCGCCGATGATGACCATCGCATCCGACATCGCTCAGCGTCCCTCGTCGCGGCACCACGGCTGCCCGGGTGGCATGCTTGTTGGAGAGGTCGGCCGCGTCAGGCGCCGACGTCGAGCAGCACCTTGCCGGCCTCGACCTTGACCTTGTAGGTCTTGAGATCGACGCATACCGGTGCGCCCTTGGCCTCGCCGGTCCGGTAGTCGAACCGGCCATTGTGCTTGGGGCATTCGATGACGTGCTCCATCACCAGCCCGTCGGCGAGATGCACGTGCTCGTGCGTGCACAGCCCGTCGGTCGCGAAATAAGCGTCCTCGGGCGACCGGTAGATCGCGAAGGTCCGGCCCGCATGATCGAAGCGGATCACGTCCTCGGCCTCGATCGCATCCGCGTCGCATACCTCTATCCACATCGTCCTTCTCCCTGATCCGCCGCGCTCAGGCGGCCTTGGCGTCGAGTCGTGCCGCCTCACGCGCGGCCATGGCGGCCGGCAGCTCGCGGCGGATGAAATAGGTGGGCTCCTTGCGCTGCCGCCAGAGCGTCGGGATGATCTCGCGATAGGCCGACCACACGCTCGGGTAGATGTACGGCAGCTCGTCCTTCATTTCGGCGTGCAGCCTGGGCAGCGCATGGTAGGGAACCATCGGGAACATGTGGTGCTCGACGTGGAAGTTCATGTTCCAGTAGAGGAAGCGCAGCACCGGGTTCATCAGCACGGTGCGCGAGTTGAGCCGATGGTCGAGCACGTCCTCGGCCAGGCCGACATGCTGGGTCAGGCCGGTGAACAGGTGGAACCAGGCGCCATAGAACGAGGGCAGCCCCACCAGCATCAGCGGCAGCCAGCTCCCCGCCGCCACGGCCGTGGCGATCACGGCGGCGTAGATCGCCAGCCAGATCCGCGCCTCGCGGAACACCTTGGGCCGCTCCATCTCCGGGATGAAGGTGGCCTCCTCCTCGCCCAGCCGGCCGCAGGCGTTGCGGACCATGCCGGCCAGCTCCGTCACCCCGCCCTTGAGGTTGAAGACGTTGAGCGCCAGCTCGACGAAGTCCGGTGGGCGCGGGGCCACGATCTCAGGGTCGCGGCCGACGATGATCGTGTCGGTGTGGTGGCGCGAATGGCTCCAGCGCCACACGGTCGGCCGGCGCAGCACCATGAACGAGGCGACCTGGTAGAGCGCGTCGGCCATCCAGCGGGTCTTGAACGCGGTGCCATGCCCGGATTCGTGCCAGCGCGAGTCCGAGGAGCCGCCGTAGAGCACGCCGTAGACGGCGAAGATCGGCACCGCCCACCAAGTGCCCCAGGTCACGATGCCCAAGGCGCCGAAGATCAGGATCAGGCCGAACCAGAGCGCCGTGTCGCGCAGCGCCGGGCCGTCGCTCCGTGCCATCAGCTCCTTCATGCGCTTGCGCGGGATCGGCGAAGTGTACCACTTCGCACCCGAAATGTGCGCGAGGCCATTGGCGACGGCCTGCTTGGACCGTTCACCGGTCAAGCTGTAATCGAGCGAAACCACCTGAGCTGCCATCATCTCCCTCCCCAGCGCGATGGCCGTTCCGGCACGGGCGCACGACGTTGCCGCCGTTTGTCCCGCATGCCGCCGCCACCGTGGCCTGCCTTTCCTTACGGCGATTGACCGGTCCGGCTCACGTGGGCTTTTGATCGATTTCGATCACGGCGAAGGGGTGAGCGGATGGGAAGCGGGCGGGGCAGGGTGCCGACCCATGACGCAGCGGCGGGCAGGGTGGGCCTGCGGGACGTTGCCGAGCGCGCCGGCGTCGGCATCGCCACGGTCGGTCGGGTGCTCAACGAGCGTGGCCAGGTCGCGCCGGCGACCGCCCGACGCGTGCTCGAGGCCGCGCGCGAATTGGGTCTGAAGCGCATCCTGCCGCTGCCCTACCGCCGGATGCTCCGCTTCGAGGTTCTCTTGGCCCGCCCGCAGGAATCCTTCCTTTCCCGCCTGAACCATGGCTTCGCCAGCCTCGCGGCCACGCTCGACCGTGCGGTCGTCGTGCAGAAGACCATTCTCGGCCATGCCGCACCGGCGCGTGTCGCCGAGCGCATCCGCGCCGTGCGCGCGGATGGGCTCGTCGTCTTCGCCGAAGAGCATGCCGACATCCGCGACGCGATCGCCGCGGCGAGTGGCACCGGCATGCCGGTGGTGTGCATGGTGACCGACATCCCGGGCAGTGGCCGGATCGCCTATGTCGGCATCGACCATACGAAAGCGGGGCGCACCGCCGGCTTTCTCGTTGCCCGCCTGCACCGCCGCCCAGGGCCGGTCCTGGTCCTGACCGGCGACCTCGGCTTGCGCGCGCATGCGGAGCGGCTGGCAGGATTTCGGGCCGGCCTCGGGCGCGCAGCGCCCGCGGCCGGCATCGCGGCCGTGCTGGAAGGGCGCGACGAGGACGACCGGGTCGGCCGGCTGTTGCGCAAGGCGCTCAAGGAGCATCCAAACACCGCGGCGATCTACAACTCCGGCGGCTGCCTTGGCGTGGTGGCGGCCACCATCCGCAAGATGGCCGAGCCCGGTGGGATCGTCTTCATCAGCCACGAACTCACCGCCGAGAGCAGAGGCCTGCTGCGCGACGGCGTGATGACCCTGACCATGGACCAGGCCTTCGAGTTGCAGGCGAGGCGGTCGGTCGAGGTCCTGCTGCACCATGTCGGCCACATCGACACGCTGCCCGGCCCCGTGGAGATCCCGTTCACGCTGCACACCTGCGAGAACGCCTGACGATCCCGGTCCGGGCGTGGCCAAGGACCGTGCTCGACGTCGCGAGGATGAGGTGGTTCACCGCCGCAATCCAGGCGCGTGATGGCACATGCCAGCCACCTCCATCGTGACGATGATAAGGCTGAAATGCATATCGATAAATACATGCGCCGCTGGCAGTAATGCGTAGAAGACGAGCCGCGGTGCAACAGTCGCGACGATCGTCACACGCTCACGGGCTGCGGCGCTGCGCCGGAGCGGCGAAGTCCATCGCGCTCATGCCGGGCAAGTGATCCGGTGGAGCACAGAGCCAAATCTGCTCGGGCAACGGGAACGACCAGCCATATGGCTGCACGGCTCGCCTCCGGCCGAACGCTGCCAAGCGCGATCCAGCCCGCGGCACGATGGCAGCGCCAGCCATGGGACGAGATCGAACGGCAGCAACGTCTGCTGGACAGCCGCTGCCCGATGGAGTCCGCCATCCGGCCGTGGCCGCAGCCGCGTCGAGCCATGGGCCAAGGAGAATCACGTTTTATTCCGTTCACCGAGAGCAATTCTCTCGTCACGCGATGAGTTGCCGGCAAACCAAAACCAAACCGACAAATAACGCCCGCCAGCCGTGCGATTCCTTGAAGCTGAGGCCAGATGTCGCAGGTGACGGCCGCTTGTATAACACCGAATCGCGCTTTAAGAATCCTTGGGATTACTGAAAAAAGTGAATATTTCAGCAGCTTTTCAAATAAAAATTCCCACATTTTTGTTTGTATAATGTATAATGCGCGTTGCTGATGCAGGGTCACCCGCCACCTCGTCTTGTTCCATCATATTGAAATGATATGAAGCGTGCGGCCTGCAGGGTATCCGACGTATTCGCCCTGTATTTGGAGCTTGACTTGAGCTGTCGACGACGCCGAAGCGGATGCAGGAGTGAAACGATGCGGCTGAGTGCCTTCCTGGTGGTGTTTTGCATGGCCATGGCCAAGTCTCTCGTAGCTCAAGCCGCTTCCCAAGAAACTACTGGCAAGATATCGGTCATCGTGAAGAACTTCAGCAAGCCCGTGCGGTGCGCTGAAGACGACAACGTGTATCTGCCGTTCCTGTCGCCACGCCTTCGCAGCTTCCGCATCGAGGTCGAGCATCCGGATTACATCGAGCAGGTCGCGACGGACCGCACCGCACCGGACTGGACCAGCTGCGACATGTCGGACGACCCTGCCATCCCGCAGGAGCCGCGCCAGGTCACCTTCTACAGCACACCCGAGCTCAAGCTCGTCGGTTACACCCATCCGACGACATGGCAGGCCAATCCCGTGCCGTTCCGGGTCGGCGATCGGGTCGAGGAAGGTCTCGACCTCGTCCAGCTGTGGATCACCAGCGCGGGCACGCTGGAGGAGGTGCTCGTCCTCTATCCGCAGGACGGCTACTGGCGCGCCCGGCCGCTGCCGCCGGACCATCTGGGCGAGAACGCCTATGGCAGCTCCTTCCTCATCGGCCCGGTCGAGGTCGGGACCCGGCCCTATGTCACCTTGCGCGAGGTCGCCTTCGAGCCCGCGACACGATCGTTCCGCCTCTCGTTCGCCCAAGGTGGCTCGGCCGTGCTCCACCTGGACAGCATCGATCGCCAGCGCGTGCTCCTGGACGTGACGTTCGATGGCCAGCTGCCGGCCGACCGGCCTTTCGCGGCCCTGCGCTCGATGTACATCACCGAGTCGAATGCCGACGCCGCGCGCGTCGCCTGGACGGCTCCCGGTGCGAGGGAGCGGCGTCAGGCCCCGGTCATGAACTTCGCCGGCGCGTCGGTGGCCGAGTTCTGGCTCGGGCGGACCGTGCCGTCCCAACATAATCTGAGCGCTCCCGACATCATGTTCGGCAGCTTCCGCAGCGACCGGCCGGATCGTCGCTTCGTGGCCCAGATCACCGATCCTCGCGACTTGACCCCCCATCCTTAGCGCGGTTCATTCGGCCCGCGATTCTGAGCGACGGAGCGGTATGGCGATTTTCCATCTGGCGCCGCAGCGGCCTCGGGGCCGCATGCGGCACGCAACGAAGTGCGCGGTCGTTCTCCGCTTGGTTCTTGCTGCCGCTTCGTTGCAGCTGGGATGTGGCGCCGCTGTCCGCGCCCGGGCCGACGACATGTCGTCGAGAAAGATCGACGATCTGCTGGCGGCGATGACCATCGAGGAGAAGGTCGGTCAGCTGACGCTGCTCTCCAGCGATCATGCCAGCACCGGCCCCTATGCCACCGCCGACCTCAGCAACGCCATCCTCCGCGGCGAGGTGGGCGGCGTCTTCAATGTCAGCGAGGTGCAGTACACGCGCTCGCTGCAGCAGGCAGCCGTGGAGCGGACCCGGCTCGGCATACCGCTGCTGCTCGGTGCCGACGTGCTGCATGGCTACCGGACGATCTTTCCGGTGCCGCTCGGCCAAGCCGCGAGCTTCGATCTGGTGGCGATCCGCGGGGCCGAGCGCATCGCTGCGCGCGAGGCGGCAGCGTCGGGCATCAACTGGGTGTTCGCGCCGATGCTCGACGTCGCCCGCGATCCACGCTGGGGCCGCATCGTCGAGGGCAGCGGCGAATCGGCGTGGCTCGGGGCCAAGATCGGTGCCGCCCGCATCGCCGGCTTTCAAGGCGAGCGGCTGGATGCCAACGATGCGGTGGCGGCCTGCGCCAAGCATCTCGGGGCCAACAGCGCCGTCGAAGGCGGCCGCGACTACTCGGCGGTCGAGCTGTCCGAGCGGGTGATGCGCGAGCTCTACCTGCCGCCCTTCCGGGCCGCCGCCCGGAGCGGCGTCGCCTGCTTCATGGCCGCGTTCAACACCTACGAAGGCGTGCCGGGCGTCGCCAACGGCACGCTGCTCAACGGTGTGCTCCGCCACGAGTGGGGCTTTCCCGGCATCGTGGTCAGCGATTTCGGCGCGATCGACGAGCTGGTGGTGCACGGCATCGTCGACGATGGTGCCGCGGCGGCGCAGCGCGCGCTGCTCGCCGGCACCGACATCGACATGCAGAGCGGGGCCTTCCGGCGCAACCTGCCGAGGCTCGTGCGTGACGGGCAGGTGCCCGTGGCGGCGCTGGATGCGAGCGTCCGGCGTGTTCTGGCGCTGAAGGCGGCACTCGGGCTGTTCCGCGACCCCTACGCCCGCATGGACCCGCGACGCGAGGCGGCGACCCTGCTGGCGCCCGAGCATCGTGCGGCAGCCCTGGCGTTGGCCGAGAAGTCGCTGGTGCTGGTCAAGAACGACCGGGAAACCCTGCCGTTCTCGCGCGACGTCCACCGCATCGCCGTGCTCGGGCCACGCGCCGACGCCCGGGCCGACATGATGGGACCCTGGTCCGCCGACGGCGTGCCGGCCGACGCGGTCACCTTGGCGGACGGCATCCGCGCGATCCTGCCGCAGGCCGCGATCAGCGTCGTTCCGGCCGGGGCCACGGACGTGGCATCGGTGGCAGCCATCGCCGACGCCGTCGCGGCCGCCAAGGCCGCGGACGTCGTCGTGCTGGCCCTCGGCGAGAAAGCGGTGCAGAGCGGCGAGGCCGCCAGTCGCGCCGATCCGAGCCTGCCCGCCGATCAGCTCGATCTGGCCCAGGCGGTGCTGGCGCTCGGCAAGCCGACCGCCGTGGTGCTGTTCCATGGCCGGCCGCTGGTGCTGACGCCGCTGGAGCATCAGGCCGACGCTCTGCTGCTGGCATGGTTCCCCGGCACCATGGGCGGGGCCGCCATCGCGCGGACCTTGTTCGGCGAGAACGAGCCGCGCGGCCGGCTGCCGGTCACCTGGCCGCGCTCGGTCGGGCAGATCCCGCTCTACCACGACCACCTGCCGACCGGACGACCGGCAACCGAGCCGTCCAAGCCCTACACCACCGGCTACCTGGACCAGTCGGCGGGACCGCTGTTCCCGTTCGGCTTCGGCCTGAGCTACACGAGCTTCGCCTTCGCGCCACCGCGTCTCGACCGCGACAGCATGGGCCCCGGTGAAAAGGTGACGGTGTCGGTCGACGTCACCAACACCGGGCAGCGGCGCGGCACGGCCCTGGTCGAGCTCTACGTGCGCCAGCCGGTTGCGGAAATCTCACGGCCGGTGCTGGAATTTCGTGGCTTCCAGTCGGTGGAACTCGCGCCCGGTGCGACCGGCACCGCCGACATCGAGCTCTCCGACGCCGACCTCGCCTACTGGCATACCGACAACGGTCTCAAGACCGATCCGGGCCGCTTCGTCGTCATGACCGGCCCCGATGCCGGCACCCTGCAGTCGGTGAGCCTGGAGCGCCGGCCTTAATTAAGCCGAGCGCCACGGCAGCCTGCCGCCGAGCCGAGCTCTATGCTGGTGTTTTTTGGGCCGCATTGGCCCCGAGCCTGGGGCTCGGGGCCGTTTTGGCTGCCTTCGAGGGAGGGGCGGAGGGCAGCGGAAGCGGCTCGAGGCGGCGGGGTGGCGAGAC
>JBDHTW010000130.1:0-9920 GCA_039808865.1 Geminicoccaceae bacterium
CCCGGTCGCATGCGCCGCGGTCTCGCCGCTGGCGACGATCACGATCGTGTCAGCCGGGGCGACCTCCTTGCCGAGCTGCTCCAGGCGCTGGGTGACGTTCACCGTGTCGCCGACGAGGGTGTAGTTGAGCCGGTCCGGGCTGCCGATGTTGCCGACCAGGGCCGTGCCGGTGTGGATGCCGATCCGCAGCCGCAGCGGCGGGAAGCCGTCGATCACGCACAGCCGGTCGCGGATCAGCAGCGCCGCCCGGACCGCACGCAAGGCATGGTCGGGCTGCGGCAGGGGCGCGCCCCAGAACGCCATCATGCCGTCGCCGAGGAACTTGTCGACCGTGCCGTCGGTCTCGGCCACGCAGCCGGCCAGGAGCGCGAAATGCTGGTTGAGCAGCCTGGCCGCGGCGGCCGCGTCCAGCTGTTCGGCGAGCCGCGAGAAGCCGACGATGTCGGTGAACAGCACGGTGACCTCGAGCTGGCGCGAGGCCACCGCATCCGGCGAAGGATTTTCCATGAGCTGCCGGACCAGACGGCGCGGCACGTAGGTCTCGAACCAGGCCAGGCCGTTGCGCATCGCGTCGAACGCCCGGGCGGCACGGTCCAGCTCGGCAATGTGGCTGCGCGGCAAAGGCACCGCCCGGTCCAGATCCAAAGCCTGGATCCGCCGGGCCGCGTCGGCCAGACGCTCGACCGGACGGGCCATGTGCCGCCCGAGCCAGAACGTCGCCCCGATTGCCAGGACGAGGCAGCCACCGCTCAGCAGCAGCGCCCACCACAAGCGGCGCAGCTCGGCACCGGCGACGCTGGACGGCAGGTAGGTGCCGACGACCCAGGTCTGGTCGCCGAAGCCCGGCACCTCGCGGTAGAAGATCACCCAGTCCTGCCCTGCCGCGCGCACCCGGCGCACGGTGCCGCGCAGCGTCTCGCTCAGCACGTCGTCCGAGGTCCGCGCCTCGGCCCACATCGAGGCCAGCACGGGATTGCCGGTCTCAGCGAGCAAGGGCAGCGGATGTCCCGGGCCGACGACACCGGTGTCGAGCCCCGGCACCGCGACGGCATAGTTGTGCCCCTGCAGCACGAACACCGGCTGGCCGACCGCGGCGGAAACCTCGTCGACGTGCCGCACCATCGTCTCCAGCGTGACCGCGGCGAACTCGACACCGAGCAGCTTGCCGGCCCGATAGACGGGTAGGTGCGCGTTGATCACCGTCTGCCTGAGCTCGTCGCTCCAGGCCGGCGGGCCCCAGGCAACACCTTGCGCGGGATCGGCCCGTTCGAGGATGTCGCGCACGCTGGCGCTCCCCGACCAGTCCTCCATCGGTTCGGGCCCAAGGTCACGCAGGTACCGAAAGGCCTGCAGCTCCGGTGTCACGAACACGATGCCGACCACCTGCGGCGACGTCGCCAGGATGCCGCGCAGCGTGCGCTGGCGCGCGTGCGCCTCGGTCGGGTTGAGGTCGGCGTCGGCGATCTCGGCCGCCACGACCTTGAGCTGTTCCTCGACCGGCTTGAGCAGGATCTCGACCCGGTCGTCGAGCGTGTCGAGCAGGAGGTTGGTCCGATCGGTGAGCAGCTGGCGGGTGTTGGCGGCCCCGGCATAGAACGCGAGGCCCAGCACGCTGGCCAGCGCCGTCACGAGCATCAGGCCGAATGCCAGCGTCAGCGCCACCGCCAGCGGCAGCCGGGCGCGGGTCAGGCCGAGCAGCACGCCCAGCCGGCGCAGCAGGGCAGCGGTCTGGTCCACGCCGCGGTCGGCCCAGGCTGCGGCGGGAAGCCGGCGCACGTCAGACGTTGAAGCGGAAGTGGACGACGTCGCCGTCCTGGATCACGTAGGGGCGGCCTTCGAGCCGCATCCGGCCCTGCTCCTTGGCCGCCTGCTCGCCGCCCAAGCGGACGAAATCGTCGTAGGCGATCACCTCGGCGCAGATGAAGCCCTTCTCGAAATCGGTATGGATCACCCCGGCAGCCTGCGGTGCCGTCGCCCCGCGATGCACGGTCCAGGCGCGGGCTTCCTTCGGGCCGACGGTGAAGTAGGTCAGCAGGCCGAGCAGCTCGTGGCCGGCGCGGATGACCCGGTTCAGTCCCGGCTCGGCGAGCCCCATGCTGGCCAGATACTCGGCCTTCTCCTCCTCGGCCAGCGCCGACAGCTCGGCCTCGATCGCGGCGCAGATCACGACGTGCCGCGCGCCCTGCGCCTCGGCCATCGCCGCCACACGCGCGGTGAGGGCGTTGCCGGACGCGGCCGAGCCCTCGTCGACGTTGCAGACGTAGAGCACGGGCTTGGCCGACAGCAGGTTGAAGTCGCGCAGCAGCAGCCGGTCGTCGGCGGACAGGTCGAGCGTGCGCGCCTGCCGGCCCTGCTCCATCGCCGGCAGGATACGCTCCAGCAGCTCCAGCCGGGCCTTGGCCTCCTTGTCCTGGCCGCGGGCGCGCTTGACCAGCCCGTCCTTCTGCCGCTCCAGGCTCTCGAGATCGGCCAGGAGCAGCTCGGTCTCGACCAGCTCGGCGTCGCGCAGCGGGTCGACGCTGCCCTCGACATGGGTGATGTCGCCGTCCTCGAAGCAGCGCAGCACCTCGAGCACCGCGTCGACCTCGCGGATGGCGCCGAGGAACTTGTTGCCCAGGCCCTCACCTTTCGAGGCGCCACGGACGAGCCCGGCGATGTCCTTGATCTCGAGCTGGGTCGGCACGGTCTTCGCCGACTTGGCGAGCCGCGCGAGCGTATCGAGCCGCGGGTCCGGCACCGGCACCCGGCCGATGTTCGGCTCGATCGTGCAGAACGGGTAGTTCGCGGCTGCAGCCGAACTGGTGTTGGTGATGGCGTTGAACAGGGTCGACTTGCCGACGTTGGGCAGGCCGACGATACCGCAATTGAAGCCCATCGAGATCCCGTGACGCGAGCAGTTTAGGAAGCTGGGCGCGGTTGTGGGCGTAGCGGTCGGCGGAAACAAGGGGCATGGCGCGATCCCGGTCGCGCCTGTGGCCCGGCGACAAGGCCGGCAACGGGCGCAGCCGGGTGCACGAAGGTGAGCCTGCGACGTCGGATGGCCGGTAGACGATGGCGGAGCGAACCAACGCCGCTGGAACCCGCGGCTTCCATGCCGGGCAGCACGCTACCGGCAGGTAGCTGGGCCATACGTGGCGCTGACGCAGAGCGTCTTCAGCGCGATCTTCTGGGTGACGAAGTCGCGGCCGTCGGGTGCGAGCTGGGCGATCGATGCCTTCCCGACACCGTTCGCCGGATGCGTGAAGGCGGGGCCGAGCGGCCCGATGCTCCAGGCTCGATAGCGCACGAACGTGGCGGCGCTGGGTGTCGACTGGAGCAGCGTGATCAGGTTCGGAATGGGCGCGCCGCGCCGGGCGACGTAGCGCACCTCGAACACCGATTCGGCCAAGGCGGCGCGCCGGCCGCGCAGCACGTCCGCGGGGCGAGCACCGAACAGCAAAGGCGACGTCAGGAAGATCGAGTGATGACCGGTGAAAACGTCGTAGGACGTCAGCTTGCTGATCCAGATCAGCGCCCGGTGGGTGATCAGCGTGACCGCGACCTCGAGCCGATGCGCGTCGAGGGGTCGCTCCCGCACCGTGCCTTCGAACCATGTGCCGAGACCGCGCGAGCCGTGCCGTCGCAGATACTGGTCGGCGATGCCGGCGTAATCGACGAGCGCGAACCGGCACACGTCGCCATTTTGGAACGTGCAGCCTCGGCTGCCGTCCTGCAGACCGCTCCAACCGTTATAGTTCGGCACCGGCGGTACGAAGAGCTGGTCCGCCGGGCACGGTGGCGCTGCTGCGCCGGTGCAGGCGCCCTTCTGTTGGACCGCGACGAACTCCTGAATGGTGAACGCGTTGGCGGCAGAGGAGGCCAGCACCGCGAGGATGACGGCCATGATTGGAGACACCATGGCGACGGACAGCCACCTTCCAATTCCCTGCATAACAATACCTCCAACTTATTACCCCTAGAATGACAATGATCAAACATCTGAATCTACAGATACAAATAATAAAATCAAGCAAAGATTGAAATAATTATTTTGAAAAATATCATTTATCTTTGTCGTATGAATCCATCCGTGGGCCTGACACCTGTCGAGTGACTGAATTTGCTGGTCGTGACCTGGCTCGGCCGCGCGATCCAAACTTCTCGAGGAGCGGCGACGGGTCCGACGCCGGGGTCAGTTCGCCTCTTCCTCGTACCCCAGCAGCGTCAATGCCCGCGCCCTGACCCCTCGCAGCCCCGCCGCGTGCGCCAGCGCCTCCTCGCGCCCATGGGTGATCCAGATCTCCGGCGCCCCGACCTCGTCGATCGTCGCCAGCAGCTCGTCCCAGTCGGCATGGTCGGAGATCACCAGCGGCAGCTCGACGCCACGCTGCCGTGCCCGCTGCCTGACCCGCATCCAGCCCGAGGCCATGCAGACCACGGGATCGGGCAGACGGCGCGCCCAGCGGTCGGCGATGGCGCTCGGCGGGGCGAGGACGATCTGACCGGCCAGTTCCTGGCGGGCCCGCCCCTTCTCGCCCGCGGTGGCCGGACGCAGCTCGCCGAGATCGACGCCGTGCCGGATGTAGAGATCGCACAGGCTCTGCAGGGCGCCGTGCAGCCAGATCGGCCGCTCCCAGCCGGCGGCACGCAGGAGCGCGATCAGTCGCTGCGCCTTGCCCAGCGCATAGGCGCCGATCACGTGGCAGCGCTCGGGGAACATCGCGACCGAGTGCAGCAGGCGGCCGATCTCGACCGCGGGCTCGGGATGGCGGAACACCGGCAGCCCGAACGTGGCCTCGGTGATGAACACGTCGCACGACACCGGCACGAAAGCGGCGCAGGTCGGATCCGGCCGACGCTTGTAGTCCCCCGAATAGACCAAGCGGCTGCCGGCATATTCCATGACCACCTGGGCCGAGCCCAGCACATGGCCCGCCGGCGCCAGCCACAGCGAGACCGCGCCCAGGCGCACGGCCTCGCCATAGGCCAGGGCCTGCACCGACCGCCCTGCGCCATCGCCCAGCCGGGCGCGCATGATGGCCAGCGTCTCCGCCGTCGCCGCGACCGCGCCGTGACCGGGCCGGGCATGGTCGGCATGGGCATGGCTGATCACCGCCATCGCCACCGGCCGCAACGGATCGACATAGAAGCCGCCCGGGCGGCAGAACAGGCCCTCCGGCCGTACCTCGAGCCACGTCCGGGGATGCGGCGCACTCACGACGGCATGGCCAGGCCGCTCAGAGCGATGGCGCACCGGCCGGCAGCCCCGTCGCCGCCAGCAGCTCGGCCAAGCTCTCCTCCGCCCGCAGCAGCTCGAAGCGCACGGCCCCACCATCGACCCGAAAGCCGTGGACCGCAACCCGCGGCAGGCTGTTGTACACGAACGGTGTCGAGAAATAGTAGGCGCCGGTGTCGTGCAGCATGACCCAGTCGTCAGGGGCCAGCAGCGGCAGCGAGCGGCTGCTGGCGATGATGTCGCCGGCGAAGCAGCACGGCCCGGCCACGTCCTGCTCGACCCTGGCACCGGTCTTCGGCCGGCCCATGGGATCGAGGGCACTGACCCGGATCGGCCACAGCTCGGGCATGAACACGGTGCGCGTCGCCACCTGCGCGCCGGCATGGGTCAGCGCGATCCGCCGGCCGCCGGTGGACTTGGTGTACTCGACCCTGGCGATGACGAAGCCGTTCTTCGCCATGATCGAACGGCCGAACTCGGTGATGACCGCGAACTCGCCGGTGAACAATGCCGGAACCAGCTCGCGCAACATCGCCGCGTACTCGGCGAAGGTCGGGCTGGCCACGTCGCTCGCGAAATTGACCGGCAGGCCGCCACCGATGTCGATCGTGCGCACCTGCGGCCGGCCCAACTCGGCGTTGATCTGCTGGGCCAGGGCCACGGCTTTGCCGACGCCGTGACCGATCAGCTCGAGCGGGCAGCCCTGCGAGCCGACATGCACGTGCACGCAGGTCAGCCAGCGCCGCTGCCGGTACGCCTCGAGCAGGCGGGCACGGTTGCCGTCGTCCTCGAGCGCGATGCCGAACTTGGACGTGCGGGTGGCCGTGCTCATCGCGGCGATGGCGCCGACGCCGACCTGGGGGTTGATGCGGATGCCGACGGTGGATCGCGAGCCGGACAGCTCGCGCATCACCACATCGACCCGGTCGAGCTCCTGCCAGTTGTCGAGGTTGACGATCATGCCCTGACCCAGGCCCGCCCGGATCTCGGTCCAGGTCTTGGCCGGCGAATCGAACACGATCCGTGCCGGCGCGAAGCCCGCGGCCAGGGCCTGCGCCATCTCGCCCGGGCTGGCGACCTCGCAAGCCATTCCGTGCGCACGCACCAGGCGCAGGATGCCTTCAAGACAGCCAGCCTTGGCGGCGAAGGCGTGCATGAAATGGGCCGGGAACGCTGCGTGCAGCGCCGCGACCTGCTCGCCCACCCCAGCCAGGTCGACGAAGCCGGCCAGCAGCCGCTCGGTATCCAGCAGCCCCTGCGCCACCGCCGCGGCAGCGACCTCGGCCTTGCGTGCGGATACCGTGTCGTCCACCGGCGCGTCCTCTACGGTGACATGGCTGGAGGCGGCAGGATGCGCTCCGCCGCCGGATGAAGCGGCAGGGTCAGCCCCTGCCGGGCAGTCGCCTTGGAAATGAACGAGCCTGCCGTGCTGCCGGCCGCGACGAAGTCGATGCCACCGTAGATCTGGGCCAGCACGGCCTCGACCGTCGCATCGGGCAGGGCGGCGGTGCCGACCAGCAGCGCCGTCACCGCCAACGTGTCCACGGCTTCCGTCTGGCCGGGGTAGGTATTGGCCGGCAGCGTCACCGGCACCAGATCGGGATGGGCGGCCATGAGGGCCGCGCGCACCTCGGGCCCGAGCGCAACGAGCTTCGCCGCGTCCGCCGTGAACGCCTGCTGCAGGCTGGACGCCGGCGCCACCATGGTCGTGAACACGGCATCGGTCTCGCCGGCCGCCAGCATCCGCAAGCCTTCGGCCAAGCCCGCTTCGCCGACCGCGGCCAGATCGGTCGGGGCCAGACCGGCGGCAGCCAGCACCGCCTCGGCGTTGGCCCGGGCACCCGAGCCCGGCTGGGCGATCTCGATCCGGCGACCCTTGAGATCGGCGACCGAGGTGATCGGCGAATCCGCCGCGGTCACGATCTGGATCGCCTCGGGGAACAGGCTGCCCAGCGCCCTCAGCTCCGGCATGGCGCCGTCCACGGCGAAAGGTCCCTCGCCCTTGGCGGCCAGTGCCGCGATATCGTTCTGCAGCAGGGCGACGCCCGTGAGCTGCTGCTGCAGCATACGGGCGTTGTCGACGCTGCCGGCCGTCGCCACGGCACTTGCCGCCAGCCCGGATGCCTCGAGCCGGGCGGCGAGGAGGGCCGCGATCTGGTTGTACGCACCCTCGGGTTGGCCGCCGGCCACGACCAGCGCTTGGTTGAGCCGGTCGAGCCGCAGGCGCATCCGCTCGTAGGCGGGGCCAAGCTCCTCGGCGACGATCGCCTGCCGCTGCGTGCGCGCGCCAGCGCCGCTGGCGAGCAGGGCCTGAACCGAGTCGAGCAGCCGCTTGGCCTCGCTGGGCGGCCCGGTATTGTTGGCCGGCGACGCCTCGCCCACGGGAGGCGCCACCCATGGCACCGCCCGCCATGCGCCGCCATCGTCGACGAACGTGGCACTGCCGTGCACGCGCAGTTCGTCGTCTCGATGGTTGCCGTCCTGCCTGATGCCGGCAATGCCGCGCTCGGTGGCACCGAGCAGCGTCGCGAACGCGACGACGTTGAGACCGTTCCACGTGGTGAAATCGACGTCCTGAGCGAGCTTCAGCACCGCATTGTAGTAGACGATGCGGCGCGCCCGGCCGTCGCCGTCCGTCGGCAGCGGTCCGCTGCCGAGGCGGCGGAAGCTCACGATCTCGGCCGCCGACGGGCCCAGCGCCTCCGTCAGCCGCTGCTGCAGCACCTGGCGTGCGGCATCGCCGTCCGGCGCCTCGCCGCACCCGGCCAGACCCAGACCGAGCAGGAGGACCAGAGCGGCGGCCAACCGGCGGAGCATGGTCATGGTGCAGTTCCTCAAAAGCCGAACTGCGGCAGAGCGAGATAAGCCTGGATCACCAGCGCGTTGGTGATGTCGATCAGGAACGCGCCAATGATCGGGACCAGAAGGAAAGCCAGCGGCGAGTGGCCGTGCCGGCCCGCCACGGCCTGCATGTTGGCGATGGCGGTGGGCGTGGCCCCAAGGCCGAAGCCGCAATGGCCGGCGGCGATCACCGCGGCATCGTAGTTCCGGCCCATGACCGGGAAGGTGACGTAGGTCGCGAAGAGGATCATCAGCACGGTCTGGGCCGCGAGGATCACCAGCACCGGCAAGGCCAGCCCGACCAGCTCCCACAGCTTGAGCGCCATCAGCGCCATGGCGAGGAACAACGACAGGCAGACGGTGCCGAGCAGCTCCAGCGTCGAGGCATCGATCTGGTAGCTCCTGGTCACCGTGAACGTGTTGCAGACGACGATCCCGACCAGCAGGCACCAGACGAAGGTCGGCAGCGTGAACCAGGGAATCTGCACCCAACCGGCGACGAGACTGCCGACGCCGACGCACAGCAGGATCAGCGCCAAGGTCTCGAAGAACGATTCCGGGCTGAGCGGCCTGCGTTCCTCCGGGCCGAGCTCGCCCGGTGCCAGCTGCTCGACCACGCCGGCGGTGCCGCGCAGGCCGTGCTTCCTGATCAGGCGCTCGGCGACCGGCCCACCGATGATGCCACCGATGACCAGCCCGAACGTGGCACAGGCCATCGCCACTTCCATGGCGCCCTGAAGATTGTTCACCTCGCCGAACAGCTTGGCGTAGGCGGCGCCGGTACCGTGCCCGCCGGACAGGGTCACCGTTCCGGCGAGCAGGCCGAGCAGCGGGCTCATGTCCAGGCCGATCGCGGTGGCGATCCCGAGCGCGTTCTGCAGCGCGAGGAACACGGTGACCAGCACGAGCAGCACGAGCAGTGGCCGGCCGCCCTTGAGCAGCATCCGGATGTCGGCGCTGAGCCCGATGGTCGAGAAGAACGCCAGCAGCAGCGTGCTCTGCAGCGACATGTCGAAGGTGATCCGCACGTCGGCAGCAAAGCGCAGCGCGGTGATCAGGACCGCCGCGATCAGCCCGCCGACGACCGGGTCCGGGATGCTGTAGCGGTTGAGGAAAGGCACCCGGCGGACGACGACCCGGCCGACCAGCAGCACCGCCACCGCGACGACCAGGGTCAAGACGACGTTCACATCGAGCTGCATCGCCGCTTTACCGGCCTCCGGATGCGCTAGGGTTGGCTGTGGTCAGGCAAGGGCCGGTCGCCTCTATCCCCGTTCGCCCGAATACAGGCCGATGGCGGCCGGGTACTCACGGCAGTGTCGGGTGAATCTTGACGACGACACGGCGCGAGGAGTCGTTGCGCGCAAAGCTCCGCTTGATGGTCAGATCGGCATCGCTGGTGTTCTGCAGGAATTCGGCGACGCGATCCATGCGACGTTCCGCGATCCAGCGATTGTACGCCGCAGCCTCGCCCGCGCCGCCGTTGGTGACCGGGTCGGTGCCGACGCTGCCGGTGAGCTCGACGGCATAAGGCTGCCCCTGCTCGAGACCGGTCGCAAGCTGGCGCAGGCGTCCGTTCAGGCTGGCCGGGAAGTAGCTGCTGTTGACGTCGAAGGTGATGGTCAGCGTCTGCGGCTTCGGCGGCGCCGGCTTCGGCTTGGCCGCCTCGGCCACGACAGCGGGCGGCGCCGGCTCGGGCGTGGCTGCGGGCGGCGCCGGCGCACTCCCGGCTGCGTCCGGCACCACGGCGGCCTCGGCGGGGCCGGCTGCGGGCGCCGGCGCGGCGGCAGCCGCCTGCAGCCGCTGCAGCTCCTCGCGGGTCGTCGCCAGCTCCTGCTCGAGCGCCGCCCGCTGCGACGCCACG
>JBDHTW010000131.1:0-9879 GCA_039808865.1 Geminicoccaceae bacterium
GCCATGGCTGAAGTTCAACCGGAACACGTCCGCCCCGGCATCGACCAGCGACCGGATCACCGCCGCCGTCGAGCTCGCCGGACCCAACGTCGCCACGATCTTCGCCCGACATTGCTGCTTGATGGTCATGTTTGGGTTCTCCCGACCTGCCTGCCGCAACGGTCGCCCAGTTCAGAAAATGAAACGGGTGTTGATGAACTTCGACGTGTGATGCTGCACGATCGAGTCCAGCAACTGCTCGCTGGCCGGCGTCTGCTTGGTCGCCACCATGGAGCGGATCGAGAACGAGCGCAGCGCATCCGTCACCGACAGCGTGCCCTCGGCGCTGTCCTTGCGGCCGGTGAACGGAAACACGTCCGGGCCGCGCTGACACTGGCAGTTGATGTTGACGCGGCACACTTGGTTGACGAGCGGATCGACCAGCCGGCCGATCCGCTCGGGATCGGCGCTGAAGATGCTGACCTGCTGGCCGTGCTCGGACGTGATCACGTATTCCAGCGCCGTCTCCAGATCGTCGAACGGCGCGACCGGCACCACCGGGCCGAACTGCTCCTCGCGGTACAGCTTCATGCCCTCGGCCACCGGGTAGACCACCGCCGGGTAGAACAGCGTGCCGGCGGCGGCACCGCCATCCGGATTGACCACCCGCGCGCCCTTGGCGACGGCGTCGTCGACCAGCTCGCGCATGTAGGCGACCTTGCCGGGCTCGGGCAGCGGCGTGATCCCGACGCCGGGCGTCCAGGGCATGCCGACCTTGACCTTGGCGAGCCCGGCCACGAAGCGCTCGAGGAACGGCTCGGCGATCGAACGGTGGACCAGCAGCATCTTCAGGGCGGTGCAACGCTGGCCGTTGAACGCCAGCGAGCCCAGAAGGCATTCCTTGACCGCGAGGTCGAGATCGGCATCCGGCAGCACGATGGCCGCGTTCTTGGCGTCGAGGCCGAGGATCGCCCGCAACCGGTGCGCCTTCGGCGGCAGCTTCTTCAGGTGATCCGCGACCTTGCTCGAGCCGATCAGGGTCAGGCAGTTGACCTTGCCCGAGCCCAGCAGGAGCGGCACCACGACCGAGCCCTTGCCGTAGACGGTGTTGATCACGCCCTTGGGGAACGAGCTGCGGAAGGCCTCGAGCAAGGGCGCGAACAGAAGCACACCGTAGCGCGGCGGCTTGAACACCATGGTATTGCCCATGATCAGCGCCGGGATCAGGGTCGCGAAGGTCTCGTTCAGCGGATAGTTGTACGGACCCATGCACAGGACCACGCCAAGTGGCGTGCGCCGGATCTGGCCGATCGTGCCCTCGACGACCAGAAAGCGCGAGTTGCCGTTGTCCTGTTCCTTCAGCGCCTCGATCGTCGCACGAATATAGTCGACGGTCCGATCGAACTCCTTCTCGCTGTCCGGGAGATTCTTGCCGATCTCCCACATCAGCAGCCGGACGACCTCCTGGCGGCGCGCCTGCATCTGCTTGGCGAAATTCTGCATGCAGGCGATGCGCTCGGCGACGGCCATGGTCGGCCAGACCCCGCGGCCGTTGTCGTAGGCCCGGACGGCAGCATCCAGCGCGGCTTCCGCCTCGGCCTCGTCGCCGAGCGGCACGCTGCCGAGCTCGACCTGCGCCAGGCTGCCGTCCGCCCCGCGCACGCAGACGGCCGCGTGCACCGGCTGCGACGGCCCCGACCATGGCCGCAGCTCACCGTCGATCAGCCAGCTGCGCTGGTGCAGCGGCGCCGGCGCGACCTGCTCCGGCGGTATCTCGTCCTGCTGAGGGAAAAGCTGGCGCAGCTCGTCGGATGTCATTGCTCGAATTCTCGTCCAAGCTCGGTTTGGTTGACCGCCCGCGCGCCGGCTTTGGAGCCGCGGGCGTCGATAGCGCCGCCGTGCGACGCCTGTCTAGGACTTGCCGGGGCTGTAGCCGATCGCCTGGCGGTAGGCATCGAGCTGGTCACCACGGCCGAGGCGATCCGTGATCCTGTCCCAGGCGGCCGCCACATCGTCGAGCGCCGCCTGCGCCGACTTGCGGCCGCCCAGCGCGCGGGCGAGTTCGGTGTCCAGCACCGACCAGTATTCCGGCGTCCCGCGAATCCGCAGGTAGGGCAGCATGGTCGGCGCGTTGAAGGTCGCCTGGTAGGCCGCAAGGTAATCCTTGACGTCGTCCGTGTTCCAGCCGGCACGCGCGTAGTCGACCAGCCGCGCGTCGCCTTCGGGCTGAAGCATCTGGTAGCGGAAGCCGGGATTGATCCCGGTCCAGCCGTGGCGGACCGCCCAGAGGGAGAACGGCTTGATCGCCATCAGCGCCAGGAACGAATAGGCGGCCTCCTGCTGCTTGGAACTCGCCAGCACGACGCCGTGCCACGAGCCGCCGGTGGTGTTGCCGACGCTGTTCGGTTCCTTGGGCTCGATCCAGGTCTTCTGCTCGAGGTCCCAGTAGCGCGCCGAGCCCGGCAGCATCGCCGATGCACAGTTGCCCTTGACCAGCGAGCGCGTCTCGTCCTGGCACAACGCGCCGACGTCGCCCCAGCTGAACACGAAGACCGCCTTGCCACGCAGAAAATAGTCCCAAGCCTGCGGAAGGCGCCAGCCCATCTGCTCGGCGGGGCCGGTCTTGTTCAGTTCCTGCAGCAACTCGAGGGCGGCGACGTGACCCGGCGAATTGATCAACGGCCGCATGTCGGTTGGATCGAACCAATAAACATTATGGTATTGCGAGACTTCCGGACCCGGCGTGATGGCGAACGAAGCCGAGAGCGACTGGAAGTGATAAAATCCCTGCTCGCCCGGCTTCAGGTGCAGCACCATGCCGCGATCCGGCCGGTCGTCGTGCGCGTCCCAGTTCTTGCCGTCGAAGAACCGGCTGATGTCGAGAACCTGCTGCCAGGTCCGGGGCGGCACGGGCATGTCGTAGCCGACCGCCGCCTTGAAAGCGGCTTGATTGGCCGGATCGTTCAGCACGTCCCGGCGATAGTAGAGGATCTGGCCGTCGGCATCGTTGAGCACGCCGTAATCGACCCCAGACCAGCCATAGAGCTGGCGCAGCGCCGGCGGCATCGAATCGTAGGACCAGCGCGGATATTTGCCACTGTTCAACATTGCATCGACCGGCGCGATATACTTGCCGGCAACTAAGTCGCCATAGAAATACGCCGCCACGACCGCGGCATCATAGAAGTGCGTGCTGCGCTGCAGGTCGAGCATCAGCTGCGGGTACAACTCGCTGATCGGAACGAGACCCAGATCCAGCTTGCCGCCGGTGAGTTCCTCCCACACCGGCCGCAAGGCCTCGATCGGCCCCGAGATCGGCCCATGCGGTCCCTCGTCGTGCGTCAGCAACCGGACGGTCGTGCCAGCGAACGGCGCCCCGGACGCGCCAAGCACCTGGCCCAGCTCCTCCCGCGTCGTCTCGATGACCGTATTCTCGTAGGCCGGACCCAGCTTCAGCAGAACGGTACCGTCATCGAGCCAATCGACGTAAGGTCCGGCCGACAGCGGGTTCGCGCAGGCAGTGCAAAGCACCAGCGTGGCGCACAGCGCGCGGACAGTTGGCATCGCCTCACCTCCCCGATACATGTCGGCCGCCGGCACTACTCGGCCGGGCTTCGTCGCGGCGCGAAAACTTATAGACACCTTTGACCAGCCTATTCAATCCCTGTAAAGACACGCGCAGATGGAGGCAAGGGCCGCAAAGTAATGCACGATGATTTAATAACGCACACCGTCGTGCACTCAGCATACCATGACGGTACAGACTGGCGCCTCCGCTCCGCCTACTGCCGGCGCATCGGATGCCTGCGGCCTGCCGATCCCCGTGCCGTGCGCGCGGATGATGCGAACTGATGTCCGCCGCCTTGACATTCCTCGATACGAGTTTCGCTCCGTCCGGACGGAAGTCCATCCTATTCGGCCTGCCGTCGGCTCGCACCGACCGGCGCGCTCCCTTTCATCTTGCTCGTACGACACTCATACACGAGGAACGTCCGCGGGAAAAGATAATTCATCATGATTTAATTATTGACCACCCCATGGGATTCGGCCATGATCCCTGCAAGCCCAGTGAACGCGCAAAGCGCGCTGGCCATGCAGGGGAGGTCACCGTCTTGCGACACCGCGCATCTGGTCACGGCAGCAACTCCATCCATGTGCGGCTTTTCAACGAGCGGGTCATCTTGAGCTTGCTGCGACGCCTCGGTACCGCTTCCAAGGCCGATCTTGCGCGGCACGCC
The DNA here is from genome assembly GCA_039808865.1 of Geminicoccaceae bacterium. Taxonomy (GTDB): domain Bacteria; phylum Pseudomonadota; class Alphaproteobacteria; order Geminicoccales; family Geminicoccaceae; genus Benzoatithermus. Next base: position 4,218 of record JBDHTW010000131.1, read on the forward strand.
AATCTTACCGCCAACACCGCAGGTATGATCGTGCACGAGCTGGAAGCCGCCGGCCTGATCCGTAGCCTCGGCAAGCGCCAAGGCGAGCGCGGCCAGCCGGCGACGTTGATCGGCCTCAACCCCGACGGGGCCTATTCCTTGGGCGTCAAGATCGGACGTCGCTCGCTCGACACCATCCTCGTCGACTTCGCCGGCCAGGTGCTGGCGCAGCGCCGCCGCGAGTGCCCCTTCCCACTGCCCGAACAGGCTTTGGCGATGGCCGTCGAGGATTTGACCACCCTGCGCGGCGCCGTCCCGGCGCACCATGCCTCGCGGATCGCCGGGCTCGGCATCGCGGCACCCTACAATCTGGGGAGCTGGCGGCGCGAGCTGGACATCCCCAACGACGCCTACCGCGCCTGGAACGAGTTCGACATCGCTGCTGAGCTGGAGCGGGCGACGGGCTTGCCGACGCTGGTGGAGAACGATGGCACCGCCGCCGTGGTGGCCGAACTGTTCCAGGGCCGCGGCCGCGAACTCAACGACTTTCTCTACGTCTTCGTCGGTTCGGCGATCGGCGGGGGCGTGGTCATCGGGGGCGAGTACCATCGCGGCGCCCACGGCAATGCCGGCGACATCGGCCTGATGCCGGTGCCGGCGTCGACGCTACCGACGGCCCCCGAATCCAATCGCCGCTTCGACATGTTGCTGACCCGGGCATCGGTCAACGCGCTGGCCCGGCATCTGCGCGGGGCGAATGTGTCGGTCAGCACGCGCGACGAGCTCGACACGGCGATCGCCACCCATGGGCAGCAGGTCGAGGAGTGGCTCGACGACTGCGCCGATGCGCTGGTGGGCCCGCTCTTGTCGGCGGCTTGCGTCCTCGACGTCGAGGCGATCGTGCTCGACGGCGATCTGCCCATGCCGGTGCTGCAGCAGCTGATCAACCGCGTGCACCAGCTCGCGAGCTCGGCGGCGCCGGAAGCGCGCGAGGCGCCACCGATCGGGCTCGGCCGGATCGGTCGCCAAGCCGCCGCTATCGGCGCCGCCATCTTGCCGTTACACCTCAACTACAGCCCGAGCCGCGAGGTGCTGGTCGGGCACTGAACTCCATTTCGGTATGGCACGCGCCAGGGCAGGCAAAGGGAAGGCAGCGGACAATGGTCGAAACACGAGTGCCAACACTCGAGATGCACGGGGTGAGCAAGACATTCCCGGGCGTGAAGGCGTTGAACCAGGTCCAGCTCAAGGCCTGGGGCGGGGAAGTGCTGGCGCTGATGGGCGAAAACGGCGCCGGCAAGTCGACGCTGATGAAGATCCTCTCGGGCGCCTACCAGGCCGATCCCGGCGGCGAGATCAAGATCGACGGCCAGACGGTGCAGATCAGTGATCCGATCGCCGCGAAGCGGCTCGGCGTCGCGATCATTTACCAAGAACTCAGCTTGGCGCCGAACTTGACCGTCGCCGAGAACATCTATCTCGGCGACGAGATCAATCAGCGCGGCATCGTCGACCGCAAGGCCATGTACGACGGCTGCCGGCCGGTCCTCGAGCGCCTCGGCGCGCCGTTCGGCCCGCAGACGACGGTCGGCACGCTGTCGATCGCCGAGCAGCAGCTGGTCGAGATCGCCCGCGCGCTGCACGCCAAGTCGAAGATCCTGGTGCTCGACGAGCCGACCACGGCCCTGTCGTCGCGCGAGACCGAGCGGCTGTTCGCGCTGATCCGGCAGCTGCGGTCCGAGGGCATCGCGCTGATCTACATCAGCCACCGCATGGCCGAGGTCTACGAGCTGTCGGACCGGGTGACGGTGCTGCGCGACGGCACCTATGTCGGGACGCTCGACCGTGACGAGCTCACCGCCGACGCGCTGGTGAAGATGATGGTCGGTCGCGACCTGTCGAGCTTCTACAAGAAGGAGCACGATCCGCACGGCAGCCGCGGGCCGGTGATCCTCGAGGTCAAGGGCATCACCGACGGCGGGAAGCGCGTCAAGCCGTGCAGCTTCGAGCTGCACGAGGGCGAGGTGCTGGGCATCGCCGGGCTGGTCGGCTCCGGCCGCACCGAGCTTGCCCGGCTGATCTACGGCGCCGACGTCAAAGCCGGCGGCGAGGTCTTCATCAACGGCAAGAAGGTCGACATCAAGCGCCCGAAGGACGCGATCGATCTCGGCATCGCCTACCTGACCGAGGATCGCAAGCGGCTCGGGCTGTTCCTCGACATGAGCTGCGGCGAGAACATCAATGTCGGCGTGATCGACCGTGACGCCCGCGGCTACGGCGTCCTCAACCTCGCCAGCGCCAAGCGGCGCTCCGAGGCGGCGTTCAAGGCACTGCGGGTCCGGGCGGCGAGCCCGCTGGTCGGCGTCGGCAGCCTGTCGGGCGGCAACCAGCAGAAGGTCCTGCTGTCGCGCTGGCTCGAGATCGGTCCCAAGGTGCTGATCCTCGACGAGCCCACCCGCGGCGTGGACATCGGCGCCAAGTCCGAGATCTACCGGATCATCGACGAGCTGGCGCAGAAGGGCATCGGGGTGATCGTGATCTCCAGCGAGCTGCCGGAGATCATCGGCACCTGCGACCGCGTGCTGGTGATGCGCGAAGGACATATCGAGGGTTCGGTCGGCGGCCCCGGCGGGCAGGCGATCACCCAGGAGAACATCATGGCCCTGGCGGCCGGCGTGGCCGCCTGAGCGGCGGCGGGATAAGGGGAGGTACGACCTATGGCGACGACCGAAACGGCACCCGCTGGCGGAGCGGGTCTCTCGGCCCGGCAGGTCCAGATGCGCGCGATGATCGCGGCGGTCGGCATGCTGCCGGTCCTGGTGCTCTTGTGCATCGGGTTCCATTACTTGTCCGACGGCCGCTTCTTCACGCCACAGAACATCTCGATCGTGGCGCAGCAGGCGGCGATCAACACCGTCCTCGCCGCAGGCATGACCTTCGTCATCCTGACCGGCGGCATCGATCTGTCGGTCGGCTCGATGCTGGCGGCGGCGGCCATGGCCGCGGTGATCTGCTCGCTGATCCCCGGCTGGGGACTGCTGGGCATCCCGGCTGGCCTGATCACCGGCCTGTTCTTCGGCGCGGTGAACGGCGCGCTGATCGCCTTCGTGGGCCTGCCACCGTTCATCGTGACCCTGGGCTCGCTCACGGCCGTGCGCGGCCTGGCGCGCCTGATGGGTGCCGACACCACGGTCTTCAACCCGGACCTGTCGTTCGCGTTCATCGGCAACGCCAGCCTCTTCGGCGTGCCGTGGCTGGCGATCATCGCCCTCGTGGTGATCGTGGCGTCGTGGTTCGTGCTGCGCCGGACCGTGCTCGGTGTGCGCATCTACGCGGTCGGCGGCAACCCGGCGGCGGCCCGGCTCTCCGGCATCAAGGTGTGGGCGATCCTGCTGTTCGTCTACTGCCTGTCCGGCTTCCTGTCGGGCCTGGGCGGGGTGATGTCGGCGGCCCGGCTCTATGCGGCCAACGGCCTGCAGATCGGCCAGGGCTACGAGCTGGACGCGATCGCGGCGGTCATCCTCGGCGGCACCAGCTTCGTGGGCGGCATCGGCTCGATCTGGGGCACGCTCGTCGGCGCGCTGATCATCGCCGTGCTGACCAACGGCCTGATCCTGACCGGCGTGTCGGACATCTGGCAGTTCATCATCAAGGGTCTGGTGATCATCGGCGCCGTCGCGCTCGATCGGTACCGGACGCAGGGCAGCGCCCGCACCTGATCGGGCGGGCTTGCGGTTACCGGCCTGCCCAGGGCCGGAGAGGGAGGCCCCGGTGGCTGCTGGTCCACCACCGGAGAGCCGTGCACATGGGCCTAGAATCAAGGAAGCAAGCATGTTGAAGCAGCTGTTGCTGGCGGGCGCGGCCCTGGCCGTCGCCACCGGTGCCGCCTCGGCGAAGGATCTGAGTTCGGTCGGGATCACGCTGGGCTCGCTCGGCAACCCGTTCTTCGTCGCCATGGTCCAGGGTGCCGAGGCCGAGGCCAAGAAGATCAACCCGAACGTCAAGGTCAACGCCGCCTCGGCCGACTACGACCTCAACAAGCAGTTCACCCAGATCGACAATTTCGTCGCCTCCGGCGTCGATCTGATCCTCGTCAACGCCGTCGACCCGAAGGCGATCGCCCCGGCGATCAAGCGCGCCCAGGCCGCCGGCATCGTGGTCGTCGCGGTCGACGTCGCCGCCGCCGGCGCCGACGCCACCGTGCAGACCAACAACGTCCAGGCCGGCGAGATCGCCTGCCAGTTCATCGTCGACAAGCTCGGCGCCAATGGCGGCAAGGTGATCATCCAGAACGGGCCGCAGGTCTCGTCGGTGATCGATCGCGTCAACGGCTGCAAGGAGGTGCTGGGCAAGAACGCGAAGATCGAGATCCTGTCCTCCGACCAGGACGGCAAGGGCTCGCGCGAGGGCGGCCTCAACATCATGCAGGGCCATCTGACCCGGTACCCGCAGATCGACGCGGTGTTCACGATCAACGACCCGCAGGCGGTCGGCAGCGACCTCGCCGCCAAGCAGCTGGGCCGCAGCGAGTTCATCATCACCTCGGTCGACGGCGCGCCGGACATCGAGACCGCGCTCAAGGGCAACACGCTGGTGCAGGCCTCGGCCAGCCAGGATCCGTACCAGATCGCGGTCACCGCGATCGACGTCGGCTACAAGATCATGAACGGCGACAAGCCGGCCGATCCGATGATCCTGATGCCGTCGACGCTCGTCACGCGCGACAATATTGGCGAGTACAAGGGCTGGCAGGCCCCGCGCTGAGCACTGCTGCGTTCCGTCCCGCCCGGCCACGCGCTCGGGCGGGACACGCCACATAGCCCGCAACAGGGAGCCAAGCCATGGCCGACGTCGTCTGCTTTGGCGATCTTCTGATCGACTTTGTGCCAACCGTGACCGGCACCGGCCTCGCCGACGCGCCGGCCTTCGTCAAAGCGCCGGGCGGGGCCGCCGCCAACGTCGCCGTGGGCTTGGCGCGGCTGGGCGTGCCCAGTGCCTTCATGGGCAAGGTCGGCGACGATCCATTCGGACATTTCCTCGCGGCCACCCTGCAGGGCGAAGGTGTCGACGTGACGCCGCTGCGGTTCGAGCCGCGGGCGCGGACGGCGCTGGCCTTCGTCTCGCTGCGCGCCGACGGCGAGCGCGAGTTCCTGTTCTACCGCCATCCCAGCGCCGACATGCTGTTCGTCCCGGCCGAGGTCGACGTCGACAGCATCAGGGCGGCCAAGGCCTTCCACTTCGATTCGATCAGCCTCGCCGCCCCGCAGCCGCGCGAGACCGCGCTGCACGCGGTGGACGTCGCCACCCGCGCCGGCAAGCTGATCTCCTACGACGTCAATCTCCGCCTGCCGTTGTGGCCCGATGCCGAGGCCGCGAAGGCCGGGCTGCGCACGGGGCTGGCGAAGGCGCAGGTCGTCAAGCTCAGCGACGACGAGCTCGAGTTCCTGACCGGCAGCCGCGAGCCGCAGGCCGTGCGCCAGCTCTGGCACGACGGGCTGCAGGTGGTCACGCTGAGCCGGGGCAGCCAGGGCTCGACCTGGTTCACGCGGTCGGCGAGCCATGATGTCGGCACCTTCAAGGTCGAGGCCGTCGACACCACGGGCGCCGGCGACGGGTTCATGGCCGGCCTGCTCGGCGGGCTCCTGGCCCAGCCCGAGGCGGTCAAGGATCCGGGCGCGCTCGA
>JBDHTW010000132.1:0-9569 GCA_039808865.1 Geminicoccaceae bacterium
AGCGGCGGCATTCCTTTGGTGCTATCTGGCGCCGATCACGAGGGTGCTGCGGGCGGCTTCGACGACGTCGTCGGTGATGACGGACAGTCCATTGATCTTAGCGCGCCGCCATCATGGCACGGCCGCTCCGCCCCGCCGTCTCGACGGGCGTGAGCTCGCGCAGAAGCTTGCGGCGAATGGCTTCGATGAAGTCCTGATAGTCCGCCGCCACCAGCACGAACGCGTTCGGCCCGCCGATGACGTGGGTGCGGTAGTAGTGCTCGAGGTAAGGCTCGTCGTTGATGATCGCCAAGCCGTTGACGGTCACGCCCGACGCGACCGCATAGTCGCGTACCCGCTCCGGACGGAAGCCCTCGTTGGCGTGCCCGTCGCCCGAGACGTCGATCTTGCGGCGGATGCCGGTGAAGCTGTTGGCGTCGAGCGACCGCAGCGCAAAGTACATGGCATCACCAATCGCGGTCTTGCCCTCGAGCAGCGGGTCGGCGGCAAGCGCCACGTCGATGGCATCGGCCAGACGCGCCGCTGACTCGGCGTCGTCGACACGCGTCCAGTCGACGGCGACCCGCTGCTGATCGGTGCCGGCCCACAGGATCACGCTGACGGCGACCCCTTGCGCATTGGCACGGATCGCACCGACCACGGCCGGATCGCGAAACGCCGCAGCCAAGCCTTCCCGTTGCAGCTCAAGTTCCGTGGCATCGACGCTGATCGACACGTCGACGGCAAGCACGAGCTCGATGTCGACCGGCTCGGTCGCGACGCAGGTCGCGGTGCCCGACAGCCACGCCAGGCTGCCGATCACGCATTGCATGGCAAAGGGGCGTCCCAGTGATCCGCGCACCCGTCACCTCGTCGGACGGGCAGGCCCGGCCCGATCTGCTGCCCGCCAGCGGTAAATCTGGTATACTTTTCGATCGTTCTGTCAATTGGGGCGGATGGTCGTGACGGACAGCCGCCAATGCGTCATGTGCCGCCAACGTCAGTTCGGCGGCGGCCAGGGTGGCGAACGCGGCCGATCGATGCCGGGAACAACGATGCTACCCGCCCCGTTCAGCCGACGACCGGCCTGCCGATCAGCGGTGTCTCCGCTGCGGTTGCCGTAACGATGGGCGTATAGAGCTGCCGGGCGCGGTTCTCGAATGCCGCCACCATGCGATGCACGGCCTCGTTGAACAGAAGCCCGATCAGATTTTGCAGGAGCTTCGACTTGAACTCGAAGTCGACGTAGAAGTCGAGCAGGCAACCCTCGGGTGCCGGATCGAACCGCCAGTGATTGTTGAGGTAGCGGAAGGGGCCGTTGATGTACTCGACGTCGACCAGCGAGGTCGGGTGCAGCGTCACCTTGGAGCTGAATCGCTCGCGGAACACTTTGAAGGCAATGACCAGGTCGGCGTAGAACACGTCGCCGTCGCGCCGCGTGATCCGCGCCGCCTTGCACCAGGGCAGGAACTCCGGGTAGCGGTCGACCCCGGCGACCAGTTCATAGAGCTGCTCCGGCCGATACGGCAGCAGCCGCTTCTCAGCGTGCGTGGGCATCCGTCGCGCCCAAAGTCGGGTTGCCGGCGAGGCGTGCCGCCCGTGCCTCGCGCAGACGGGCGAAATCGTCGCCGGCATGGTAGGAGGAGCGCGTCAGCGGCGAGGACGAGACCTGCAGGAAGCCCTTGGCCCTGGCGGCGCGCGCATAGCCCTCGAACTCGACCGGCTCGACGAAGCGCTCGACCTTGTGATGGCGCTGCGTCGGCCGCAGGTACTGGCCGATGGTCAGGAAGTCGATGTCGGCCGAGCGCATGTCGTCCATGACCTGCAGGACCTCGCGCTTCTCCTCGCCGAGGCCGACCATGATGCCGGACTTGGTGAACAGGCTGGGATCGAGCTCCTTGACCTGCTGCAGCAGGCGCAGCGAGTGGAAGTAGCGCGCCCCGGGCCGGACCGTGCGGTAGAGGCGCGGCACGGTCTCGAGATTGTGGTTGTAGACGTCGGGCTTGGCCGCGACGATCGCCTCCACGGACCCCGGCTTGCGCAGGAAGTCGGGGGTCAGGATCTCGATCGTGGTTTCGGGCCGGGCCGCGCGGATGGCCTCGATGCAGCGCACGAACTGGAAGGCGCCGCCGTCCGGCAGATCGTCACGGTCGACCGAGGTGATGACCACGTGCAAAAGGCCCATCGTCGCCACGACTTCGGCCAGGTGCGCCGGCTCGTTCGGATCGACCGCCAGCGGCATCCCGGTCTTGACGTTGCAGAACGCGCACGCCCGGGTGCAGGTGTCGCCCAGGATCATCACGGTCGCGTGCTTCTGGGTCCAGCACTCGCCGATGTTCGGGCAGGCCGCCTCCTCGCAGACCGTGTGCAGGTTCTTCTCGCGCAGCAGCCGGCGCGTGTCGTGATAGCCGGCGGAGGTCGGGGCCTTGACCCGAATCCATGACGGCTTGCGCTGAACGGCGGAGCCGGCGGTGCGGTCGAGAAGGTTGATCGTGGCCATCCGGGATTCTTTCGCAGCAGGACGAAGCTTCGCGCAACCCGATGAACGGCTAGGCGCGCGGACCAATGGGCCGTGCCGGCCCATGACCCTGTTCTATGTTCTCAGGTGTGGGCTGCATGAACCCTCTCACAGCCGGAATGGTAGTGCACCACCATCGCTCACGTCCGCATCCCGGACATAGGTAGCAAACGCCCCCCGACACCAGGGCGAAGCTCCGCCACGGCAGGCTTCGCCGGTGAACCAGACCTGTCTCAGAAGTGAATGGCGCGGCCATACGCGTCAAGGGCCGCTTCGTGCATCATCTCCGAGAGCGTCGGGTGCGGGTAGATCGTGTGGAACAGATCGGCTTCGGTCGCCTCCATCGTCCGCGCCAGCACGTAGCCCTGGATCAGCTCGGTGACCTCGGCGCCGATCATGTGCGCGCCCAGCAGCTCGCCGGTCCTGGCGTCGAACACGGTCTTGACCATGCCCTCGGGCTCGCCGAGCGCGATCGCCTTGCCGTTGCCGATGAACGGAAACTTGCCGACCTTGACCGTGTAGCCCTTGTCCTTCGCCGCCTGCTCGGTCAGCCCCACGCTCGCCACCTGCGGCGTGCAGTAGGTGCAGCCCGGGATCTTGGTGACGTCGATCGGGTGCAGGCCCTCGACGCCGGCGATCCTCTCGACGCACAGCACGCCTTCGTGGCTGGCCTTGTGCGCGAGCCAGGGCGGGCCGGCCACGTCGCCGATGGCGTAGACTCCGGGCTCGCCGGTCCGGCACCAGGCATCGATCACGATGTGGCCGCGCTCGACCTTAACCCCCGTCCCTTCCAGGCCCAGCTTCTCGGTGTTGCCGGTGATGCCGACGGCCATGATCACCCGCTCGACCGTGATCTCGTCGGTCTTGCCGCCGGCCTCGATCGTGGCGGTCACGCTGTCCTGGCTCTTCTTGAGCGCCTTGACCGTGGCCGCGGTCCGGATCTTGATCCCGCGCTTCTCGAACGCCTTCTGCGCGAAGGCCGAGATCTCGGCGTCCTCGACCGGCAGCACCCGCGGCAGCACCTCGACCACGGTCACCTCGGCACCCATGCCGCGGTAGAAGCTCGCGAACTCGATGCCGATGGCCCCCGAGCCCACGACCAGCAGGGATTTTGGCATCCGCTCCGGCACCATGGCCTCCTTGTAGCTCCAGACCAGCTTGCCGTCGGCCTCGAGCCCCGGGAGGTTGCGGGCGCGGGCGCCGGTGGCGAGGACGATGTGCTCCGCCTCCAGGCTCTCGTCGCCACCCTTGGTGAGCTTGACCGCGAGCTTGCCCTTGCCGGCCAGCCGGGCCTCGCCGTCGAACACCGGGACCTTGTTCTTCTTGAGCAGATGGCCGACGCCGCGATTGAGCTGGCCGGCGATGCCGCGGCTGCGCTTGACCACCGCCGCCGCGTCGTAGCGCGGGTTGTCGCAGGCGAGGCCGAAGCTCGTGGCGTGGCGCATGGTCTCCAGCACCTCGGCCGAGCGCAGCAGCGCCTTGGTCGGGATGCAGCCCCAATTCAGGCAGATGCCGCCCAGGTGCTCGCGCTCGACGAGCGCCGTCTTCAGCCCGAGCTGAGCCGCACGGATCGCGGCGACGTAGCCACCGGGACCACCCCCGACGACGACCAGGTCGAAGCTCTGCGGCACGTCGATCCTCCCCTGCCCGGGCCGGCGACATCGTCGGCTGAAGCCGGTTGTCGGATCGCAGCCGGAATGTCAACGGCGCTGGAACCCGCTGCGCCCTGCTCGTACAAGGGATGGCGGCGGCCGATACAGGCAGCAAGGAGGCTTCGATGTCCAACGCGCACGTCTATCGCAAGACCGAGCTTGTCGGCAGCTCGACGCAGTCGGTCACCGACGCGATCGAGACCGCGATCGCCCGCGCCTCCAAGACCCTGCGCCATCTCGAATGGTTCGAGGTCACCGACATTCGCGGTCACATCGAGGCCGGCAAGGTGGCGCACTATCAGGTGTCGTTGAAGGTCGGGTTCCGCGTCGACGCGCCGTAGGACGAATCCCGGGCCGGCGAGGACGGCCACGTTCGGCGACGTTTGCGCTCGTCACTTGGCACCGCGATTGCCAGCCATGGCCCTGCCCGCCTAGCGTCGGGCGGCCGTGACGGTGGCCGCAGCGTGCGGCTCCCGTGCAGCAGGAGGCGGGTCGATGGCTGGCATGTCGGTCCTGGTCGAACGGCGGCCGGACATGGTGGGGCGTGCGCGCAGGCGCTGGTGCGCGCTTGCTGCGGTCGTGCTTGCCTCGCTGCCGCCGGGCCCGGCCCTGGCCCAGGGAGCGGCCGACGTCGAGGCCGGGCGCAAGCTGGCCGAGACGCACTGCTCGCGCTGCCATGCGATCGGCGACGAAGGCGCGAGCTTGATGCAGGGCGCCCCGCCGCTGCGCGACATCAAGCTGCGCTACCCGGTCGACGACCTTGCCGAAGCCTTGGCCGAGGGCATGGAGACGGCGCACCCGCAGATGCCGGTGTTCACGTTCTCGCCGGAGGAGATCGACGACCTCCTGGCCTATCTCGACAGCCTGAATTGAAGCGCTGCCTAGTCCAGATGCATCGTCGGCCTTGCGATTGGGCGGGAGTGCTTCTATGTCAGGCAGACAGTCCATCTTCGGGTGGCCGGCCCCTGATGCCTTAAGGGTCTGGATCGCCGCCATACCAAGGTAGAGTCTGGTGCGTCGCGCAAGGTGCGCGGCGTTGCACGTGCTATGGGAGGCAGCGATGCCGGTCGGCACCGTTAAGTGGTTCAACGGCACCAAGGGCTACGGCTTCATTCAGCCCGACAATGGTGGCCCGGACGTTTTCGTCCACATCTCGGCCGTCGAGCGCGCCGGAATGAGCAGCCTGGTCGAGGGGCAGAAGATTTCCTTCGAGGAGCAGCGTGATCCGAAGCGCGGCAAGACCTCGGCCGAGAATCTGAAGAAGGTCTGAGCCCTAAAAGGTTCGGACGACGGGCGAGGGCACCGGCCATGCCGGTGCCCTCGTCGTTTTCGGCCCGCAATTGTCTGCGCTGGCAGAGCGCCGTCCGGTCTCGCGCCCGGCCCTGCGCGCCTCTCGTCGCCGCCTCTTCGTGAGCGATTTCCCCGGCCGTCGCCGATCTCCGCGGCGCCGCTGCGCTCGTCCGGTCGGGCGTGCACCATCGGTCCGGCACCGTCTCGCATGCGACGGGGAATTCGTCTGCGCGCCCGGGAACATGTGCTATACGCATGGGTTGTTCTCGGCCTGCCCGTCCGATCGGGCAGCATCGTTCAAGCATGGCGCGGGATGGTGACATGGTGCGATCGGCACGCGATCGCGTGGTCCACGACCACGTGCCCGTTGAACACGGGGTGGAGGCAGCGCGATGCGGATAGCGCAGATCGCGCCGCTCTACGAGGCGGTTCCGCCACGCCTGTACGGCGGCACCGAGCGGATCGTGGCCCATCTCACCGATGCCTTGGTCGATCTCGGCCACGACGTCACGCTGTTCGCCAGTGCCGATGCGCGGACCAAGGCGAGGCTGGTGCCGGTCCGCGACCAGGCCATCCGGCTCGACCCGTCGCCGCTGAAATCGGACCTCGCCGCGCACATGTCGATGCTGCACGAGCTCTACGCCCGTCGGCAGGAGTTCGACGTGCTGCACTTCCACGTCGATCTGATCCATTTCCCGTTCTTCGCCGACGTCGCGGCGCGGACGGTGACGACGTTGCACGGCCGCCTCGACCTCAAGGATTTGCCCGAGGTCTACCGCCGTTGGCTGCAGTTCCCGCTGGTCTCGATCTCGCACGACCAGCGCCGCCCGCTTCCCGACGCCAACTGGCGGGCGACGATCCCGCACGGGCTGGCGGCCACGCTCTATGATTTCACCCCGAACCCGGTCGGCGACTATCTGGCCTTTCTCGGCCGGATATCGCCCGAGAAGCGGCCCGATCGGGCGATCGCGATCGCCAAGCAGGCAGGGGTCAAGCTGAAGATCGCGGCCAAGGTCGACGCCGCCGATCGCGAGTATTTCCATCAGGTCGTCGAGCCGTTGCTGGATGATCCGGCGATCGAGTTCGTGGGCGAGATCGGGGATGCGCAGAAATCGGATTTTCTCGGCAACGCCAGAGCGCTGCTGTTTCCGATCGACTGGCCGGAACCGTTCGGGCTGGTCATGATCGAAGCCATGGCCTGCGGCACGCCGGTGATCGCCAGCCCTTGCGGCTCGGTTCCCGAGGTCGTCGAGCACGGCCGCAACGGTTACATCGTCGCGAGCGACGCGGCGGCGGTGGCCGCGGTGGCGCAGCTCGACCGGCTGGACCGGCGCCAGGTCCGGCGCAGCTTCGAGCGACGCTTCACGGCCGGTGTCATGGCCAAGAACTATCTTCGGCTCTATTGGCGCCTTTATCGTGGCATCGAGTTCGGCGCGCGCGAGCAGACGGTTCTGGAACTCGTGAGTTGATGGGTGACGCACCGCTCGACGCCGACCCGTCGCCGCCGACGGGTCGGCTGTTCGCTCTCAAGCACGGCGACAGCTTCGTCGTCGCGGACAGCCGTGGCGACATCTCCGGCGATGCCGACGGCCTGTTTTTCAACGATACCCGGTTGCTGTCGCGCTTTCGGCTGCGGATCGCGGATCGGCTGCCGACCCTGCTCGGCGCCGCCGTCGGCCACGACAACGTCCTGTTCACCGCCAATCTCACCAACCAGCCGCTGCCGCCGATCGGTGGCCAGTCGATGCGGCAGGGGGTGATCCACATCGAGCGCACCCGCCTGTTGTGGGAGAACCGGCTTTACGAGCGCCTGCGCCTGCGCAATTACGGCCAGCACGCGGCCCGCCTGCCGCTGCGGCTGGAGTTTGCCGCCGACTTCCGCGACATGTTCGAGGTGCGCGGCCTGCGGCGCTCCGCCCGCGGCCAGATGCTGGCGGCCGTCGTCGCCGAGGACACGGTGGTCCTGAGCTACGAGGGGCTGGATGGCCTGCGCCTGAGCTCGGTCATCACCTTCGGCACGCCGCCGGTCGACCTCTCGCCGGGAGCGGCGGATTTTGACCTGCAGTTGCCGGTCGACAGCCGGACCGATCTCTTCGTCGAGGTCGGTCTCGCGACCGCCGAGCGCCCGTCGCGGGCCCGCTTCCGGGCGATGGCCGCCCGAGCCCGGTTCGCCGCCCGATCGTCGCGACGCCGTGGCGCCACGCTCGGCACCTCGGGCCGCGTGTTCAGCGAATGGCTGAACCGGTCGCGCGCCGATCTCGCCCTGCTCACCACCGATCTGCCGACCGGCCCCTATCCCTACGCGGGCATTCCCTGGTTCTCGACCACGTTCGGCCGCGACGCGATCATCACCGCCCTGCAGCTGCTGTGGCTCGACCCGAGCTTGGCGGCCGGCGTGCTGCGCTTCCTTGCCGCCAACCAGGCGACCGAGACCTCGCGCTTCCACGATGCCGCGCCGGGCAAGATCATGCACGAATCCCGCAAGGGCGAGATGGCGCGGCTGAGCGAGCTGCCGTTCGGGCGCTACTACGGCGGCGTCGACACGACACCTCTGTTCGTCATGCTGGCCGGCGCCTACGCCGAGCGCACCGGCGACCTCGACCTGATCGCCGAGCTGTGGCCGGCCTTGCTGGCGGCGATGGGCTGGATCGAGGGCGATGGCGATTCCGACCGCGACGGCTTCGTCGACTATGCGCGCGCGGCGGAAACCGGACTTGCGAACCAGGGCTGGAAGGACAGCGAGGATTCCATCTTCGATGCCGGTGGCCAGGATGCGATCGGGCCGGTAGCCCTGGTCGAGGTCCAAGGCTACGTCTTTGCCGCCCTGCGGGCCATGGCCGATCTGGCCGGGCGCCGTGGGGAGGCGGATGCGGCGCTCTGGTCGGCCAAGGCCGAGCGCCTCCGGGCCGCGGTCGAGGAGCGGTTCTGGGTCGAGCAGCTGGGCACCTACGCCCTGGCCCTCGACGGCGCCGGCCGGCAGTGCCGCGTGCGCGCGTCCAATCCCGGGCATCTGCTCTATACCGGGCTGCCCTGCCCCGAGCGCGCCGAGCGCGTCACGGCGCAGCTGTTGAGCCCGGCCTTCAACACCCGATGGGGCATCCGTACCCTGGCGCAGGGCGAGCCGCGCTTCAACCCGATGTCGTACCACAATGGCTCGGTCTGGCCGCACGACACCGCCCTGTGCACGGCGGGGATGGCCCGCTACGGCGCCCGCGCGGGGGCAGCGGCGCTGCTGACGGACATGTTCGAGACCGCGGTCCGCTTCGAGATGCGGCTGCCCGAGCTGTTCTGCGGCTTCGAGCGCCGGGCGGGCGAGCCACCGATCGCCTACCCCGTCGCCTGCCTGCCACAGGCCTGGGCCGCCGGATCGGTGTTCATGATGCTGCAGGCGTGCCTGGGCCTGCGCATCGACGGCTGGCGGCGCGAGATCCACGTCGACCGGCCGCACCTCCCGGTCGGCATCGACCGGCTGAGCATCCGCCATCTGCGGGTGGGCGGCAGCGATCTCGATCTTGGCGTGGAGCGGGTCGGGCGACGCGTCGTCGTCTACATCGAAGGCGACACGGCCGGCCCCGTGCAGCTGATCTCGCACGGCTAGCGGCTAACGCCGAATTCATCCCGAACGACAGCGCCTGCGGGAACCCGACGACTGCCGCAGCCGTTCGTTGGCACAGTAGCGCCTGACGGGCAAACGACCGAAGCGATGGGCTGCCAAAGGCCATCGCGGACGAGAACGTCAATCAATGTGCTCGTGATGGCCTACCTGTCGAAATCCATAAGGATGACCCGAATGATCGGGCGTCGGGAGCGACCATGAGCACACTTCTCATCATCATCCTGCTGCTCATCCTGTTGGGAGGCGGTGGTGGTTACTATGGCTACAACCGCTATGGTGGCCGTGGCCTGGGCGGTGTTCTCGGCCTGATCCTGATCATCCTCATCGTCCTGTGGCTGCTCGGCGCTCTCAGCGGCACGACCGTCGCTCCGCCACCCTGAGCGGCAAGCCGGTCCTGAGCGGCAAGCCGGTGACGCCACGCATCGTTCGTCGCATGCACCCGGCCGGTCGGCGATCTGACCGGCTCCATCGAGAGGGAACTCGTACATGGTTGGAACCACGCAACATCTTCGCA
>JBDHTW010000133.1:0-9268 GCA_039808865.1 Geminicoccaceae bacterium
TGGCAGGCGAAATGCAGGGGGCAATCGATGCAGCGCGGCCCCGCCATGACCGTGGCCTTGAGCGCCGCATCCTGGACCACGTCCTCGGCCAGGCAGGGGCAGCGCAGCACCCGGCGGGCGATCTGCACCAGCTTGGCGCGGTGGAGAATGAAGGCCTCGAGCAAGGTGTCGTTCGTGCTTTTTGTGTTGATATCCATCCTGTCCGGCGCTTCCTGCGGCAACCATCCGAAATTGATGGATTCTATACTGCCAATAATCTGCCTAAAATTACGTCTTTACTCGAAAGAGGAGATCTATTCTACGAATCTCAGACGAGATATGATGCGCTGACTGCACGGGCAGCCAGCCCGATGTCAGCGCGCTGATTAATGATGCTTCACGAACCCGTCAACTCAAGCAAAATAAGAAAAGATCAAAACTTATGCTTTAATATGCCTTAGGTAGTGGAATTATTTTAAATTGAATTTAGGTCAATTTGGTTTGACCGATATGCTTTTATAACGTTGATCTGCGCCAGCGATTATCTGGCCCGGGCAGTCGCAGGCCGTCGACTGCCCTGAGCCGCAGATCCCGAGTACTCGATGAGCGAAGCAGAGACGACAACCCGGCGTGGTGGCGCCGGCTCGCGTGTGGCCATGCAGTGCGGCGTGGCCCTTGCCGGAATCCTGCTCGCGTCGGACGCGTCGGCGGAGAACGAGCCGTCGGTCGGGGCCGAGCCCGGCACGAGCGACATCGGTGCCGGCTCCATCGTCGTGGCGCAGGCAGCCCAGGATGCGCCGGCGGCGGTGACCCTGCCGCCGATCGACGTCGAGGCGGAGACGGCCGCCGAGACGGCGACCGGGCCGGTGCAGGGATTCGTCGCCCGGCGCAGCGGCTCGGGCACCAAGACCGACACGCCGCTGCTCGAGACGCCGCAGTCGATCTCGGTCGTCACCCGCGACCAGATGGACCAGCAGGACGTCCAGACGGTGGCGGGCGCCCTGCGCTACACGGCGGGCGTCCAGACGGGCAATTTCGGGTTCGATCCCCGCTTCGACCAGTTCGCCATCCGCGGCTTCCAGGACGAGCGCTACGTCGACTATCGCGACGGCATGCGCCAGCCGGCCTCGGCTTGGCTCTCCTACTGGAAGACCGAGCCCTACGGGCTCGAGCGGATCGACGTGATCAAGGGGCCGGCCTCGGTTCTCTATGGGCAGGTCATGCCCGGCGGCATCGTCAACAAGATCACCAAGCGGCCGTTGCCCTACGCCTTGGGCGAGATCGAGGTCCAGTACGGCAACCACGACCGCTACCAGGGGCAGTTCGACGTCACCGGCCCGATCGCCGGCGACCAGCGGTATCAGGCCCGGCTGACCGGGCTGTGGCGCGACAGCAAGACCGAGATCGAGGAGATCGACGACAACCGGCGCTTCATCGCGCCGGCCTTCACCTGGCAGCCGAACGACAAGACGACCCTGACGGTGCTCACGCACTATCAGTACGATCGGACCGCCGGCAGCGCCACGCTGTTCACCTACCCCGACGGCGAGGTCAGCGACGTCTGGGACGGCGACGAGAAGTTCGACAAGCTCGACCAGAATCAGGTCCAGGCCGGCTACCTGTTCGAGCATCGCTTCACCGACCGCTGGATCGTCCGGCAGAACCTGCGCTACGGCTACATCGACCTCGACTATCAGTACCTGAGTTCCGATGCTCTGCAGCCGGACGGGGTGACGGTCGACCGCTCCGCCTACCGCGTCGACGAGAATCTGAACGCGGTCAATTTCGACAACCAGCTGCAGGGCGGGTTCGATACCGGTCCGGTGCAGCACACGCCCCTGGTGGGCGTCGACTATGTCTGGGTCGATTCGACCGCGAAGTATCTGACCGGACCTGCCCCGTCCTTGAACCTGGACGATCCCGACTACCATCAGGAGGTGCCGCAGCCGCAGGACGTGCTGGCGCACACCAAGGATCGCGTCGGCCAGCTGGGCATCTACGGCCAGAACCAGATGGCCTACGCGAACTGGCGACTGGTGTTCGGTCTGCGCCACGACTGGGCGTCCGACCAGAGCGACGATCGCACCACCGACACGACCGACCAGCAGAACGACGACAAGACCACCGGTCGCGTCGGCCTGCTCTACCTGTTCGATGTCGGCTTGGCGCCCTATGCCAGCTACTCCACCTCGTTCCTGCCGCAACCGGGCACCGATGCCGAGGGGCAGGCCTTCAAGCCGACCGAGGCGACGCAGTACGAGGTCGGCATCAAGTACGAGCCGACCGGTTTCAACGCCTCGTTCACGCTGGCGGCCTTCGACATCACGCAGAAGAACACGCTGACCACCGATCCGGACGACGAGGCCTATCAGGTCCAGGTCGGCGAGATCCGCTCGCGCGGCATCGAGTTCGAGACGGTGGCCAGCGTGCTGGACGGCCTCGATATCGTGGGCTCGTTCACCTACCAGGACGTCGAGATCACCCAGAGCAACGACGGCGACCAGGGCAACCGCCCGAGCGGGACACCCAAGTACCTGGCGGGGATCTGGGCCGACTACACCCAGCCGACCGGCCCTTTGCAGGGCCTGGGGGCCGGCGCCGGCGTGCGCTATGTCGGCTCCAGCTACGGCGACAACTCGCACGAGGCCCGCAACAACGACGCCTACACGCTGGTCGACGCGGCGATCCATTACGAGTGGAACAGCCTGCGCTTCGGGGTCAATGCGAGCAACCTGTTCGACAAGGACTACCTGATCACCCAGGACGGCTACACCTACCGCGGCCAGGGCCGGACCGTGATGGCCAGCCTGCGCTACCGCTGGTGAGGCATCCGGTGCGCCCTCCGCTCGGTGGGCTGAGCCGCCGGCGCTGGCTCGCCGCCGCGCCGTTGTTCCTCGCCGTCCCGGGGCGGGGGGTGGCAGCCCCGGCCGTGGCGCCGCGGGTGGCCGTGCTCGACTGGTCGCTCGCCGAGACGATGCTGGCGCTGGGGGCGGTACCGCTGGCCGTAGGGGAGGCCGCCGGCTACCGGGCTTGGCTGCCCGCACCGGAACTGCCGGCGGGGAGCGTCGATCTCGGCCTGTTGACCGAGCCCAATCTCGAGCTCCTGGCCCGGCTCGCACCGGATCTGATCCTGCTCGGCAACGGCCAGGAAAGCGCGGCCGGCCTGCTCGGGCGCATCGCGCCGACACGAGCGGTCTCGATCTACACCGGCGACGGCGCGCCGCTGGCCGGTGCGCGTGCCGCGGCGCTGGAGCTGGCGCGGCTGCTCGACCGGGACGAGGCGGGTACGCGGCTGCTGCGACGGGCGGACCTCGCCATGGCCGCGGCCCGCGAGCGGCTGACGGCGGCGCAGCGGACGAGGCCCCTGCTGGTGTTCGTCTTCGGCGACGATCGGCACGGCTGGGTCGCGGATGCGAACGGCCTCGTCCAGGGCGTGCTGGACGAGCTCGGGCTCGTCAACGGCTGGCGCGCCGCGCCCAGTTTCTGGGGCTTCTCGGCCATCGGCATCGACGGCTTGGCCACGGTACCGGACGCCGGGATCATCTATGCCGACTTCGCCTTGCCGGATTCCGCCGGGGCGCTGGCCTCGCCGCTCTGGCAGGCGCTGCCGGCCGTCCGCGCCGGGCGCACGGGCGTGCTGCCCCGGTTCTGGTATTTCGGCGGCCTGCCGACGGCGATGCGCCTGGCCGAGCAGCTCGCCGCGGCTGCGGCCGCGATACCGCCGGGGTAGAGCCGCCGTGACCGATGCATCGTTGTTCGAGCTGGAGGGCGTGAGCTTCGTCACGGGCGGCCGGACGCTGCTGCACGACGTGACGCTGTCGGTCCCGCCGGGCCGCATCCTGGGCCTGATCGGGCACAATGGCTCCGGCAAGACCACGCTCGTCAAGCTCCTGGCGCGGCAGCAGCGGCCGACGCGCGGCGTGATCCGCTTGGCCGGGCGGCCGCTGGCGCGTTGGCCGGAGCGCGCCTACGCGCGCGAGGTGGCCTACCTGCCGCAGCAGCCGCCGATGAGCGATCTCGCCGTCGAGGAGCTGGTGGCGCTCGGACGCTATCCCTGGCACGGGGCGCTCGGTCGCTTCGGCGCCGAGGACCGGGCGCGCGTCGCCGAAGCCATGGCGCTCACCGGCGTCGACGGCTTTGCCGGTCGGCACGTCGGCAACCTGTCCGGCGGCGAGCGACAGCGGGTCTGGCTCGCCATGCTGATGGCGCAGAACGCCCGCTGCCTGCTGCTCGACGAGCCGATCTCCGCCCTCGACGTCGCCCACCAGGTCGAGGTGCTCGACCTCATCCGCTTGCTGAGCCGGGAGCGGGGCATCGGCGTCGTCGTCGTGCTGCACGACGTGAACCTGGCGGCCCGCTATTGCGACATGCTCGCGGCCTTGCGCCGGGGACGGCTGCTCGCGCACGGCCCGCCGGGTGAGCTGATGCGCGTCGACACGCTCCAAGCCATCTATGGCATGCGCCTTGGCATCCTGCCGCACCCGACCACCGGCCTGCCGATGAGCTACGTGCCGTGAGCCGGGGCATGCAGGCGGCCCTCGCCGCGCCCTGGCGGGAGCGGCGGGTCGGCCATCCCGGATGCCTGCTTGCCGGCCTTGCCCTGGTGGCCGCGGCACTCAGCCTGCGCAACGCGGCCGGGCTCTTGCCGCTGGCGGAATGGCCGGCGTTCTCGGGCCTTGCGGCGGCCGGGGACATGCGCGCCATGCTGGTCGCGTACGGCTTCCTGCCCAGGCTCGCGATCTGCCTTGCCGCCGGGGCGGCACTGGGCCTCGCCGGCACGCTGCTGCAGCAGGTTCTGCGCAACCCGCTGGCCGAGCCGACGACCCTGGGCATTTCCGCCGGCGCCCAGCTCGCTCTCACGGCCGCCACCCTGTTCGGGCCGTCCTGGCTCGCCGCGGGACGGGAGGCGGTGACGCTGGCCGGTGCCGGCGCCGCCATGGCGCTCGTCCTCGGCCTGTCCTGGCGCGCCGCGCTGGCGCCGCTGACGCTCGTGCTGGCCGGCCTGATCGTGACCTTCTATGCCGGCTCGCTCGCGGCGCTCTTGGGCATCCTGCATCACGACTACCTGCAGAGCGTGTTCATCTGGGGCGCAGGCTCCCTGGTCCAGAACGGCTGGACGGAGGTGCTCCATCTCGTGCCGCGCTTGACCGCGGCATGGCTTCTCGCCGTGCTCCTCGTCCGGCCGCTCGGCCTGCTCGACCTGGACGAGGCCAGTGCGCGCGGCCTGGGCGTGCCGGTGCGCACGGTCCGCCTGCTCGCCATCGCCGCCGCCGTCGTGGCGGCCGCGGCCGTGGTCGGCGCGGTCGGCATCGTGGGCTTCGTCGGGCTTGCGGCCCCGGCCCTGGTCCGCGCCGCCGGGGCGCACCGCTTCCGGACCCGGCTGGTCTGGGCGCCCCTCGCGGGTGCCGTGTTGCTCTGGCTGACCGACCAGCTCGTGCAGACCACGGCCGGCTCGGAGGACGGGCTTCTGCCCACCGGCGCCGTGACCGCGGTCGTGGGCGCGCCGCTGCTGCTCTGGCTGATGCGCGGGATGCACCCACGCGAGCCGGCCCCGCCGGACGTCGCGGGATCGGGTGCGGTCAGGCCGTGGAAGCGGATCTGGATCGTCGGCGGTATCGCCGGCGGCGCCGTCGCCATGGCCCTGCTGCTCGGCGCGGGTCCCCACGGCTGGCACCTGGGCGACGGCCTCGCCGCCGCGCTGCCTTGGCGAATGCCGCGTGTCGCCGCCGCGCTGGCGGCCGGCGCGCTGCTGGCGCAGGCCGGGACGATCCTGCAGCGCCTCACCGGCAATCCTCTGGCGTCCCCGGAGGTGCTGGGCCTGTCCGCAGGCGCCACGGTGGGGGCGATCTTGCTGCATTACATGCTTGCCGAGCCGGGTCGCGCCGCGGTGACGCTTGCGGCCACGGCCGGGGCAGCCGCGAGCCTGGCCGCGATCCTGCTCCTCGCCCGGCGGGCGGCCTTCGCCGGCGAGCGGATGCTCATGGTCGGGATCGCCGTCGGTACGGCGATGAGTGCTCTGACCGCGGTGGTGCTGGCGACGGGTGATCCGCGACTGGCAGGGCTGCTGACCTGGCTCGCCGGCTCGACCTACGCGGTGACGGGCGGTGAGGCCGGACTTGCCGGTGGCTTGGCGGCGGTCCTGCTGCTGGCCACGCTGCTGGCGGCGCGCTGGCTCACGATCCTGCCGCTGGGTGCGGTCACCGCCCAAGCCCTCGGTCTGCGGCTGCCGCGGGTGCGCCTGCTCCTGTTGCTGCTGGCGGCGGCGCAGACCGCGGCGGCGACCCTGCTGGTCGGGCCGATGAGCTTCGTCGGCCTGCTGGCACCGCACGCCGCGCGCATGCTCGGGCTGCGGCGGACGGCGCCGCAGCTCGTCGGCGCCACGCTGCTCGGCATGCTGGTCATGGTCGCGGGCGATTGGCTCGGCCGCAACCTGATCTTTCCCTACCAGATTCCGGCCGGCCTGATGGCCAGCCTCGTCGGCGGCATCTACCTGATGCTGCTTCTTCTCCGACGCTAACTAGTGGAGAAGATTATATTTCTTCTAGTTTCAAGGATGGTCGGTTCGCCTTGGTCGCGTTCCTCGGGCGTGCTACCGGCGCGTCACCGCGAAGAGCAAGGGGGTAGGGATTTGCGATCGTTGGTTGGGCTTGCGGTCCTGGCTTGGGCGGGCGCCGTCGCGGCCGCGGAGCCGCCGTCGATCCGCCTCGAGCTCAACCGTCTGGAGACGGTCGAGGCGGGCTGTCGGGTGTATCTCGTCGTCGGCAACGACGGTGCGCAGCCGTTGCAGAGCCTGAAGCTCGATCTCGTCCTGTTCGGCAGCGACGGCGTGATCGACCGTCGGCTGGCGTTGGAGGCCGGGCCGCTGCGGCCGGCCAAGACCACGGTCAAGCTGTTCGACGTCACCGAGCTGCCCTGCCAGGGGCTGGGCAGCATCCTGGTCAACGACGTCCTGGCCTGCCGCGAGGCCGCCGGCGCCGACCTCGACTGCTTTCCGGGGCTTCGCGTGGCGACACGCACCTCGGCCGGTTTCACGAAGTAGCGACGGGACACGCCCTTGGACCCGACGAACTTGCCTCTCCCGGTGGTCGAGGCTGCCCCGCCGACGATCGACATGTCGCCTCTGGCGCTGTTCCTCGCCGCCGATCCGATGGTGCAGGGCGTGATGCTGCTGCTGGTGCTGGCATCGGTCGCCTGCTGGGCCATCCTGCTCGACAAGCTGGTGCGGATCGCGAGCCTGCGCCGGCAGACGCTGCGCCTGGAGCGGCATCTCGCGGGTGGCGGAGCATGCAGCGCGCCGCGGACGGGCCTCGGCCCGCTCGGGGACGGCGTCCTTGCCGCCGGCGCCGCCGAGTGGCGTGACCGCGACCCGACCGAATCGCGCAGCCAGCGCCGGGCGCGGATCGAGCAGGCGATGCGCGAGACCGCGGCGGAGCACCTGCGTCGCGCCGAGCCGGGCCTGCCGCTGCTCGCCACGATCGGCTCGACGGCTCCCTTCGTCGGTCTGCTGGGCACGGTCTGGGGGATCATGCACAGTTTCGCCGGCATCGCCGCCAGCAAGGACACGAGCCTTGCCGTGGTGGCGCCGGGCATCGCCGAGGCGCTGTTCGCGACCGCGATCGGCCTCGTCGCCGCGATCCCGGCGGTGATGGCCTACAACAAGCTCACCACGGATCTCGGCCGGCTCGGACAGCGGCTCGAGGGCGCGATCGGCCGGCTCGGCGCCGAGCTCAGCCGTGACCGCGCGGCCGGCGCCGCGCTGGCGGCCGAGTGATGGCGATGGCGCCGATCGGCGGCGGCGGTGCCGGTGGCTACCGACCGCTGGCCGAGATCAACGTGACCCCGCTGGTCGACGTCATGCTGGTGCTGCTGATCGTGTTCATGGTCGCGGCACCGCTGATGATGGCCGGCGTGCCGGTCGAGCTGCCGAAGACCAGTGCCGAGCGGCTGGGGCAGCCGAAGGAGCCGCTGATCGTCAGCATCGATCGCACCGGTGCCGTGTTCCTCGGCGACAGCGCGGTGCCGCCGGACGAACTCGGCGCGACTTTGGCCGGACTCGTCGCCGCCGATCCGCAGCGCGTCGTCTACGTCCGCGGCGACCGCACCATTGCTTATGGCGAGGTGATGCGGCTGATGGGGACGATCTCGGCTGCCGGTTTCACCAAGGTGCTGCTGATCGCCGAGGCGGCGGCTGCTGCCGTCCAGGCCCGCTGAGGCCGCGATGCTCGTCGCCCGCCCGTGGGCCATGGCCGTCGCGGCCCTGGGCCATCTCGTGATCGGCCTCTGGATCTGGTGGGTGCCGGCGCCATCGCAATCGGGTGCCGTGGCCTTGGGCAGCGGTGGCCTCGAGCTGGCGATGGGGCCGGCCGGCAGCACGGCCGGCGCCACGACCCCGAGCGAGGCGCCGCTCGTCCCCGTCGTGGCGGCCGAGGCCGCCGCCGAGCCCGTGGCGACGAGCGAGCCCGTGGCGCCGCTGGCGCCGCCACCGATGGCCGTGGCCGCCACCGCCGAACTGCCGCCACCGCCGCCCGTCGAACCCGAGGCGCATGAGATGCCGGTGCCATCGGCGCCCAGGCCCGAACGGCTGACCGAAGCGGCCGTCGTTCCACCGCCGGCGACGGTCACCGCCAAGGCCGCGGCCCGGCCGCGCCAGCCCCGCCCGGCACCGCCGAAGATGGCGGCCACACCGCCACCGGCGCCGCAGGGCAACGCCACCGGACGAGCGGGGGAGGGTGCCGCGCCCGATGCCGGCACCGGCGACGCTTCCGCCGGGGGCGGCCGGCCTGGCGATCGCCAGGATTATCTGGCGACCCTCGCCGCCTGGCTGGAACGGCACAAGGAATACCCGCAGCAAGCCCGGGCGCGCCGCCAGGAAGGGGTGGTGCTGCTCCGGTTCACGATCGACCGTGCTGGTCGGCTGCTGAACTGGCGCATCGACCAGGGCTCGGGCTACGCCGCGCTCGATCGCGAGGTCGAGGCCATGCTGCGGCGGGCCACACCGTTGCCGCCCCTGCCACCGGAGATGACCCAGGCCGAACTCGAGCTCGCGGTGCCGATCCGCTTCCGCTTGCGCTGAACGGCGCGGGCTAGCCCGTCGACATCGCGGTGGTCGCTCCCGGTTGCGGAAAGATGGTGCGCCGGCCGCGCACGCTGGCGAGGCAGGTGAGGTGCCGGCCGAAGCGCTCGGGCTCGTCCAGCCAAGCCGCGATCAGCGCGAGCTGGTTGCTGCAGCTCAGCGCCGGCGTATGGCCCGTGCTCGGCACGTCGATGGTGGTGAAGGCGCGGATTTCCT
>JBDHTW010000134.1:0-9207 GCA_039808865.1 Geminicoccaceae bacterium
CGACGTCGAAAATGCTGATGTTGGCGTAGCGGCCGGCGATCCGCCACAGATGCGGCCACTTGCCCTGGCGCTGCAGCTGCTGCGAGCGCTCCTTCTCCTCGGCCTTGAGTCGCTCGAAGCGCTCGGGATCGACGTCGTGCGGCGGCTGCACGTCCATCTGCACATGGTAGAGCATCGTTCCTCCTCAGTGCCGCGCGAAGTGGCGGAGCTTGTCCTCGTCCAGGTCGACGCCGATGCCCGGCCCCGTCGGCAGATGGATCTCGAAGTCGGCGAAGCGCAGCGGCTCGGTGACGAGATCCTCGGTCAGGATCTGCGGGCCGAAATGCTCGCAGCCCCAGCTCAGCTCGGGCAGGCTGGCGAAGACCTGGAGATGGGCCGCCGCCCCGATCGAGCTTTCGAGCAGGCAGCCGCCGTACAGGCCGATGCCGGCTGCCGCGGCCACCGCCGCCACCTTGCGCGTGGCGAACAGGCCGCCATGCTTGACCAGCTTCAGCGATACCGCATCGGCGGCCGCGGCGGTGGCGACCGCCAGCATGTCGTGCGGCGTGAACACGCATTCGTCGGCCAGCACCGGCACGCTCGTGCGGGCGCGGATCCGGGCGAGGCCGGGCAGGTTCCAGGCGGGCACCGGCTGCTCGACGAGCCGCACGCCCATCTCGGCGAGGGCCGGCAGGCAGCGCAGCGAGACCGTCTCGTCCCAGGCCTGGTTGACGTCGGCGATCAGGGTGGCGCGGCCCTCGAGCCCGTGCGCCAGCCGGCGCAGCCGGGCGAGGTCGGCCTGGGGCGTCTGCGCGCCGATCTTCACCTTGAACGTATCGTGCAGGCGACCGGCGAGCTTGCCTTCCGCCTCCTCGATCTCCTGGGCGGGATCGCCGGAGGCGAGCGTCCACAGGACGGGAATGCGGTCGCGCACGACACCACCGAGCAGGCTCACCGCCGGCAGGTTCAGCGTCCGCCCGACCGCATCGACGAGGGCGGTCTCCAGGGCCGCCTTGGCCGCGTTGTTGCGCTTGGCGGCCGCGTCCATCCGCATGCGGATCTGCTCGAAACGGTCGGCACGGGCCCCGAGCAGGGCCGGGGCGAGATGGGCGTCGATCGTGGCCTTGATGCTCTCGACGCTTTCCTCGCTCCAGCGCGGCCCGCCGAGGGTCGCGGCCTCGCCGATGCCCTCGGCCCCGTTGGCGAGGCGCAAGCGCACGATGACGTAGCTCTGTGCCGTGACCGAGAGCGAGGAGAGCTTGTGTCGACGTACCGTCGGTACATCGACGATGAAGCTGCGGATCGAATCGACGGCGAGGTCGTGTCGCAGATCGGTGGAGTCGGGCAGGGGACTGTCGGACACGGTTGCAGCTCCGAAAGGTTGCCGAAAGAAGCGCCCGACCGCGTTCGGCGGCCGGGCCGGGGCATCAGGCCGCCTTGGCATGCTCGCGGTGCACGACCGTGTCGGGCAGGCTCGTCGCCGCCGCGTGCAGGACGAAGTCGAACGCGATTTCGGCGAAGGGGGCGTCGAGGCCGCGCGCGCGCAGCGCCTCGGGCTCGCTGACCCGCCGCACCGCGGGGATCAGCCCGTCGCGGGTGGCGAGCGCGAAGTCGTCGTGCAGGTAGGGATCGTCGTCGATGTTGATCTGCGTCGTGAGCTGGCGATAGCCCGGTGCCGCGACGAAGAAGTGGATGTGCGCCGGCCGGTTGCCGTGCCGGCCGAGCCGGTCGAGCAGCTTCTGGGTCTGGCCCTCCGGCGGGCAGCAATAGCCCGAGGGCAGGATCGAGCGGAAGCGGTAGCGGCCCTCGGCGTCGGTCTCGATGCGGCGGCGCAGGTTGTACTCGGGCTGCGACGGATCGAAGAAGGAATAGCCGCCCTTGGTGTTGGCATGCCAGACGTCGACGACGGCGCCGGGAATGGGCTTGCCGTCGACGTCACGCACCTGGCCGCCCATGAACAGCACCTCGCCCCGCTCGCTGCCGTCGTCGAGCCTGGCCTCGCCCTTGCTGAGCGGGGCGCCGGCGACGTAGAGCGGACCCTCGATCGTGCGCGGCGTCCCGCCTTCGAGCCCGGCCTTGCGCTCGGCCTGATCCATGCGCAGGTCGAGGAAGGTCTCGAGGCCCAGGCCCGGGATCAGCAGCCCCACCTCGTTCGCCTGGCCGAGCTGCGTCAGGTAGCTCATCGCCGACCAGAACTCGTCCGGCTGCACGTCGAAGTCCTCGATCGTGCGGAACAGGTCGGACACCACGCGGTGCACGATGCGCTTCAGGCGCGGGTCGCCCTTGTCCTGATCGAAGCCGGCGACCTTGGTCAGCAGCTGCTCGACCTCCGGTGTCTCCAACAGACTGGCACTCATGATAGTCTCCCTTTCGATGGTCGCCCCGCGCGGGGCATTGCGATGATGGCCGCGGGCATCGGCCCGCCTGGCTTGCCGTTCAGCCGAGATCGCCGCCTGCCACGGGCAGGGTCAGGCCGGTGATGTAGGAGGCCTCGTCCGAGGCCATGAACAGGATGGCCGCCGCCTGCTCGGCCAGGGTGCCGTAGCGGTGCAGCAGGCTGGAGCCGATCGTCTGGTCGACGATCTGCTGGTACCAGATCCGCTCCTGCGCACTCTGTTGGGCGGCGTTGCGCGGTATCCGGCGCGCGGGCGCCTCGGTCCCGCCCGGGGCGACCCCGACCACCCTGATTCCCTCGGCCGCGTACTCCATGGCGAGCGAGGCGGTGATCGCGTTCACGCCACCCTTGGCGGCGGCGTAAGGCACCCGGTTCACGCCGCGGGTCGCCACCGAGGACACGTTGACGATCGTGCCCGCTTGCTGCCCGAGCATGAACGGCAGCACCGACCGGCAGCACCACAAGGTCGGGAACAGCGAGCGGCGGACCTCGGCCGTGATCTCGTCTGCCGCGTAATGCGCGAACGGCTTCGCCCAGATCGTCCCGCCGACATTGTTGATCAGGATGTCGATCCGGCCGAGCCCGGCATGCGCCTCGGCCATGGCCCGGCCGGCTTCGTCGAACTGCTCGAGATCGGCGGTGAGCGCGATCGCCGCGCCGCCCGTGGCCTCGATCTCGGCTTGGACCTCGAAGACCAGCTCGGCGCGGTCGATCAGGGCGACGTGGCCGCCCTCCTTGGCCATGGCGAGGGCCACGCTGCGGCCGATGCCCTGCGCCGCCCCGGTGATCACCGCGGCCTTGCCGGCAAATCGTTCGGGATGGAGCATCGACGTCACGCCGCTCTGGCCGCATGGGCCTCGCCGGTCGCGGTCACCACGCCGCTGTTGGCGAACTTCTCGAAGTAGAAGTTGGCCGGCGTGATGCCGTTCGCGGCCATGTGGCTGCGCACCGCGTCGACCATGGCCGGCGGGCCGCAGAGGTAGATGTCGACGTCGCCGCCATGCAGCTGCTCGGGGCCCATGTGGTGGGTGACGTAGCCCTTGCGCGGATGGGTGCTGGCCTGGTCGGCGACGCAGCATTGGAAGCTGAAGCTCGGGATCGTCGCGGCGTAGGCCTCCAGCTTGTCGACCTCGACCAGGTCGGCGTCGTTGGTGACGCCGTAGATCAGATGGATCGGCTGCGGGCTGCCCGTTGCCGCAAGCGTGCCCAGCATCGCGAGGAACGGTGCCAGGCCCGTGCCGCCGGCGAGGAACAGCAGCGGCCGCCTGATCTCGCGCAGGTAGAAGCTGCCCAAAGGCCCGGTGAAGGTCACGGCCGCGCCGATCTCGGCCCTGGTCCGCAGGTAGGTGGTCAAAGCACCGGCCGGCGTGTTGCGCAGAAGAAAGGAGACCTCGTCGCTACGCGGCGCCGAGCTGAACGAGTAGGAGCGTTTCTGCTCGGTGCCGGGGACCAGGATGTTCACGTACTGACCGGGCAGGAACGCGAGCGAGCTCCGGTTGTCGAGCTCGAGCGAGAAGCTCCAGGCCGTGTCCGAGAGCCTGGTCAGCGCGCTGATCCGGCCGGCGAACGAGGCGACGCTGGTCTTGCAGACGTCCGAGGTCGCGGCGACCCGCACCACGCAGTCGGTCGCCGGGCGCATCTGGCAGGCGAGGACGTAACCCTGTGCCGCTTCCTCCTCGGTCATCGCGTCTTCGATGTAGTCGCCGTGGTCGTAGCGGCCCGACTCGCAAAAGCCCTTGCAGGTGCCGCAGGCACCGTCGCGGCAGTCGAGCGGGATGTTGATGCCCATCCGGTAGGAAGCGTCGGCGACGGTCTCCCCTGGGCGGCAGTCGACGAAGCGGGTCACCCCGTCTTCGAAGCTCAGCGCGATCTGGTAGGTCATGGTCGTTCAGCCCGGTAGCGGCGCCGCATCTGGCCCACGTTTCAGATGTGGTAGATGTCGACGACGTGATGGATGTAGTCGTTCTTCAGGATCACCTTCTTGCGGGTGATCAGGGGGCGATCGCCGGTAGTGTCGAGCGTGTAGAAGGACGTGCCGAAGTACGTGTCGATCGTCTTGTAGCGGTAGCTCAGCGTCATCCAGTTGAAGCGGAGCTTGCAGACGCCCGCCTGCTGCTCCACGATCTCGACATTGCTGATATTGTGCGAGGTGCGTGGCTCGGGCAGGCTGGTGGCGCTGGAGCGCTCCGTGCGAATCCTGAAGACGCGATCCTCGAGCCCGCCTTTGTGCCCGTACCAGATGAGCGAGATCTCCGTCTGCGGATTCTCGACGAGCTTGTCGTCGTCGTCCCAGGACGGCATCCAGAACTCGACGTCGGGGGCGTAGCAGGCGAGCCAGCCGTCCCAATCCTTGTCGTCGAGGCAGCGCGCCTCGCCATAGAGAAACTGCCCCACCGCCTCGAGCGAGAGTTCCGCTCCCGCCGGTGCGGGCCTGACGTCCGCGAGCATGGTCGACATCGTCCTGCGCCTCCTCAGATCGTCTTGCTTGCGGCGGCCAAGGCCTTCTGCATGGTCTCGTGCCAGTAGCGGTGCTGGAGGACGAACAGACCCTCGTCCTCGGTGCGCACGCCGCTCATCAGTGTCTCGAGGCCGATGGCCTCCGCCGCCTCGTCGGGGCCGTTGATCCAGTGCTTGGCGCCGCGGCAGAGATCGTTCCAGGCGGCCGCCCGGCCGAGATAGGAGAACTGGCAGGCCCGGAACTCCTCGAGATCGTCCGGAGTCGCCATGCCGCTGGCGTTGAAGAAATCCTCGTACTGCCGGATGCGCCGGGCCCGCGCCTCGGGGGCCTCGCCCTTGGGGGCGATGCAGTAGATCGTGACCTCCGTCTTATCGACGGCGAGCGGCCGGTAGTGCCGGATCTGCGAGCCGAACTGGTCCATCAGGTAGACGTTGGGGTACAGGCACAGATTGCGCGACCGCCGCACCATCCAGTCGGACATCGCCTGACCGTACTTGGCCGCCAGCTCCTCGCGGCGATCCCAGTTCGGCCGGTCCTCGGGATTGGCCCAGTTGGTCCACAGCAGCAGATGGCCGTGATCGAAGGAGTAGAAGCCGCCGCCCTGCTTGGCCCAGCCGCCGGCGCTCATGGCGCGGACATTGTCGACCTGCTCGGCTTCCTTGCGACGGCCGGTGGTGGCGGCATAGTTCCAGTGCACCGCGCTGACATGGTAGCCGTCGGCGCCGTTCTCGGTCTGCAGCTTCCAATTGCCGTCGTAGACGTAGGTCGAGGCGCCGCGCAGCACCTCGAGGCCTGCCGGCGACTGGTCGACGATCATGTCGATGATCTTGGCCGCCCCGCCCAGATACTCGGTGAGCGTGGTCACGTCGGTGTTGAGGCTGCCGAACAGGAAGCCGCGGTAGGACTCGAACCGGGGGACCTTGGTCAGGTCGTGCGAGCCCTCCTTGTTGAAGCAGTCCGGGTAGCCGGCACCTTCCGGGTCCTTGACCTTGAGCAGCTTGCCGGAATTGTTGAACGTCCAGCCGTGGAAGGGGCAGGTGTAGGTCGACTTGTTGCCCCGCTTGTGCCGGCAGAGCATGGCGCCGCGGTGGCTGCAGGCATTGATGAACGCGTTCAGCTCGCCATTGCGGTTGCGGGCGATGACGACCGGCTGCCGGCCCATATAGGTCGTGAAGTAATCGTTCTTGTTCGGGATCTGGCTCTCGTGGGCGAGGTAGATCCAATTGCCTTCGAAGATGTGCTTCATCTCGAGCTCGAACAGCTCGGGATCGGTGAAGATGTCGCGCTTGACGCGATAAACGCCTCTTTGTTCGTTCGCCTCGAACGAAGAATCAAGACGTGCTTCCAAGTTGTCGAGCATGAAGCCACCTCTGGTCGATCGTTGGTCTGTCGGGATGCTATGGTCGATGAGTAAGTGATGGAAGAAATCATACGAGATAATAGACATATGATGAAGATTTGGATCCAATAGATGAAAAAACTTTCTTTCCGATATCGTCTCAATTTGTGGAAGATTGTGTCGTGTCGCTTGTCGTGTATGAAATTGCGCCCTGTGCCGGGCGAAGTCAAAGACTGATGGGGTTGCTCAGCATACCTTCAAAGTATGGTATGACGCCCGTTGCCGGCGCCCGCGGCGAGGATGCCGTCGATGGCGCAAGGAGCCGACGGTGGCGATTTGCCCGGCGGATGCGGCGCGCATGGGTTCCGGGTCGAAGCCGATAACCCGGCAAGCACGAGGCCCATGCCGAATAGAGCATAGTCAAGCTGCCCGACCTTCGCCGGGAAGGCGAAGAGATGACGGGTAGCGGGGGAGGGGCGGTCCGGATGGCGGGCCGCAGCGCGCGCGGCGAGGTGCAAGCCGTGTCACCGCGGACGGGTGACGGCCCTGGTCGAAAATCGAGCAGGCACGTCGCGGAAGATGATCTTGATTGTGCGCACGCCTACCGCCGTGTCGCGTCGACGGCTGGACGTGGGGCGACGGGTCGGCCGATGCGATGGCTGCGGGGCTTGGCCCCGGCGCAGCCCTTAAGGCACCTCGTGACCGAGGCTGGCTTCGAGGATCGCAAACCAAGTCTGCCGATCCAGCTCCAGCCGTTCGGCCAGGACCAGCTGGCGCAAGCGGTCAATGCGCGAGGTGCCGAGGACCGGTACGGGTCGGCTCGGATGGCGCAGAAGCCAAGCCAGGGCGACCTGGGACGGCTCGGTTCCCAAAGCACCGGCCGCCTCGTCGAGCGCAAGCGCCACGCGCTGCGCTTGCGGGGTGGAGCGGGCGAACAGGCCGCCGCCGCCGAGCGGCGACCATGCCATCGGGGCGGTGCGACGGAGCTGGGCCTGATCGAGCGTGCCGTCGAACAACGGCGTGGTGTGCATCACCGACAGCTCGATCTGGTTGGTGACGAGGGGGATGGACAGGCGCGCCTGCAGCAGGTCGATCTGGCGGGGCGCATGGTTGGAGACCCCGATGGCCCGGGTCTTGCCGGCGCGGACGAGCTCCTCGAGCACCGCTGCGGTCTCGTCCGCGTCGAGGAGCGGGTCGGGGCGGTGCAGCAGGAGCAGGTCGACATGGTCCGTGCCGAGCTGGCGCAGGGATGCCTCGAGCGAGCGGCGGATATGGGCGGCGCTGGTGTCGTAATGCTTCACCCGGTGGGCCGGTCGGGCCGGGTCGACCAGGGCGATGTCGCACTTGGTCACCAGCTCGAGCCGGTCGCGGTCGCCACGCCATTCGCGCAGCGCGGCACCGAACGCGGCCTCGGCCCGGTAGCCGCCATAAATGTCGGCATGGTCGAAGCTGGTGATGCCGAGCTCGGCGCAGGCATCGATCAAGCGTGCGAGCTTGCCCGGCGTGTCCGTCTCCGGACTCTCGACGGCACGCCATGCGCCCCAGACCAGGCGCGACAGCTCGGGACCGTCGGGGTGCAGGCGCTGGCGAGTCACGGTCACGATGTCGGCCATCCTTTCCCTGATTCTTGACGGTGCGCAGCCCGGCTGGTCGATCCGTCCCCGCCATCGGCCGACACCTTGCCGGCTTCAATATTACGCCACTTCGTCCGGTCAACCCGCGTTGGCGATGTCCGCGGGCGTCCGCCGCAGGTTCGGGTGGCCATGGCAGACCTTCAGGCCAGCTGAAAATCGATGCTGCCACGCGCCAGCATCGGGCCTGCGGTGATGGCGAACATGCGCGACCCAGTTGCGGAGGTGCCGGTTGGTCGGCGGGTTGGAGTGGCCGGTGAGCGTGGATCGCCGCGAGGCAGGACGGGCCTTGCCGGGTGGTGGCATGCGTGCCGTTGTCGAGGGGCATCCCGGCATGCGTGCCGTGCGCGGATGCATTGGTATCGGATCGCTCGCGTCGCCATCTGTTGTGCACTGCAGCGTGATCGTGGTTCTGGGCGGTCACGCTGGCGAGGGTAGCCAGTATGAGCGGCGTGCAGCTGCGGGTGCAATGCCCAGGGCGACGCTGGCTCGGCGGCCCTCTTCTCTCCCAGACGTTTAGCCTCCCTGATCAATTGCCGGGCCTTCGGGCCCGGCTCTTTTTTTGCCCTGCCGACCGACGGCGGCCCGCACCGTCGCCGGTCCGTGTCCTCGCGGACGACGTCGGCGTACGAGGTGCGGCCATTCTCAATCACTTGCCGTTCCCATCGCCCGGTTCATCCCCAGCTCCATCCAGGCACTTGTCCCACGAACAGTGGATAAGTCGGGCTGGCCGCTCGGAGCACGGCCTCTACATCGAGAGCAAGGATCATCTCCTCGCCATGATTCTCGGCCAGGTGTTCCATCTGGTCGAGACGGTCCTCGACGCCCCGCAGGCGCCCGCCTCGACCCGCAGCAGCGGCTACGCTGGCTGATGCGCTCGCACGTCTTCCTGACCGAGGTGATGCAGCCCTGGTTCTTCTTCGCCTGCATGGAGGCCAAGGGCTTCGACCGCCGGGGCAAGCGGCTGGCGATCGACAGCGGGCTGCGCACCCAGGGCCTGATCGCCGACTGCCTGGTCGCCGGCCAGCGGGCCGGCCGGTTCCGGCCGCTCGACCCGGTGATGACCGCCTCGCCGATCAAGCCGCTGCTGCAGGACTGGTACCTCAAGCGCTGGAAATATCGCCGCCGCGACGTTTCCCCCGACGACTACGCCGACTGGGTCGTCCGCTTCGTCGAGGCCTTCGTCGCCCAAGCCCACTCATGCCACCCGCAAAGCTAGATGCTCCTCACGCCGAGCGTGGATGGCCTGCATTGACGCGACAGATGGCGCACCCGGCTGCGCCGACCCGCCGAGCAGCTCCAAACCGACGTCCAGGTGATCACGCCATCTCGGTTCATCCCCGAGAGGCATCGAGCACCTCCGACAATGTCGTGCGGCGGGAGTCGATTCCGGTCGGCGCGAGCC
>JBDHTW010000135.1:0-8836 GCA_039808865.1 Geminicoccaceae bacterium
CGGCCAACGCTTCGGCGCCACCCCGCACGCGGCGCAGTCGGCCGTCCCGCGCCATGGCGGCGACGTCGCGCCGGATCGTCGCCGGCGAGGCCGCGAGCCGCGCCGCCAGCTCGTCGATCGTGACGAGCGGCGTCCGGTCGAGGGTGGCCTCGATCATACGACGGCGCTGCTGCTGATGCATGCTGCCTCCCTGCCGCGCACTATGACCGGAGCGCTCACGTGGTCAACCGCTTCTTGCACAGAATTGATCACGTACCGACACAACCGAGCATGCTGCAGCGCAATAATGATCATATCTGCTCAGTTGTGTTTGACGTACGGGAACCGGCGATCTATGCGATGGTCAGACGCAGGGAGACTTCCGATGGGCGACGAGGCGGCACCGCTGGCGAACGGCTGGGACGATGTCCATGCGGCCAGCCTCGACGAGCCCGGCCGGCTGCTCTACCGCTCGAACCTGCTCGGCGCCGACAAACGGATCACCAACTATGGCGGCGGCAACACCTCGGCCAAGCTGTCGGCACGCGACCCGCTGACCGGCGAGCAGGTCACCGTCCTGTGGGTCAAGGGCTCGGGTGGCGACCTCGGCTCGATGAAGCTCGACGGCTTCGCCACGCTTTATCTCGACAAGCTCGACCGGCTGAAGGGTCTCTATCGCGGGATCGAGCACGAGGACGAGATGGTGGGCTTCCTGCCCCACTGCACGTTCGACCTCAACCCGCGCGCCGCCAGCATCGACACCCCGTTGCACGCCTACCTGCCCTACCGCCACGTCGACCACGTGCATCCGGACGCGGTGATCGCGATCGCGGCCGCGGCCCGATCGGAGGAGCTGACCCGGGAGGTATTCGGCGACGAGATCGGCTGGCTGCCCTGGCAGCGCCCCGGCTACGATCTGGGCCTGAAGCTGGAGGCGATCGCCCGCAAGCATCCACGGCAGGTCGGTTGCGTTCTCGGCGGGCACGGGCTGTTCACCTGGGCCCAGGATGGCAAGGCCTGCTACGAGACCACCTTGCGGATCATCCAGAAGGCGCAAGACTGGCTGGATGCCAACAACCGTGCCGCGGCGTTCGGCGGGCCGCGGCTCGAGGCCCTGCCCGAGGCCGAGCGCCGGCGCGTGGCGGCGAGCCTGCTGCCGCGGCTGCGCGGGCGGATCGGCGCGAGCGAGGCCAAGGTCGGGCACCTCGACATGTCCCCCGCGGTGCTGGAGTTCGTGAACTCGCATCGGCTCGAGGAGCTGGCGGCGCTCGGCACGTCGTGCCCCGACCATTTCCTGCGCACCAAGATTCGCCCCCTGGTGGTGCCGCCCGACGCCGACGATGCCAAGCTCGACGCGCTGATCGAGGGCTACCGGCAGGATTATGCCCACTACTACGAGCGCTGCCGGCACCCGGACAGCCCGGCGATGCGCGATCCCAACGCCGTGGTCTACCTGGTGCCGCGGGTCGGCATGCTGGCCTTCGCGCGCGACAAGGCGACGGCCCGGATCGCCGCCGAGTTCTACGTCAACGCGATCAACGTGATGCGTGGAGCGGCCGGCGTCGACGCCTATGTCGGCCTCGCCGAGCAGGAGGCCTTCGACATCGAGTACTGGCTGCTGGAAGAGGCGAAGCTCCAGCGCATGCCCAAGCCCAAGGCGCTGGCCGGACGGATCGCCCTGGTGACCGGCGGGGCGGGCGGCATCGGGGGCGCCGTCGCGCGCCGGCTGCTCGGCGAAGGCGCCTGCGTCGTGCTGACCGACATCGCCGCCGAGGCGCTGGACGAAGCGGCGCGCGGCCTGGCCCGGAGCTTCGGCAGCGACGTGGTGCACACCGCGGTCGCCGACGTGACCGACGAGACGGCGATCGCGGCGGCGCTCGCCGGCACCGTCGAGCGTTTCGGCGGGATCGACATCGTGGTGGCCAATGCCGGGCTCGCCACCGCCGCCAGCTTCGCCGAGACGACGCTCGCCGACTGGGACAAGAACAACGCGGTCCTGGCCAAGGGCGTGTTCCTGGTGACGCGCGAGGCGTTCAAGATCATGCTGGCGCAGAAGCTGGGCGGTTCGATCGTCACCATCGGCAGCAAGAACGCGCTGGCCACCTCCGGCGGCGCGTCGGCCTACTGCGCGGCCAAGGCGGCGGCGGTGCATCTCACGCGCTGCATCGCGTTCGAGGGCGCGCCCCACGGCATCCGTGCCAACGTCGTCAATCCCGATGCCGTGCTGCGCGGGTCCCGGATCTGGGGCAGCGATTGGCGCAAGGCACGGGCCGCGGGCATGGGGGTCGACGATGCCGGCCTCGAGGAAGCCTATCGGCAGCGCTCGCTGCTCAAGCGCAGCGTGTACCCCGAGGACATCGCCGAGGCCGTGTTCTTCCTCAGCAGCGAGGCGGCGGCCAAGTCCACCGGCAACATCCTGAACGTGGATGCCGGCAACCAGATCGCGTTCACGCGCTGAGGCCGACGATGACGACCTTTCGGATCGATGGCGGATTCCTCGACGACCACAATCGGCGGCTCGAGTCCGACCTGGCCGAGGATTATGCCCATCTCGGCATCAGGCTGGCCCGCCGCGGCATCAACATCGAGACCATCACGGCCGCGGTGGAACAGTTCGCCGTGGCGGTGCCCAGCTGGGGCGTCGGCACCGGCGGCACGCGCTTCGGCCGCTTCCCCGGTCCCGGCGAGCCGCGCGGCATCGTCGAGAAGCTCGACGACTGCGCCACGATCCAGCAGCTCGTCCGCATCACGCCCAACGTCTCGCTGCACTTTCCCTGGGACGCGGTCGAGGACGTGGCCGGTCTCGTCGAGCGCGCGCGGGCCCTGGAGCTGGGCTTCGACGCGGTCAACTCCAACAGCTTCCAGGACCAGCCGGGGCAGCGGCACAGCTACAAGTTCGGCTCGCTCGCCCACACCGATCCGGCCGTGCGCGAGCAGGCGGTGCGGCACAATCTCGACTGCATCGAGATCGGGCGCCGGCTCGGGAGCAAGGCGCTCACGGTGTGGATCGCGGACGGCTCGAACTTCCCCGGCCAGCAGCACCTGACCCGGGCGTTCGACCGCTACCTCGACAGCATGACGCAGATCTACGCCGGTCTCCCCGACGACTGGCAGCTCTATCTCGAGCACAAGTTCTACGAGCCGGCGTTCTACAGCACGGTGATCGCCGACTGGGGCACGTCGTTCATCGCCGCCACCCGGCTCGGCGGCAAGGCCAAATGCCTGGTCGATCTGGGCCACCATGCGCCGGGGGTGAACATCGAGCAGATCGTCGCCCGGCTGATCGAAGCGCAGAAGCTGGCCGGCTTTCACTTCAACGACAGCAAATACGGCGACGACGATCTCGACAGCGGCGCGATCGATCCGTTCCGGCTGTTCCTGGTCTTCCACGAGTTGGTCACCGCCGCGAGCGAGAACCGGCCCGGTTTCGCCCCGGCTTACATGATGGATCAGTCGCACAACGTCACCGACCCGATCGAGAGCCTGATGGTGAGCGCCATGGCCCTGCAGCG
Organism: Geminicoccaceae bacterium; assembly: GCA_039808865.1. Lineage (GTDB taxonomy): Bacteria > Pseudomonadota > Alphaproteobacteria > Geminicoccales > Geminicoccaceae > Benzoatithermus. The sequence continues at coordinate 3,492 of JBDHTW010000135.1, forward strand.
GGCCTACACGCAGGCCCTGCTCGTCGACCGGGCCGAGCTGACGGCGCATCAGGAAGGAAACGACGCGCTGCTGGCCCTGGCCACGTTGCGCCAGGGCTTCGAGACCGACGTCGGCCCGATCGCGGCCACCGCCCGCCTGCGCGCCGGCGGCGCCATCGATCCGATCGGCGTGTACCGGGCAAGCGGCTACCGCGCCCGGAAGGAGGCGGAGCGGCCGCAGACGGCCAAGCTGGGCGGCGGGATCGTCTGAGTAGCCGACCGCCCTAGGGCGTGACGCGGCGGGGCGTGGGATCGGGGACAGCGATCCCCGCGGCGGCGAAGAACTCGACGAGCCAGGACCAGGCCTCGAGTTCGCCGGGTCCGGCGGTCTTGTCGACGCCGATCGCCAGATAGGCGAGTTCCTGCTCGATCTTGGCCCGTGGCAGCATGCGCACGCGGGACGCCAGGATGGCCGCTTCGAGCACGGCCGCCTGGGCGCGGTTCAGGCCGAGGAAGGGCGCGTGCGTCGCCATGTGCAGCTGCCGACAACGGAAGCGCGGACGCTGCGCGTCCTCGACCACCTCGACCACCTCGACCTCGTCGTGCGCCAGGGCGTGCGCGAGGCGCCAGCCCGACGTCCGCTCCGGCGCCACCACCGGCCAGTCCCGCTGCCGGCGCGTGACGCAGCCGGCGAAGATGCGCACGTCGGTCGTGTAGTTGATGCAGGCGAACGGGTGGCGGCGCAGATTGTCCAGGGTGGTCGAGGGATGGAACGGCGCAATGACCAGCGACGGCGGTTCCTCGATCACGCCGAGCGGGGCGATGTGCGCGCTGCCGTCCGCGTTCAGCGTGGTGACGATGCTCTCCCGAATGAACGGCATCAGGGCTCCTTGCGGCGGCGGGCTTGGCGGCGCGCTTCCAGCGTGCTGCCCGCCGCCACGAAATGGGCGCGGTCGGCCACGGGTGTCGGCACGGCGCAGCCCCAGTGCAGCGCGTTGTCCTGGGCGTAGCGCTTGCCGAGCTGGTACGCGATCTGCGCCCGGGCCAGCTCCACGCCCAGATAGAAGGCGTGGGCGCCATCGGCCTCAACGCCGAGCTTCGGGTAGAGATCGAACGGATCGGCGGCCACGTGGTGCCCGGCTCGGTTGTAGACGTGAAGACCGTCCGTGGCGGCCTCGATGCGGAAATTGGGGTCGCCGACGGCCGCCGCGGCAGCGGCGATCTCGGCCGGGCTGTTCACGAACGGCCGGCGGTCGCGCAACGACATCAGGCCCGTGTCGTAGCCCTGCGGCAGGCTGCGGTCGGCCTTGGCCGCGAACAGGATGCGCCGGGCGAGCTCGGCCTCGGCGACGGCACGCCGGCAATGCGGGCTCACCTGCACCACCAGCACGTGACGGATCGCCAGCTCGGAGACGATGCCCATCAGGGTCATCGTGATCCCGGGAGTATCGGCATCGGTCAGCTCGGTCAGGTTGCCGACCCCCATCAGCAGGTCGGCTTCGGGCAGTCGACGGCGCAGCTCGTGGTAGCGCACGATCGACGCCGTGAAGCCGAAATGGATCGGGTCGAGAATGGGATCGGCGAGGAACGGCCGGCCGGCGGCGGCCAGCCGCTCGCAGGCGCCGGCCAATCCGTCGAGTTCGCCGTGCCGGGCGGGTATCAGCACCGGCACCGCGTCCGTCTCGAAGGCGAGATCCAGCGTGCGCTCGGTGAGGCTCAGCAGGTAGTCGGCCCCGGCCCCGGCCCCGCGGCGCAGCTCGGCCACGTCGCCGGAATCGACGCTGACCGCGCAGCCCGCGGCCTTCAGCGCCTGGACCGCCTCCTCGAGGTGCGGGAACGGGGTGTCGGGCAGGCAGCCGAGATCGATCACGTCCGCGCCGTCGGCACGCAGCGCCGCGGCCCGCCGCAGAATCTGGTCGACATCGAGGGTCGGCGCCTCGACGATCTCGGCAAAGATCGTGCAGTCGTGCGCGCGCAGATCCCGCGCCCCGGGCTTGCGGCCGAAGAACTCCGGCAGATCCTTGAGCTCCTCGGGCCCGAGCTGGACGGGCACGCCCAGCGCCTCGCCGAGCGCGTCGAGGTCCCCCTTGCAGCGGCCGGGCAGCAGCACGCGGCTTGTCGCGCCGAGCGGGCCGATCCGCCGTCGGATGATCTCCGGAGTCATCAGCGCCGCCACCTTGACGCCGACGTTGCGTACCTCCCAGGTGAACCGCTCGGGCGCCATCCCCGCCAGCAGCTCGCGCAGGCGCGGTTCGGCCAGATGGCCGGTCAGGAAGAGGATGTGCTCGCTCACCGGGCTGCCGAGGCCGGGTCGCAGCTCAGGCCGCGGCCAAGCGGGTTGTGACCGCCCGGGCCAGCTCGTCCATGCCTTCGACCACGGTGGTCGCCTCGAAGGCGCGCAGCCGCGCCGTGTTGTCGAGATCGATCCGGCGCGGCCACAGCCGGACCATGCCACCCGGCGCCATCGTGTCGTGCACCGGTCGCGTGTCGCAGGCATAGACGATCACCGGCACCCGGCACTTGCCGGCCTGCGCGAACACGTTGGTGACCAACGTGTCGGAGATGCCGGCGACGCACTTGGCTACCGTGTTCGAGGTCGCCGGCGCGATGACCAGCGTGTGGTACCAGCCATGGTAGAATCGACCCACCGGCGCGGCGCTGGCCGAGGTATCCTTGATCAGGCGGATCGCCTCGGGAAACGGGGCGCGGTCCTTGGTGTACATGAAGATGACCTCGGCGGCCGCCTTCGACAGGAAGACATCCATCTCGCCGATGCCGCGCATCAGCTCGAGGCACTCGACGAAGTCGTGCCCCGATCCCGTGAGCGCCCACGCCAGCCGCCGCCGTGACGGTGCCGGCTCGTCCTGCTGTTCGCACATGCGGCCCATGCCCTTGCTAGCCGCGAGAGGTTGGCGCGCGGGCGCCAGGAGTCAAGCTGCACGCCACGCGCCATCGTGGCACCATGAAGTATGTGTGCGGCCGGCAGTGCGAGGCAAGAATTTGTTCACCTGTTGAGCCTCAAATTTATTTTATAACAAATCATGAGATGAACACACGATATCATCGTACGCAATTTGAAATCTGACCGCAAATTTGATGACAAAGTTTTAAGTTTAAAGTTTAAAGCAAACACAACTTCAATATGACTTGCAAACAATTCGATATATGTTGTCATCGACGTAATGATAGGCTAGCCTTCTCAATCGAGACCGGGATAGGACACTCCGCTCAGCATACAATGGTGTGTAGAAGAGAGCGTCTTATCATGATCCTGACTTGGATCCGGTCAGGCATTGCGGGAATTGCTCACAATATCAACATGGCCGGCACGACGAGATCGGGCCGGCAGCACGTGAATACACGCCGAGTAATGGCGTAGGCGGAGGGCAATGGAACATGCACGAGCAGCGAGAGCTAGCGCTGACGCGGCGGCGCGTCCGGCGGGGTGGCCTGTTGTCGGCCGCCAGCCTGCTGTGTCTGGCGCTGTCATCACCGGCGGGATGGGCGCAGACCTATGAGGAGCCGCCGACGACCCCACCGGCCAACCCGGCGCCGCCCAACACGGTCGACGGCGACGAGATCAAGGTGCCGCCGGGATCGTCGCCCTACCTGATCTCCACCTACCGTTCGAACCTGTTCGCGCCGCTGCCGGCCAGGATCTGGAAACAGGGGGGCATCCCCAAGATCATCTTCCAGAACGAGCAGTTCAGGAACGCCGACGGGCAGCTCGGCAACTACAACAAGCCCGGGCCGACGATCACCGCCAACAACGCGTTCTTCCAATCCTTGGGCCAGAACGGGCGCTCCTGCGTCACCTGCCACAACCCGCCGAGCGGGCTCGGCCTGAGTCTCAAGAACATCAAGGCGAGATTCCGGCAGAATCTGGACGATCCGCTGTTCGCGCCGGTGGACGGCGCCAACTGCCCGGATGCGGTGCCGCCGCAATACACCTCAGGCTCGCTCTACGGCGGCAACCGGGGCAAGGGCAAGCGGGCGCTCAAGGACGCCTACTCGATGCTGCTCACCCGTGGCCTGATCCGCATCCCGATCGTGCTACCGGCGAACGCCGAGTACACGGTCGAGGTGATCAGCGACCGGCCCGGCTGCAACACGAGCCCGACGTTCAACAAGGATCCAGAGACGGGACGGCAGATCCTGTCGATGTACCGGCGGCCGATCCTGTCCGCGAATCTCCGCTTCAAGGAGCAGAACGACGCCGAGGGCGTGCCCGGCGACACCAACGTGATGTGGGACGGCCGCGAGAAGAGCCTGCGCACGCAGGCGGTCGCGGCGACGCTCGGCCACGCCCAGGCGCTGAGCCCGCCGACCTCGGCGCAGATCGACCAGATCGTCGACTTCGAGACCAAGTTCTTCACGGCGCAGATCATCGACAACAAGGCGCGCCGGCTCGACGCCGAAGGCGCCACCGGCGGCCCGCTGATCCTGTCCGGGCAATCGACCGTGCCCCCGGGCGGCTTCCCACCGCCGCCGGCCTTCACCGAATATGACGGCTGGGCGAACCGGACGGGAAGCGCCAAGGCCGATCAGCAGGCCTCGATCGCGCGCGGGCAGGACATCTTCCTGCACCGGCCGCTGACCGTGGCCAATGTCGGCGGCTTCAACGACCTGTTCGGCGGCGGCCCCGGCACCAACCCGGTCACGCTCTTCCCGGTCAACTGCCAGACCTGCCACGGTTTTCCGCATGCCGGCAGCGAGCTGGTCCTTCCGCCCCAGCGCGACATCGGCATCGGCGGGCAGGCGACGGCGGCGAGCTTCAACGGCCCGCTGGCGGCGCAGGGCGTCGGCTCGGCCCCCGGGCCGGCCAGCGACATGCCGATCTTCAGGTTCACCTGCATCAACGGCGCCACCCACCCGTTCTATGGCACGCAGATCGTCACCAACGATCCCGGCAAGGGGCTGATCACCGGCAAGTGCGCCGATCTCGGCAAGCAGACCGTGCCGCAGCTGCGGGCCCTGGCGGCACGCGGACCCTATTTCCACGACGGCTCCGCCAAGGATCTCGGCGCGGTCATCGACTTCTACAACCAGCGCTTCGTCATGAACCTGACGGTCCAAGAGAAGGCCGACCTGGTCAACTTCCTGTCCGCGCTGTAGGCGCGGCCCGGCGACGGGCCCGGTCACCGCGGACCGGGACCCGAAGCGCCTGCGACGGCCCCGGTCGGATCGGCGGACGACCGGGGTCGCTTCGTTCGGGCGACGCAGCACGGGGGCGAGGGCGGATGGCGATGGACTACGAGTTGCATTTTGCGGGTTCGGTGCAGCGTGTTCGGGCGGAGGGGCGGTACCGGGTGTTTGCGGACCTGGCGCGGGAGGTGGGTCGCTACCCGGTGGCGGCGTGGCGCGGG
>JBDHTW010000136.1:0-8795 GCA_039808865.1 Geminicoccaceae bacterium
CGATGGCGCCGCCGATGGCGATCATCTGCACGTGCCGGTTGCCCAGCGCCTTCTGGTAGCCCGTCTCGTGCGACTCCAGCCAAGCACGCTTGTCCGGTGCGGCAGCCCTACCCGCAGTTGTAGTAGCCATGTCGACCGCCACCTTTCCGTAGAAGCTTGGCCGCTTTCTCGTGATATTCGTGTGTCCTGGTTAGCAACTGCTGGCTGAAGCGCAAGACGCGCTGCTCGAAAGGCTGATGCTGGTGCGCCTTCGAGGGTGGCACGGCAGCACACGATACGAGGAACGCTTCGGCGGCCTCGGCTGCCACCAAGCTATCGTTCTGCCGCGTTCAAGTCAGTTTGATGGGAAGACTGGATGCAATATATCAATAGAAGTACGTAGCTGATTCAGCTTATTCACGAAGAAATCTTCTTCACGTCGCCGTCAATCCACTTCATGGTCAGATCGAAAGCGAACTCGAGGCGATTGACCGGATACAAGAGCTTTCGGGCATCATGAGTCGATTCGCCGCGCGGCGGTCTACGCCGTAGCCCATGAATATCATCGAACTCCTTCGATCGAAGTGTCGATGCGATCCGTGACAAATGGACGACGGGCTTGCCGTATGCTCAACGGACTGCGCAGGTGTAAGTGCGGAACGTCCAAGATTTCTTCCTTGTCCGCATTCTTCGCATCGCATGTCCTGATGGCGGCTATGATCTGCGCCATCACGGCAACTTGCCCTTACGATCACGTGCCGGGAGGCGCAGCATTTGCGATGTTCAAAGCAATGTCGAATCGTTCCGGCAAAAGATCGTGCGAGCCGAGAAATGCCAGCCGGCAGGTGAACGTCATCGAAAGGCACTTTACTCGAGGGTCGTTGTGCCGCTGGGGCGATCACTCAGCCGACCGGCAGCGGTCCGACTTGTCCGGCCTCAAGCCGGATGCACCCCGTCCAGCTCCGGCAGCAGCACCACGCTCTCCTGCTCGTTCGGGTCGGTGCGCGCGATCAGTGCCACCACGCTCTCCGTCGCGCTCGGATTGTACGGCAGGTGCGGGACGTTGGCCGGGATGTAGAGATAGTCGCCGGGGCGGACGATGGTGTGGTGCTCGAGCCGATCGCCGTGCCAGACGCCGGATTCGCCGCTCAGCGCGTAGATCGCGGTCTCGTGCGCCTCGTGCTTGTGGGCCTTGGCGCGGGAGCCCGGCGGGATGGTCACGATCTGCAGGTGGATCGCCTGCGAGCCCGCCGTCTCGGCCGAGATGCCGACACTGTAGAGCAGGCCCTGCTTGCCGACATACTGCTCGCCGCCGCGGACGAGGCGGCAGCCATTGGCCTGCGGTTCGCCACTGGCCTGCGGTTCGGACGGCTGCGCGGTCATGGCCCAACTCCCTTGCTGCGCTGCCCGGCGACGGCCGGCGCCGTTCAATATAGTGCGCCATCGGTCGTCCGTCGCCGGCGACCTCGCCGGCCCGGCCTTGACGCGGGCCCGGCCGCGTTGTCCCTGGGCGCAAGACGGACGGGGAGGCGGACGCTGGCGGGGCACGAGGCGGAGCGGCGGGACGGGGTCGGGGTGGCGCGGCGCTGGTGGATCATGGCGGCGATGGCGCTGCCGTCGTTCCTGCTCAGCATCGACTTCTACGGCATCAGCGTGGCGCTGCCCTCGATCGGCAACCAGTTCGACGCCGGGACCACCGCCCTGCAGTGGGCGGTCAACGGCTTCAACCTGGCGCTGATCGCGCCGTTGATCGCGTTCGGCCGGCTCGGCGACGTGGTCGGCCGCCGGCGGACCCTGCTCGTCGGCGTCGTGCTGTTCGGCCTGGGCTCGGCCCTGTGCGGACTCGCCGACGGCATGGGCATGCTGATCTTCGGCCGCTGCGTGCAGGGGGTGGCCGTGGCCCTGTTCTCGACCAGCCCCTTGTCGATCGTCGCCAACGCGTTCCCGCAGGCGCAGCAGGGGCTGGCGTTCGCGCTCTGGGCCGCGATCGGCGCCTGCGGCTCGGCCGTGGGCCCGCTGGTCGGCGGCGCGCTCACCGATCTCTTGAGCTGGCGCTGGTTCTTCTTCGTCAACCTGCCCGTCGCGGCGCTGACCATCGTCGTCGTGCTGGCGATCGTGCCGGAATCGCGCGACGAGACGGTCGCCGGCCGGCTCGACCTCGCCGGCTTCGCGCTGGTCACCGCCGGCCTCGCCGGCCTCGTCTTCGGGCTGCAGTTCGGCGACGACTGGGGGTGGACCGCGCCCGCGGTGCTGGCGAGCCTCGCCGCCGGTGCCGGCCTGCTCGTGGCCTTCGTCGCCGTCGAGGCGGGGCGGACGGCGCCCCTGGTCGACCTGCGCCTGTTCGGCCGGCGCGACTACGTCGCGGTGCTGGCGGTGGCGCTGACCGGCAATTTCGGTTTCAGCACCATCGTCTTCTTCACCACCATCTACCTGCAATCGCTGCTCAGCCTGACCCCGCTGCGCGCCGGCGTCGTGCTGATGGCGTTCTCGGCCTGCTTCGTGGTCACGCTGCCCCTGGCCGGTGGCCTCGTCGGCCGGCTCGGCGCCCGGTCGCTGCTGGCCACCGGCATGACGCTGATGACGCTGGCGTTCCTGCTGTTCCTCGGCGTCGGCCCGTCCGGTGGCCTCGGGTGGGTGATCCTTGCCCTGGCCGTCGCCGGCATCGGCCAGGGCTTCGCCTTCAACACCGTGACCACGGCCGGCATGAAGGCGGTGCCCGGCGCCGAGGCCGGGATGGCCGCGGGCGTGCTCAACGCCAGCCGTCAGCTCGGCTCGACCCTGGGCATCGCCGTCACCGGTGCCGTGTTCCAGGGCATCGAGAGCCGGGGCCTGCTCGCCGCGCTGCCGCCGCAGCTCAGCGCGGAGCAGCAGACGCTGGTGCGCAGCCTGTTCAGCGGCGCGGAATCGACCAAGCAGATCCTGCACGAGCTGTCGGCACCGCTGGCGGCCGAGATCGGCGCGGTCGTCAACGGCGTGTTCGACGCCGCGCTGCACGGCGCCATGCTGCTCGGGGCCGCGGTCTCGGCCCTGGGCCTCCTCGCCGCGGCCCTCGCCCGGCCGAGCCGCTAGCCGCAAGCCCCTCATCCCGCCCCTCCGCTGCCCTGGCGGGGGCACGCATGCCCATTCCGGGGGCGGACCCGGCGCCGCATGCGCCGCGCCTTCGGGCGCTTGCCCGGCCGGTGCGGGCCGCAAGCGCCGGCGGGAGGCCGAACGGACGACGCCCCGCGAACTGGCCCGACAATTGCATACAATTCCTCGATCGCGACCAACCTGCGGTTCGGAGGCCGCCGATGCCCATTGTCGAGGCCGAGCCCTATCCCGTCGAGCTGACGCCGTCGCGTACGGCCTACCTGATCATCGACATGCAACGCGACTTCCTCGAGCCCGGCGGGTTCGGGGAGACCCTGGGCAACGACGTGTCGCAGCTACGCCCGGCCCTGGCGCCGTGCCGCGCCATGCTCGATCGCGCCCGCGACGACGGCATCCTGGTGATCCATACCCGCGAGGGGCACCGCCCCGACCTCACCGACGCGCCGCCGGCCAAGCTCGAGCGCGGCAAGCCCAGTGCCAGGATCGGCGATGCCGGACCCATGGGGCGCATCCTGGTCCGCGGCGAGCCGGGCCACGACATCGTGCCCGAGCTCTACCCGCTGCCGGGCGAGCCGGTGATCGACAAGCCCGGCAAGGGCGCCTTCTACCAGACCGACCTCGAGCTGCTGCTGAAGAACCGCGGCATCGACACCCTGCTGGTCGCAGGCGTCACGACCGAGGTCTGCGTCAACACCACCGTGCGCGAGGCCAACGACCGCGGCTTCCGCTGCGTGGTCCTGGCCGACTGCTGCGGCTCGTATTTTCCGGAGTTCCACGCCGCGGGCCTAGCCATGATCAAGGCCCAGGGCGGGATCTTCGGCTGGGTCAGCACGTCCACGGACGTGATCACGGCACTGGGGTGAGGTGACTGGCATGAGCACTGCAACCGCGACACGCGCCGGCAAGGGGCCGGCCTTGTGGGTTCCGGGTGACTGGAACGCCCTGTTCGGCTTCGGCACCAACATCCTGGTCAATCTGTTGGTGCTGACCGGCCTGCTCCAGTTCGTCCTCAAGATGCCGCCCGAGCTGGTGTTCGGGCGCATCCTGCCGGCGCTGGGGCTGATGATGTTCCTCAGCACCGCCTACTACTCGTGGCTCGCCTACCAGCTCGCGCGCAAGACCGGCCGCGACGATGTCTGCGCGCTGCCCTCGGGCGTGAGCGTGCCGCACATGTTCGTGGTCACCTTCGTCATCATGCTGCCGATCGCCAGCGCCACGGGTGATCCGGTCAAGGGCTGGGAAGCCGGGCTGGTCTGGGTGTTCTTCCAGAGCTTCATCTTGATGATCGGCGGCTTCATCGCCCCCTACATCCGGCGGATCACGCCACGCGCCGCCCTGCTCGGCACGCTCGCCGGGGTGTCGATCGCCTTCATCTCGATGCGCCCGGCGCTCGAGATCTTCCTCAACCCGGTGATCGGCGTGGTCTGCTTCGCGATCATCATGGTCAGCTGGTTCGGCGGCGTGCGCTACCCGCGCGGCATCCCCGCCGGCCTGATCGCGATCGGCTTCGGTCTGGTCGTGGCCTGGCTCGGTGCCGCGGTCGGCTGGGACGTGGCCGGCGTCGGCATCGACAAGCTCACCGCCTCGTTCGCCAATTTCGGCTTCTCGCTGCCGCTCCCGGCGACCGACCGGGTGTTCGACGGCTTCCAGTATCTCGGCGTCATCCTGGTCACCGCGATCCCGTTCGGGATCTACGACCTGGTCGAGGCCATGGACAATGTCGAGAGCGCCGAAGCGGCGGGCGACCACTACCCGACCACGCGCGTGCTCACCGCCGACGGCGTGGTCAGCCTGATCGGCTGCCTGATGGGCAACCCGTTCATCAACGCGGTCTATATCGGCCACCCGGGCTGGAAGGCGATGGGCGGCCGCCTCGGCTACGCGCTGGCGACGGGCGTCATGGTCATCGTGCTGTGCTGGCTCGGCATCGTCGCCGTCCTGCTGGCGATCTTCCCCGTGGTCGCCATCTCGCCGATCCTGCTCTACATCGGCATGCTGATCGGTGCGCAGGCGTTCCAGACCACGCCCGCCCGGCACGCGCCGGCGATCGTGCTGGCCGTGGTCCCGCACCTGGCGGCCTGGGCCAAGGTGCAGATCGACGGTGCTCTGGCCGCCGCCGGCACCTCGGCCGCCGCCGTCGGCCTCGACAACCTGGCCAATGTCGGCGTGGTCTACCACGGCATCGCGATCCTGGGCGGCGGTGCCATCCTCTCCGGCCTGGTGCTCGGTGCCATCGCCGTGTTCGTGATCGAGCGGCAGTTCGTGCAGGCGGCGGCGTTCGCGCTGGCCGGCGCGGTGTTGACCTATTTCGGTTTCATGCACGGCGAGGCCGTCGGCATCGGCGAGCACGGACTCGGCGTCACGCCCGCGGTGGCGTTCGCCTACCTCATGGTCGCCGGGTTCCTGATGGGCTGCGCCCGCTATGCCGTGGTCGCGCCGCTGGTCGAGACGGACGACATGACGGAAGCCGAGCTGCGGCAGGCGGCACCCGCGGAATGAGGGCTGGCCCGGGCCGGCAGTCCGCTGCCGGCCCGGGCCAAGGAAAGCCTGCCGTCGGCGGGCCCGGGTGCGGCGGCTCAGGCTGGATCGGGTACCGGCACGTCGAAGCCGTTCAAGATCACGGACACGAGACAATAGAGGCCGACCAGGTTGATCAGCTCGGCACAACCGGCCTCGCCGAAGGTCAGCACGGCCTGCTTGTAGACCAGTTCGGGCAGCGTGCTGCCGCGGACCAGGGCCGAGGCCGTATCGTAGGCGACGGCCTCCTCGCGCGAGAGATCGACCGGTCGCTGCCCGGCGACGATGGTCGCGATCTTCTCGTCCGGCAGGCCCTTGGCCTCGGCCACCAGCACGTGCGCGTAAAGCTCGTAGGCCGAGTGGAAATGCGCGCCGGTGACGAGGATCGCCACCTCGCGCACGGGCCGCGGCAGCGTCGGCGAGCTGGACAGGGCCTTGACCAGCTCCCAGATCGGCCCGCCGAACTTGGCGAAACGCAGCCACGGATTCCAGGGTCCGATCAGGGCGCCATCGTCGGCGATGGCCCTGAAGCCGTTGAAGTTGGCCTCGATGCCGCGGCGCATGTCCTCGTAGAGGGGACGCTGCTCGGGGGTGAGGTCGGCGGGCGGGATCAGTGGCAGGCGCATGCAGGCTCCATGACAACTATGGGTCGAACGCCGAGCGGCGTCGGCGCGAGACTGGGGCGGTCGCGGGTGGTCGGCAACCGCTGCCGGCATGAAGCAGCGATGCGCGGGCGCATGGCCGCGCCGCTCAGTCCTGCAGGGCGTCGTGCAAGGCTGCCGCCAAGGTCCGGTGCAAGGCCGGGTCGGTGCGCCTCAGCTCGCGCAGGCCGCGGGCCAGGCTCCTGATGCCGGCGGCGAGCTGTCGGGTCGCGTCGGCGGGTGCCTGCAGGCCGGATTTGGCATCCTCGACCTGCTCGCGGACCTGACGGAAATCGTCCAGCGCCGCGCGCTGCTCGCGGTCGAGCCGGGTCGTGTCGACCTCGTCCACCAGCACCGCCAGCGCGTCCATGGTCCGCCCGAGCTGTCGGCCGTAGCTGACCTGCTGCACGATCCGCAGCTCGGTCGCCGGGTCGGACGAGTTGCCGCTGTTGACGAAGATGTTGCCGAACGTCCAGCCGGGATTGACCGGCTGCTCGAGCATCTCCGGTGCCAGGCGCGCGCCGCTCAACCGCTGCCATTGCTCGAGCCACAGGCTGAGCAGCTCGGTGGAGTAGGCGGTGGCATCGGCTCGCGGCATGGACGGTCGGCTCCGCCGGAATCGCTGGCAAGCCCACCTTCGACGCGGATGCCGCGACGATCAAGCGCGGGAGCGTCGCAGCGGGTTGCCCGTACCGAGCTACCGCGCCGGGCGCGACCGGCCGCATGCGGCATGGCGTTGCTGTAGGTTCGGCCGACCGGCCCGCCGGGTCGAGGTCGAACGAGGACGCACGCTGCCATGGTCACGGCCATGTCGCTCTATCGCAACGCGCACGGCGAGAGGTTCTGGCGACTTTCGCCGACCGCCGGCCGCACCGGCTCCTACCGGGTCGAGGCGGCGACCGGTGCCGATCTCGACCGCTGGCTCGCTGCCAACGGCTTTCGCCACGCTGCTGCCGGAGACATGGAGCCGATGCCCTAACGGTACCGTGTCACGCTCCGTACTTGTCGAGGAAGGCCTCGATCGGCAGGGCCCGGAAATCCGCCAGCCGCTCGCCCAGCACGGCGTGCGGCCAGTCCCACCATGCCAGCGCCAGCAGGCGGGCGACGACCGGCTCGGGGAAGCGGTCGCGCACCGGCCGGGCCGGGTTGCCCGCGACGATCACATAAGGTGGCACGTCGCGGGAGACGACCGCGCCGGCGCCGACGACGGCACCGGTGCCCACCGCGCGTCCGGGCAGCACGATCGCCGCATGCCCGATCCAGACATCGTGCCCCAGCGTCACCGGGTGGCCGCGGCGCCACGCGAACAGCTCGGGCTCGTCGGCGCCCAGTGCGTACGCCGAGGCGCGATAGACGAAGTGATGCTGGCTGGCGCGCCAGGTCGGATGGTTGCCCGGGTTGAGCCGGACCTTGGCCGCGATCGAGCAGAAGCGGCCGATGTCCGCATTGGCGATCTCGGCATCCTCGACCACGTAGCTGTAGGCGCCGAGCGACGTGCCGAGCAGCACCGAGCGTGCGCCGACGGCGGTCCACGGACCCATCCGGCAGTCGCGCAGGGTGGCGGTCGGATGGATCAGCGGCCTGCGCCCGAGCTGGCCCCGATAGTCCTGCCGGCTGCCGCCGTCCTGGTCCTCGATCCGCACGGCATCGTCCACGGCAGTTCCTCCGCACGTCAGCGCCGAGCCTAAGATACCTTGGCGACGGCCGGTCCAGGAGCGCAGATGCGCCGCGGCTGTGCTCCCGTGCTGCGCAGGAACGCATCGGCATCGGCGAGGGTCGGCGCCACGAACCGCAGCGGCGCCCCCAGCGCTGCGACGATGCCGACATGCCCGATGCCTTCGTAGACGCGCAGCTCGGCCGGTACGCCGTCCGCGGCCAGCCGTTGCGCCAGCGCTTGGCTGTTGCGCGGCCAGACCGTCCGATCGGCGTCGCCGGTGAGGAGCAGCATCGGGGGGGCGTCCGGGCTGACGTGATGAATCGGCTGCGAGTCCGGGCTGGCCGGGCCGGGGCCGAAGATCTGCTGGAGCGTCGGATCCTGCAGCGGCAGGAAATCGTAGGGGCCTGCCAGCCCGACCGCTGCCGCGACGAGCGCGCACGGCATGGCGCCGTGCGCGCCCAGCCAGCGCGGGTCGAGCGCCAGCATCGCCGCCAGATAGGCCCCGGCCGAGTGGCCGACGAGATGGATCGGCCGGCCCGGCTCGCGCGCGTGCAGCCAAGCCACCGCCGCCGCGGCGTCCTCGATGAAGGCGGGGTAGCGGACCTGCGGGTAGAGGCGGTAGTCGGGGACCGCCGTCACGTAGCCGCGGGAGGCGAAGGCCTGCCCGGCAAAACCATAGAGCTCCTTGGCGCCGCTCTGCCAATTGCCGCCGTAGAAGAAGATCAGCAGCGGCGCGTCGGCCGTGGCCCCATCGGGGACGTAGAGATCCAGTCGCTGCCGCGGGTCCTGGCCATAGGTCAGGTCGTGCTGGACCGAGTAGCCGGCACTGGGGGTGAGGGCGTTGAGCACGGTCGCGCCGGTGCCCGAGCAGGCGGCGAGCGACGTGGCGAGGACGAGCGCCAGGCAGGCGC
>JBDHTW010000137.1:0-8698 GCA_039808865.1 Geminicoccaceae bacterium
CCAGCCGGTCGACCGCGAATCGGCCTACGAGATCCTGCAGGGCCGCGCCGGCACCGTGCCGAGAACCTCCAGCCCGAGAATCCGTGGGGCACCGCCCCGGCGGCACCGGTCGATGCGGGCAATCCCTGGGGCATCGAGGCGGGCAACGCACCGGCGGCGCGCCGCATCGGCGGCGCCAGCGCCGCGCAGGCGTCGTCACGGCGGCGCGCACCCGCCCATCCCGCAGCGCCGGCCGCGGGTGGAGGGCTCGGCGGCATCCTGGGCGACATCCTCGGCGGTGGTGGCGGCCGACGGCAGACACCGGCCGAGGCGCTGGTCAAGTCGGCGATGCGCAGCGTCGGCTCGAATGTCGGCCGTCAGGTCGGGAACGCCATCGTCCGCGGTGTGTTGGGGTCGATCTTGAAGCGATGACACATCGCACCGCCTGAGCGGTGCGGCGATACTGCAGCCATGAGCATGCCGCTTCCCTTCGACCAGACGGCCGTTCGCGCCGCGTTCGACACCGCCACGTTCCAACGCGGGGTGCGCTATGCCGCGAGCGGCGCCGTGCACGGCCTCGAGGTGCAGGCCGGCGGGCGCGAGCTGCATGCCCGGGTGCGCGGCTCGCAGCGCAGGCCGTACGAGGTCGAGGTGACCATTGCCGCGACCCGCCGGCAGCCGATCGTCAGCTACTGCACCTGCCCGGTGACCGTGCAATGCAAGCACGGCGTGGCGGTGCTGCTGGCGGCGCTCCATGCCAAAGCCGTGGCCGAGCCGGCGCCGCGACGGACCGCGCCGCCGGCCGACCCCCTGGCCGGGCCGGTGGGCGCGTGGCTGGCGCAGCTGCAGACCGTGGCCGGGACGGTGGAACCCGGCGCCGGGCCGGGGCCGGAGCAGGCGCTCTACCTGCTCCGGCTCAGGAACGTCGGCGAGCGGGTGGTACCGGAGCTGGCGCTGCGCGTGGCGCGCCGCCTCAAATCGGGCGGCTGGGGTGCCGAGCGCGAAAGCGCGGCCACCAATCTCGCCACCGGCACGGCGCGGTACGTGCGGCCCGAGGACCGGCTGATCGGCCGCCTGCTGACGGCCTCGCCGAATGGGGCGCCGCCGGGCACGCTGCCGGATGCGCCCGACACGATCGATCTCCTGCTCGAGCGGGTGCTGGCGACCGGCCGCTGCCACTGGACGAGCAAGGACGGGCCCTTGCTGCAGCTCGGACCCGAGCGTCCGGGCACGGTCCGCTGGGTGCTCGATCGCCAGGGGACCCAACGTCCGATCGTCGTCGCGGAAACACCGGGACTGGTACCCATCCCGGCCGCGTCGCCCTGGTACGTCGATCCCGATGCCGGCCTAGCCGGGCGGCTGGGCTTCTCCTGGCCGCGACCGGCGCTCGCCGCGCTGCTGCAAGCCCCGCCGATCGAGCCGGCGCAGGTGCCGCTCGTCCGTGCGTGGCTGCACGACAAGCTCGGCGACCTGCCCGCACCCATCGCCGACGTCGTCGAGGAGGTGCGCAAGCTGCCGCCACGGCCGACGCTCACCCTCGTGAGCGAGCGGCCATGGGATTGGGACCACGCCAGCCTCCGCGATCTCGTCCTGCTCCGCTTCGACTACGACGGCATGCTCGTCGCGCCGGACGAGCCGCAGCGGAGCCTGCGCCGGGCCGAAGGCGATCGGGTCGTCGTGGTGACGCGCCGGGCCAAGGCGGAGCGCGCGGCCGAGCGGCGGCTGCGCGCGCTGGGCCTCGAGCATGCGCCGGTGCTCGCCGGCTGGCGCGAACCCGGCGCGGGGAAGCCGTTCACCCTGCCCGACGGCCAGGACGCCGACTGGTGGCGCCTGGTGCACGAGGGCCTGCCGGCGCTGCGGGCCGAGGGCTGGTCGATCGTCGTCGCAGCCGGCTTCCGCCATCAGGTGATCGAGGCCACGGAGGACTGGGAAGCATCGCTCGGCGCCGCCGGGGCGTGGTTCTCGCTCGAGCTGGGCATCATGGTCGACGGCCGGCGCATCCCGCTCCTGCCCGTGCTGGCCGAGGCCCTGCGCCACCTCGGTCACGACGCCGGGGAGCCGGCGATGCTTGCGCCGGGTGGGACACTCTACGCTCGCCTCGAGGACGGGCGGGTCCTCGCCCTGCCAGCGGACCGTATCCGCCCGATGCTGGCGACGCTGGTCGAGCTGTTCGACGCCAGAGCCTTGTCCGCCGAGGGAACGCTGCAGGTGTCGCTCGGCCAGGCCCTGGCGCTGAGCGAGCCCGAGGCGGCGCTGCGGCTGCGCTGGCTCGGCACCGAACGGATCGCCGAGCTGGCACGGCGCCTGCGCGGACTCGATGCCATCGGCGAGGCGGAGCCGCCGCCGGGCCTGCGTGCGGACCTGCGCCCCTACCAGCGGCACGGGCTGGCCTGGCTGCAATTCATCGCCGGTCTCGGGCTGGGCGGCATCCTCGCCGACGACATGGGGCTGGGCAAGACCATCCAGACCTTGGCGCACGTGCTGGCCGAGAAGCAGGCAGGTCGCCTCGACGACCCGGCCCTGGTGGTCTGCCCGACGAGCCTGGTCCCGAACTGGCGCCACGAGGCCCAGAGATTCGCGCCCGAACTCACGCTGCTGACGCTGCATGGTCCCGACCGCAAGCAGCGCTTCGATGCCATCGCGGACGCCGATCTGGTGCTCACCACCTACGCGCTGCTGCCGCGCGACGCCGCCACGCTGCTGTCCAGGCCGTGGCACGTCGTCGTGCTCGACGAGGCGCAGACGATCAAGAACCCGGCGAGCAGAACGGCCCAGCTCACCGCCAAGCTGGACGCCCATCATCGCCTGTGCCTCACCGGCACGCCGATCGAGAACCATCTGGGCGAGCTGTGGTCGCAGCTCGACTTCCTCGTGCCCGGTCTGCTGGGGGATCGGCGCCGGTTCGCCCGGGTGTTCCGCACGCCGATCGAGAAGCATGGCGACGATGCGCGCCGCGACCTGCTGCGGCGACGGATTCGCCCGTTCCTGCTGCGGCGCACGAAGAGCGAGGTCGAGGCCGAGCTGCCCGACAAGATCGAGATCCTCCGGCACGTGGAGCTCACCGGCGAGCAGCGCGACCTTTACGAGACGGTGCGGCTCGCGATGCACGAACGCGTCCGGCAGGCCATTGCGGCCAAGGGCTTCGCGCGCAGCCGGATCGTGATCCTGGACGCGCTCTTGAAGCTGCGCCAGGTTTGCTGCGACCCGCGTCTGGTCAAGCTCGCGGCGGCCGAGCGGGCCACGAGCAGCGCCAAGCTCGCGCACCTCATGGAGATGCTGCCGGCCTTGATCGAGGATGGCCGGCGGGTGCTGCTGTTCTCGCAGTTCACGAGCATGCTCGACCTGATGCGGCCGGCGATCGAGGCGGCCGGCCTGCCGTTCGTCGAGCTGCGCGGCGACACGGCGGATCGGGCGACGCCGGTGGCGAGCTTCCAGGCCGGCCGGGCGCCGCTGTTCCTGATCAGCCTCAAGGCCGGCGGCACCGGCCTCAATCTGACCGCCGCCGACACCGTGATTCTCTACGATCCGTGGTGGAATCCGGCGGTCGAGGCGCAGGCCATGGACCGGGCGCATCGAATCGGCCAAGACAAGCTGGTTTTCGTCTACAAGCTCATCGCCGAGGGGACGATCGAAGAACGGATGCTCGAGCTGCAGGAGCGCAAGCGCGCGCTGGCGGCGGGCGTGCTGGGCGCGGCCGGCGGCGGGCGCGCGGCGTTCGACGAGGACGATCTCCGCGCATTGTTCCAGCCGTTGCGCTGAAGGAAAGGCAAACCATTGACGCGACTGTCGCTCCCCAAGGAGAAGGTGCAGTTTCTGCTCCTCGAGGGAATCCACGAGAATGCCGTGCGGGATCTCGCCGCCGACGGCTACAGCAGCATCGTGCGCCTGCCGGGTGCGCTCGACGAGGACGAGCTGATCGGACGCATCGAGGGCGTGCACGTTCTGGGCATCCGCTCGCGGACCCGGGTGACCCCGCGCGTGCTCGAGGCCGCCGACCGGCTGATCGCGGTCGGCTGCTTCTGCATCGGCACCGACCAGGTGGCCCTGGGCGAGGCCAGACGCCGGGCGATCCCGGTGTTCAACGCGCCGTTCTCGAACACCCGCAGCGTCGCCGAGCTGGTGCTCGGCCAGATCATCATGCTGATGCGCGGCATCTTCCCCAAATCGATCGCGGCACATCGCGGCGAGTGGATCAAGTCCGCGGCCAACAGCTGGGAGGTGCGCGGGAAGACGCTGGGCATCGTCGGCTACGGCAATATCGGCGCCCAGCTCAGCGTGCTGGCGGAATCGCTCGGCATGCACGTGGTCTACTACGATCCCGTGCCCAAGCTGCCGCTGGGGCGTGCCGAGGCCGTGCCGTCGCTGGCGGCACTGCTCGCCGCGGCCGACGTGGTCTCGCTGCACGTGCCCGATACCGAGCACACGCGCTGGATGATCGGGGCGCAGCAGATCGCGGCCATGCGCCAGGGCTCGTTCCTGATCAACGCCTCGCGTGGCCGGGTGGTCGACGTCGAGGCGCTGGCCGCGGCGATCCGCGACGGACACCTGCTCGGCGCCGCCGCCGACGTGTTCCCCGACGAGCCGGCCAGCGCGCGCGAGGAGTTCCTCTCGCCCCTGCGCGGCCTGGCCAACGTGATCCTGACCCCGCACATCGGCGGCTCGACGGCCGAGGCCCAGGCCAGGATCGGCAACGAGGTGGCGCGCAAGCTGATCGACTATTCGGACATCGGCTCGACCTTCGGCGCGGTCAACTTCCCGCAGGCCCAGCTGCCGGCCCGCGCGTTGGGCACACGCTTCATCCACGTGCACCGCAACACGCCCGGCCTGTTGGCCCGCGTCATCGACGTGTTCAGCCGACGCGGCCTGAACATCGCCGCGCAGTACCTGCAGACCGACGGCGAGATCGGCTACGTCGTGATCGACATCGACGGCGGTGCCGACGAGGCGCAGGAGATCCAGGCCGATCTGCGCGCGATCGAGGGCACGATCCGGGCCAGGTTCCTCTACGAGCGGGCCTGAGCCGCGGCCGGGCCTCCCGCAGCGCACCACGCTATCCGTTGCGCACGGGCGATGGCTGCGCTATCGGAGGTCGGTCGCTCTTGGCCGCAGCACAGCCGAAAGACATCACGTATTTGTAATGACTTCGGCCGACTGGAAGACGAAGCAGCAATACGTCCTTACGGGGTCGAGCCGAGATGGCAGCGGGGCAGCTTCCGAAGCAGAAGACACATCATGTGACGCAGCGGCCGCCGTTCGAGACGATCGCGCTGCTGCTGCAGGGCGGTGGCGCGCTCGGCTCCTACCAGGGCGGCGTCTATCAGGCCCTGGCGGAGGCCAACCTGCACCCGGATTGGGTCGCCGGCATCTCGATCGGCGCGATCAATTCCGCCCTGATCGCCGGCAACCCACCGGAAACCCGTGTCGATCGCCTGCGGCAGTTCTGGGAGGAGATCACGGCCTCGCCGTTCGGCCTGCCCGACATGAGCTCGGTCAAGCTCAAGGGCGACGTCGTGCATACGGTCCTCGGCCAGATGCAGGCCATGGGCGCCATCGTCGGCGGTGCGCCCGCCTTCTTCAGCCCGCGCTTTCCGCCGCCGTTCCTGCAGGCGCGCGGCAGCTCCGAGGCGGTGAGCTACTACGACACCAAGCCGCTGCGGGCGACGCTGGAGCGGTTGCTCGACTTCGACCGGCTGAACGCCGGCGGGCTCCGCTTCAGCGTCGGCGCCGTGAACGTCCGCACCGGCAACTTCACCTATTTCGACACGACCACGCACCATATCGGCCCGGAGCATGTGCTGGCCAGCGGCTCGCTGCCGCCCGGCTTCCCGGCGACGGAGATCGAGGGCGAGTTCTACTGGGATGGCGGTCTGGTCTCGAACACGCCCCTGCAGTGGGTGCTGGACAGCCGGCCGCGGCGGGACACCCTGGCGTTCCAGGTCGATCTGTGGCCGGCCAGCGGCCCCTTCCCGCGCGATCTCGCCGAATCGGATGCGCGGCAGAAGGACATCCGGTTCTCGAGCCGGACCCGCTACGCCACCGACCAGTTCCGCAAGGCGCAGAAGCTGCGTCGTGCGGTGGGCAAGCTGCTCGAGCACGTCTCGCACAATGCGCAGGGCCTGCCCGAGATCGAGCTGTTGAAGGAAGAGGCCTGCGAGCGGGTCTACAACATCATTCAGCTCATCTATCACTCGAAGAATTACGAAGGAAGTTCCAAGGATTACAATTTCTCTCGGCGTGCGATGGAGGAGCATTGGCGCGCCGGCTACAACGATGCCGTGCGGACCTTGCGCCATCCGGAGGTCTTGCAGCGCCCCGACGACCTGGACGGGGTGTTCACCTTCGACCTCGCGGTCCAGGGGCGCGAATAGCCAGCGCGGCCGCCGGGTCGCCTGCACACGCCGGAACATGAGCCGATCATGAACGAAGCCGAAGTCCGCAGCCGCGCGTTCGCGATGCCACTGACCAGCCCCGCCTACCCGGTAGGGCCGTACCGGTTCTACCATCGCGAGTTCCTGATCATCACCTACCGCACCGACCCGGACAAGTTGCGGGCGCTGGTGCCGGAGCCGCTGCAGATCGACGAGCCACTGGTCAAGTTCGAGTTCATCCGCATGCCGGATTCGACCGGTTTCGGCGACTACACCGAGAGCGGCCAGGTCATCCCGGTCTCGTTCCAGGGGCGCAAGGGCGGCTACAGCCACTGCATGTTCCTGGACGATCATCCGCCGATCGCCGGCGGCCGCGAGCTGTGGGGCTTCCCCAAGAAGCTCGCCAAGCCCACCTTGCGCGCCGAGATCGACACGCTGGTCGGCACGCTCGACTACGGCCCGATCCGCATCGCCACCGGCACCATGGGCTACAAGCACAAGGCGGCCGATCCGGATGCGGTCAAGGCCGCCCTCCTGGCGCCGAACTGGCTGCTCAAGATCATCCCGCACGTCGACGGTACGGCGCGGATCTGCGAGCTGGTCGAGTACACGCTCGAGGACATCGACCTCAAGGGCGCCTGGACGGGACCGGCGCAGCTCGACCTGACCTCGCACGCGCTGGCGCCGGTGGCCGAGCTGCCGGTGCTGGAGATCGTCTCCGCCACCCACATCATCGCCGATCTGACCCTACCGCTGGGCAAAGTCGTCCACGACTATCTCGGCTGAACCGCCCGCGAAGGAGAGAATTCATGCGTCTGAAGGACAAGGTCGCCGTCGTCACCGGTGCCGCCAGCGGCATCGGCAAGGAGATCGCCATCGTCTACGCCCGCGAGGGAGCGAAGGTGGTGATCGCCGATCTCAACCAGGGCGGTGCCGATGCGGCCGCCGCCGAGCTGAAGGCCGCCGGTGGCGAGGCCATGGGCGTTGCCATGGACGTCACCGACGAGGCCCAGGTCGAGGCCGGCTTCGCCAAGATCAAGGAGACCTATGGCGGCTGCGACGTGCTGGTCAGCAACGCCGGCATCCAGATCGTCGACCCGGTCGAGAAGTTCGACTTCGGCAAATGGAAGAAGATGCTGGCCATCCATCTGGACGGCGCCTTCCTCACCACCCGTGCCGCCCTGCGCCTGATGTACGCCAGCGGCCGCGGCGGCAGCGTCATCTACATGGGCTCGGTGCACTCGAAGGAGGCCTCGGTCCTCAAGGCGCCTTACGTCACCGCCAAGCACGGCCTGATCGGCCTCGCCAAGGTCGTGGCCAAGGAAGGCGCGAAGTACGGCGTCCGCGCCAACGTGATCTGCCCGGGCTTCGTCCGCACGCCGCTCGTCGACAAGCAGATCCCCGAGCAGGCGAAGGAGCTCGGCATCTCCGAGGAGGACGTGATCAAGAAGGTCATGCTCAAGGAGACCGTCGACGGCGAGTTCACCACCGTGGACGACGTGGCCCAGGCGGCGCTGTTCTTCGCGGCCTTCCCGAGCAACGCGCTCACCGGGCAGTCGCTCGTGGTCAGCCACGGCTGGTTCATGCAATAAGTCGCCAAGCCGGAATTGGACAGGGGGGCAAGAGAAACGACGATGGCTGCAAACAGCTTAGCGAGTCCCAAGACGCCTGCGCTGAAGCATGGGCAGTACAGCGATGGCACCCTGCTCGACGAGATCCACTATCTCGAATGCAAGCTGATCTTGAAGCCGGAACGCTTCACGTCGGTCAAGGCGTTTCAGGACTATGGCGATCTGGTCCAGCGCGCGGCGGACGCACTTGACATCGGGCACGACGTCAAGTGCGTCGCCGGCATGCGGCCCAGCCTGCGCGAGGTCATGTTCCTCGATACCGCCGACTTCCGGCTCTACAACAACTCCTTCATCCTGCGTCAGCGGATCACCTACGAGGACCACTTTCCGGTCGGCGACCCGGAGATGGTGTTCAAGTTCCGCCATCCGGACATGCAGAAGGCGGCCGAGCTCGATGTCCGGCCGAACTTCGCCGGCGACTATCGCATCAAGTTCAAGGTCGAGGCGCTGCCGCTGCGCGATCAGGTCGGCGGCTACCGGCTGCTCTACTCGCACAACGCCCAATTCGGCCTGAGCCAGCTGCCGGAGGGCGACCACGCCAATATCGGTTTCCTCGGGCAGGTCTTCCCGGCATTGGCGGCATTGCGGACGTCCGCGGGCGAGCGGGTCGACTACGTCAACCGCGAGGTGGTCGAGGAGGTGCTGCAGGAGCTGGGCGTGCTCGAGTTCGGCAAGGGCGTCTTTGCCAAGTGCAACATCGCGCTGTGGCGCACGCGCGCC
>JBDHTW010000138.1:0-8578 GCA_039808865.1 Geminicoccaceae bacterium
CGGCGCTGGACAGCGCCACCGAGCAGGCCGTCCAGACCGCCCTGCGCGGCCTCGGCCACCACGTCACCACGCTGGTCATCGCGCACCGCCTCGCCACCATCGTCGACGCCGACGAGATCCTGGTCCTCGACCACGGCCGTATCGTCGAGCGCGGCACGCACGAGCGGCTGCTGGCCCGGGACGGCCTCTATGCGGACCTGTGGCGCCGGCAGAGCGCCGAACTGGCCGAGGCGGGTTAAGGGAAGGGCCACAGCTTCGCTGCGGCCGACCGCGGCGCGCCGCATCGAGGCCAGCCGCGCCTCATTCGCTTCGCGCTCCTGACGCCACCGGCCCGACTTGCGGCATCGCCGCGCTGGCTCCCGGCCATCGACCCGTTACCATCGTCGGCACCGGCAGCAGCGTGGAGGAATTGCGATGCGTCGAACCGTGCTCGCTCTGTTGCTGTCGCTGCTCGGCATCCATCCTGTCCTTGCGGCCGAGCGCCTGCCGGCCCTGGGGGCTCGGCTCGAGGAGACCTCCGTCTCGGGCCTGTCCTCCGGCGCCTTCATGGCGGCGCAGCTCGAGGTCGCGTTCTCATCGATCGTGGTCGGGGCCGGCATCGTCGCCGGCGGACCTTATGGCTGTGCGGAGACCTGGTGGAGCCGGCACGGCCTGCCGACCTTCGGCGGCTGGGCCAATTTCGCCAGGGCCACCGGCACCTGCATGGCGGCGACGCGCGGCGTCCCGGACGGGGCCGCGCTCGCGGACCGGGCCGCCGCCCTGGCCGAGGAGGGTCGGATCGACCCGCTCGCCGGTCTGGCCGACGATCGCGTCTACCTGTTCCACGGCGAGGCCGACACCACCGTGGTGCTGCCCGTGGTCGAGGCGGCGGCGGCCTTCTACCGGCGGGCCGGGGTGCCGGCGGCCTCGCTGCAGCCGGTCCACGCCCTGCCCGGGCACGCTGCCGGGCATGCCTTCATCGTCACCGCGGGTGGCAATCCCTGCGGCCCGAGCGGGCCGCCGTTCATCGAGAGCTGCGGCTACGATCAGGCCGGCGCCCTGCTGGCCTGGATCTACCCGGACATCGATCATGGGCGTGGCCCACAGGTTCCGGCCGGCCAGCGCCTGGTGTTCGACCAGACGGAGTTCCTGCCCGGCGGCGGCCGCGCCGGGCTGGCCGGCGAGGGCGTCGTCTACATCCCGCCCGGCTGCCGCGCCGGCGGCTGCCGCGTGCACATCGCCCTGCATGGCTGCCGGCAGAGCCGGACCAGCGACGGCATCGGCGACGCCTTCATCGAACGGACGGGCTATCTCGGCTGGGCCGACGCCAATCGGCTGATCGTCCTGTTCCCGCAGACCGACGCGGCCACAGCGCCCAACGCCTGCTGGGACTGGTGGGGCTACACCGGCCCGGGCTTCCTCGGCCGGCAGGCACCGCAGCTCGCGGCCCTGCGCGCGATGGTGGGGCGGCTCGCCGAGCCGCCGACCTGACCAGCATGCCAAGCCCGAGCGGCTCCGGCCGGACGGCGGGAGCGGCTACGGCCCCACTCGCCGCCGCGACCTGGACTTGGCCTGGGCCGCGCGGCGCTTGTCCTCGCGCGTGCCCGAGCTGGGCTTCCAGACCGCACCCGGCCGCGGCGCCGCGACCGGCGCCGTCGGCGCCAGCCCGAGCTCGCCATCCTCCAGGCGCCGGATCTCGTCGCGCAGCCGGGCCGCCTCCTCGAACTCGAGATTGGCCGCCGCCTCGCGCATCCGCTTCTCGAGCTGGCCGATATGCGCCTGCAGGTCGAGCCCGGTCAGCGTCGCCGGCGCATCGGCGCCGAGGTCGACCGTGACGTAGTCGCGCTCGGCCACCGACTTGATGATGTCGTTGATCTGGCGGCGGATCGTCTGCGGCGTGATCCCGTGCGCCTCGTTCCAGGCGATCTGCTTGGCGCGCCGGCGCTCGGTCTCGCCGATCGCGGCCTCGAGGCTCCGGGTCATCGTGTCGGCATAGAGGATCACCCGACCCTCGGCATTGCGCGCGGCGCGGCCGATGGTCTGGATCAACGACGTTTCCGAGCGCAGGTAGCCCTCCTTGTCGGCATCGAGGACGGCGACGAGGCCGCATTCCGGAATGTCCAGGCCCTCGCGCAGCAGGTTGATGCCGACCAGCACGTCGAACTTGCCGAGCCGCAGGTCACGGATGATCTCGATGCGCTCGAGCGTGTCGATGTCCGAGTGCAGGTAGCGCACCTGCACCCCCTGCTCGTGCAGGTACTCGGACAGATCCTCGGCCATGCGCTTGGTCAGCGTGGTCACCAGCACACGCTGGCCCTTCTCGCGGCAGGCGCGGCACTCGGCCAGGAGATCGTCGACCTGATGCTCGACCGGGCGGACGATGCAGACCGGGTCGGTGAGCCCGGTCGGGCGGATCACCTGCTCGACGAACACGCCGCCGGCCTGCTCGAGCTCCCACCCTGCGGGCGTGGCCGAGACATAGACCGACTGCGGCCGCATCTGGTTCCACTCCTCGAACTTCAGCGGCCGGTTGTCCTTGCACGACGGCAGGCGGAAGCCGAACTCGGCGAGCGTGCTCTTGCGCTGGAAGTCGCCCTTGTACATGCCGCCGATCTGCGGCACCGCGACGTGGCTCTCGTCGACGAACAGCAGCGCGTGCTCGGGGATATACTCGAACAGGGTCGGCGGCGGCTCGCCGGGCGCGCGGCCGGTGAGATAGCGTGAATAGTTCTCGATGCCCGGGCACGAGCCCGTGGTCATGATCATCTCCATGTCGGCGATCGTGCGCTGCTCGACGCGCTCGGCCTCGAGAAGCTTGCCGGTCGAGCGGAACAGTTCGAGCTGCTCCTTCAGCTCCTCCTTGATGTTCTTGACCGCCTCCTGCAGCGTCGGCTTCGGCGTGACGTAGTGGCTGTTCGGGTAGAGCCGGATCTGGTCGAGCTTTGCCACCTTCTCGCCGGTCAGTGGATCGAACTCGGTGATGCTCTCGACCTCGTCGCCGAACATCGACAGCCGCCAGGCCCGGTCCTCGAGATGGGCCGGGAAGAGCTCGATCGTGTCGCCCTTGGCGCGAAAGGCGCCGCGGCTGAAGTCGAGCTCGTTGCGCCGGTACTGCAGCTCGACCAGCGCGCGCAGCAGGCGCTGGCGCTCGACACGCTGACCCTGGCGCAGGGTGAGCGTCATGCGGGCATAGGTCTCGGGCGAGCCGATGCCGTAGATGCAGGACACCGAGGCCACGATGATCACGTCGTCGCGCTCGAACAGCGCCCGCGTCGCCGAGTGGCGCATCCGGTCGATCTGCTCGTTGATGCTCGAGGTCTTCTCGATGTAGGTGTCGGTGCGCGGGACGTAGGCTTCCGGCTGATAGTAGTCGTAGTAGCTGACGAAGTACTCGACGGCGTTGTTGGGGAAGAACGTCTTGAACTCGCCGTAGAGCTGGGCCGCCAGGATCTTGTTCGGCGCCATCACGATCGCCGGACGCTGCATCTGCGCGATGACATGGGCCATGGTGAACGTCTTGCCCGAGCCGGTGACGCCGAGCAGGACCTGATCCTGATCGCCACGGCGCACGCCCTCGACCAGCTCGGCGATCGCCTGCGGCTGGTCGCCCGCGGGCTGGAACTCGGAGACCAGCTCGAACGGCCTGCCGCCTTCGGGACGCTGGATCAGATCGGGATGCTCGGTCGCCGCTTTGAGCAGATCGAGCGCATGCAGGCCTTCGACAGGACGCATCCGGCGGGCTCCAGAGGCAATGCGGAAGCGAGAAGATGCGCTTGCCCGCCAGCCGTCTCAAGGGGCGGACGACGCATGCCCGCCACTCAGCTCCGTGCGGCGGCCACGATCGTCGCCACCGCCCGCTCGCAGGAGAGCGCTTCGGTGTTGACGACCAGATCGTAGTGGATGTGCATCTCCTCGTCCAAATCGTAGAAGCGCTTGAAGTACTCGGCGCGCTCGCGGTCGGAGCTGCGCACGGCCGCATGCGCCTCCTTCAGGCTGACGCCGGCGACGTCGACCAGCCGCCGTGCGCGTACCTCGGGCGGTGCGGTGACCAGCACCCGGAGCGCACCCTCGTAGCCGCACAGGGCCATCGAGGCGGCATGGGCGACGATCACGGCCTCGCCCTCGCCCGCCACCTCGAGGATGACCTCGCGGATCAGCGCGCGCAGATGCTCCTCGAGCGACTGCCCGACCGCCAGCGCCGCCTCGGGGGTGGCGGTGTAACAGTCGAGCGGCAGGGGACCGGGCTTGCCCGGAAAGGCGATCGCCGCGATCAGGCGGCGGATCAAGGGCTGGTGCTGCTCGGTCTCGGCGACCCGCTTGGGGTCGACCCCGGCCCGCTCGGCCGCGCGGTGGACGATCTCGGCATCCATCACCCGAAAGCCCAAGCGCTCGGCCACGCCCCGGCCGATCTCCTCGCCGCCGGCGGCGAGGCTCCGCGAGATGCAGACGACTTGTACCGGCATCCGACACTTCCCCGCATTGCCAGCGGTCCCTTACGAGCCGGGCACCCGACCGGCTCGCCGCGCGACAGGATGCCGTCACCGGCCCATGCCGTCCATGGTGAAGCGCGCCGTGGCGAGGCCGGATGCGTCGCGTGATCCGGATGCCGGCAGCAGCACTTACGGGCAGTCTCTCTCGCCGTGGCGCGAGCGGGCATGGCGATCGCAGCGCGACAAAGTAACCAATCATGATATGCGACACAAGCGACCGGATCGACCTGAAGACATCCAAATCGCCGTACGATTCCACAAACGATTTCAGCTGCTTTTACCTGACCCTCCACTGTCCGCGATCGTCCCCTGCCTGCAGATGTTTGGCTTCGGCGGATTTCGCGGATGCGTTCCGGCAGAATTGCGGTATTCTGGTGCGTAGCGCAGCGTCGGGAGGCAAGCATGCATCGCCACCTCGAGGCGGCACTCCTCGGTGCCGGAGGCCTGCTGGCAATGACCGCCGGGACCGTCGACGCAGGCCGGCTGGAACCGTTGCGGTGTGAGCTCGTGCGTGCGCCCGAAGCCACCTGCCAGTGGGCGCCGGAGGGCACCTGCACCTGGGAGGAAGGCGGCACACCTGCGGTCTGCGCGCCGGTGACCGGCCCGATCATGCGGCTCCGCCCGGCCGGGACCTACCATGGTGGCTACTTCAACGCCTCGGCGTCGGCCAGCGTCGCATACGATGGCCACACGCAGCGGATGCTCGTCGCCAACGTCGCCGCCCAGGCCATCGACGTGATCGATCTCCGTGGCGCTGCCGTCAGCCCCCGCAGGCCGGCGCGCCTCGCCAAGACCTTCTCGATCGACGTCGCTGCCTTGCTGCCGGCGCTCGCTCCCGGCAGCAGCGCCATCGAGGCGCCGCGCGGCGCTGCCGCGCCGCGCCATCTCGCCCTGCGCGACGACGGGCTGCTCGCGGCCGTGCTGCAGAACGTCCAGGACGCTACCCTGCCCGGCCGCGTGGCGCTGTTCCAAGCCGGCGGCAGCCCGGCGACGCCGCCGATCGCCATCATCGATGCAGGCTTCATGCCCGCGCGAGCGGCGTTCACGCCGGATGGCGCCTACCTGCTGATCGCCAACGAGGGCGAGCCCAGCGACGACTACCGAATCGATCCGCCCGGGCTGGTCACGATCGTGGACTTGACCAACGGACCGCGCCGGGCCACCGCCAGCAATGTCGGTTTCCACGCGTTCGACCCGTTCAAGCAATGGCTGGTGCGGCGAGGCGTGCGCATCACCGGACCGAACCTCGCCACGGCCGACCCGAGCGACACGGCTTCGGTAGCCGACGACGTCGAGCCCGCCGACATCGCGATCTCGCCCGACTCGCGACTGGCCTGGATCACCCTGCCCGAGAGCAACGCCGTCGCCGTGCTCGACATCCGCCGAAAGAGGTTCCTTGGCATCCTGCCGTTCGGGGCCAAAGACCATGCGCGCCAAGGCAACGCGCTCGATCCGACCGACAATGACGGGGATCGCGCCACGACCAACGGCATTCCCGGCATCAACATCGAGAACTGGCCGATCAGCGGCATGTACATGGCACGCCGGGTAGCCCTCGATGCGGCCTACTGGCTGCCCGTGCTGGTGTACCCGAGCGAAGGCACCAGACGGAGCTACACGGCGTTCATGGACGAGATTCGCCTGGACGACCCGGCGTTGACCCTCGATCCTGTGACGTTTCCGCCGGCCGTCCAGCAGCGCCTGCACGCGATCCGGCTGAAGGTGTCGCGCGTCGACGGTGACAAGGACGGCGACGGGGACGTGGACCGCATCTACGCCTTCGGTGGCCGGTCGTTCTCGCTCCGGCTGCCCGACAATCGCCTCGTGTACGACAGTGGCGACGATTTCGAGCGGATCACCGCCCAGGCGGCCAAGGATACCTACGGCGCCGTCGTTCCCGGCCGGCCCTACTTCCTGTTCAACACGCCCGACGACGAGAACAGCCTCGACCAGGACAGCGACCTGCGCGGACCGGAGCCGTTCGCCGTGGCCACCGGCACGGTCGGGCGGCGGACCTACGCGTTCATCGGGCTGGAACGCGTGGGCGGGATCATGGCCTATGACATCACCGATCCGTTCCGGGCCCGGTTCGCCTACTACGTCAACGACCGCAACTTCGCCCTCGATCCCAAGTCGGTCTGCAGCAAAGGGGGGCCGGAGACCGATGCGTGCGCGAATGTCGGTACGTTGTCGCCGGAAGATCTCGTGTTCGTGCCCAGGCGCGACAGCCCGGTGGGTGCGCCGCTGCTCCTGGCGAGCCATGCCACCAGCGGCAGCGCCAGCGTCTACGTGATCGATCTGGTCGACCGTTGAGGACGATCGTGTCGTCAGGCGGAGATGACGGGCACGGCGGGCGCGCTGGATCGGCCCAGGCCATCACGGCCGGGGAACCGGACCCCCGACCTGCGTCCTTATGGACAGGTCCAGCTTCGGTCGACGGTGAACATGGCGAGCCACGCTGCCTCGAAGACGGTCGTGTACGCGGCGCTTGCCGGCAATCTCTTGATCGCGGTCACCAAGTTCGTGGCCGCGGCCTACACCGGCAGCTCGGCCATGCTCAGCGAGGGCGTGCACTCGGTCGTCGATACCGGCAACGAGCTCCTGCTCCTGTACGGGCTGCATCGATCGGCCAAGGCGCCGGATCGCAACCATCCGCTGGGCCATGGCCGCGAGCTCTATTTCTGGGCCTTCATCGTCGCCCTGCTGGTGTTCGCCCTCGGGGCCGGGGTGTCGACCTACGAGGGCTTCGTCCATCTGCGGGCTCCCGAGCCGATCGAGAATCCGGTCGTCAACTATGTCGTCCTGGGCCTGTGCCTCCTGTTCGAAGGCGGCTCGTGGGTCGTGGCCTTCAAAGCGTTCCGGGCCAGCAAGGGACGGCTCGGCTATCTCGAGGCCGTCCGGCGCAGCAAGGATCCGACCACGTTCACCGTCCTGTTCGAGGACACGGCTGCGCTGCTCGGCCTCGCCGTCGCCGGTGTCGGCATCTGGGCATCGCTGCACTTCGACATGCCGGAGCTCGACGGCATCGCCTCGCTCGGCATCGGCCTGATCCTCGGCATCACGGCGTTCCTGCTGGCGCGAGAGACCAAAGGGCTGCTCATCGGCGAGCGGGCCGAGCCGGCGCTCCAGGCCTCGATCCTGGCGCTCGCCGGCAGCGATCCTGCCGTGCAGCGGGCCAACGGCGTCGTCACCGTCCATCTGGCGCCGGACCAGATCGTCGCCGCCCTCAGCGCCGAGTTCGAGGACCGGCTGACCGCCCCGGAGATCGAGGCCTGCGTGACCCGGCTCGAGGCACGGATCACGCGGGCCCATCCCGAGGTCAAGACGCTGTTCGTCAAGCCGCAGACGGCACGGACCTGGAGCCGCCGGCAGACCGCGGCCGGCACCGAACCGGCTGGAATCGGCCTATAGCAGGAGCGCCAGCGGGTCCTCGACGAGCTGCTTGAACACCTGCAGGAACTCGGCCCCGAGCGCGCCGTCGACGACGCGGTGATCGGTCGACAGGCTCACCGACATCACCGTGGCGATCGCCAGCGCGTCGTCCTTGACCACCGGCCGCTTCTCGCCGGCACCCACGGCCAGGATGCAGGCCTGCGGCGGGTTGATGACGGCCAGGAAGTCCTTGATGCCGAACATGCCGAGGTTGGAGATCGAGAAGCCGCCGCCCTGGAACTCCTCGGGCTTGAGCTTGCCCTCCTTGGCGCGCTTGGCCAGATCCTTCATCTCGTTGGAAATGGTCGACAGGCCTTTCTGGTCGGCCTTGCGCACGATCGGCGTGATCAGCCCGCCGTCGATGGCCACCGCCACCGCGACGTCGATGTCCTTGTACTGGTAGATCTTGTCGCCGCCCCAGGACGCGTTGACGCCCGGAACCTTGCGCATCGCCAGCGCCACCGCCTTGATCACGAAGTCGTTGACCGACAGCTTGTAGTCGGCGCCGGCGCGGCCGTCGAGCTGGGCGCGCATGGCGAGCAGCGCGTCCAGCTCGCAGTCGATCGTCAGGTAGAAGTGCGGGATCGTCTGCTTGGCCTCGGTCAGCCGGCGCGCGATCACCTTGCGCATGTTGGACAGCGGAATCTCGTCGTAGGCCGCCGCGGGGGGCGGTGCCG
>JBDHTW010000139.1:0-8542 GCA_039808865.1 Geminicoccaceae bacterium
TCCATCGGCCGGCGAAAGACCAGGACCAGATTGCCGAAAAAGGCGGGCATCAGCGCCCCGACGATCAGCCAGCGCAACCAGAAACGGCAGCTGGCGCCGGTCCAGCCAGCGGGCGCCGCGAAGCGCAGCGGCAGCCCGACCAGGCCGCAGCCCGTTGCCCAAGCGCGCAGGTCGCGGCGCCGAAACAGGCGGGCATGGGGGATCGTGCCGCGGCGCGCGCCGCGGCGCGCCAGCAGGCCGCATGGATGCCACGGATGCAGCGTCGCGACGACGAGCAGGCCTCCGCGACGCAGCAAGGCGGTCGCCTGCCCGATCGCGTCGTCCGGCCGCCCGATATGCTCGAGCGAGCCATAGAAGGTCACGACGTCGAACCGGCCCGGGATGGCATGCTCGAGCCGTTCGCCGTCGAGCACCGCGAAGCGGAGCCGCGCGCCCAAGGATGACCGGGCGGCGTTGCCACGCGCGCGCTCGATCATGCCCGCGGAGATGTCGACACCGACCCCTTCCTCGATCGAGCCGGCGAGAGCGAGCAGATATTGACCGGTACCACAGCCCACGTCCAAGACGCGACAGCGTGGCAGACGCTCGACCAGATCACGCAGCAGCGCCGCACGCAGGGCAAAGCCGATGCACCGCGGCGACCATGGTCCGTGCGCCTTGTCCCAGGCTGGCGCCAAGCGGTCGAAGGCCGCGGCGGGAGCCACGGGGGACGCGGGCGCCGCATCGACATAGGCAGTGAGTGGCCGCGGCATGCGTGGCTCTCCCCTCACCCGCCGGCTGTCGCCCGATGCCGACACGGCCCCGGACCGGTTCGTTCGCCGGTGGACCGGCTGGGTGTCGTCGAGGTTGGGAGAAGTGCGCTCCGCGCGTCAAGTCGCGCCGCGCCGCCGTGGCCGGCCAAGGTTCAGCACAAGCTCTTGAAGCCGCGCCTGCGTGCACGCGTCCACTGCCGCCCGCCCAACCCCTTGTGCGGCCGGCTTCTCAGCCGGTCGCCCCGCCGAGGCGCAGGCGAATCTTCGCCTGCAGACCCGGCGGGTCGAAGTGCAGCTCCGCCGTGCCGCCAAGCTCGGTCGCCGAGGCGTAGTCGATGAGCTTCATCCCGAAGCCGCGCGAGCTGGGTGGACGGACCGGCGGGCCATCCCGCTCCTGCCAGATGATGTGCAGGCTGACCGCCGCGGCCGCTTCCTCGACGAACCAGGAGACGTGCACGTGGCCGGCGGGGACGGACCAGGCGCCGTGCTTGACCGCATTGGTCGCCAGCTCGTGCAGCACGAACGCCAGCGCCTGCACCTTCTCGCGCGGGACGCTCGCCGTCGGCCCGGCCTCGATGGTGATCGCCGGGGCCTCGGCACGGTCAGCATAGGGCTCCAGCAGACGCGCGACCAGCGCGGCGAGATCGACGCCGGTGTCGGCCTGGAAGGCAGCGTCGTGCGCCGCCGCCAGCGCGCCGATCCGGCCCATGAGGTTGGCGCGGTACTGCTCCGCCGACATGCCCTGGACCCTGGTCTGCTGCGCGATGGCGCTGACCACGCTGAGCAGGTTCTTCACCCGGTGGCGCAGCTCGCCGACGCGTAGCTCCCGCTCCTCCTCGAGCCGTCGTCGCGCCGAGATATCCCGGGCGATCTTCGACGCGCCGACGATGCGGCCACGTCGGTCGCGCACGGGCGAGACGGTGAGCGCGATCTCGACGAGCGACCCGTCCTTGCGCCGACGCAGCGTGTCGAAGTGATCGACGCGTTCGCCACGGCGGATGCGCGCGAGAATCATCGGCATCTCGTCCTCGCGGCCCGGTGCTGCCAGCACCGAGATGTGCCGGCCGATCATCTCCTCGGCGGCATAGCCGAACAGGCGCTCCGCGGCGCGATTCCAGCTGGTGACGATGCCGTTGAGATCCTTGCTGGCGATCGCATCGTCGCTGTTCTCGACGATGGCCGCGAGGAGCGCCGCCTCCAGACCGCGCGGGATTGTGGCCCGCGCCCCACCTCCGCTCGGGCCACCGCGCTCACTGCGCCGCGCGTCGCCTGTGCCATCGCTCATCGCCGGAGTTCCAGATCGAATGACCCGCCTTTGCCCCGCGCGGTATCGTCGACGTTGCCCATCGCCAACCGTCCGAACGGTACCGACATGCAGTTTCAAGCATGGCGAGGCGCAGGGCGCCACATCCGATGCTCGCGCGGCGGTCAAGGCGGATGGGCCGCAACGGACCCGGCTGCTGCCGCCATGGCGCCACGCCATCGAATGCGGGGCTCGGCCCGAAAGCAGGGATCTATCCACACCATCTCAACTATTAGTTAAATATTACAATTTCTAAATATAATCACATGCCTTTTGACATCCGGGAAACAACTTGCTGGATCAGACCAACTAAATTACGACTTCCTTATATGGATGAATCTCTTTCTGTATTGTTGATTATAAGTTGAACACGCAGTGATAGGTACGATTTTACCCCCATGATTCAAGAATTT
This sequence comes from Geminicoccaceae bacterium, assembly GCA_039808865.1. GTDB lineage: Bacteria > Pseudomonadota > Alphaproteobacteria > Geminicoccales > Geminicoccaceae > Benzoatithermus. The sequence goes on from JBDHTW010000139.1 coordinate 2,469, forward strand.
TTTGGAATGATCTGCGTGTGTCGGCGTCAATCAAAGCAACGACAGCAATCAATGCCGGCACGCGTGCCTATTTGAGGGACCAATGAAGCGGTTGCTCCCCATGATGTTCTTTGTCCTCAGCCTGAGCGGGACCGTGGCGGTCGCCAAGCCGAGCTGGAATTCCGGCGTCAACGGCAGCAACTCGAGCAGCTTCGCGACCTGGCGCGGCTTCCCCCTCGGGCTGGCCACGGGCTGGGCGCCATGGGACAGCTGGAGCAACATGCTGAGCTACATGAGCGGCAGCAGCGCCCGCAACCTCAGGCAGGTCTCGTCGAACGTCAGCATCGGCGTCGGGCTGTTCCCCAAGAGCGGCGGCAACCTCGCCGACTGCGCCGCCGGCAAGTACGCGGCCAACCACCGCTCGATCGGCAGCCGGCTGGTCGCCAACGGCCTCGGCGACGCCGAGATCCGTCTCGGCTGGGAGGCCAACAACGATTCCTACCCGTGGACCGCCGTGGGCAAGCCGGCCGAGCAGTGGCGCGCCTGCTTCACCAACGCCGCCAAGGCCATCAAGGAAGGCGGCTCCACGCTGCGCATCTCCTGGCACATGGCCAAGAAGGGCCGGGTCGACGTCAACACCCTGTGGCCGGACGATGCGCCCATCACCAACGTCGGCGTCAGCCACTACGACGACGGCCAATCACGGTTCGGGATGGAGACCTTCAACGGCAGCCCGTGGGGCCTGCGGGCGTGGCTGGCGTTCGCCGTCAGCAAGGGCAAGCAACTCGAGATGGCCGAATGGGGCGCCGGGCGGCTCGGCGACAACCCGATCTACGTCCAGAACATGTACGACTTCTTCCGCGATGCCGGCAGCAACCTGGCGCACGAAGGCTACTTCAATGCCCGCGTGCACCAGATCTACTCGACCACCAGCCTGCCCAAATCCAGCGCCATATACCGCCAGCTCTTCTGAGCACGCCTAGCCTACACCCGACCTCGCCTCACGCCGGCACGCCCGGCGGCGCGGCTCGTTCCGCCACGACGAGCCTGGCCCGGGTCGCGACGTGGCCGCTCGCCGCCATCGACCGGCGCACGTGGCGGCAGCTGACGCTCTAGGCGACCAGCCTATCTGCCGAAGGTCGGCGCCGGTCCGGGTCGCCGAGAACATCTGCCGCAGCCGCACACCAGCCCATCGTGGGCCAGCGGCACGGTGCAGCAAGCCGCGTCAAAGAAAATATTCCCGAAAAGCACCATCACCATCGGATCGCCCATGTCCACGGCATGACAATGCCGAACAATCCGTGCCGCAGCATCGATCGATAGGGTGCATGCAGCAATCATCATATTGATTCATCTCGTCAAAAGCTGGATCTTGCTGCTCTTGATCATCGATAGCGTCGGCATATTCCATTCCTCTGCATAAAAATATTCGGAATTAGCCTCACTCGCTAACGTCAACTCCTGCAACGGTAGCAAACAATGTAGGCAACCACACCTGTTGAGGTATCGATGAAACGCGTCCTCTTGACCGCGCTGATCGCGCTCGGCCTGAGCAGCGGCATGGCCCTGGCCAAGCCCAACTGGAAGTCCGGCGCCAATGGCAGCAGTGCCGGCAGCTTCGCGAGCTGGCGCGGGCACCCGCTCGGGCTGGCGACCGGCTGGGCGCCGTGGAACAACTGGAGCAACATGCTGGGCTACATGAGTGGCAGCAGCGCTCGCACCCTCAGGCGCATGTCGTCGAACGTCAGCATCGGCGTCGGGCTGTTCCCCAAGAGCGGCGGCAACCTCGCCGACTGCGCCGCCGGCAAGTACGCGGCCAACCACCGCTCGATCGGCAGCCGCCTCGCCAGCAACGGCCTCGGCGACGCCGAGATCCGTCTGGGTTGGGAGGCCAACAACCCATCCTACCCGTGGACCGCGGTCGGGCGGTCGGCCACCCAGTGGAAGGCCTGCTTCACCAACGCGGCCAAGGCGATGAAGGCCGGCAGCCCCAGGCTGCGCATCTCCTGGCACATGGCCAAGAAGGGCCGGGTCAACGTCCACAATCTTTGGCCGCAAGGCGCCCCGATCACCAATGTCGGCGTCAGCCACTACGACGACAACCAGGCCCGCTTCGGCAACGAGACCGCCAACGGCAGCCCCTGGGGCCTGCGCGCCTGGCTGGCGTTCGCCCGCAGCAAGGGCAAGAAGCTCGAGCTGGCCGAGTGGGGCGTGGGCCGCGGCGGCGACAACCCGCGCTACATCCAGAACATGTATGCCTTCTTCCGCGACGCCGGCAACGGCTTGGCGCACGAAGGCTACTTCAACGCCCGCGTGCACCAGATCTACTCGGCGACCAGACTGCCCAAGTCCAGCGCCATGTACCGGCAGCTGTTCTGATGCTGCGGGGCGGGCCGGATGCGGCCCGCCCACGGCCGGAAAGGCCAGCGCCACTGGCCCGGCGAGAGCTACCGCTGCCGGACATGCGCGCAACGTCGGCAACGACGAGGCCGAGCCCGGCATGAGCTACATCTTCGTCGGCCACGACCTCAAGGTCGTCCGCCTGCTCTGCGAGCGGATGATCATGATGCGCGCCGGCCGCATCGCCGCGGATGACCCGACCGCGGCCGTGCTGGCGGAGCCCAAGGCCGACTAGACCCGCGAGCCGCTGGCCACGCTGCCGCACCCGCCGCTGCAGGCGGCACGGTCGCCGCCGGAAACCGCCCCGGCGCGTCGGTCGGATCGGCCCTGCCTCAGCACGTCCAGGGCGCCGGACGATCCGTCGCGATTCCGTAGCGGACGATCGCGCGCTCGACGTTCGCCCGCTCGGTCAGGCCCCGTTGGCTCAGCACGTCCAGGGCCGCCAGGACGATGCTGGAGCGGTCGACCTCGAAGAACCGCCGCAGCCTGGAGCGGGTGTCGCTGCGGCCGAAGCCGTCGGTGCCGAGGGTGACGAACTTCGCGTCGAGATAAGGGGCGATCAGTTGCGGGTAGGCCCGGACATAGTCGGTCGCGGCCACGATCGGCCGCCGGCCGCCGAGGCACGCCTCGACGTGGCTGGTCCGTCGCGCCTCGCCAGGATGCAGCCGGTTCCAGCGCTCGACCGCCCGCGCATCGCGCTCGAGCTCGCCGAAGCTCGTGGCGCTCCAGATCTCGGCCGCGATCCCCCAGTCGGCGAGCAGCAGGTCGGCCGCGGCGATCACCTCGCCCAGGATGGCACCCGAACCGACGAGGCGCAGCGGCGCGCCGCCGCGTGCCGGATCGCGGAACAGGTAGAGCCCCTTGACGATGTCGGCCGCCACGCCCGCCGGCAGGCTCGGCTGGGCGTAGGTCTCGTTCATCATGGTGACGTAGTAGAAATGGTCCTGCTGCTCGACGAGCATCTCCCGCATGCCGTGGTCGAGGATGACGGCAAGCTCACCCGCGAACGCCGGATCGTAGGCCCGGCAATTCGGGATCGTGGCGGCCATGACGTGGCTCGAGCCGTCCTGATGCTGCAGGCCCTCGCCGCCCAGCGTCGTCCGCCCGGCCGTGGCGCCGAACAGAAAGCCTCGCGCGCGCTGGTCGGCGGCGGCCCAGACGAGGTCGCCGACGCGCTGGAAGCCGAACATCGAGTAGTAGATGTAGAACGGCAGCATCGGCACGCCGCTGACCGAGTAGGAGGTGGCGGCGGCGACCCAGGACGAGACCGCGCCGGCCTCGGTGATGCCTTCCTCGAGCAGCTGTCCGTTCTTGGCCTCGCGGTAGGACAGCATCGAGCTCGCATCCTCGGGCTCGTAGAGCTGCCCGACCGGCGAGTAGATGCCGATCTGCCGGAACAGGTTGGCCATGCCGAAGGTCCGCGCCTCGTCGGCGACGATGGGGACGATGCGTGGCCCGACGACCGGGTCGCGCAGCAGGTTGCCCAGCAGGCGGACCGCCGCCATCGTCGTCGACATCGCCTTGCCGTCGGCATCGAGGGCGAAGCCGGCATAGCGGCGCAGCTCGGGCACCTGCAGCCTGGGTGCCGTCGAGCGCCGCTGCGGCAGGTAGCCGCCGAGCGCCGCGCGCCGCGCCTGCAGGTAGGTCAGCTCCGGGCTGCCCTCGGCCGGGCGATAGAACTTGAGCGCCGCCACGTCCTCGTCGCTCATCGGCAGGGCGAAGCGGCTGCGGAACGCCTTCAGGGCGTCGACGTCGAGCTTCTTCGTCTGGTGCGAGGTCATCCGGGATTCGCCGGCCTGGCCCATGCCGAAGCCCTTCTTGGTCTTGGCCAGGATGACGGTCGGCTGACCCTTGTGCGCCCGCGCCCGGGCGAAGGCGGCGTGCAGCTTGCGCAGGTCGTGCCCGCCGCGCCGCAGGGCATCGACCTCGCCTTGCGTCATGTGCGCGACGAGCGCGCGCAGCTCGGAATTCTGCCCGAAGAAGTTCTCGAGATTGTAGGACCCGTCCTTGGCGCCGAGGGTCTGATACTTGCCGTCGACCGTGGCGGCGAAGCTCTTCAGCAGGACGTGGTGCGTGTCGAGCGCGAACAGCGCGTCCCAGTCCGAGCCCCAGAGCACCTTGACGACGTTCCAGCCGGCACCGGCGAACAGGGATTCCAGCTCCTGGATGATCTGCCCGTTGCCGCGCACCGGGCCGTCGAGCCGCTGCAGGTTGCAGTTGATCACGAAGGTGAGGTTGTCGAGATTCTCGCGTGCGGCGAGGGTCAGCGCCGCGGTCGATTCGGGCTCGTCCATCTCGCCGTCGCCGAACACGCCCCAGACGTGGCGCCCGTCCGAATCGGCCAGGCCGCGATCGCGCAGGTAGCGCAGGAAGCGCGCCTGGTAGATCGCGTTGATCGGGCCGATGCCCATCGATCCGGTGGGAAACTGCCAGAAGTCCGGCATCAGCCACGGATGCGGGTACGAGCACAGCCCGTTCCCGGCGATCTCCTGCCGGTAGGAGGCGATCTGGCTTTCGTCCAGCCGTCCCTCCAGATAGGCACGCGCGTACACGCCCGGTGCCGAATGCGGCTGGAAGAAGACGAGATCGTCCCGGCCTTGCGCGCCGCCGCGGAAGAAGTGGTTGAAGCCGACCTCGAAGATTTCGGCGGCGGAGGCGTAGCTGGCGATGTGCCCGCCGAGATCGCCGTAGGCGGCGTTGCCACGCATCACCATGGCGAGCGCGTTCCAGCGCACGATGGCGGTGATCCGCTCCTCCATGGCGAGGTCGCCCGGATAGGGCTCCTGCCGCTCCAGCGGGATCGTGTTCTGGTAGGCCGAATAGGGCGGCACGTTGGCGACGATGCCGAGCTGCTGGGCCTGCTCCTTGAGCTCGCGGAGCAGGAACAGCGCCCGGTCCTCGCCCCCCGTGCGGACGACGCCCAGGAGCGAGTCGATCCACTCCTGCGTCTCGAGCGGATCGGCGTCGGCGGCATCGGCGAACGGGACGGACGGCTGCGGGACGGCGATGGTCATTTCGGCCTTGCGGGGCTGCGGTTGCGCATGGCTCGAACCTAGCCCATCGCCCTCGAAATGTTCTCCCGAAGATGCTTCAAGAATGGCCGTCTTCGGCATAGATGCAGCGGAAATCGAGCCACGACGGTGGAATCTTCCGCAATGAGGGAAAGATGCAGCTGGATGCTACCGACCTTCGCATTCTCGCCGAGCTGCAGGAGAACGCCAAGCTGACGAACGCGGATCTCGCCGGCCGGGTCAACCTCTCGCCGTCGCCCTGCCACACCCGCGTCAGGTCGCTCGAGCAGGCGGGCGTGATCGGCCGCTACGTCACGCTGCTCGACCCCAAGGCCATCGGGCTGACGGTGAGCGTGTTCATCCAGGTCAGCCTCGATCGCCAGGTCGAGCCCGCGCTCGAGCGCTTCGAGCAGGCCGTCGCCCAGTTTCCCGAGGTGATGGAATGCTACCTGATGACCGGGGACGCCGACTATCTGCTGCGGGTGGTCGTCACCGACCTGCCGGAGCTGGAGCGGTTCATCGTGAAGCGGCTATCCAGGATCGACGGCGTGGCAAGCATCCGCTCCAGCATCGCTTTGAAGAGCGTGAAGTACCAGACTGCCCTGCCGCTGCCCGCGCCATCCAGGCGGCCGTCGGCGCGCAGGACGTGAGATACCGAGCCCGCGAGGTTGCCGGCCCGGCCTG
>JBDHTW010000140.1:0-7853 GCA_039808865.1 Geminicoccaceae bacterium
CAGAGCATGAGGACATCGTCAGCCAGCAATTTACACCACGAGGGACGATTAAACGAACGATGATATGATCTGAATTGCATGAGGCACAGCCATCAATTGGCCGACAATCGGTCGAGGGTTGACCTGTCGGAAGTGGAGCGATAGGTACTTTCTCCAATGTAAATTCCAACTCCCGTTCCTATAAGTGTTCGAGTCGTCCGACCTGAACGCGCGCATGAACTTGGCACCGAGAATAGATGGAGAGCGGGGTGTGCTGCAGTCGTCGACGGTATTGAGGCGATCGACTGGCGCCATGGCGATGGGCTTGGCCATTATTGCCATGCCTTTGGTCGCCGCCGCCAACGATGGCGGCCAGATCGCCACCTGCGCCTGGCCGCTGAAGACCACGGTCGACACGCTCAACGTGGCCTTTCCGGACGCGAGCGCCATCTACTGGACGACACCGTTCACGGTCACCGCGAACTTGCGCGAGATCATCGTCCAGGGAAGCTATACCGACGCCCGCTACATCTCCGTCAACGCGTACAACAATTCCGGCTCCAGCTACAGCTGCGACGGCAAGGAGTCGGGGCTCGCCGACTTCAAGATCGAGGCCGATATCGGCAGCAGCAATCCGTTCCAGACATCCTCTGCACCCGGCGGTGCCTTCACGGTCAGCGTGGTACGCTCGTCCAAAGATGCGAGTTCGACCAACGTGCTGCCGTTGCCGGCCGTGCGTTGCCAGCCTGCACCGGTCAAGGGCGACGTGCCGAGGAATCTCGGCTTTCTCGTGTTCCGCGTCTATCTGCCGACCGGCGGCGCGGATGCCGTGCAATTGCCGACATTGACCCTGCGCAACGGCACCGATGCGCCAGTGACCCTGCCACCGTGCGCGCCCGCCGATCGCGGCTCGAAATCGACAACCAGCTGGCCGCCGGAGCTGCCGCCGGCGCTCGTCAAGCGCGCGATTGTCGAGGCGCAGCCTTGCGGCCGCTCCGGCACGAATGCCTGCCCGGCCGAATTGGCATTCTTCCGTCCGACCGACAGCGCCACGGGTGGCCTCTTCCCGAACACCGACAACAAATATGTCGGGGCGCTGGTCCGGCCCAAGGCGCACAAGCTGGTCGTCGTTCGGGCACGGGGAGCGACGTTCCCCGCGGGCACGCACCCCGCGCCTTGGCCTTCGGCCGCCAAGCTCCGCTACTGGTCGATGTGCTCCAACATCTATCGGCGGCCATGGCCGGTGGTGACCATCAACGATCACGGGAAGGAAATCGTCGGCTGCACGGCGGATCTGGACACGCCGGAAAGGTCGACAGGCTTCTACACCTACGTCGTCTCGCGGCTGCGCGACCGGCCGACGGCGGCCACGCTCAAACGCAACCATGCCACCTGGCTGCCGTTCTCACGGCAGGAGCCCGAGGCGCAGCACTTGCTGATCCTGCGCAACATGCTTGGCGACGACTTCAACCACTCGATCCAGAACTGCACGGCCGGCTCGACGGCGGCGGCCATTGCGAGTTGCGAGGCGTCGATGGGTCCCTATTATCCCGAAGCCGCCGAATGCGCCGTATCGACCTTCGTCAAGGGTGGTACGGCGGCCTGCTTTGCGGAGCATCAGCGCCGCGGCTGACGGCAGCGAACGCCGGCCATGCCGGCTGCGGCGAGGCGGCAGCATGCTGCGCTGGCCCGGTTGTCCCCAGCTCGTGGACCCGCAGGCACCCTCGTCCCATGCCGATGCATGATCGCCCTTCGAGGGAAGGGCGTTGCACGAGGCCGAGAACTGCCAGGGAGACCATCGCTTCGATCACGATCGACCACTGCCGCGCCAAGCTCGGCCCACCTGAACGGCTTCGCCTCTACCGCATCGACGGCGATACCCCTATCTTGGCGTCAGCTACCTCGTCCTCTCAAGGGCGGCCGATCCACAACGAGTCCGAACCGTCTCTGGAGCCGCGCGCCTTGTCCGAAGGTCGCTTCGCCCGCAACGTGATGCATTTCGCGCGCGCCCTGCGCGCCGCCGGCCTGCCGGTCGGCCCGGGCCGGGTGCTGGAGGCGCTCAGGGCGGTCGAGCAGGTCGGATTCGCCAGCCGCGACGATCTCTACTGGACGCTGCACGCGGTGTTCGTGAACCGGCGCGACCAGCGCGAGCTGTTCGATCAGTGCTTCCACATCTTCTGGCGTGACCCGCAGCTGCTCGAGCGCATGATGCATCTCCTGCTGCCGACGCTGCAGGGCGCCGCGCAGCCGCAACCGCAGGAGGAGGTCAGCCGGCGCGTGGCCGAGGCGATGGCGCCACGCGAGGGCGGCTCCGGCAGGAGCGAGGAGGACGAGGAGGAGCCGCCGGTCGAGCTGGACGCGCTCCTGACCTGGTCGGAGCGCGAGCTCCTGCAGACCAAGGACTTCGAGCAGATGTCGGCGGACGAGCTGGCGCAGGCGCGGCGCGAGATCGGCCGGCTGCGACTACCGATCATGCAGGTGCCGACACGCCGATTCGTGGGGGATGCGCACGGCAGCCGGGTCGACCTGCGCCGCACGCTGCGCCGGTCGCTGCGCGGCGGCAGCGGCTCGATCGACCTCGCCCGCAAGGAGCGGCGGCTGCGGCATCCGCCGCTCGTGATCCTGTGCGACATCTCGGGCTCGATGAGCCGCTACTCGCGCATGCTGCTCCTGTTCATGCACGGCATCACCAACGACCGCGACCGGGTGCACAGCTTCCTGTTCGGTACGCGCCTGACCAACGTCACCCGCTACCTGCGCTACCGCGACATCGACCTCGCCCTCGAGCGGATCGGCAGCATCGTCCAGGACTGGGCCGGAGGGACGCGGATCGGCGCCTGCCTCGCCGAGTTCAACCGGACCTGGTCGCGCCGCGTGCTCGGCCAGGGGGCGGTCGTGCTGCTGATCAGCGACGGGCTCGACCGCGATGCCGGCGAGGGGCTGGCTGCCGAGATGGAGCGGCTGCACAAGAGCTGCCGGCGGCTGATCTGGCTGAACCCCTTGTTGCGCTTCGACGCCTACGCCCCCATCTCGACGGGAGCGAAGGCGATGATCCGGCACGTCGACGATTTCCGGTCGGTGCACAATCTGGACAGCCTGCGCGACCTCACCGCGGTGCTGGGCCATGTCGGCGCCCGGCGGGCCGAGGGCCTGAGCGAGTGGGTCGAGGCGTCCAGGAGCGGAGGATAGCGGATGTTTCCCACCGATGAGGGGCTGCTCGAGCTGGCCGAGGCCTGGCGGCTGGCCGGGCGCAAGGTGGCGCTGGCGACCGTGGTCTCGACCTGGGGCTCCTCGCCGCGCCCTGCCGGCAGCCTGCTGATCGTCGACGGCAAGGGCGAGATGGAGGGCTCGGTCTCGGGTGGCTGCATCGAGGGGGCGGTGATCCGCGAGGCCATGGCCTGCATGGAGGGTGCACCGCCCAAGCTGCTCGAGTTCGGCGTCTCGAACGAGCAGGCCTGGGACGTGGGCCTCGCCTGCGGCGGCCGGGTCCAGGTCTATGTCGAGGCGGTCGAGTGAAGAGCGAGCTGCTGCAGGCGCTGAACGAGGCGCGGGCCGACAAGCGACGGGTCTGCCTCGTCCGCTATCTCGACGACGGCAGCGAGGCCTTGATCATCGACGGCAAGCTGCGGATCGGTGACCTCGCCCCGGACTTGGCCGAGGCCGTGGCGAACGCGGCCCGGCGCGATCAGTCGACGGCGGTGGACAGCGGCCGTGGCCGCGCCTTCATCCAGATCTTCAACCCGCCCTTGCGCCTGATCGTGATCGGCGCCGTGCACATCGCGCAGGCGCTCGTGCCCCTCGCGACCATGGCCGGCTACCACGTGACCGTCGTCGACCCGCGTCGGGCGTTCGCCACCGACAGCCGCTTTCCCGACGTCGTGGTCAGCCGCGACTGGCCCGACGAGGCCATGGAAGCCCTGCGGCCGGACCGGCGCACGGCCGTGGTCGCCCTGACCCACGACCCCAAGATCGACGATCCCGGGCTCGACGTAGCCCTGCGCAGCGAGGCGTTCTACATCGCGGCCCTGGGCAGCCGGCGCACCCATGCCGGCCGGCTGGAGCGGCTGCAGGCGCTGGGGCACGACGCCGCGACGCTGGCACGCATCCACGGGCCGGCCGGCCTCGACATCGGCGCGGTGAGCCCGGCCGAGATCGCGATCTCGATCATGGCCGAGATGACGCGTGCCCTACGCGTCCCCGCCTAGCACCTTGAGCAGGGTGAAACGGACGTGCGCGTTGGGAAAACCGGCGAGCTCGCCGATCAGACGGTAACCGTAGCGCTCGTAGAACGATCGGGCCTGGAAGTCGAAGGTCTCGAGCAGCGCGAAGCGGCAGCCTCGTGCTCGGGCCTCCTGCTCGCCTGCGCGCAGCAGCCGCGTGCCGAGCCCGGTCCGCCGATGGCTCGCCGCCACCCATAGCAGCTCGACGAACAGGAAGCCCCGTGCGGTCTCCCCGGACAGGCCGCCGACGAGCCCGCCGTCGAGTCGGGCGAGCACGCCCAGGCGGCGAAAGTCCGCCGGGCCCAGATAGGGCTCGTTGAAGTCGATCAGCCCTGTTGCCAGCACGTCGACATCGGCGGCCGCCGGCGCGTCGGTGATGTCGATCATCGGGGCGTCGATCGTCATGACCGCTCAGACGGCCGGCTGGCCGAGGGTGATGGCGTGGATGCCGCCACCACCGGCGACGATCGCCAGCGCATCGACCGGCACGAGCTCGCGTTCCGGCCATGCCGTGGTCAGAATTTTCGCGGCGCTGGAATCCGTGCCGTCGCCGAAGCGCGGCACGATCAACGCGCCGTTGGCGAGATAAAAGCTCAGATGCGACACGGGCGGGCACTGTCCGTCCCGTCCCTGCCGCGCCTTCGGCTGCGCTACCGGCAGCACCTCCAGACTGCGGCCGCGGGCATCGGTGGCCGCGCGCAGCACGTCGAGATTCTCGGCGAGGCGGCTGTAATCGGCATCGGCCTTGTCGTCGGAACTCAGCGCCAGCACGGCGCCCGGTCGCGCGAAGCGGGCGACGTCGGCGACGGTGCTGCCGAGGCCGGCCGGGAGCCAGATCACCGCGGTCACGCCGAGCGCCGCGCACAGCTTCGCTTCGGCCTCCTCCCGGCTGCACCCGGGATTGCGCTTCGGGTCGAGGATCGCACCGGTGGCGGCGATGCAGGTGCCTTCGCCGTCGACCTGGACCGCGCCGCCCTCCAGCACCAGCCCGCCGGCATAACGGCGAGCGCCGACATGGTCGAGGATGCGCCCGGCCACCCGCGCATCCCGGGCGTAGTCCGGCCTGGCCTCGCCCCAGCCGTTGAACGTCCAGGCGACGCCGGCCAGCTCGCCCGAGGTACCGGTAAGAAAGCACGGGCCGGTGTCGCGGACCCAGCTGTCGTCGTGCTCCATCGGCAGCACGGTGATGCCGGGGCCGCAATAGAGCGAGGCCGTCGCCACGAACTCGGGCTGCACGATCATCGTCACCGGCTCGAAGCGGGCGATCGCCTGCGCCACCTCGGCATAGGCGAGCCGTGCGTCTTCAGACCCGCTGCCCCACGAGGCCTCGCGCACCGGCCACGCCATCCAGCACCGGGCATGCACCGCCCATTCCGGCGGCATGCTGAAGCCATCCTCACGCGGCGTGCTCAATCCTCACCCCCATGCCAACCAAGCGAGCCTGCGCCAAACGGGCATGGGTGGCAATGCACCATCGCGCGGCCGCGAGACCACGCTGTGGCTGGCCGTCGGGACACGGCTGGCCTATCTTCGCAACGTAGCGCTTCCGCAGCGAGGATATCGTCATGGCCGCCTCCATCGCCGACCGTCTGGCCGAACTCGGCATCGAGCTGCCCTCGCCGGCGGCGCCCGCGGCCAACTACGTGCCGGCACGGCTCAGCGGCAACCTTCTCGTCGTCTCCGGCCAGCTGCCGATCGAGAACGGCACCATCCGTTACAAGGGCAAGCTCGGTGCCGGCGTCAGCGTCGAGGACGGGCAGGCGGCGGCAAGGCTGTGCGCGATCAACATCCTGGCCCAGGTCAAGCTGATCTGCGGCGACCTCGAGCGGATCGCAGCCTGCCTGCGGCTCGGCGGCTTCGTCGCCTGCACGGCCGATTTCGCCGACCATCCCAAGGTCATCAACGGTGCCTCGGACCTGATCGTGGCCGTGCTCGGCGACGCCGGACGGCATGCGCGGGCGGCGGTGGGCGTGCCGAGCCTGCCGTTCGATTCCGCGGTCGAGGTCGAGGGCATGTTCGAGCTGCGCTGAGGCGGCCCGCCCGTTGCCCACGGCTGCGGTGCAGATCCGTACCGTCACCCGGATCGCGGCGGTCGAGGCGGCGGCATGGGATCGGCTGGTGCCGGCGGGCAACCCCTTCGTGCGCCACGCCTTCCTCGAAGCGCTGGAGGCCAGCGGCTCGGTCAGCGAGCGCACCGGCTGGCAGCCTTTGCATTTGCTGGTCGAGGATGCGGGCGGGCTCGTGGCGGCCATACCGCTCTATCTCAAGGGGCACAGCTACGGCGAATACGTGTTCGACCATGGCTGGGCCGACGCCTACCGCCGCGCCGGCGGCAGCTACTATCCCAAGCTGCAGGCCGCGGTGCCGTTCACCCCGGTGCCGGGCCCGCGCCTGCTGGCGGCAAGCCCGGAGGCCCGGGTGGCGCTGATCCAGGGCCTGCAGGCCCTCGTCCGGCAGCTCGACCTGTCCTCCCTGCACGTCACCTTCTGCACCGCCGCCGAAGCGCAGGAGCTGGAGGCCGCGGGCTTCCTGCTGCGCCGAGGGATCCAGTTCCACTGGGAGAATCGCGGCTATGCCAGCTTCGAGGCTTGGCTCGACCAGCTGAAGAGCGCCAAGCGCAAGATGGTGCGCAAGGAGCGGGCGCAGGTGGCGGCGGCCGGAATCACGGTCGAAGCGGTGCACGGCGACGCGCTCGAGCCGCAGCTGCTCGACGAGTTCTTCCCGTTCTATCTCGCCACGGTCGACAAGCGCTGGGGCAACGCCTATCTCAGCCGCGACTTCTTCCGCCGTCTCGGCCGCGATCTCAAGCGCGACGTCGTGCTGATGGTGGCGCGGCACGAGGGCACGATGGTCGGCGCGGCGCTCAACCTGCGCGATGGCGATGCCCTCTACGGCCGGCAATGGGGCTGCCGCGAAGAGTTCAGGTTCCTGCACTTCGAAGCCTGCTACTATCAGGCGATCGAGTTCGCGATCCGGCACGGGCTGCAGCGGGTCGAGGCCGGCGCGCAGGGCGCCCACAAGCTGCACCGCGGCTATGCGCCGGTCTGGACCTGGAGCGCGCATCTGCTGCCCGATCCAGCCTTCCACACCGCCGTAGCCCGCTTCCTCGCCAGCGAGAGTCGTCGCCAGGACACCGAGTTCGCCGAGCTGCAGACCGTCCTGCCCTACCGGGATGCATGCTGACGCCGGCAACGGCTCGGATCAGCCCATCGTCCGCCCACAGCGCCTGGCCGTCGCCCGTGCCCGTGCCGGCGAGAAGCGCCATGGTGCGCGGGACGCCTCCGATGTGAGGATCTTCACATTTTCACAACATTCCCGGTGCGATCGTGAGCGGCGCGCCGCGCAGCATGGCGCTCGGGGAACAGCACCATGCAAGACACGATCGAGCCGAGCGGCATCCGGGCCATGCACGAAGCGATACGGAGTCGGATCGACGCGGGTGATCCGGGACATGCGCAGGCCACGGTACAGGATCAGTTGGTCTCCTACCATCGGTTCGGACCGGACGGCTTCGTGCACGAGCCGCCCCTGCCGCACGACATGAACGCGGCCGACCTCATGGAGGCGGTCATCCTGGCGGTGGCTCTCGGGCATGGACGTGCGACCAGAGGCGCTTTCCCCAAGAGCTTCGCCGCCATGATGATCGCCAGCCGC
>JBDHTW010000141.1:0-7368 GCA_039808865.1 Geminicoccaceae bacterium
AGGAGAAAGCCGTGGCGGTAGAGGCCGTTCACGAAGACGCTGCGGCCCTGCCGCCGGATCCGCGGCAGGTTGTCTGGAAAGGCCGGCCGGACATCGCAGCCGATCTCGACGATCTCGGCCTCGGCGAACGCCGGATGGAGCGCATAGGCCGAGTTGAGCAGCTCGACCATGGACCGCACGGTGACGCGTGTCCGCTCGTCGCTTTCGATCATGGTCGCCCCCACCATGAAGAGATGCTCGGCGCGGGGCACGATGTAGAGCGGGAATCGCGGATGGAGCAGCCGCACCGGCCGTACCAGCGTGACGTCGGGGCAGCGGATCAACAGCATCTCGCCCTTGACGCCGCGCAGATCGGGCAGCCGATCGCGTGCGGCAAGGCCACGGCAGTCGACGATCCTGTCGGCATCCACCGGATGGTCGGTGCCGTCGACGCCGAAGCGGATCGACACGCCGAGCTCGGCGAGCCTGGCGGCGAGCGAGGCCATGGCCGAGCGCGGGTCGAGATGCGCCTCGTCGGGGAAGAACAACCCAGCCGTGAACCTGCCGGCCAAATCCGGCTCGAGCTCGGCCACGGCCTGGGCATCGAGACGCCGGAAGTGCCGGGTGCGGCGGGAGAAGCGCTCCAGCTCGGCCAGATCGCGCCGCGGCGCCACGACGAGGCTCCCCCGCCGGACCGTCCCGCGATGCTGGCGGGGCCAGTAGTCGAGAGCCTCCTGGCCGAGCTGCACGACCAGCTCCTCGGCACTCTCCCGCTCGCACCAGGGAGCCAGCATGCCGCCGGCGAGACGCGAGCAGGCGGCGGCACCCAAGCCGGCGCCACGGTCGACGACCTCGACGGTGCAGCCACGCTCGGCCAGAGCCAGCGCCGACGTCAAGCCGGCGATGCCGGCACCGATCACGCTCACCCGCATCGAGCGGCGCTCGTCGTCAGCGGACGGCGATGGCCGGGCGCGAAGCCGCACGGCCCTCGCCACCGCCATCGCTGCAGGAAGAACGGCGTGGCTGGCCCAAGATCACCTCCCTCGCCACGAAGACGATCCGGACGACGGGCTATGGATGACCACACGTCACCCGAGAGGTCGGGTGACGCTCGGTGCGGTCCGGTCCGGGGACGGGAAGCTGCCACCTCGCGACACGCCGCGCTCCCTACGCCGGTTCGATCCGGATCAGGTTCCAAGGGTCTTATCTCAACCCGGGCATCGGCCCGGGTACCCCTGGCGGCTCGTGTGATAGCCTAAGGGGCCTGCGCGTCCGCGGCAAGCGTGGACGGCGAGCCGCCGGGCTGGGCGACGGCGATCACCGTCTGCAGCTCCTTGGCCAGCTGCGCCAGCGTGAAGGGCTTGTTGAGCAGATGCGTGCCGACGTCGAGCGCACCGTTGTGCACGACGGCGTTGCGCGTGTAGCCGGTCATGTAGAGCACCTTCAAGCCGGGGCGCAGGCCGGCGGCCGCATCGGCCAGCTGGCGGCCGGTCATGCCCGGCATCACGATATCGGTCAGCAGGACGTCGACCGGATCCGGACCCTGCAGCATCTGCAAGGCCTGCTCGGGGCTGTCGGCCACGGCGACGCGATAGCCGAGCTCCCGGACGGCCTCGGCCGTGTAGGCCCGCACGTCGGCCTCGTCCTCGACCACCAGCACGGTGAGATCGCTGCCGCCGACCGCGGCCACGATCGCTTCCGGCTCGCTGTGCATGGGCAGCTTGCCGGCATGGCGGGGCAGGTAAAGCTTCACGGTCGTGCCGACGCCGGGCTCGCTGTACAGCTTCACGTGCCCACCGGACTGCTTGATGAAGCCGTGGACCTGGCTGAGGCCGAGCCCGGTGCCGGCGCCGACGGGCTTGGTGGTGAAGAACGGATCGAAGGCTCTGGCCACGACGTCCGGCGGCATGCCCGTGCCGGTGTCGGTGACCGCGACCAGCACGTACTGTCCAGCCTGCACTTCCTGGTGCCTCTCGGCATAGACCTGATCGAGATAGGTGTTGGCGGTCTCGATGGTCAGCCGGCCGCCCGACGGCATGGCGTCCCGCGCATTGATCGCGACGTTCAGCACCGCGCTTTCGAGCTGCGGACGGTCGATCAGCGCATGCCACAAGCCGCCCGCCAGCACCGTTTCCAAAGCGATGTTCTCGCCCAAGGTCCGGCGCAGCATCTCCGACAGATCGCCCATGCAGCGGTTGACGTCGACCGGCTTGGGCTCGAGCGGCTGCAGGCGCGAGAAGGCGAGCAGGCGCCGCGTCAGCAATGCGGCCCGGCCGGCCCCTTCCCCGGCCATCTGCACGAGGCGCAGATGCTGCGCATCGGCGCCCTGCAGCTTGCGGCCGAGCATGTCCAGGCTGCCGACCACGACCGTGAGCATGTTGTTGAAATCGTGGGCGATGCCACCGACCAGCCGGCCGAGCGCCTCCATTTTCTGGGCCTGGCGGAGCTGGGCTTCCGCGAGCTCCCGCGCCTCCGCCTCGGCGGCCAGGGCCGCATTGGCGGCTTGCAGGTCGAGCATCCGGTGGCGGATGGTCAGCCCGACCATCACCCCCAGCAGGGCGGTCAGCAGCAGCGTGGCGATCATGGCGACGAGCAGCAGGGCGCGCGTCCGGGCCGCCGCTGCCCTCCGCTGGTCGTAGAGGCTCCACTCCGTGCGATCGGCGGCCTGCACCGCGCCCCTGATCTCACGCAGCATGCCTGCGGCCGTGCTCGGGGGCGCGAGCGCGATGTGCGCGGTGGCGGCTCCCTCGGTCTCGAGCAGACGGTCGAGCTCGGCCGCGAAGTCCTCGATCTGCGCGCCGAGCTGTCGCAAGGCCCGGGCCTGTTCGGGATTGTCCGCGGTGAGCTCGCCGAGCCTCCGCTCGACCACCGGCAGTTCCCGCAGGGTGCGTCGATACAGGTCGAGATAGCCGGGGTCCTTGGTGCTCTCGAAGCCGCGCTGGGCGATGCGCAGATCCTGCACCCCGCTGAACAGCTGCTGCAGGCTCTGGCGCACCTCGATCGTGTGCGCGACCCAGCGCTCGGCATCGGCGGTGCGCAGCGCGACCACCACGGCCAGGGTCCCGGCCAGAACCAGCAGCAGGAAGCCGGAAATCGTGGTTGGGAGCACCAGCCTCGGCGGCATGCGCAGCTTCCGCCAGATTCTCCGCCAAGGGGGCATCTTCATTTTCGACAGTGGTCGCGGACGGCGGCCACGTTCCAGCCTGCCTTCGCACCGGTCAAGCCTTGACCTTGCCAAGGGCGCGACCGCCGCTCGACAAGCGTCGAGGCTGCCACCGCCGAGCATCGGATGCTCGCGATGACAGCCTCCAGGTTTCGGCCCCTGGGCAGGCCCAGGGGCCGGGTGGCCAGCGCTAGACGTCCTGGCGCGCAGCCGTGGAGCTCAACGGCGCCACCTGCGCCGGGTGCCCCGCATCGCGGCGCAGGGCCGCCTGCACCACGAACACCATCAGCGCGCCCAGGCTGAGGCAGATGGCCAGGAACAGCATCGGCATCAGGTTGCTGCCGGTGGCGTCCCGGATCATCGGCACCACGTTCTGCGCGACGAAGCCGCCGAGATTGCCCACCGAGTTGATGGCGGCGATGCCGGCAGCCGCGGTGGCACCCTTGAGGAAGCTGGGCGGCAGCGTCCAGAACACCGGCTGGCCGGAGAAGATGCCGGCAGCGGCCAGCGACAGGAAGGCGAACTTGAGCGCGTTGCTGGGAACCAGCACGCTGAGGAGCAGGCAGGTGGCGCCGACAAGGGCCGGAACGACGATGTGCCAGGTCTTCTCCTCGTGCCGCTCGGCGTGCCGCGGCACCCACCACAGGCCGATGGCGACGCAGACCCAGGGGATGATGTTCAAGAAGCCGTTCGTGGTGTTCGACACGCCGAAGTCCTTGACCACGGTCGGCAGCCAGTAGCTGAGCCCGTAGGCCGAGAGCGGAAAGGCCACGAACAGCAGGGAGAGCAGCAGGACGCGGCGGTCGAGCAGGACCCGGAACGGGTTGGCATGATCGACGACGTGGGCGCTGGCCCGCTCGCGGGCGAGCTCGCCCGCCAGCCAGGACTTGCCCGCGGCATCGAGCCAGGGCGCCTTCTCGGGCCCGTCCGGCAGCACCATGAACACGACGACGGCCAGGAGCACGGCCGGCACGCCGGTGGCGAGGAAGACCCATTCCCAGCCGCGGAAGCCCCACAGCCCGTCAAGGTCGAGCAGCGCCCCGCCGATGACGGCGCCGACGGCGTTGGCGACGGCGCTGGCGATCATGAACCAGCCCACCATGCGGCCGCGATGGCTCTGCGGGAACCACAAGGTGAGAGCGTAGAGCACGCCCGGGAAGAAGCCCGCCTCGGCCGCGCCCAGGAGAAAGCGCAGGACGTAGAACATCGTCGGGCTCTGGGTGAAGCCGAGGCCCACGGTGATCAGGCCCCAGGTGGCCATGATGCGCGTGAACCAGATCCGGGCGCCGACGCGCTCGAGGATCACGTTGCTCGGCACCTCGAACAGGAAGTAGCCGATGAAGAACAAGGATGCGCCGAGCCCGTAGGCGGTCTCGCTCAAGCCCAGGTCGCCGACCATCTGCAGCTTGGCGTAGGATACGTTCTGCCGGTCGATGTAGGCAATCAGGTACATCAGGCCGAGCAGCGGCATGAGGCGGGTGGTGATGGTCGCAATGGTCCGTTTGCCGACGTCGTCCATCGGCCGCACGTTCCCTGGCATGATTTTGTAGCCTCCATTGGTGACGCCGGCAGTCTCCGGCCGGGCGAAGATGGTTGGATGCGGATGTCGTCAGCTCGGGGGATGACCGACGCCGGCGCTTGCCGGCGCTGCCGCGGCGCCGAGCAGCCACTGCCGTGCCGCCGCGAGCAGCAGCGCCGGTGGCTGCTCGACGCCCAGCGCCGTGCCCGCTTCGTCCGGCTGCAGCGGCTCGAGTGTCGCGAGCTGGCTGTCGAGCAGCGTCGAGGGCATGAAATGATCCGTCCGCGCCGCCATCCGCGCCGCCAGCAGCTCGCGCGAGCCGGTCAGATGGACGAAGCGTATCGGCATGCCGGCGGCGGCGGCCAGGCGATCGCGGTAGACCCGCTTCAGCGCGGAGCAGGCCGCGACGGCGCTGCCGGTGGCACGTGTCGCCTCACCGAGGGCACGGCCGAGGGCATCGAGCCAGGGCCAGCGATCCTCGTCCTCCAGCGGCGTGCCGTGCGACATCTTGCCGATGCTCGCCGGCGGGTGGAACTTGTCGCCTTCGAGAAATGGACAGTGCAGGCTCGCGGCGAGATCACCGCCGACCGTCGACTTGCCGCAGCCAGCCACGCCCATGACGATGATCGGACCGACGCCCCGTGTCGTCGTGGTCATTGGTGCCCATCCTTGTGCAGCAGCGCCCGGGCGCGCCATGCCGCGCGCCGTTCTGCTGGCTGAACGAAATAACAGATGCGCATGATTTCCTCCCTTGCCGGCAAGCTCCGAAGTCGTGCGACGGTCGCTTGATCGACAATATGCTTGCAAAACTCGACCCGAGGACAGATCTTCTACGCTGCGATCAAAATCTTTCTTATAATCCAGGTCGATCATCGCTGAGTGGAGCAATATAAGATGCAAGATCGTATCTTAGACGAAGCATGCGTTTCGCATCGAAATGCGAACCGACAAACGAAACGTCGATACCTGCGCGAACTTGCAGACGAGCTGGACCGATCCCCTGTCGGCGGCGGGTCGGGACGAGGCTCGCGGACGGGGATGGCCTCGCGGCCGTAACCTCCTCGATCTCGCAGCCGGTTCTCTCTAAGCTTGCCGACGACGCGTCGGTATCACGGGGCCTTCCGATCGGTGCACACCTGCAAGGTCGCATCTTCTGGTGTGCTTATCGATGATAGCGCTACCATTGTCAATAGGGATTTCGAGGTCGAACCATGACAGACGAGAATGCGGTATGAGAAAACGACGAGGTTCCAAGCGGGTGACGCTGGCGGACGTGGCGGTGGCGGCAAATGTCAGCGCTATCACCGTATCACGCGCCCTGCGCGACCCCGGCGTGGTCTCGGCGGATGCGATGCAGCGGATCGAGCAGGCGGTGGCGGAGCTGGGCTACGTGCCGGATCTGGCGGCCCGGGCGCTGGCTTCGCAGCGCACCAACGTCGTCGGCGTGCTGGTGCCCTCGGTCACCAACAACGTCTTCGCCGACGTGCTGCGCGGCATCTACAACGGCACCGAATCCACGCCCTACCACGTGCAGCTCGGCAACACGCGTTACTCGGCGCTGGGCGAGGAGCAGCTCCTGCGCCTGTTCTTGAACCAGCGTCCGGCCGGGCTCATCGTGGCCGGCATCGACCAGTCGAAGACGAGCCGCAAGCTGCTGGACGAGGCATCCTGCCCGGTCGTCCAGATCATGGAGATCGGCCCGGATCCGATCGACATGATGATCGGCTTCTCCCACCAGGCCGCGGCGCGCGCGGCGGCGGAGCATCTTCTGGCCAAGGGCTACCGCCGGATCGGCTTTCTCGGCGCCCGGATGGATCCGCGCACCCAGCGCCGCCTGCGCGGCTACCGCGCGGCGCTCGCGGCCAAGGCGCTCGACGACGACGGGCTCGTCGTCACGACGCCGCGACCGTCGACGGTGACGCTGGGGGCGGAGCTGCTGGGCGATCTCCTGGCCCGGCGGCCGGATGCCGATGCCGTCTTCTGCAACAACGACGACATCGCCCTGGGCGTCCTGTTCGAATGCCAAAGGCGCAACATCCGCGTTCCGGACGAGTTCGGCATCTGCGGCTTCAATGATCTGGAGATGGCGGCGACGGCCTATCCCTCGCTGACCAGTGTGCGGACCCATCGCGAGCGGATGGGCAGCGAAGGCATCGCCATGCTCATCGCCGCGATCGAGGGGCGGCCACCGGAGCGGAAGGTCGTCGATCTCGGCTTCGAGATCGTCGCCCGGGAGAGCACGTCTCGCCGCCAGGATCGGCCCGAGCCTCGCGACCTCGAGGCCTCCGACCTCCTGGCCGCCCGTCCCTGCGCATGACGGTCCGGCGCTATGCCGGCACGTTATGCGCCGGCGTGACGTCGCCGTGCAGGTGGACCAGCTGGGCGAGCAGGCACACCAGCGTCGCCCGTTGCTCCGGCGCCAGGAGGCGTTCCTGGGCGGCCGGCAAGTCCGCGGCAAGACACGGCCGGTCGATCGGGGTGCGGGTCAGGCCGCCCGGGAACCGGCCTTCATCCTTTGGCTGTCGCTGCGGTGAACGAGATCGCCATCGATCGGGTGTCTGGCATGCAAGGGCCTGCTCGAGCGCGTCGAGGACGAAGCCGGCTGTCGCCTCGCTGCCGACCCGCCTGCGGCGCGTCGGTGAGGGTCGCCGATGCGTATTGCCTGACGAAGCGAAGCTCCCGAGAACGGAGCGGTTGCCTCAGCCCT
>JBDHTW010000142.1:0-7320 GCA_039808865.1 Geminicoccaceae bacterium
CGCGCCGCCCTGGCGCTGCTGCTCCTGCTGGCGCCGCAGGCCGCCCGCGCCTGGCCCGACCAGCCGGTGCGCATCGTCGTCCCCTTCGCCGCCGGCGGGCCGACCGACACGCTGGCCCGGCTGGTGGCCGGGGCGATGGGCCGCGATCTCGGCCGGCAGGTGCTGGTCGAGAACGTCGTCGGCGCCGGCGGCACCGTCGGGGCGGCGCGGGTCGCCAGGGCGGCACCCGACGGCGACACCCTGCTGCTGATCAACCTCACCCAGGCCACCAGCGCCCGGATGTACCGCCAGCTGTCCTACGACCCGATCGGGAGCTTCGCGCCGATCGGCTTGATCGCCGACGTGCCGATGACGGTCGTCGGCCGCGCCGACCTGCCGATCGCCGACCTGAAGGCGCTGATCGAGCACATGCGGGTCAACGACGAATCGGTGACCATGGGCCATGCCGGCCTCGGCACCTCCTCGCATCTCTGCCGCCTGCTGCTCACCGGCGCCTCCCACACCACCGTGGTGGACGTGCCCTACCAGGGGACCGGGCCGGCGCTGCAGGACCTGCTCGGCGGCCAGATCGACCTCTTGTGCGACCAGACCAGCGGCACCACCGGCGCCATCCGGGCCGGCCGGCTGCGCGCCTATGCGCTCACCGGCCCGGCGCGGCTGGCGACCCTGCCCGATCTGCCGACCGCGGCCGAGGCCGGCCTGCCGCAGCTGCTCTTGGTGGTCTGGCACGGCCTCTACGCCCCGGCCGGCACGCCCGCGGCCACCGTCGCCCGCCTGAGCGCCGCCCTCCAGGCGGCGGTGACCGACCCGGCGGTGGCCCAGCGCATGCGCGAGCTGGGTGGTGTCATGGTGCCGCGCGAGCAGGCCACGCCCGCAGCGCTGGCGGCCAGGCTCGCCGCCGAGAGCGTCCGGCTGGCGGGTGTCCTGGACGCGGCGGGCATCAAGGCCTACTGAGCCGCCCAGGCGGGAGGACAGCCATGCACACCCAGCTCCTGATCAACGGCCGCTTCGTCGACGGCGAAGGTGCGCCCGAGACCATCCTCGACCCGGCCAGCGGTGCTACCATCGCCAGCGTGCCTGAGGCCTCGCTGTCGCAGGTGGAGGCGGCGGTCGCCGCCGCGGACGCCGCCTTCCCGGCCTGGGCGCGCACCACGCCGCAGGAGCGCTCGCTCAAGCTGCTGCAGGTCGCCGACGCCATCGAGAAGGAGGCGGAGAGCCTCGCCGCCCTGGAATCGCGCAACACCGGCAAGCCGCCGGCCCGGGCGCTGGGCGACGAGCTGCCGGCGATCGTCGACTGCTTCCGCTTCTTCGCCGGCGCTGCGCGCTGCGTGCCGGGCGTGGCGGCGGGCGAGTATCTGCCGGGCCTGACCAGCATGATCCGCCGCGACCCGGTGGGCGTGGTCGGCCAGGTCGCCCCCTGGAACTACCCCTTGATGATGGCCGCCTGGAAGCTCGCCCCGGCGCTGGCCGCCGGCAACACGGTGGTCCTCAAGCCATCCGAGCAGACCCCGCTCACCACGCTCAGGCTCGCCGAGATCCTGGCCGGGATCTACCCTTCCGGCGTGGTCAACGTGATCGCCGGCCGCGGCGACACGGTGGGTGCCCCCCTGGTCACCCACGACCGCGTGCGCATGGTCTCGCTCACCGGCAGCCCCGAGGCCGGCACCAAGGTGCTGGCCGCCGCCGCCGCTTCGACCAAGCGCACCCACCTCGAGCTCGGCGGCAAGGCGCCGGTGATCGTCTACGACGACGCCGACCTTTCTGCGGTGGTCGAGGGGCTGAAGGTGTTCGGCTTCTACAATGCCGGCCAGGACTGCACCGCCGCCTGCCGCGTCTATGCCGAGGGCAGGATCCACGACAGGCTGGTCGCCGACCTGAGCTCCGCCGCCGCCTCGATCCAGTGGGGCGACCCCACGGGCGCGAACATGGACATCGGCCCCCTGATCACCGGCCGCCAGCGCGAGCGCGTGGCGGGCTTCGTCGACCGCGCCCGCGACGCCGGCCACATGGAGATCGTCACCGGCGGCGCGGCCGGCAGCGGCGGCGGCTTCTTCTACGCCCCCACCGTGGTCGCCGGCGCCCGCCAGGAGGACGAGATCGTCCGGAAGGAGGTGTTCGGCCCGGTGGTCTCGGTCACCCGCTTCTCCGACGTCGAGCAGGCGATCGCCTGGGCCAACGACAGCGACTACGGCCTCGCCAGCTCGGTCTGGACCAAGGACATCGGCAAGGCGATGCGCACCGCCGCCGCCCTGCAATATGGCTGCACCTGGATCAACACCCACTTCATGCTGTGCAGCGAGATGCCCCACGGCGGCTTCAAGCGCTCGGGCTACGGCAAGGACCTGTCGATGCACGCGCTGGAGGACTATACAGTGGCGCGGCACGTGATGGTGGCATTCTCCAATTGAACAGCTCCTGAGCCATAGGAATCCCCGCCATCTGGTCCAGCTTGGAATAGCCATTGTGATCAAGATTGAGCGCCCTAAAAAAAGTCTCCCCGAAGTCGCCGCGGCCATCCTGAACCACAACGAATGGCAACAAAGTAGATTATTCCTCGCGAACAAAGCACGCTGCGATCTCCAGGGATTCGATCTAACCGAGCACAACCCTTTTGCCAATGTTAACCTTAGCAACTCACTTCTTAATGATACCGACATCTCAGGTGTAATTTTCTATCGAACCAATTTCAGCGGAACCTGTCTGCGAGGCGCAAGCGCTTCAAATTCCATATTCTTCGCCGTTGACTTCACACAGGCCAGCCTAGCTGGCGCCAATCTTGAGGGCACGACATTTGTTAACTGCATATTGCGCTATACCGACTTCTCCAACGCCAACCTCACCGGTGCCAACTTCTCCAACTGCACTATGGAGCAATTGCTTTTTCGCTCCGCGTCTCTGCAGGCCGCCCGCTTCATTGGCGCCGTTATACGAACTGCGGACGTGACGGACGCCGATCTGACCAAAGCCGTATTTGCAGGCGCCGACCTTTGCGACATCGCGATGAACAAAGCGCGTAAGTATGACGAGGCGGTTTTCTTTGCCGCCAACCTAAAAAAAAACGATTTGGTCGGCATAAGACTGCCAAGATGTGATCTCCGCCATGCCATACTCGCCGAATGCGATTTGTCCGGCGCGTATCTACATCACTCCAATTTGCGTGGCGCCGACCTTTGGCGGGCAAAATTGAGTGGAAGTCATTGTTGGCACACCGACTTTCGCCAATCCAAGCTCATACAGGCTACATTTGATTCTTCCTGGAGCAATGTTGATGGGCAAGTACGTTATCATGAGCCCGCCGATCTAACCAAGGCAGATCTTCGCGACGCACACCTTCGGGATGCCAGATTGTCGGAAGTGCGCGGGCTCGAAAGCCACCGATTGGGCGGCGCCGTGCTGACGAACGCCAAGCTTCCTGCCGCAATATCCACTTTTCAAGGATTGACCACGGCAGCCAATATTTCGCAGAACGGTCAGACAGTTTTCTTTGGCGTGCTCGCCGCCTGCTTGTACAGCTATCTAATCGTTGCCACTACCACCGATGCAAAGTTGTTCGCGGATACGCCAGCCTCTACTTTGCCATTCATGACCGCTACGTTTCCACTCCGGGCGTTTTACACTTGGGCTCCTTTCATACTGCTTACGGTCTATGTCTATTTCCTTTTGTACCTGCAAAGGCTTTGGCTCACATTGTCCACATTGCCAGCCGTGTTTCCCGATGGACGACCGCTGGATGAACATGCGTACCCTTGGATGATGAGCAGCTTGGTTCGCAGGTACTTGACCCGGCTTCGCAACAATGTGCAACCGGGCCAGGAGAGGCCTTCCGAAGGTCAGGACCGATACCTCACCGATGGTGTCGTTGATATAGCGAAGGTAGAGCGTGAAGAACGGCGCGATGAGCAACAACAGCGATCAATGGTGGGAGTTGAGATTTCTTTATCAATCTTTCTTGGTTGGGCATTGATTCCGCTTACAATGTTCATTGTATGGATGCGATACATCCCGAGCCGGAATATTCTCGCGCTCGCGTGGAACGGCGGTTTGATTATATTGGCTTGCGTCATTGGCGCTGTCACATATCGATACGCCGATTGGACATTCAAGCGCAGTCTCGTGAGAAGTGGCTTTGCAGAGTCGGATTTAATGGCCGATCCATTGGCCGGGTATGGGAGCAAAGGCACGATTCGACGTGGCTTGCGGACCGGCTTGGGCTTGATGGTGATGGCAGCGTCAATCTTGGGGATCTTCGCCACCGCTACCTTTTACCCTCGAAGCGCGCAAATTGAGTGGAAGGATTTACCTGGTCTTGAACTGAGATATGAAGCCGTATTGGCCCATATTGATTGGATGCTTGGACGCATCGGATTTCGGACGGCACCGAATATAGACGGTGAGATTATGGCCATTAAGGCGGCCGATCTTCCAAATGGGATAGGTGCAGCAATAGAAGACCGCGCTGCGGGCGTCGACCTCAGAGGATTGGACCTGAGGCACATGTCGGCGCGGGCGGCATATCTCCGGGGAGGCAATCTTCGCGGGGCGGACCTGCGGTGGGCGGACTTGGGGGGTGCGGATCTTGCCGGCGGCGATTTGGCCGATGCGGACCTGTCTTTTTCGAATTTGCGGGGAGTTCAGTTGAGCGGCGCGAAGTTGGCCGGCGCAAACCTTGCGAACGCGACCCTCGATCATGCGAACTTTGCGGCTACTGACCTGACCGAGACTCAGGTCGACCCTGGCGCCCTGAGCGCCGCTTGCGGCGACGACGCGACGGTGTGGCCAGCTGGTGTCCAGAAGCCAAGCTGCGTCTGGAAGGTAGGTGAGAACCCCACAACAGCCGCATGTAAGCGGCAATAGGTCTCCGATCGGAGATGGCGGTCGAACCCACGCGAGAACCACCGGACGCATTGTCGCCTGCATGGCCCGCAAAGCCCGGCAGTGGCCAATGGGGCTCCCCCGTCGCCCGCCACGTGATGCTGGCGCACTGAGCGGCGGGGGAGGCGACGTTCCGCATGCCGAGGGCTATTCTCCCCGTCTGAGATCGCACGGCCTGGCACAAGCCCGGCCAGTGACGGGCGGAGTACCGTGCGCCGGACGCTCGGCAGAGCTTGCCGAGGCCGCCTTTTGGCGACGTCTCGCAGCGCTCGCGCCGACTGTGACCGCATCTCCGGCGGAACTTCGGTTGACCCACGACTCCTCGATGAGCACCGTCGAACGCGAGAACAGAAGCCAGCTGGGCGATGTCGGCCGACGCACCTGCTGGATTCGGGATGGCGTTGCAACGGATCGACGAGCCATGCCATGCAGCTCCGACACCATCCGGATGACGCCTGTGGCCTCCCAATGCCACCGTGTCCCCACAAAGGACATGGCAAATCTTAGCGAGCTCTGCCCGACCTGCCATGCGGCAATCGGCAAGCATCTCACCAACTGCGAAGATACCGAGTGGCATCATCTCGCCGACCACATCAAGCTCTTCATGCTTCTCGGCTCGGACGATAAAGTACAGAGGTCGATCGACAGGTTCGGCAATGCGATCGCCCAGGACAAAGTTGATCGTGGGCTGTCGCTTCACCTCAAGCGCTACGAGACCATCTGCTGGTTCCCGGATG
Source organism: Geminicoccaceae bacterium (assembly GCA_039808865.1). Classification (GTDB taxonomy): domain Bacteria; phylum Pseudomonadota; class Alphaproteobacteria; order Geminicoccales; family Geminicoccaceae; genus Benzoatithermus. The sequence goes on from JBDHTW010000142.1 coordinate 5,610, forward strand.
TGGAAGTCATCCCGACCGGCGTTCTGTTGTCCGACGAATTCTACGACATGATCGCGCGCGGCGTCTTGTGGAAGGACGTCGGCGCAACACTCAACCACGGCCAAATGCGACGCCATGACCGGCCGGAATCGAGACCGGCCATGACGCCCCGGCGTCCCGTGGCAACGTTCACGCGTTGGGCTCAGCCCTTCTTCACCAGGCTGACGATGTAGAGCAGGACGCAAGCGCCGACCGTGGCGCTGATCAGCGAGCCCAGCGTGCTGACCGGCGGCAGGCCGATCATGCCGAACAGCGTGCCGCCGATCATGGCGCCGACGATGCCGACCAGGATGTTGCCGATCAGGCCGAAGCCGCCGCCGCGCATGATCCGGCCGGCGAGCCAGCCGGCCAGGGCGCCGATGATCAACCAGAACAGGATCGAGCCCATCGCGGCGACCACTCCCTCAGGCAGGTCGGGCGGCCTCAGCTTTGCCCGCCCGGCCGCCGCCTGTCCAGCGGCGTCGGCGCCGGGTAGTGCCGCCGCGACGGCCCGCGGTCAGAACAGCTGGCGGTAGGCCTCGGCCGATCTCGGGTTCATGTTGGTCGGGAACAGGCGGTGCTCCTTGGCGTTGAAATAGGCCTCGTAGGCGAGGTCGCCGCCGGCCTCCTTGAGAAAGGCGTGCATGTTCTGGATGTAGGTCGGGTTGTCGCCGACCCGGCCGACGCCCCACTCGCCGATCGCGAACTTCTTGCCCTTGCTCTTGGCGAACTGCAGGAACGCGCGCAGGCCCCACGGCCCGCCCATGAAGGTCTCGTAGCCGAAGCGGGCCTGGCCGTCGTCATAGTGGCTGACGCCGATATTGGTGATCGGCGCGCCGTCGGGATAGATCGTGCGGGCGTCGATCCGGCCCTTCTTGGCCACGTACCAGCCGACCCGCAGGTTCGGCGCCGCCGCCTTCATCGCCTTGGCGACGTTGGTGAAGCAGGCCTTCCACTGCTCGGCCGGCTTGCCGGCGGCCGACCACGGGAACCAGTCGCCGGTCGCCTCCCAGCCCAGCCGGATCTCGGCGTCGCCGGCACCGTTGGCGGCGAGCCGGCTCGCCACCTGGCGCTGCTCGTCGTCATAGTCGTGGGCGGCGCAGGCGGCGAGGCTGCCGCCCTTGGGGAACAGGCCGTGGCCGAAGCTGACATTGCTCGACTTGCCGCGCAGCGAGCGCGGCTGCGGGCCGCTGACATAGGCGTACATGCCGGGCCAGCCGTTCTTCCACTCGATCCAGCCGGTCACGACCTTGAGGTTGGTGCCGCGCCAGCTGGCGAAGGGCAGCGTGTCCGCGTTGTTGCGGACACCGGAGGTCCAGGTCGCCTGGGCGAAAGACGTCGCTGTGGTTGCGGACAGGATTGCCAGGGCGCCCGCGAGCACGAGCAAGGTCCGCGGCAGGCGGCGGCGTCGCATGGAATGCATCAACAACTCCAAGCCTTTTGCTTCGTTGACCAAGACCGAACGAGTCGGTGCTGAGGTTTGCAACATCGGCTCAGAGACGACGCGACCGGGAAATTTATTCCACGTTGTTCTTTGCAGCCAGGAGTTGTGCTTGCCGGGTCGGCTGGCCTCCCGGGTGACCCGGCGCGAATCGCCGCGGCGACGGGCCGGCGGCGCCCCGTCGGGGGAGGCCACCGGCAACCGCAGATGTGCAATCGGCCCGGCGCGGCGCGTCCGGTCGCGGCGCACCGG
>JBDHTW010000143.1:0-7282 GCA_039808865.1 Geminicoccaceae bacterium
CGGGCACGGCGGCGCCCGGGCTGCGCCGGCTCGCTGCGTGCGCCGGGCTGCCCGCGCTGCCGGTGGCCGAGATTGCCCTGCACCGTGCGCGAGGCCGGCTGGCGCCGGCGGCGGTGTTGCTCGCCGATTTCCTCGCCGACGAGCTTGCATCGACGCCGGCGCCGGGCAAGCTGACGTCATGAGCAGCGAGCCCGTAGCGCCAGCACCTGCTGCCGCGGCCGCCTATTTCGCGGCCTGCCGGGCGCGCGTGCCGGCGTTCGCCGCACGGCATTTCGGCGTCATCGGGACGCTGCGGCTGCACCGCGAGGCGCTGGGCCTCGATCTGCTGCGCGCACCGCTCAACGTGATGCTGGTCGCCCCCGCCTTCGGCCTGCATCTCGTGGCGGTCCTCTGTCGCGGCCTGGGTTGGGAACGGCTGGCGCGATGGCTCGCCAGCCGGCGGCTGTTCGTGGAGACGCGGCTGTCCCGGAGGATGGCCGATCTCGTCCTCGGCGAGCTGCTCCGCGTCGACGAGGCCGAGATGCTGCCCGACTGGCACCACCGCGCGCGGCATCTGTTCGCCGAGTATCTGGCCGCCCGGCATGCGGTGGCGGAACTCGCGGCGGCGATGATCGCGATCGGCGTGGGCATGCTGCTGGTGCATGCGCTGACCCCGAGCGCCATGTCCCTCGGCCCGCTGCTGGCGCGCGAGCTGGCGCAGCAGGAGGCGATCGACGGCTTCTGGCTCGGACCCTGGGCCGGCTCGATCTATTTCGGCTGGTACCCGGTGACGGCGAGCTGGTCGCAGATCATAGGCACGACGCTGTTGGCCATGATCTGCTTCGCCGTGACCGCGACCTTCGTCGGTGTGCTGACCGATCCCCTGCAGCAGCGGCTGGGGCTGCACCAGCAGCGCCTGCACCGCTTCGTCACCGTGCTGGAGCGCGCGACGCTGGGCGAGGGGAGGGTCGCGCTGGCCCTGCCCGATCCCTACATCGCCAGGCTCGCCGATCTCGCCGACCTCGCCCTGATCGCCATGCGGCTGACGCGCTAGCGTCAGGTGCGGGCTGGCGGGCGCCGGGCCGTCTGCTAGGCTGGCCGCCGGGTACCTGCAGGAGTTCCGTCGATGCTCACCGTCTATTCCGCGGATCACGCGCTGCAGGACGGCAAGGTCGAGCTCGTCGATGGTCAGCTCCTGCCGTGCTTCGAGATGCCGCGCCGCGCCTTTTTGATCCGCGAGCGGGTCCAGGAGGTCGGGCTGGGGCCCGTCGTGCCGCCGCAGGCGTTCGGCCGCGCTCCGCTCGAGCGCGTGCACGCGCCGGCGTTCGTCGAGTTCCTCGCCACCGCCTGGGAGCGCTGGACCGCCAGCGGCCGCAGCTACGATGCGCTGCCGTGGACCTGGCCCACGCGCCATTTGCGTCAGGTGCGGCCGGAGCGGATCGACGGCCTGATGGGGCACTACAGCTTCGATGCCGGCACGCCGATCACCGCCGGCACCTGGGCCGCGGCCAGCGCCAGCGCCGACGTGGCGCTGACCGCGGCCAAGCTGCTCGCCGAGGGCGCCGAGCCCGCCGTGTTCGCGCTGTGCCGGCCACCGGGCCATCACGCCGCGGCCGACCTCTATGGCGGCTACTGCTTTTTGAACAATGCGGCGGTGGCGGCGCAGTTCCTGCTCGACGGCGGCGCCGAGCGGGTGGCGATCCTGGATGTCGACTACCATCACGGCAACGGCACCCAGGCGATCTTCTACGACCGGCCCGACGTGCTGTTCCTGTCGCTGCACGGCGATCCGGCGCAGGAGTTCCCGTTCTTTCTCGGCTGGGCCGACGAGACCGGCAGCGGGGCCGGGGAGGGGTTCAACCGCAACTATCCCCTGCCGTGGGGCACCGGGTTCGGGCCATGGGCGGAGGCGCTCGAGGATGCCTGCCGGCTGGTCGCCGACTATGCGCCGGACGTGCTGCTGGTCTCCTTGGGCGTCGACACCTACGAGGCCGACCCGATCTCGCGGTTCAGGCTGAGGAGCGAGGATTTCACGACCTACGGCGGCCGCATCGCCGCGCTCGGCCTGCCGACCCTGTTCGTGATGGAAGGCGGCTACGCCGTCGAGCAGATCGGTATCAACACGGTCAACGTGCTGCAGGGCTTCGAGGCGGGCTGAACCCTAGTGCACGAGGTCGAGCAGGACGCCGCGCCAGGCGTCGCCGGCGCGCCGCGGCCGTGCGCGCCGTTCCTGCACCGTCGCGGGCAGGCCACGGCGCAGCCGCGGCACCAGGGGCGCGTAGCCGACGGGCCAACGGCGCAGCGCCGCTGCACGGAGCCGGGCGAGCAGATCTTCGGGCCGTCCCGATGGTGGATCGTCGTTGTGCCACATGGCAGCAAGCTGCCGCGGCGTGCTCGGCTTGCCAAGCCGGGCCGCGGCACGCGCGCACCGGCGTAGGATCGTGGCGGGCATGCTATTCATGGTTTGGCAAGCCATGGTGTGGAACGATGCGGCGGCGAGGATGCGGGTGCCGGGCCCGGTCGGCTCGCCGGCGTGGTGATCGATGGTTGGAGGGCGTGAATGGAGCGGCGGCTGTTCGGTACCGACGGGGTGCGGGGTCTGGCCAACACCTACCCGATGACGGCGGAGGTGGCGCTGGCGCTGGGCAAGGCCGCGGGCCAATTGTTCCAACGTGGCGCGCACCGGCATCGGGTGGTGATCGGCAAGGACACGCGGCTGTCGGGCTACATGCTGGAGACGGCGCTGACCGCGGGCTTCCTCTCGGCCGGCATGGACGTGATGCTGGTCGGGCCGATGCCGACGCCGGCCGTGGCCTTCCTGTCGCGCTCGCTGCGCGCCGATCTCGGCGTGATGGTCTCGGCGTCGCACAACCCGTTCCACGACAACGGCATCAAGCTGTTCGGGCCGGACGGGTTCAAGCTGTCGGACGCGATCGAGGCCGAGATCGAGGGGCTGATGGCGGCGAGCCCGACCAACGGCCTCGCCGGCTCGCGCGACCTCGGCCGGGCGAAGCGGATCGACGACGCGCGCGGCCGCTACATCGAGAATCTGAAGAGCAGCTTCCCCAAGGGCCTGACCCTGAAGGGCTTGAAGATCGTCGTCGACAGCGCCAACGGCGCGGCCTACCACTTGGCGGGCGATCTGCTGTTCGAGCTCGGCGCCGACGTGGTCCGGCTGGGCACCGCGCCCAACGGGTTCAACATCAACGACGGCTGCGGCTCCAACGAGCCCGGCCATCTGCGCGAGACCGTGCTGGCGGAGCGGGCCGATCTGGGCGTGGCGCTCGACGGTGATGCCGACCGGGTGGTTCTGGTCGACGAGCGGGGCAACCTGATCGACGGCGATCAGGCGCTGGCGCTGATCGCGGCCAGCTGGCTGGCCGACGAGCGGCTGCGCGGCGACGCCGTGGTCGCCACCGTGATGTCCAACCTCGGCCTGGAGAAGCATCTGGCCGGGCTCGGTTTGGCGCTGCACCGCACCAAGGTCGGCGACCGCTACGTGGTCGAGCGCATGCGCGCGGACGGCTGCAACGTCGGCGGCGAGCAGTCGGGGCACATCATCCTGTCCGATTTCGCCACCACCGGCGACGGCCTGCTGGCCGCCCTGCAGGTGCTGGCGGTGCTGCGCCGGCGGGACCGGCCGGCCTCGGAGATCGCCCGGGTGTTCAGCCCGGTGCCGCAGCGGCTGCGCAACGTGCGGGTGGCGCGGCGGCTGGATCTCGGTGCGCCGGAGATCCTGGCCCTGCTCGATCGCGAGCAGGCGCGGCTCGACGGTGCCGGCCGCCTCTTGGTGCGGGCCTCGGGCACCGAGCCCCTGATCCGCGTCATGGTCGAGGCCGAGGACGAAGGCCTGCTCGCCGACGTGCTCGAGACCGTCAGCGGTCGCATCGCCGATCTCGCGCAGCGAGCCGCCTGACCGCCGCCGGCGCCGGCCCGCCGGTCGGCGCCGCATGCTCATTCCTGCATCGTCCTGCCGTTGCAGCCACCAAGGCTGGTTCTTATATGCGTGGCACGCGGGGCGCTCCGCTGCCTGCTACCGGACCGGGTTTCCCCGCCGGCTGCGCCCTCCCCTGGACGAGATTTGTTTCGCGTTTCACGCGAGAGGTTGGAATGAGCAAGATCATCGGCATCGATCTCGGCACGACGAACAGCTGCGTCGCCATCATGGAGGGCAAGAACGTCCGCGTGATCGAGAACGAGGAGGGCATGCGCACGACCCCCTCGATGGTGGCCTACACCGAGGACGGTGAGGTGCTGGTCGGCATGCCGGCCAAGCGTCAGGCGGTCACCAATCCCGAGAACACGCTGTTCGCGGTCAAGCGGCTGATCGGCCGGCGATTCGAGGACCCTGTCGTCCGCAAGGACATGGACATGGTGTCCTACAAGATCGTGCGCGCCGACAATGGCGACGCCTGGGTGCAGGTGCGCGACGAGAAGAAGGCGCCGGCGCAGATCAGCGCCGAGATTCTCAAGAAGATGAAGCAGACGGCGGAGCGCTATCTCGGCATGCCGGTCGAGAAGGCGGTCATCACCGTGCCGGCCTACTTCAACGACAGCCAGCGCCAGGCGACCAAGGACGCGGGCCGCATCGCCGGCCTGGACGTGGTGCGGATCATCAACGAGCCGACCGCGGCAGCACTCGCCTACGGCATGGAGAAGGGCCACAACCAGACGATCGCGGTCTACGACCTCGGCGGTGGCACGTTCGACGTCTCGATCCTCGAGATCGGCGACGGCGTGTTCGAGGTGAAGTCGACCAACGGCGACACGTTCCTCGGCGGCGAGGACTTCGACAAGCGCCTGATCGACTACATGGCCGACGAGTTCAAGAAGGAGCACCGGATCGATCTGCGCAACGACCGCCTGGCGCTGCAGCGCCTGAAGGAGGCGGCCGAGAAGGCGAAGATCGAGCTGTCGTCGACGATGCAGACCGAGATCAACCTGCCGTTCATCACGGCCGACGCCTCGGGCCCGAAGCATCTGACGATGAAGATCAGCCGGGCCAAGCTCGAGCAGCTGGTCGAGGATCTGATCCAGAAGACGATCGAGCCGTGCAAGAAGGCGCTGCAGGATGCGGGTCTCAAGGCCGGCGACGTCAGCGAGGTGATCCTGGTCGGCGGCATGACCCGGATGCCCAAGGTCGTCGAGACCGTGAAGCAGTTCTTCGGCAAGGAGCCGCACAAGGGCGTCAACCCGGACGAGGTCGTGGCCATCGGCGCGGCGATCCAGGGTGCGGTCCTGGCCGGCGAGGTCAAGGACGTGCTCCTGCTCGACGTGACCCCGCTCTCGCTCGGCATCGAGACCCTGGGCGGCGTGTTCACGCGGATCATCGACCGCAACACGACGATCCCGACCAAGAAGAGCCAGGTGTTCAGCACGGCCGAGGACAACCAGTCGGCGGTGACGATCCGGGTCTTCCAGGGCGAGCGCGAGCTCGCGGCGCACAACAAGCTGCTCGGCCAGTTCGATCTTCTGGGCATCCCGCCGGCGCCGCGCGGCATGCCGCAGATCGAGGTCACCTTCGACATCGACGCCAACGGCATCGTCAACGTCTCGGCCAAGGACAAGGCCACCGGCAAGGAGCAGACGATCCGCATCCAGGCCTCGGGCGGCCTGTCCGAGGCCGAGGTCGAGAAGATGGTGCGCGAGGCGGCGGACCACGCCGAGGAGGACAAGAAGCGCAAGGCGGTGATCGAGGCCAAGAACCACGCCGACAGCCTGCTCTACTCGACCGAGAAGAGCCTCAAGGATTACGGCGACAAGATCTCGGCCGCCGACAAGTCCGCGATCGAGCAGGCGCTGGCCGAGCTCAAGGCCGTGGTCGACGGCGACGACCCGGAGGCCATCCGCAGCAAGACCGAGGCCCTGGCACAGGTCTCGATGAAGCTCGGCGAGGCCATGTACAAGGCGCAGGCGGCCGGTGAGGCGGGTGGCGAGACCCCGCCGCGGCAGCAGGGCGGCGAGGGCGTCGTCGACGCCGAGTTCGAAGAGGTCGACGACGACCGCAAGAAGTCGGCTTGATCTCGCCCCCTCGGTCGAGGGGCCGCACGCGCAGGCCGGTCGGGTGGCAGCCCGGTCGGCCTCGCGCCATCTAGGAACCGAACCGAACCGCGAAGGCAGCGACCTCCGACATGGCGAAACGTGACTATTACGACATCTTGGGCGTCAATCGCTCAGCGTCCGAGTCGGAGATCAAGATCGCGTTCCGGCGGATGGCCAAGGAGCATCACCCGGACCGCAACCCGGGCGACAAGATGGCCGAGGCACGGTTCAAGGAGGTCAACGAGGCCTACGAGGTCCTGCGCGATCCGCAGAAGAAGGCGGCCTACGACCAGTTCGGCCATCAGGCCTTCGAGGCCGGGATGGGTGGTGGCCGCGGTGCCGGCCCGGGGGCGGCCGGATTCGACTTCACCAGCTTCGCCGACGTGTTCGACGACCTGTTCGGCGATTTCATGGGCGGCAACGGCCGCGGCCGCGGCGCGCGCAACGGTGCCGCGCGCGGCGCCGACCTGCGCTACAACCTGACGATCACGCTCGAGGAGGCGTTCGCCGGCAAGCGGGCACAGATCCGCGTGCCGACCGCGATGGCCTGCGAGAGCTGCAACGGCACCGGCAGCGAGGCCGGCAGCGAGCCCACGGGCTGCCCGACCTGCCGCGGCGCCGGCCGCGTGCGCAGCCAGCAGGGCTTCTTCACCGTCGAGCGGACCTGCCCGACCTGCCAGGGCTCCGGGCGGGTGATCAAGAATCCCTGCAAGAGCTGCGGCGGCAGCGGCGTGCAGCAGCGCGAGAAGACGCTGGCGGTGAACATCCCGGCCGGCGTCGAGGACGGCACGCGCATCCGCCTGTCGGGCGAGGGCGAGGCCGCGATCCGCGGTGGTCAGCCGGGTGATCTCTACATCTTCGTCACCGTCGCACCGCACCGCATGTTCCGTCGCGAGGCCGCCAACATCTTCTGCCGCGTGCCGATCCCGATGGTCACCGCCGCCCTGGGCGGGCAGGTCGAGGTGCCGACGATCGAGGGCAGCCGGCTGCGCATCGCGGTGCCGGCCGGCACGCAGTCGGGCAAGCAGATCCGGCTGCGCGGCAAGGGCATGTCGGAGCTGCACGGTCATGCCCGTGGCGACATGTTCGTCGAGATCATGGTCGAGACCCCGGTCAACCTGACCAAGCGGCAGCAGGAGCTGTTGCGCGAGTTCGAGTCCGGCGGGGCCGGCACCCAGCAGCAGCACCCCGAATCCGAAGGCTTCTTCGCCAAGGTGAAGGAGCTGTGGGACGATCTGCGCGACTGAGGCCCGGGTACGGC
>JBDHTW010000144.1:0-7215 GCA_039808865.1 Geminicoccaceae bacterium
ACTGCAAGGCTTCCCGCGCGCGCGTGCCGTGCTAGGCTTCCCGGTGGAACGGACCGGGTCATGACTTGGAACGACGGGTGATGGCGACGATCGATGGGGCAGCCGTCGGGCCGCACGCATGTGCTCATGGATGATCTGGCCGAGCATTCTCCATCCTCGCGAATGCCGGGCTTGGAGGTGGAGACAGGCCGGTGGCGCGGTGTCGGGGGGTGGCTGCGCCTGGCTTGGCAGCATCGCTGGTTCGTCCTGCTCGCGGTGATCCTGGCAGGTGCGGGCGGTTGGCAGGCGGCCCGTGCGCTGCTCGGTGTCGCCGTCGATGTCGATCCGGTGCGCCGCGGCGATCTGGTCCAGACCGTGGTCGCCAGCGGTCACGTCGAGACCCCGTTCAGGGTCGAGATCGGCAGCCAGATCACCGGCACGGTCGACGCCGTCCTGGTCGAGGAAGGTCAGCACGTCAGCAAAGGGCAGGTGCTGATCACGCTCGAGGCCAACGAGCTGAAGGCCCTGGTGGTGGCGGCCGAGGGCGCGGTGGCGCAGGCCGAGGCCCGGCTGCGGCAGCTGCGCGAGTTCACCCTGCCGGCGGCGCAGCAGGCGCTGACGCAGGCACGGGCCGTTCTCCTCGATGCGCAGAACGGCTACGCGCGCACGGCCGAACTCGCCAGAAATGGCTACGCCGCCAAGGCTTTGCTGGACGACGCACGGAAGAACCTCGATGTCGCCAGCACGCAGGTGCGGACGGCCGAGCTGCAGGTGTTCACCAGCAGCCCTGGCGGCAGCGACTACGTGATGGCGGAGACGCAGCTCAATCAGGCGCACGCCAATCTGGAGACCGTGCGCTCGCGCCTCGGCTATGCCACGATCGTGGCGCCACGCGATGGCGTGCTGATCTCCCGCGACGTCGAGCAGGGCAGCGTGGTGCAGCCGGGCAAGGCCCTTCTGGTCCTGGCGCCGACGGGGGCCACCCAGCTCGTCCTGCAGATCGACGAGAAGAATCTCGGCGTTCTGGCGCTGGGCCAGACGGCGGTCGCCTCGGCGGATGCCTACCCCGACCGGACCTTCGCCGCCGAGCTGACGTACATCAATCCTGGTATCGACATCACCCGTGCGTCGGTGGAGGTGAAGCTCACCGTGCGCGATCCGCCCGATTACCTGCGGCAGGACATGACCGTGTCCGTCGACATCGAGGTGGCGCGCCGGAGCGACACGCTGATCCTGCCCACGCGCGACGTTCACGATGCGCTCACCGGCTCGCCCTGGGCCATGCTGGTCAAGGATCACCGGGCGCACCAGCAGTTCTTGCGGCTGGGGCTGCGCGGCAGCACGCATGTCGAGATCGTGGAGGGTGTGGTGGAGGGAGATCTCGCCATTCCCGACACGGCCGGCGTGCGGGTCGGTCAGCGCATCCGGCCTGTCCTGCCGTGAGCCGCTGGCTGCCGTTCGAGTGGATCGCCGCCTTGCGTTTTCTCAAGGACGGCCGACTGCAGACGCTGTTCATCGTCTGCGGCATCGCCATCGGTGTCGCGGTGATCGTGTTCATGTCGGCGATGCTCGCGGGTCTGCAGGCCAATTTCCTCAAGCGCGTGCTGACGGCGCAGCCGCAGATCCAGCTTCTCGCCCCGGATCAGGTCGCACGGCCGCTGCGCGGCGGTGCCACGGAGATCGAGGCGCCGACGATCCAGCGTCCCACGCAGCGCACGCTGTCGATCGACCAGTGGCCGAAGATACGCGACCGGATGCGGGCCATGCCGGCCATTGCCGTCGTGTCGCCGACGGTGTCGGGCTCGGCGTTGGCCGTGCGTGGCGACGCCAGCCGCTCGATCACGATCACCGGCATCGAACCGGCCGACTATTTCCGGATCGTCCGGCTACCGGATCATCTGGTCGCCGGCGAAACCCGGTTGACCAGCGAGGACATCATCGTCGGCACCGAGCTCGCCCAGGATCTCGGGGCTGCCATCGGCGACAAGCTGAACGTCCGGGCCGCATCGGGCGCCAGCCGCATCCTGACCATCACCGGCGTCATCGATCTCGGTAGCAAGGGCGTCAACCAGCGTGCGGCGTACGTGGCGCTGCGGACCGCGCAGTCGCTGCTCGGCCTGATCGGCGGGGTGACGACGATCGATCTCACCGTCCGGGACATCTACGCCGCCGAGACGCTGGCGCAGGAGATAGCGGCGTCGTTTCCGGTCAGGGCCGACAGCTGGATCACGACCAATGCCCAGTTCTTCACCGCCGTCCGGGCGCAGCAGACGACCAACACGCTGATCCGGTTGTTCGTCGGGCTGTCGGTCGCCTTCGGGATCGCCGCCGTTCTGGTCGTCTCCGTCATCCAGCGCTCCAAGGACATCGGCATCCTGCGCGCGATGGGCGCGCGACGGGCACAGATCCTGCGCATCTTCCTGATTCAGGGGGGTCTGCTCGGCCTTCTCGGCTCGCTGGTCGGCTCGGCCCTCGGCGCAGCCGCGCTGATCATCTGGCACGGCTACGCGCGCCAAGTCGACGGCAGCGAGCTGTTCCCCTTGCTGCTCGACCGCAGCCTGTTCGTCGCGGCGGCGATCCTGGCGACGCTCACCGGCGTCGCCGCCGCGGCGGCACCGGCACTGCGGGCCGCCGCGCTCGACCCGGTGGAGGCCATCCGTGGCTGATGTCTTCCTGCAGCTCGACAAGGTGTGCAAAGCCTACCATGTCGGCACGCCGGTCGAGGTCGAGGTGCTGCACGACGTCGACCTCGTCCTGCGCCGCGGGGAATTCGTCGCCCTGATCGGCCCATCGGGCTCGGGTAAAAGTACCCTGCTCAACCTCATCGGTCTGCTCGACCGGCCCACTGCCGGGCAGCTGCGCATCGCCGGACGCGACACGCGCGCGCTCGACGATGCCGAGCTGACCCGGCTGCGCGGGCACAGCATCGGCTTCGTCTTCCAATATCACTATCTGATCTCGGCCTTTACGGCGCTTGAGAACGTGATGATGCCGATGCTGGTCGATCGGGGCTTCCCGACCCCCGAGATCAAGGCACGCGCGGCCCAGCTGCTGGCGCAGGTGGGCCTCGCTGCCGTCGCCGGCAACCTCGCGCTGAACATGTCGGGTGGCCAGCAGCAGCGCGTCGCCGTCGCCCGGGCGCTGGCGATGCGGCCCGAGCTCGTGCTGGCCGACGAGCCGACGGGAAATCTCGACACCAAGGCCGCGGACGAGGTGTTCGAGCTGATGCATGCGGTCAATCGGCGGCACCGCACGACCTTCCTGATCGTCACCCACAATCTGGCGCTCGCCCACCGCTGCGACCGGATCATCGAGGTCGTCGATGGCCGCATCCAGACGGATGCCGGCTCGCGTGGTGGCTGAGCGGCGCGGGCCTTATGGCCGGCTGCCTGGGCACCGAGGCGGCAGCCGGCGGCAAACGCTGATCCTCGTGGGCCCTAGGCGCAGTCGGCCGGTACCAGCTCGATGACCTGCACGTGGTCGGGCACGCTCAGGCTGATCGAGCCGATTCCCGACGTGTTGGCGAAGCTCTGCACGGGGCCGGCGGCGAAGGAAGGCTCGTACACGGTGGCCGCGGTGACCTTCATGCCGAGGTTCAAGGTCAGGGGCCGGCGGGCGGGCTCGATGTCGCGGATGCCGCTGTCGCTGGAGGTCAGGGCCGAGCTCAGCACCCCCTGCCAGACGGCAAGATAGAAGCGTCCGTCGCGCTTTTGGAACAGCATCTGCTGGATGCCGGTGAGGGTGCCGGTCAGGGTGTAGGACAAGGTGGCAGGGGTGAACGCCGGGCCGGGGTCCTTGAACAAGGCGACGAAATTCTTCAGCGCTGTGAACTGCAGCCTCGGCGATCCGTTGCTGTTGAGCAGCGCGAAATCCTCGGCATTCGAATTGAGCAGCTGGTAGCCATAGATGCGTGGTGCGCCGCGCAGCAGATGGCTGAGGATCTGCCGGGGTACGTACTTGGCCGCGGCCCGCTGTGTCACCGCCGGGTGGCCACTGCTGCTGCGCGACATCTTGTAGCCGTTCTCCGAGGCCCAGACCGCCTTCGTGGTGCCCATCCGCTGGCGCGCGAGCGCGTCGCTCAGGCTGATGCCGTACCCGCCGCCGCCCGACCCTTCCGGATCGCGGCCGCAGTAGCTGTGCACGTTGCCGCAGTCCATGTACTTGGGCGCATCGGCGAAGCTCGCCAGCAGACGATTGGCCGACTCCTTGGTGTTGGCGAAGGACGGGCCGAGGACGGTGATGTTCTTGGTGGCCGGATCGCTCTTGTAGCGTGGGTACATCGCCAGCATGTAGCTGCGCATCTGTGCCGGCATGCTCGAGCCCCAGCCATTGTCGCGCTCGTTGGGCGGCTCGACGGCTTCGACCACCTGCACGCCGCTGCCGTTCAGCGCCTTGACGTAGTCGATGTCGTGGTCGTTCGCATTCCAGGTACCGAGCAGCAAGCGGATGCCGCTCCGGGCGAGCTCGATGTAGCGGCCCTTGGTCTTGTTGTCGGAATCGCCGCCCGGGTTGTCGCGGATGTGCCGGATGCCCAGCTCGAGCAGGCGGGGCTTGATGATGCTGGCGTAGCCGTTGTCGTAGATGGTGCCCAGATAGTTGAGGTGGGTGTTGACGCCGGGCGCGTCGGCCACGCAGTCGGCCATCAGCGCCTGCTGGCCCGCACTGCCGGAGTTGGCCGAACAGCCGGGCGCCAACGCGAAGGCCGGCTCTCGCCCGGCCAGCCCGAGCATCGTGCCGCCAGCCAGGGTCGCGCCGGCTCGCAAGACTTGGCGACGGCCGATATTGTGGCTGCTTGTGAAGATATTCCCCGCCATTGGGCTGCTCCGCTTGTTTTCCGTTGTTGCAGTGACGGCACCCCGAGTTGAGCCTGCCGGACTCATGTTGGTACGTCGTCACAAATTGCGGACGCCCAGGGCACAGTTATATTCCACCTTCAGGTTCTTTCTCGTTCCAAAAATGCCGTCATTACTGATAAATATTACGGCACAGGTTGAAGATTTATTTTTAGCGTCAACCATGGCAGGACTCGTATGCTGGAATCAATGAGGCATGCCAATCCAGTTCTATTTTAGACTTGATGAATATGAGATCTGGTGGGCGCCGGTAGATGCTGGATTGTCGACGCCAGTGTCCGGGCGCCCGCACGAGGAGATGACACGGTCGGACCGTGGATCCGGTTGGACGATAGCCTCGCGCCGGCAGTCAAGCCGCCACCGGGTAAGCGTGGGCCGCAGCATTTCCCGTACCGGCGCGTCGGATGGTGACCTCGGTCGCGGACACTGACCCACGGTGCCGGCGGCGAACGGCACAGCGGTCCCGGCCGGGCCGTTCTGCCGACGTCCGAGCTTGGGTAGGGGTTACGCGCAGCCCGAGGGGACAAGCTCGATGAGCTGCACATGATCCGGCACGCTCAGCGGGATGGACGCTATGCCGCCGGGGTTGGCGTAGCTCTTGACGACGGCGCTCGAGAAGGATGGTTCGCGGACCGTGGCCGCCGTGATCTTCATGCCGAGGCGCAAGGTCAGGGAGCGGCGCGGCGGCTCGAGATCGCCGATGCCGCTGTCGACGGAGGTCACGAGCGAACTCTGGCTGCCTTGCCAGACCGCCAGATAGAAGCGTCCACTCCGCTTCTGCAGCAGGACGTGCTGAATGCCCGTCAGGTCACCGCTGAGCTCGTACTTCAAGGTTCCGGGCGTGAAGGCTACACCGGGATCTTTGAGCAGTGCGATGAAATTCTTGACAGCGTAGAATTGTAGTCGCGGCGTGCCATTGTCGTTGAGTAGCCCAAAATTCTCCTCGTTGTTGTTGACGAGCTGATACATGTACATTCTTGGCACACCGCGCTGCAGATGGCTGAGAAACTGGCGTGGCAGATACTTCGCCGCCGCCCGCTGGGTCACCGCGGGATGCCCCGTGCTGCTCCGGGACATTTTGTACCCGTTCTCCGATGCCCAGACGGCCTTGCTGCTGCCGAGCTTCTGCCGCGTCAGCGCGTCGCTCAGGCTGATTCCCCAGCCGCCGCCATAGCTTCCCTCTGGCTCTCGTCCACAATAGTCGTGCACATTGCCGCAATCCATGTAGTTGCCTGCGTCACGATACGCCGAATACAGGCGCGTGGCGGCATCACGTGTGTTGGCAAAGGATGGCCCAAGGATGGTGATATTCTTGGTGACTCCGTTGCCCTTGTACCTTGCGTACATGTTCTTCATGTAGCTGTACATTTGCGCCGGCATGCCCGAGCCCCAGGCGTTGTCGCGCTCGTTCGGCGGTTCGACCGCTTCGACCACCTGCACCCCACTGCTGTTGAGGGACAGCACATAATCGATGTCGTTGTTGGCGCTATCCCAAGTCACCATCAGCAACTTTATGCCCGCGCGCGCCAGTTCGATATAGCGATCTTTTATCGTGACGTTCGAATCGCTTGCCGGGTTGTCGCGTACATGGCGTATGCCGAGTTCCAATAGGCGCGGCTTGATGATCGAAGCGTAGGATCGGTCATAGACCGTGCCCAGATAGTTGAGATGCGTGTTGACACCCGGCAGATCGGCCGCTCGATCGGCCATGATGGCCTGCACGCCAGCCGTTCCGGAGGTAACTCCACATCCTGGAGCCAAAGCTTGCGCTCGACGAGCAATCATCGATGTGCTGGCAGCAGCTCCAGCGCCGATGAGAACCTTACGTCGATTGATTCTGATGCAAACTGCTTTGTCGTCATTCGACATCGTTGTTTCCCGCCTGCGTGGCCATTTTTCGGGCAAAGATCACCCGGCATCGGCAAGGCGCGGTTCACGCCACCGATATCTCCATCTGCTTACTAGCATCTACCTAAAGGTAGATATTTTACATATTGGACGCTTTATAGTTGATATTTTGACAAATGCCAACCTTTTTGATGAGCCTATCGGTTGTGTTGATGGTTGAGGAGTCGCTGCCTGGCGGCGATCGCGCTGGT
The DNA here is from genome assembly GCA_039808865.1 of Geminicoccaceae bacterium. Classification (GTDB taxonomy): domain Bacteria; phylum Pseudomonadota; class Alphaproteobacteria; order Geminicoccales; family Geminicoccaceae; genus Benzoatithermus. The sequence continues at coordinate 6,932 of JBDHTW010000144.1, forward strand.
GCGCCGAGGGCAGTCGGGCGTTAGGCGATGCAGCGGCGACCCGGGGAAACCGGGGCGGTGGCGGCCAATCCCGGCGCAGGCGTTCGACCAGCAGGTCCGAGAATCGTGCCACCGGCCGGCATCCTGCCGATCCGCTCAATCAAGCGACGGCCGCTGTTCGAGCTGCCTGCCGCGCCTGTTCCTGCCATCGGGCTGCTCCGTTTGTTTTCCGTTCCTGCAGTGGCGAAACTCGCCGGATCGAGCCGTCCAGCCTAGTGTTTGAGCATAGCCACAAATCGTAGACG
>JBDHTW010000145.1:0-7197 GCA_039808865.1 Geminicoccaceae bacterium
CCCTGGCCGCGGTTCGTAGCTGCAGCCGAGATCGTTCTGGCCGGGCGCATCGCCCCGGTCGGCCGCCATGCGGCACCAGCGCACGGCCATGCCCCGATTCACCTGCACGCCCTCGACGAAATCGTGGCAATCGCCCCTCGATCAATGGCCCATCGTGACCCACGCCGACCCGACCACACTCCCTCACCTAAAACCGGTAGACCAGCCCGAGGCCGCCCCAGGCGATGCCCTTGTCCCAGTCCTGGTTGCGGAACTGGTAGTCGTAGGCGGCCATGAGGTTGAGGCTGGTGCTCTGGCTCATCGCGATGTCGAGGCCGAGCTCCGGCCCGGCGAGCAGGCCGTCCTGCACGCCGGGCCCGTAGATGCCGCCGAAGTTCGCGCTGAGGTAAGGACTGACCGGGCCGAGCTTGCCCGGCTTCAGGTCGAGGCTGACGCCCGTGCGCCCGTTGAAGCCGTCGTCGACGCCGTTGAAGCTGTGCAGCACGGCCTGCTTCAGGCTGATGCCGAAGGTGTCGCTCGGCAGCAGCTCGAAGCGGAGCTCGGGGCCGACGAGGTCGTTCTGGGTCTTGCCGTGACCACTATCGGTCTCGCCGAAATTGTGGCCATAGAGCGGCCCCATCGCGAAGGCGAACCGGCTGGGCGCCTCGGCCACCGGCGGCGGTGGCGCCGGCTCGGGCGACGCCGCGACCGGCGGTGGTGGCGGCGGTTGTGGCACGATGATCTCGACCCGGCGGTTCTGCGGCTCGCGGACGAAGTCGGCCGTCGGCACCAGGGGATCGGTTTGCCCGCGGCCCGTGGTGACGATCGCTGCTGCCGGCACCTCCAGGCGCTCCAGCTCGGCGCGGACCGCCTCGGCCCGGCGCACGGAGAGCTTCATGTTGTAGCTTGCCGCTCCCGAGGAGTCGGTGTGGCCGATGACCTCGATCTGCGCCTGCCCCGAGCGCCGATAGTCCGCGGCCGCCGCCGCCACGACGTCGCGGCCGGCGCCGGTCAGGGTGGATTTGTTCCAGTCGAAGAAGACGAGGTAATGACCCTGCGCGACCTCGCCGGCAACGGTGTTGGACGGCGTGACGTCGTTCGACGTCTGCGCCCGCACGGCCGGCGCCATCAATGCCACCGCCGTCATGCCCAACAGCAGGCCTCTCATGTCGTTCACTCCCGAGAGCCGAATTCCTCTCTTCGGCAATACTGCAGTCTATACGCTCGGATGATTGGCGTTATGCCTGCCGCCGTATGAATATTTTACCATGAATTTCGGGATACTTTGTACCGACGCCCAAGCCTCGACCCGGCAGCGCATGGCGCCGCGATCGATCGCGCGCGATCTTCGCCGGATGCCGAGCCGTGGGTGCGTCGTGCACAGTTCGTGCGGGGACCACGGAGCATGCCATGCTCTGCTGGCGCCGGGTCCATCGCCGTCGCCGTCAGAGGATGGCGGCGACGGCGGGACAGGGTGCCGAGATGGGCACCGAGCGCGGCACCCGCGGCGACGACATCAGCTTTGCGGATCGATCGTGGAGCCCTCGGCCCGCGGCGCGGCGCGGATCCGCGACCGACCGGGATGTCTATCCAGCGCTCGACATACTCGCTCGAAACAAAAGCCCTGTCCTCATGAACACTCGACTAAAATGATCTCGAATTAAATGGGTCTCGTGAGCACGCGCGGTATCAGTTGTGGACCCGGACCGTGAAGTTCATGTCGCGCAGAAAGCCGGTGGCGCCGGCATCGGTGGCCCACTGCGCTTTGATCGTATAGTTGCCGGGGCCGACCTTGCCCTTCACCCATTGCAGCGCGTGACCACCCTCGGGAATGTGCGCATTGTCGGAGAAGTCCTCGCAATAGGTCGTGGCCCCCGGTGCGATCTCGGCGCCGTTGACCAGCACCCTGACCAGGACGTCCTCCTCCGCGCCGGCACCGTCGATGGCGCAGGTGCCGCTCAGCGTGACGTGGAAGCCCCGCTTCGCGCCACCGGGCACGGTGACGCTGACGGTGGCGCCGGGAATGTCCACGAACGCTCCCGAGGTGGTGGTCAGCGTCGCCGCGTCGGTCTTCGAGACCGAACTCACGAGCCCCCCGAGGCTGGTCGTGACGACCGCCTGGGGAGCGACCCCGGCGGACGCCGCCGTACCGCCGCGGTCGGTGCTGGACGGCCCGGCGGCGAGCACGCCGTTCGCCGATGCCAGCGCACCGAGCGTCATCATCATGACTCCGGCCGACGCGTAGAGCAGATGTGCGGTTCGCATGATTTCCTCCATCGATTGGCTTCGGCTTGGCGGTCGGCCCGGTATGGCGCGCCGCCAGCAGGCATGAACCTGGACGCCATCCTGCAACCCAGACGTTACACCCAAATCCACGCGCACGATGTGACTTATGACACGAGTTCGACGAAGATGTATTGAAGTAGAATCTAATATACTTCAAGTTGAAGGCATCGTTGTCATTCTGCGATCCCGCTTCGATATCGTAGCGAATTCGGCATACAGTAGATCGTGCGGGCAAACATACGCAGAGAGAACGGGCCCATCACCACAGTTGTGCTCTCCGGCAGGACCGCATCGCGCTGCGCACGGGACAGACCGCGCCGAGCAGGTGGGCGAAGCCGGAACCCTGCTGGCGCAACCGGCGCGGCCGCATCCTCTTTTGGTCAGCCGACGCGGGTCGTGCGGTCCTTCGGCCGTGCCCCGACCGGCCGAGGCCTCCGCGGCGCTCGGGCCTCCCGCTCGCAATGCCGCACGAGCGCCTCAGTTGCTCGATCGATCCGTCATCGATTCGTCGGGCCGGGACGTATCGTCGATCGCCACACGAATCGACTCGGCGAGCCAGCCGGTTCGACGGCTGCACAATTCGACTCCCGTTGCCACATCAAGAAAAAGGATTTCTTCTTGTGTGCTTTCGGATGGAAAATGCCATATCCCAACTGGTAATAATACATCTGTCAGGATTTATCGTTTTGCTGTACTTTCAATCATCGCATCCATCAAGCCGAATTCTCACGGTCTATCCGACAATGAATGCCAATCGAGAAGAATGCTGCTTGTACCCGAATTGATCACTGCCGCTGCCGTGGCATAGATCAGCCATACGCGCTTGACGGCCACGGGGCGGCCACAGGCACAGGAAATGCCAACCTACGCGTGGTTATCTTCGCGCCTTCACGTGCTGCAGGGGCCCTGCACCGTGCGATGCTCCCACGCGCGGCCGCGCAGGAGCATGGCTGGCGTGACAGCATCGTCCAACGCCTGGGTCGTGCTGCAGGGCCGTTCCGAGGTCAGTCTCGTTTCCTCCGCTGGCACGAGATCCAGGATCGGCGGGACTGCCGCTGGCGATAGCGGCGCACGCTACAGCCTACCCGCCTCGATGATCCGGCGCAGGAACAGCCGCGTGCGCTCGCTCGCCGGGTCCTTGAAGATGTGCTCGGGCGGGCCCTCCTCGTGGACGACGCCGCCCTCGAGGAAGCAGACCTTGGAGGAGACCTCGCGCGCGAAGCCCATCTCGTGCGTGGCCATGAGGATGGTCATGCCGTCCCTGGCGAGATCGCGGACGATGTTGAGCACCTCGGCGACCAGCTCGGGGTCCAGCGCCGAGGTGATCTCGTCGAGCAGCAGCACCATGGGCTCCATGGCCAGCGCCCGGACGATGGCGACGCGCTGCTGCTGGCCGCCCGAGAGGCGGTCGGGATAGTCCTTGGCCTTGGCGTCGAGGCCGATCCGGGCGAGCAGCGCCATGGCCCTCGCCTCGGCCTCCTTGCGGCTCAGGCCCAGGACCTGGATCGGGGCCAGGGTGATGTTCTCGAGCACGCTCATGTGCGGGAACAGGTTGTAGCTCTGGAAGACGATGCCGACGTCGCGGCGCAGCGCGTCGACGTCGACGCCCGGGCCGCTGACGCGGTCGTCGTGCAGGCGGATCTCGCCGCCCTGGATCGCCTCGAGCCCGTTGATGCAGCGGAGCAGCGTGGACTTGCCGCAGCCCGAGGGGCCGATCAGGCAGACCACGTCGTGGGCCTCGACGTCGACGCTGATCCCCTTGAGGACCTCGAACGCGCCGTAGCGCTTGACCACGTTGCGGATCTCGACCAGCGCCATCAGCCGCCTCGCGTCCGACGTTGCTCCCGCTCGAGCAGGCGGTCGACGAAGCGTGCCTGCGGGATGGTGATCAGGACGAACAGGAAGGCCACCGTCGTGACCGAGGACAGGTTGAAGTGGTTGCTGGCCACGATCTTGGCCTGGTTGAAGGCGTCGACCGCACCGATCACGTTGACCAGCGCCGTGTCCTTCTGCAGCGAGATGAAGTCGTTGAGCAAGGGTGGGATGATCCGGCGCACCGCCTGCGGCACGACGACGAAGCGCAGGGTCTGGAAGAAGCTGAGGCCGAGGGAGCGGGCGGCGGCGACCTGGCTCCAGTGCACGCTCTCGATGCCGGCGCGGTAGACCTCGGCCACGTAGGCGCCGTAGGTCAGGGTCAGCGCCAGGATCGCGTACCACTCGGGCGGCCAGTTGCCGAGCAGCGGCAGGCCGGTCAGCGGCAGGCCGAAACCGACGAGGTAGATGCAGATGATCGCCGGCAGGCCGCGGAAGATGTCGGTGTAGACCGTGGCCATGAGCCGGATCGGCTGGCCGGCGGGTCCCGGAATCAGCCGGGCCACCGCGACGACGAGCCCCCAGACCAGAACCAGGATCTCGGCGATGACGAAGATGCGCACGTTGAGCCAGAACGCATCGACGATCAGCCAGAACGAATCCCCGATCAGCGGCAGGTAGACGAAGGTCCGCGCGACGGCGCTGTCGTTGGCGATCATGAACGCGCCGGCGAGCACCACGAGCAGTGCCGCCGCCGCGTAGCCGATCGCCACGCCCGACCAGGTCTGCCCGGACGCGGTCTCGACCCGGGCGGTGACCAGGTCGGTCGCGACCGCGGCCTGGGCGCGCTGCGCCGCCTGCCAGCCGCGCACGGCGGGGTAGAGGAGGAGCAGCGTGGCGGCCGCCAGCACGAACAGCACGAGCGTGATGCCGAACGAGCCGATGCCTTCGGCGGCCAGTGCGGCCCGCACCGCCGCCGCGACCCAGAACGCTAGCGCCGCCACGCCCAGCGCGCAGGCGAGCGCGGTGACCGATAGGGTCGTCGGCGGCTTGGGGATCGACGGCGGCCGCTCGCGCAAGGTGGTCGCCGGACGCTCGCTGGTCACGGCTGGAAGTACGGAATGGCCGTCGGATCGGCGCCCCAGGCGGCGGCGAGATAGTTCGCCGAGAGCTTCTTGAGCGTACCGTCGTCGATCAGGGACTGGATGACCTTGTCCAGGGTCGCCTCGTTGGAGGAACCTTTGGGGTAGATCGCGCCGTAGGTCTCACCGGTCGAGTACTGGCCGACGACCACGAACCGGCCGTTCGAGACCGAAGCCTGGCCCAGCACGATCGCGGTGTCGGTCATCGCGACGTCGATCTGGTTGGCGAGGAGGGCGGTGAACATCGAGGTCGTGTCGGGGAAGACCTTGGCCGGGGTGGTCGGCCGCAGCTTCGCGTCGACGAACATGGCCCCGGTGGTCGCCTGCTGCACGCCGATGCGCAGGCCCTTGATCGAGCTCGCATCGACCTTGGTGCTCTTCTTCACCAGCACGCCGATGTCGGAGGAGAAGTAGGGGACCGAGAAGTCCACCACCTGCTTGCGTTCCTCGGTGATCGTCGCCTGCGACAGGGCGAGGTCGTAGTTCTTGGTCTGGCCGGCGACCAGCGCGTCCCAGGCGACGTTGACCACCGCCAGCTTGTTCAGGCCGATCCGGTGCGCGATGTTGGCGGCCATGCAGTACTCGTAGCCGTCCTTGATCGTCTCCGGCGTGTCGCCGTTCCAAAAGCCCGGCGCCGGCAGGTTGACCTCGACGGTGAGCTGGCCCGGGATCGCGGGCGTCATCTGGAACGCGCCCTTCTGACCGTAAAGCTCGCAGTTGCCGATCATGTCGGCCGCAGCCGCCGACCCGGCGACGGCGACCGCCAGGGTCATCGCCAGTGCCAGCCTGATGCAGGTCGTCGTCATCGATGCGTTCTCCCATTCCCGGCTGCTGCGGCAGCAAAAGCCGCGCCACCTGCGCCGGCCATCTGACACCTTGCGCGTTGGGCTGCCAAGGCCGGGCGATCGTGGCTCACGGTTCGAAATAGGGTATCGTCGCCGGATCGACGCGCCAGACCGTGTCGAGATAAGCGGCACCGAGCTTCACGAGCGTGCCGTCGTCGATCATGGCCTGGATCACCTGGTCGAGCGTGGCCGCGTTGGCCGAGTTCTTGGGATAGACGGCGCCGTAATGCTCGCCGGTCGCGAACTGCCCCACCACCTCGAACCGGCCGTCCGACTGCGCGGCGCTGGTGAGCAGAATCGAGGTGTCCGTCATCGCCACGTCGATGCGTCCGGCCTGGAGGGCCGTCAGCATCGAGGTTATGTCGCCGAAGCCGACCGCCGCGGTCGTCGGCTGCAGCCGGTCGACCACGAAGGCGCCACCGGTGGTGCCGGCCTGGTAGCCGATGCGCATGTCCTTGATCGACCGGCCGTCGACGGAAGTGCCGGTCTTGACCAGCACACCGATGTCGGAGCTGAAGTAGGGCACCGAGAACGCCACCTGCTCCTTGCGCTCGTCCGTGATCGAGATCTCGGCCAGCGCCAGATCGAACGGCAACTTCTGCCCGCCGAGGATCGCATCCCAGAACGAGCTGTCCGCGACCAGACCCGGCCAGGCGACGTCGACGACCTCGAGCTGGTCGAGGCCCAGACGGTACGCGATGTTGGCCGCCATGCAATACTCGAACCCATTCTCGACCTGATCGGCCCTGTCGCCGTTCCACCAGGCCGGCGCCGGCAGGTGGGTCTCGACGGTGAGCTTGCCCGGCTGAGCCGGCGCGATCGCGAACTGCCCCTTCTTGCCATAGAGCGCACATTTGCCGATCGCCGCCGCGGCCGGCCCCTGCCCCGCCACCATCGCGCAAACGAGCATCGCCGCGGTCGGCATGCCGCGCAGCGGCCTCCACCGCGACGGCGCTTTCCTTGTCACCTGCATGGCCCGGTCCCCCTGACCAGCCGCGAACCATCGGCCGGTGGAGAACGCTATCACCCACATCGCGCGCCTGCCAACCCTGGTCCAAGGGAGCGAGGCGGACGCCGTCCGGACCACCTCCGATTGACCGGGCAGCGGGCCACGCTCGTCGTCGCCCGACCGC
>JBDHTW010000146.1:0-7122 GCA_039808865.1 Geminicoccaceae bacterium
GATGCCCAGCGCCATCGAGAGCAGCGCTATCTCCATGGTGACGAGCGCGCCGTCGAGCATCTGCGGAAGCCTGGCGAATGCCTGCTTCCATTGGAACGTGTAGGAGAACATGGAAGCCGCCTCCCAGCTAGCGCGATGTGGATGGGAGGCGCGGGAGCTGCCACGCCTCCCAAGGAGGATCAGCGATAGACGTTCGGCACCGTGAGGTTCGGCGGCTCGCCACCGACCCACTTGCCGTAGAGCTCGGCGTAGCGCCCGCTACGGACCTGATGATTGATGAACAGGTTCAGGTAGTTGATGAGGCCGGCCTCCTCGCGGTTGGTGAAGAGCGCCACATAGTCGATGTCGAAGGGCGCCTTGCCGACGACGGAGATGCCGGGGAAATTGCCGGACTTGACGTTGGCCTGGGCGACGGTCGAGGTCGAGACGGTGGCATCGAGCTGGCCCTGGCTCAGGGCGAGGAAGACATCGGCCTGGGTCTGGTAGGGACGGAACTCGCCGCCGCCCCACTTCTTGACCTGACCCTCCAGGGCGATGGCCTCGAAGGTCCCGGCCGTGGCGCCCACGGTCTTGCCCTTCATGTCGTCGAACGACTTGATGCCCGACTTCTCGTTGGCCGTGACCACCATCTCGAAGGCGAAGTAGGGAATCGTGAAGCCGACGGTCTTCGCCCGCTCAAGGGTATCGGAGGTCGAGGCGACGCCCACGTCGACCTGGCCGCTCATCAGCGCGGGAATGCGCTGGGGGAACGGCGTCTCCACGATCTCCGCGGTGACGCCGAGCGCCTTGGCGAGGTCGTTGCAGTAGTCGACATCGAACCCGATCGGGTTGTTGCTGGCATCGCGCGAGCCCATCGGCGGGAAGTCCAGCACGACGGCGCAGCGGAGCGTGCCCGACGCGATGATGTCGTCGAGCTTGTCCGCCTTGGCGGCCGTCGCGAGGCATAGCGCAGCGGCGAGGCAGGCACTCATGTGGAGCAGCTTCATTCACGTCTCCCTGGGTTGGTTGATGCAGGCATCTGTTGGGGCGGTCCCGGCTCAGGACGGCCTCGTCCTCCGCGGATGGTCTCGCGCGAGCCATGCGGGAAGCAGGTGCTGCGCCATCCCGCCGAGGGCGGCGTTGGCGCAGTCGGCGAGGCTGCCAAAGCGGACCGCCCGCCCCGACAGGCCTGGAGCGTAGTGGGCGTACTTGCCGGAGTTGGTCATCAGGGTCCGGGCCTCGCGCGGAAAGACCGGCTCGCTGATCGAGCACCAGCAGAGATCCGGCAGCACCCGAACCCCGCTCGCCTCGAGCGCCGCGAGCGTCCCCTCGGTGCTGGCCTCGGCGATGACCTGGCGTCCCGCCGTCACGATGGTGGGAACGCGCGTCGGCCGACCGGCGAGGGCTGCGGCCAAGGCTCGGCATTCCCCGATCGAAGCGTGCGGGCTGCCGATCGCCACGAGGTCGATCGCTTCCGGGCCCGCGTTGAGGAGCCGCCAGCCCGCAGCCAGATCGTCGACCCCGATCCTCGCGCGATCGGCATCCGGGGCGACGCTGCCCGCCTCGGGGGTGATCCCCTCGACGTGCAGCATCGGTGCCGCCGAGCTGGTGCCGAAGGCAGCACACAGCGCCTTGAGATCGTCGTGCGTCGGGCCGGCGGCCGCCAGCCCGCGCAGCAGCGGGATGCGATCGGGTGCCGCTTTCCCCGCCAAGTAGCCGAGCAGCGGCCAAAAAGCGTCGTCGGCCCCAGCTGGCAGCTCGACGTCGATGAGCCGCCGTGCCCGACGGTTGGCGTCGAGATAGACCCCCGTCAGCGGCGCGCGTCCGGTCAGGGCGATGCAGAGGTCGAGGAAGTCCGGGTGCTTCGCGGTGCGGGCCGCCAGGACGCTGTTGGCGAAGATCACGGCGTTCGATTCCGCCCAGGCTACGGCCTCGCCCGCGGCCGGGGCGGTGGCGAGCAGGTAGGGCGAGCAGGTGAAGGTGGGCCGGCAGCCCATCCGCACATAAGCGTCCGCCAGGCGCTGCGCCGGGCCGCCGAAGCTCGGCGGCACGCCCTGCGCCTGCCAGTTCCGGTGGTCGACGGAGATCGCGTTCATGGTGGTCGGCACCCGCACGCGGGCACCGAGCTCCGCCATCATCTCGGCGAAGGTCAGGTTCGCGGGACTGGCATAGATGCAACCGTCGATGTGGGCCTGGGTCACGTCGATCAGCCGCCCGGCACCCTGCTGCGCCGCCATCGCGCAGATGATGCGCATGGCAAGCCGTGCTGCGGCACCCTCGCTGCCGTCGAGCAGGGCACGGTCCCCTGGGCTCAGCTCCAGCGCCGACGCGGCCGGCGGGTCGAGGCGAACCCGCACCCCTGCCGCCCCACCAGCCTCGAGGGCGGCCGCCGAGATCCGTGCCGTGGGCTGGGCGGAAAGCGCTGCGAACGCCGCGGCACCCACGCGGACGACCGGGATCGCATGGCTGAACATCTCGGCCGCGATCAGGGCACCAAGGGTGACGACGTCCTCCGGCTCGCAAAACACCAGCGCTGCCGGCGCGCGCCCGGTCAGCGCCAGGTCGAGCAGGATGCCCGAGCCGGTGCAGGAGCCCCGGGTCGACGGCATCGCCAGGACGGTGCCCGTGACGCATTGGCCGCAGAGCGGGTGGTGGACGTCGATGACGCGGCCGGAGGCCGGGTCGATCCCGCCCCAGAAGCTCAGCGGCTCCGACGTGGCGAGGACCGGACCCTCGGCGGTGCCGGCGAGGATGCTCTGCGCTGCGAGGGTCATTTCACCACGAACCCATGGGCGAAGGGGTCGCGGTCGTCGATGAAGATGGTGTTGAAGCCGGTCATCCGCGCCCAGCCGGCGATCGAGGGAATGATGGCCGCGTGCTCGCCCACCCGGGTCGCCGCCTCGACCCGGCCCTTGAAGATCGAGCCGATGATGCTCTCGTGCCAGAACTCGTCGCCGGGCTTCAGCCGGCCCTTTGCCGCGAGCTGCGCCATGCGCGCCGAGGTTCCGGTGCCGCAGGGCGAGCGGTCGATCGCCTTCTCGCCGTAGAAGACCGCGTTGCGGGCATGCGCGCCCGCGACCGTCGGCTGCCCGGTCCACAGGATGTGGCTGAGGCCGTTGATCGCCGTGTGCTCGGGGTGGACAAACGCATACTTCTCGTTGAGCGCCCGACGCAGCTTCGGCGACAGGCCGACCAGCTCGCCGGCGGTGAAGTCCGCCATGTCGCGGAAGTTTCTCTGCGGCTCGACGATGGCGTAGAAGTTGCCGCCATAGGCGACGTCGACGACGATCTCGCCCAGGCCCTCAAGCTCGGCGGTCAGTCCCTCGGCATGCAGGTAGCCGGGGACGTTCGTCAGCCGGACCTCCTCGACGAAGCGGCCATCCTGAACATAGGTGACGTCGACCTTGCCTGCCGGCGCGTCGACCGACAGGCGTCCGGGCGCACTGGGGGTGATGAGGCCGTTCTCGATGCCCATGGTGATGGTGCCGATGGTGCCGTGGCCGCACATCGGCAGGCAGCCGGAGGTCTCGATGAACAGCACCGCCACGTCGCAGTCGGGGCGGGTCGGCGGGTAGAGGATCGAGCCCGACATCATGTCGTGACCCCGGGGCTCGAACATCAGGCCGGTGCGGATCCAGTCAAAGTCGCGCAGGAAGTGGGCGCGCTTCTCCAGCATGTTGGCACCCTCGAGTCGCGGGCCGCCGCCCGCGACCAGCCGCACCGGATTGCCGCAGGTATGGCCATCGATGCAGGAGAAGGTGTGGGTGGCCATGTCAGAACCTTTGTGGCGAGAAGGGAGCGAGGTCGATGGCGGGCGTGGCCCCTGCCACGAGGTCGGCGACGAGCCGGGCGGTGCCGGCCGACTGGGTGAGGCCGAGATGGCCGTGGCCGAAGGCGTGGATCACCCGCGGCGTGGCCCGCGACCGGCCGATCGCGGGCAGGCTGTCGGGCAGCGACGGACGGAAACCCATCCACTGCACGCCGCCCTCGGGCTTGAGGCCGGGCAGAAAGTCCTGCGCCTTACGCAGCATCGCCTCCGACCGGCGGAAGTTCGGCGGCAGGTCGAGCCCGCCCAGCTCCACGGCACCGCCGACGCGGATGCCCGAGGTCAATCGGCTGACGACGAAGCCGTGGCCCCCGAAGGTGACCTGGGTGCGCAGGTCGAAGGCGTCCGCCGGCAGCGTGGTGTTGTAGCCGCGCTCGGTCTCGAGCGGGACCGCCTCGCCGATCGTCCGGGCGATCCGGTGCGAGAAGGCGCCGGCCGCGAGGACGACCTGCGCCGCGCGGCGGGTAACGCCGTCGTGCTGATGCACTTCGACACCGTCCACGAGCGGGCGGAGTGCCACGACCTCGGCCCGCTCGATCACGCCGCCGGCGGCGCGAAAGCGGTCGGCCAGCGCCAGCGTGAACAGCTTCGGGTCGGCGATAGCGTACCATTCCGGCGTGAAGGTGCCATGGGTGAAGCGCGGCGCCAGGCCCGGCTGCAGCTCGGCCATCTCCGCGGCGGTCATGTGGCGGAAGGCGATGCCGTGCTCTTCCCGCGCCCGCCAGCCGGGGAGTGCTGCGGTCAGCTCCGCCTCGGATTCGTAGACCTGGAGGTTGCCTTCCTTGCGCAGCATCGCGAGCGTGCCGGTGGCGGCGAGGAACGGCTCGAGCTCGGCCCTCGACAAATCCATCAGCGCCGCCTGTGCTGCCGTGGCAGCCGCGACCCGCGCCGGCGAGCAGGCGCGCCAGAAGCGCAGCAGCCAGGGGGCGATCCGCAGCGCGTAGGCCGGTGGCAGCGACAGCGGCCCGAGCGGGTCGAGCAGCCAGCCCGGCGCCTTGCGCAGGATGCCCGGCGAGGCGAGCGGCAGGATGTCGCTGAAGGCGAAGGCCCCGGCGTTCCCTGCCGAGGCGCCCGCGGCCGGGCCCTCGCGGTCGAGCACGCTGACCAGGTACCCCCGCGCCTGCAGCGCCAGTGCCGCCGACAGCCCGACGACGCCGGCGCCGACGACGATCATCCCCTCCGGCGCCGGCATCAGATGCCCGCGACCGCGGCAAGGCCGTCGCGACGCAGCCGCTCCAGCAGCTCGATCTCGGCGGCATCGAGCACAATGCCCTCGGCCTCGGACCGCTCGCGGGCGGCGAAGCGGCGCTGCGAGGGCAGCCTCGCACCCTGCCCCAGGATCGCGTCGAACAGCCCCTCGGCGCGGGCGAAGGGGTCTTGCCGGCCGGCGGCGAAGCGTTCCGGGCTGAAGGCGAGGATGAGCTCGCCATGGTGCGGCAAGAGGCTCATCGAGCCCAGGTGCTCGAAGGCTTCAGGGCTCGTCAGGTCGCCGATCATCGCGCCGGCCAAGAGCTCGATCATGGTCGAGATCGCCGAGCCCTTGTGCCCGCCGAACGGCAGCATGGCCCCCTGCAGCGCGGCCAAGGGATCGGTGGTCGGCCGCCCGTCGGCGTCGATCGCCCAGCCTTCGGGCAGCGGCGTCCCCGAGCGGCGGTGAAGCTCGATCTCGCCACGCGCGACGACGCTGGTGGCGAAGTCGAAGACATAAGGCGGCCCGTCCCGCCGCGGCCAGCCGAAGGCGAGCGGATTGGTGCCGAAGAGCGGCCGGATGCCGCCCGTGGGTGCGACGCTGGTGTAGCTCGGGCACATGGCGAGTGCTGCCAGGCCGTGGCCGGTCAGTGCCTCGACCTCGGGCCACAATGCCGAGAAATGCGTGCAGTCGTTGATGACGAGCGCGGCCAGCCCCAACGTGCGGGCGCGCTCCGCCAGCACCGGTGCGCCGATCTCGAAGGCCAGCGGCGAGAAGCCGCCGGCGGCGTCGACGCGGATGACGGCGGAGCCGTCGTCGGCGAGCACCGGCACCGCCGCCGGCTCGACCTTGCCGGCCTTCAGCGTGCGCAGGCAGCCCTCGATGCGGTAGATCCCGTGCGACTTGCAGGCGTCGCGCTCGCCCGCGACGATGGTCCGGGCGACGGCCCGCGCCTGCGGCGACGTCAGCCCCGCCATGCGGAAGATCTCCTCCGTCACGGTGGTCAGCGCCGCGATGCTTCGAACAAGCCCGGCCACGGCAGGCACCCCTGCTTGCATGCATGACGCGTCGAGAGCTCGGAATGCGAAGCGGTAAGGCTCTCCCGCCCGGCCGCCTCGCCGCCGCTCAGGCGGCGTGCTTGCGCACGTCCGGCTGCTGCGACCAGTCGGCGTACCAGGCGTCGAACAGCGCAAGCTGGGCCTCGATGAAGCCGCGCTGACTGGGCGACAGCTCGTCCGTGGCGTTGAAGTGCAAGGTGTACTCGGCGTCGCCCTTCAGCACCATCATGTGCTTGAAGAACAGCACCAGGTCCGGCCCGGCATCGACCTTCGCCAGCACGTGGAGCGCGTCGTCGAGCTCGACGGCACGGCGGCGCGCGGTGGCGTCGCCTTTGGCGGCGGCTTGGCAGAGGGCGGTCAGATGCAGGACCTCCCTCGGCAGCACGTTGCCGATGCCGGTGATCGCCCCGGTGGCGCCGCAATTGACGAAGCCATGGTAGACCGCGGTGTCGACGCCGATCATCAGCGTGACCCCGTCATCCTTGGAGGTGATGTGCTCGGCGGCGTAGGAGAGATCGTCGTTGCCGCCGAACTCCTTGAAGCCGATCAGGTTCGGATGCTCGGCGCGCAGCGCAAAGAACAGCTCGGCCCGCGTCGCAAAGCCGTAATAGGGGCTGTTGTAGATCACCGCCGGCAGGTCGGGGGCGGCCGCAAGGATCGCCCGGAAATGCTCCTTCTGCGCGGCGACGACGCTGCCGCGCGACAGCACACGCGGGATCACCATCAGGCCCTGCGCCCCCACCTTCTGGGCATGGGCGGCATGGGCGACGGCGGAGGCGGTGTTGACCGCCCCGGTGCCGACGATCACCGGCACCTTGGCCTGCACCAGCCGCGCGACGCCTTCCATCCGCTGCGCGTCGGTCAGCAGCGGCCAGTCGCCCATCGATCCGCAGTAGACCACGGCCGACATGCCGAGCTCGATCAACTGCCGACCTTTGCGCACCAGTGCCTCGAAGTCGGGCGAGCGGTCCACCCTGCAGGGGGTCATGAGGGCCGGGATCGTCCCGGTGAAGATGCCGGAATTCATCATCGTTCCTCTCAGGTCGGCGGCGGAATCCCTGGGCTCCCGC
>JBDHTW010000147.1:0-6871 GCA_039808865.1 Geminicoccaceae bacterium
TCGCCGGATGCGGTGGCCAAGGCCGCCGCCTGGGCCGAGCGCGCCCAGCGCATCGGTGCGTGGAGCCGGGGTCCGCCCAGCGCGGCTGGCCGGCAGGCCTCCTCGCGCAACGCGCTGCGCCACCGCCTGTGCGCCAAGGTGCACCTGGTCGTGCCGGGCGGGGACGAGGCGGCCTTCACCGGCCTCGTCGCCGCGTGGTGGACGAGCTGGCGCCGGCCGGTGTCGTCACGGGCTTCCTCGCCAGCCGGCTCGCCGCCGCGATGCGGCTGACCGAGCGGGCCGACCGGCTCGAGGCGCAGGCCTTCGCGGCCAAGGCGGAACCCGTGCCGTCGGCGCCGGGCCACGGCCCGTCGGTTCGGGCCGTGAGGAGGCTGATCAGCCGCGCCGGCTGCGCCCGGTGAGCCAGGTCACCACCGCGAACAGCGCGACCGACAGCACGAGCACGCAGGTGGCGGCGCTCATGATGGTCGGGTTGATCTGGTCGCGGATGCCCGCGAACATCTGCACCGGCAGCGTCCGCTGCGCGGCACCGGTGAGGAACAGGGCGACGACGACCTCGTCGAACGAGGTCGCGAAGGCGAACAGGGCGCCGGCGACGACGCCCGGGGCGATCAGCGGCAACGTCACCCGGAAGAACACGGCCAGCGGCGGAGCACCGAGGCCGGCCGCGGCACGGACGAGGTTGCGATCGTGGTTCTTGAGTGCTGCCGTCACGGTGACGACGACCAGGGGCAGGGCCAGCACGGTGTGGGCGAGGACGAGCCCGAGCCTGGTGTCGACGAGGCCGAGCCGGCCGAACAGCAGGTAGGTGCCCACGGCCAGGATGACGACCGGGACGATCAGCGGCGCGACCAGCACGGCCATGGCGGCGCTTCGCCACGGGAAGGCCGGGTGGCCGAGGCCCAGGGCCGCCAGCGTGCCGAGCGCCGTCGCGAGCACGGTCGCGGCCACGGCGACGACCGTGCTGTTCAAGACGGCGGCGAGCCAGCGCGCGTTGCCGAAGAAGTCGGCGTACCAGCGCAAGGACAGGCCCGGCAGCGGCAGGCTGAAGAACGGCTCGCTCGAGAAGGAGAGCGGCACGACGATCAGGATCGGCACGGTCAGGAACAGCAGGACCAGGATCGCGACGGCGACGACGGCTGCGCGCGTCAGCCGCTCGGCGGGCCCGGCGTCGGGCGGCAGCCACATCGGTCGCGCCGGCCTTCAGCCGAGCCCGAGCCGCGCCGGCCCGAGCAGCCGGAGCTGGAGCCGGTACAGGCCGAGCGTGACCACGAGCAGCACGCTGCCCAGCGCCGCCGCCAAGCCCCAGTTGAGGTCGCGGTTGATGAACTGGGCGATGAAGTTGCCGACCATCTGGTCGCTCGGGCCGCCGACCAGGGCCGGGGTGAGGTAGTAGCCGAGCGCCAGGATGAAGGTCAGCGACGTCCCGGCGGCGATGCCCGGCAGGGTCTGCGGCACGTAGATTCGCCAGTAGGCGGCGAGCGGCGGTGCGCCCAGCGAGCGGGCGGCGCGCAGCTGGTCCGCCGGGATGCCGCGCATCGCCGCCAGGATCGGCAGGATCGTGAACGGCAGCTGGATGTGGGTCATGGCGACGAGCGTGCCGGTACGGCTGAACAGGAGCTGCAGGCGCTGGCTGGTGAGCTGCAGGCCGAGCAGGAGGTCGTTGATCACGCCGTTCGACTGCAGCAGCACGACCCAGGCGGTGGTCCGCACCAGGAGCGAGGTCCACAGCGGCAGCAGCACCAGGAGCAGCAGCAGTTGCGCGAGCCGGGGCGGCGCCACCGCGATCACGTGGGCGACCGGGTAGCCGAGCAGCAGGGTCGCTGCCGTGACCACGGCGGCGACCCACAGCGTCCGGCCGAGCACCGGCAGGAAGATCGCCTGGTCCGGTGAGGCCCGGGCGATGCTGCCGTCGGGCAGGCGCTGCAGGTCGAGCGCGGTCAGAAGATAGTAAGGCGTGTAGCGGTCGGCGTTGCGCGCGATCACCGCCCAGACGGCGGGCTCGCCCCAGGCCGGATCCTGGGCGAGCAGTGCCGTGCGGAACGCATCGTCGCCGCTGGCCGTGGCGAGGCGCGCCGCGGCCAGCATCCGGCTGCGCATGCCCGGCAGCTCGTAGTTCAGCCGCTTGCCGGCCTGGGCGGTGCTGCGCTCGGCCTGCGCCACGCGCAGATCCTCGGCCAGCGCTCGGAACACGGCCTCGCCGGGCGCGCTGCGGCCGTCCCAGCCGTCGAGCGCCGCGAAGGTGCGTGGCAGGATCCGGCCGAGCTCGGCATTGTCGACCGCACGCTGCAGCAGGGCTGCCATCGGCAGCACGAAGACGATCAGCAGGAAGGCGAGCGCCGGGGCCGCGAGCAGGAAGGCCCGCCAGCGCAGCGGCCGCTCGGCCCGGGCCAGCTCGCGGCGCAACGCGGATCGCGTCGCCAAGCCGCCGCCACTCATGGCGGCAGGACCCGGCAGTCGGTGGGCCGGCAGCTCAAGATGACTCCCGTCCCGGCGGCCGGACGGTGTGCATCGGCGATGCCGGCGGGCAGCTTGATGCCGATCTCCGCCTGCCCGAGGGCGCGGGCGCGCACCAGCACGTGATCGCCCTGGAAGAAGCTCTCGGTGATCTCGGCCGGGAAGCGGTTCTCGGCCGTGTCGGCCGGCGTCGGGTCAGCCAGTCGGAGCCGTTCCGGTCGCAGCGCCAGCATGCCCGGCCCGGCCGTGGCCGGCTCGGCGAGGCGCAACCGCGTGCCGTCGCCCATGATGGCCATGGTCGCGTCACCGGCCGCGACGTGGCAGGGCACGAGGTTGTTCTCGCCGACGAAGCCGGCGACGAAGCGGTTGGCCGGCCGGTCGTAGAGGGTCATCGGATCGGCGAGCTGCTGGAGGCGGCCGTCGTGGAACACCGCCACCCGGTCCGACATGGTCAGCGCCTCGGCCTGGTCGTGGGTCACGTAGACGACCGTGACGCCCAGCTGGCGCTGCAGGTGCTTGATCTCGACCTGCATCCGCTCGCGGAGCTGCTTGTCGAGCGCGCCCAGAGGCTCGTCCATCAGCACGAGCCTGGGACCGAAGACCAGAGCGCGGGCGAGCGCCACCCGCTGCTGCTGGCCGCCCGAGAGCTGCTGCGGCCGGCGGGTCTCCAGGCCGTCCAGCCGGACCATGGCCAGCGCCGCGGCCAATCTCGCCGCCGCATCGGCACCGGTGATGCCGTGGTAGCGCAGCGGGAAGGCGACGTTCTCGGCCACGCTCAAATGCGGGAACAGCGCGTAGTTCTGGAACACCATGCCGATGCCCCGCCGCTCGGGCGGCAGGCGCTCCACGGACTGGCCGTCGAGCAGGATCCGCCCGGACGTCGGCCGCTCGAATCCGGCCAGCAGCATCAACGTCGTCGTCTTGCCCGAGCCCGAGGGGCCGAGCAGCGTCAGGAATTCGCCGCGCCGGATCCCGAGGTCGAGACCGGCGACCACGAGCTGCCGGCCGTCGTAGGTCTTGCGGACGCCGACGAACGCTGCCGCCTCGGCCGATGCCGCCGCTACTGGCCGAGCCACGTCGTGAACCGACGGCGCAGCTCCTCGCCATGGTCGCTCCAGAAGGTATAGCTCGTGGTCAGCGCCCGGGTCATGTGCGCTGGCGCCGTCGGCAGCGCGGCGGCGAGGTCGGGGGCCATCGCGCTCGCGGCCGTGGTCCGTACCGGGCCGTAGGGGATGTAGGCCGGGAACTTGGCCAGCACGTCGGGCCGGACCGTGTAGGCGATGAACTTGTAGACCTCGTCGAGATTGGCCGCGCCTTTGGGGATCGCCCAGCTGTCGGTGTCGAGCAGCTGGCCGTCCCAGACGATCTGGAATGCCTTGCCCTCCTTGTTGGCGTCGCTGATGCGGCCGTTCCAGGCCGACGTCATCACCACCTCGCCCGAGGCCAGGAGCTGGGCCGGCTGCGCGCCGGATTCCCACCACACGATGTCGCTCTTGATCGAATCGAGCTTCCTGAACGCCCGGTCGACCCCGGCTGGCGTGCTCAGCGTGGCATAGACCTGGTCGGGCGGCACGCCGTCGGCCAGGAGCGCGAACTCGAGATTGCCGGGCGGGTATTTCTGCAGGCCGCGCTTGCCGGGGAACTTCCGCGTGTCGAACAGATCGGCGATCGTGGTGGGGCCTTCCCGCAGCTTGGCGCCATCGTAGGCGACCACCGTGGCATAGACGATGATGCCGACGCCGCAGTCCGTGGCGGTGCCGGCAAGCCATTCCTCGCGCGGAGCGATCTCCGCCCAGTCGAGGGTCTCGTAGATGCCCTCGTCGCAGCCCTCCTGCAGGGTCGGCCCGTCGACGTCGACCACGTTCACCGTCACCGCGCCGGTCTCGATCATGGCCCGGATTTTGGCGATCTCGCCGCCATATTCCTGCTCGACGATCCGGGTGCCGGTGCTCGCCGTGTAGGGCTCGAAGAAGGCCTTGCGCTGCGCGTCCTGATAGGCGCCGCCGAAGCTGAGCACGGCAAGCTGGTCCGCGGCCGCCACGGGCCCGGCCGTCGCCAGCAGCGCCGTGATGCCGACCGCCAGGCGGCTCGCGTCGATTCTCATGGCCCACCACTCCCATACGCTGCCACGCGCGAAGCAAGCGCCGCGCCAGGGCGGCGGCATCCCGCGGAAGCCTGCCCCCGCCTGCCGCACCGCGTGTCGCGACGCGCCGGCCGATCAGGCACATCGGGCCATCCTCGGCAAGCAAAAGCAGCAATGCCTTGGCCCGGGACGGCGCCAACGCCGTGGCGCTGTAGCTGTCGCGTTCATGACACAGGAATTCTGCACCTTCAGGTTGCGCAACTGTAACGGGAACAATATGGCAGGTCGTTCGATTACGGTTCGTTGATCCGCCGTCGGAGGGATGATGGTCGGCACGCTGGCAGAGGAGGAGGGGCCGCGCTACCGGCCGGAGATCGATGGCCTGCGCGCGGTCGCGGTCCTGGCGGTCGTGTTGTTCCACGCGGGTGCGCCGGGCTTTGCCGGCGGCTTCGTCGGCGTCGACATCTTCTTCGTGATCTCGGGCTTCCTGATCACCACCATCATCGCTGGTCAGGTCGAGCGGCAATCCTTCTCCTTTGCCGGCTTCTACGAGCGCCGGGCGCGGCGCATCCTGCCCGCCTTCTTCGTCATGCTGGCGTTCTGCTGCATCGTCGCCCCGGTCGTGCTGATGCCCGAGGACTATCAGGCGTTCGTCGACAGCGTCGTCGCCTCGGTGCTGTTCGTGGCCAACATGTTGTTCGCCCGGCACTACGACTATTTCGGGCAGGCGCCGATCTTCGACCCGCTGCTCCATACCTGGTCGCTGGGCGTGGAGGAGCAGTTCTATATCGGCCTGCCGATCCTGCTGGTGATCGTGCACCGGCTGCGCCCGGCCTGGGCGAGGGGCGTCGTCGCCATCCTCGCCGTCGCCTCGCTCGGCCTCAGCATCTGGCTGGTGCAGCGTCAGCCGATGATGGCCTTCTATCTCGCCCCGATGCGGGCATGGGAGCTGCTGCTGGGCTCGCTGCTGGCGCTGGGCGCCGTCCCGGCCGTGCGCCATCGCCTGCTGCCGGGGGTGCTGACCGCTGCCGGGCTGGTGCTGCTCGCCGGCAGCATCCTCCTGCTTTCCGAGGATCTGCCCTTTCCCGGCGTCAACGCGCTCTATCCCTGCCTCGGGGCCGCGCTGGTGATCCATGGCGAGGGCCATGGTGGTTCGGCCGTGGGCCGGCTGCTCCGCCTGCGCTGGCTGGTCTTCGTCGGCTTGATCTCCTACTCGCTCTACCTGTGGCACTGGCCTCTGCTCGTGTTCGCCAAGTACTACATCATCCGCCCGCTTCTGCCGGTGGAGACGGCAGGCCTCGTCGCCGCGGCATTTGCCATGGCCGTGCTGTCGTGGCGGTTCGTCGAGCGGCCGTTCCGTCGATCCGCCGGGGTCCTGCAGCGTAGGGCGGTATTCGCGGCCGCGGGCGCGCTGATGGCGATGTTCGTGTTGGTGGGCGGCATCGGCGACCGGGCGGGTGCGGCCGGCGTGGTCACCGCGTTCCTGCGCGCCGGACAGGAGCGACACCCATACCGCAACCCGGACATCGACCGCTGCCTCGGCGGCCTGCACACGCGCCAGTCGCGGACGGTGGCCGACGTCGAGGCGCGACGCCTCTGCCCGCTGGGCGATGCGGCGGCCGCCACCCCGTCCTTCGTGCTTTGGGGCGATTCCCACGCCGAGGCCTTGCGCGCCGGTGTCGACGCCGCCGCCCGAACGCGTCGTGTCGCGGGCTACTTCGCCGGCTGGGCCGATTGCCCGCCGGCGCTCGGGGTGGAGGTCTTCGAGCTGGCCGAGGGCAATGGCTGCCGTCGGTTCAACGATGCGGTGCTGGCCCTGCTGCGGGACCCGGCGATCACCACCGTCGTCCTGCACGCGAGGTGGGCAAGGCTGTTCCATGGCACGAAATATCCTGGCGAGCTGAGCGCCAGACCGCTGGCCCTGCAGGGAAACGACGGCGGCACGAATGAGGAGGTGCTGGCCCGAGGGCTGCGAGCGACGGTCGATGCGCTGGAGCGGCTGGGCAAGCGCGTCGTCGTCATCGCCGGTGTGCCCGAGGTCGGCATCGACGTGCCGAGCTTCCTCGCCCGGGCGCAATACATGCGGCGGGACGTGCAGATCGATCTGCATCTCGCGGACTACATGCAGCGCAACGCCGCAGTGCTGAGGATGGTGCGCAACATATCGGTGGGGCCGGACGTGACCGTCCTCTACCCGCATCGGTTCATGTGCGACACGGCGATCTGCCGGACCAGCCGGGACGGACGCCCCCTCTATCACGACGACGATCACCTGAGCGTCGACGGCGCCCTGTCCTTGCGGCCGATGCTCGAGCGCATGCTCGATCAGGT
>JBDHTW010000148.1:0-6662 GCA_039808865.1 Geminicoccaceae bacterium
CTAAGTGGAGGCGCCAGGGAATAGGGCGCGGGTACGAGACGTAGGCGTCGTGCCCCTATCCACCCTTGTATTCCGTGCTGGAACAGCGCATTGTCAGCATCTGCAAATCAGACATATGGGAAACTCTAGAGTTAGGCTCTTAATACACAATGACTGTTGAAGATTTTGCTAAACTAATCGATGCGATCACCAAACTTCTTAGCGTTTTTGTCTGGCCATTTATACTTATTTTTATTCTAATCCGCTTCGGCCCAGCTTTGCAGGAATTCTTTGCCAATTTGGGTGAGATTTCGTTGAAGATAGCTGGCATTGAGGCGTCGGCAAAAATGAAGCAAGCCAAAGCCGCGGCGGCTCTAGCGGCGGCGGCTGTTTCTCACCCCAAGGCTGGCGCGACGCCAGAAGCCACAGCCCGAGAGGCGAAAGCCGCGGTCAAGATTGTCAGTGAAGCAACAACGCCGAAGTTACTTAGGCGTGCCGCCAAATCTACAATCCTATGGGTTGATGATAGTCCGACTAACAATGTGTATGAGCGTCAGTCATTAGAAGCTCTTGGGATTAATATTATAGAATCTAAATCAACAGAAGATGCTCTTGAAAAGATTAAGCAAGTTCATTTTGACGTGATTATTTCTGATATGGGGCGCCCACCTGATTTGAAAGCAGGTTATACGTTACTAGACAAACTCCGATCTGCTGGAAATCAAACCCCATTCATTATCTATGCAGGCTCACGAGCGCCCGAGCATCGGGCAGAGGCGCTACGGAGAGGCGCTTTCGGCTGCACGAACAGAGCCAACGAACTGTTCGAACTCGTGTTGTCTGCGCTGGGACGGCAAGCTTAGCTGTGCAACGTGGACATTCGGGACCCTTGCCCCGGCTCGGAATGGTGCACGGTTGGCGTCGGCGTCACCCGAGCGAGGGGTACCTTCTGTCTGCATCTGACCACTAGTGCACTGACGCATACTGAGGATTCAAGTTAGGCTGGGTCTGTGCGATGCTTGCGGGATGGCACAGACGCTCCGTCCTTTCGTCTCGGCCGAGGATCGCTTGCGACTGGCGGCGATCATCGGTGAGAGGAACCGACCGCAGAAGCACGTCGCCCGTGCGCGACCATGTTGCATGGATCGGTCCGGGTGGCGTCGAGGGTCTGCTTGGCGCAGGGGAGCGGCCCCTTCCACGATCCCCGGATGCCTCTCGTGCCGTTCGAGGCCAACGCCGCTCGTCGTCGTCACGTCCCCAAACAGCGGCACCGCGCGCACGTCCTCGGGCAAGCCTGTGGCGAATTCGGCCAGGAGCAGGTCCATGGTCGCTTGCGGCAGGACCAGGGCCACATTCCCACCGGTGGCGGGCTCGACGGCGGCGAAGAGGTAGACCCACCCGAACCGCCCATCGCACCGCCCTGGTGGCCACCGACCCCTGGACCACCAGCAGCCGCAGCGCCGCCTGCCGGTTCGGCTCGTGCCGCGCCCATCGTCCCTCCAGGGGTGGTGGTGATTCACGCCACCTTGGAGAGCACGCCGAGCTAGCATTGAAAAGTCAGTTCATCCGCTCAACGGTATAAGGGCCCGTCTGCGAGCTTGGCATTCAGCGCCGACGCAAGCTCGAAGAATCGTTTACGCACGTTTGACGAGTAAGGATTTGCTCGTTCAATCGCCTCGAAGACCTCCTGTGCGTCGTGGCGGACCATGTTCACGGCCGCAACTAGCAGATCGAAGCTCTTCGTGGTCATGCGTGTCGGCAGAGGCTCCATCTCCACGAGCACCTTAGCGATAAGATGGGTGAGACCTTGGACCATTGCCGCTTCGCGATCATGATCCTCAGGTGTCGTCAAGATGACATTCAATTGAAGCCGGCTTCGGAGAAACGCGGCTAAACGAAAGCAGCGCCGACCGCGGATCGGACACACGGCGATCTTCAATCCAGCGAGGCCGTCGCGCGCGCTCTGGGGGCCAAACAATGGGTGCGTAGCCACGATCTCGGCATGCTCGGGAAGCCCACGCCTCATAACTTGGGCCGGTCCTACCTTCACCGATCCCACGTCAAGTACGAGCGATCCGGGCCGGATATAGGGAGCTACGGCCTCGACGACTTCCTGCAGACGCCCGACCGGCATGGCGAGCACGACCACCGGGCAACTCGCCGCCATCTCAAGGCTGGTGAGCGTGACGCCGTAACGTTCAGCTACTGGCTGGAGGCCGGGAGCGGGATCATACGCGCACAGCCGAAAGTACGGTTGGATATCGCGTGCGATCAGCTGCCCGAAGGCGCCGAAGCCTATAATGCCGACGATTGCGTTTGGCTTGGTATTGCTGCCCCTTGGCATGGACCGACCTCTGCAAGCTGCAAAGCCAGAGGCGTCCTGCCGGAAGCTCGACCGCTGGCTGAGCAGCGGTTGGACAATCAAAGTACAACCCGCCGCTATGAAAACGGCGCGTAATACAGTCCGGCGGTGAATGATGCTGCCATCATCATGCCGAGGCAGTAGCCACCTTTGCAAAAAAGGTCAATCAATGCAGCGTTGGTGCGCGGAGTCTGGCAGACGCGCGGCGATCGGGGTGGGCACGCATCCCCGGTGACGACGATAGAACCGTTCCTTGCCATTCAAGCACTAGGCTACTCGCCGTCACCGCATCCCGCGGGCGCAATATCGGGTTCGCCATCGGCCCGCCTACGATGCCGGCCTTCGTTGTCGCAGCGACCTGACCCTCTGGTCAGCGGCTTGCAGCGGGTTGCAAAAGGAGAAAGAAGCTCTTGTTCTGTCGCCGATGACGCGCTTCCAACGTCCGATCTAGCTCTCCACGCGCGCCCGAAGATCGTAGCCGCTGTCGCGCTGCCAAACCATCCGGCCTCTCGCTTTGATCGCCTGGATGTGGCGGTCGTGCTGGGTGGGTGCGGTCTCGGCCGCCGCACCGATTGCCGCATCGACGCGCGGCAGCGCGCCCATACGCTACCCGGTCAACAAGATGAAGCTGCCTTGGCCGTCGAGGCGCAGGGCCGCATGATCCCGACCGCCAAGTCGGTCTCGGTTCGGGCGGCCTGACGCGGAACGCTCGCCGGCGTTTCACCACCCCGCCATAAGAGAACGGTGCCCTTCCTGCGAGGGCCCCCGAGCGGCCTGGCTCTTTGTCGCAACGCGCGGTCTGCGCTACAGGGCGACGTGCTGGCGGCGGTCGCGCGTGATCATCTGCTGGATCTGCTGGACGATCTGGTCGGCATGGGCGCTGGCCAACCGATCGGCGGCCGCGACGTCGCGCGCTTCGATGGCGGTGATCAGCTCCTCGTGCTCGATCACATATTGCCTGGGCAACCGGTCGTCGTGGGAGGAGTAGTAGATCCGCAGCAGCCGGCGGCCCTCGTCGAGCAGCCGGCCGGACAGGTCGATATAGTAGGGATTGCGGCCGGCCTCGGCGATCGCCGCGTGGAAATCGCGGTTCGAGGCGATCATCCCGAGCGCGTCCCGGGCCTCGACGGAACGGACGAAATCGGCCTGGAGGGCGCGGATTCGTCCAAGGTCCGCCGTTGTGCGATGCTCCGCCGCCAGCCGCGTCGTCACGCGATACATGAGCGTCAGCGCGTCGAAGAAGCTGGGCAGGTTCAGGAAGTCGATGTTCGCGACCACGGTCGAGCGGTTCGGCAGGGTCTTCACCAGCCCCTCGCTCGCCAGCCGGACCAGCGCCTCGCGGATCGGGGTGCGGGACATCGCGAACCGCTCGGCGAGCTGGATCTCGTCGATGGAGCTGCCGGGCAGGAGGACGAGGTTCAAGATGTCGTCGCGCAGGATGCTGTAGACATGCTTGCTCCCCTCGCCGCGCTTGCGCTCGGCCGATGGCACCCCCGGCTGCGCGCTCATGCTCACCTCCGTCTTCTTGGCACGTTCCGCCAGGGGATCGGCTCCTATCATCCGGCGAGCCTCAAGATTTCGACGCATCAGGGCCGCTCAGAGATCGGTCGGCCAGGTGTCGGAGAGGCGATAGCCCGCCTGGAACGGATCGTCCGGATCGACCATGAGCTGCTGGGTTCCGACCACCCAGGCCCGGCCGGAGATGATCGGGCTGATGCCGGGCCTTCCTCCGATCTCCAGCTCCCGGTCGATTCGGCAGTGGAACTCCGTGTCGATGATCGACCTGCCGATGAACCGGTCGCCGATGTTAAGCTCGCCTTTGGCCCGCAGGACCGCCATGCGCGCGGAGCAGCCGGTGCCGGTCGGGGAGCGGTCGATCTTGCCCGGCCGGATGGCCACCGCGTTCTTGCCGACGAATGCGCCGTTCTCGACCGCGACCGGATCGGTGAACTGGCAGAAGGAGATGTGGTCCCAGCCGTTCAACGGGTGCTTGAAGCCGAGCTGCTCGTTGGCCGCCTTGGTGATCCGCATGCCGGTCTGCGCCAGCGCGCGCGCATGGTCGGGACGGATGGCAAGCCCGACGGACGCGGCGTCGACCAGGACGAAGCTGTCGCCGCCATAGGCGGTGTCGACCGTCAGTGTGCCGAACCCCTCGACCTCCAGCTTGGCACCGAGCCTGTCGGCGAACGAGGGAACGTTGCGCACGGTGATGCGCTCGGCCTTGCCGTTGCGGCAGGTCGCCTCGATCTCGACGATGCCGCCGGGCGGCTCGAGGATCAGGCGCGTCGTGGGCTCGCTCATCGGGACGATGCCGGTGTCGAGCAGGACGGTGGCAACGCAGATCGAGTTGGAGCCCGACATCGGCGGGGTGTCCGCGGGCTCCATGATGATCCAGCCCATCTGCGCCCGCGGATCCTTCGGCGGCACGAGGAGGTTGACGTGCCGGAAGACCCCGCCACGCGGCTCGTTCAGCACGAAGTTCCTCAAGGTCTCGTCTTGCGCGATCCAGCGGGATTGCTCCCAGATGGTGTCGCCGGGCGGCGGGGCCACGCCGCCGACAATGACGTCACCCACCTCGCCTTCCGCATGGCAGGTCACGACGTGCACGATCCTGGAGGAACGCATCGGCTGGTTCCCTTCGCCTAGGACTGGGCAAGCTGGACGAAGGCGGCCGTCTCCGGGTTCTTCGGTGCACGGAACAGCTCGTCCGGCGGCGCGATCTCGGCCATCACGCCCTTGTGGAAGAAGGCGACACGGTCGGACACCTCACGAGCGAACTTCATCTCGTGGGTGACGCAGATCATCGTCATCCCTTCCGAGGCCAGCATGCGCAGCGTGTCGAGCACCTCGCCCACCAGCTGCGGGTCGAGTGCCGAAGTGACCTCGTCGAACAGCATGTAGTCCGGCGACATGGCGAGCGCGCGGGCGATCGCCATGCGCTGCTGCTGGCCGCCCGAGAGGCGCGAGGGATAGACCTTGAGCTTCTCGGCCAGGCCGACATGGGCCAGCTGCTTGACCGCCATCGCCTCGGCCTCAGCCTTCGGCTGGCCGAGCACCTTGCGCGGTGCCAGCATGACGTTCTCCAGCACCGTCAGGTGCGGGAAGGCATTCCATTGCTGGAAGACGATCCCGATCTTCCGGCGCAGCCGGTTGAGATCGGTCGACTTGGCATGGACCTCCGTGCCGTCGACGACGATCCGCCCGGAATTGATCGGCTCGAGGCCGTTGATGCAGGTCAGAAGCGTTGATTTGCCCGAACCCGAGCCGCCGATGATGGTGAGCACCTCGCCCTTGGCCACCGTGAGATCGATCCCCTTGAGGACCTCCAATGAGCCAAAGGATTTGTGAACCTTCTCGATCTCAATCATTGGACCACCGCCTTTCGAGGTAGCCGCCGAGGCGGGCGAGGGGGAAGCTGATGACGAAGTAGAAGAGGCCGCAGATCATCAGCAGGATGAGTGGTTCCTGGAGGCGGGTGATGAGGATCTGGGTCGCCTTCAAAAGCTCGGTCACCTGGACGATGTAGACGAGTGCTGAGTCCTTCATGACGCCGAGGGCGAGGCCGATCCAGGACGGCAGGGCCACGCGGACCGCCAGCGGGGTCACGATGTACGCCATGTCCTGCCACCACGTCATGCCGAGGGAGCGGGCGGCACGGCGGGTCGTGGGCGGCACGGCGTCGATGGCGCCGCGGACGATCTCGGCGCAGTAGGCGGCGGTGTAGAAGGTCAGCACCGTGCAAGCGACGGCGAAGCCCGCGATCTTCAGCTTGAGGACCATCCCCAGGAATGCATTGACCAGCACGAGCTGGATGAGCAGCGGGATCGAGCGGAAGATGTCGAGGACGAACGTGACCGGGGCCGCCCACCATGGCCCGACCTGCAGGCGGAACACGCCGAGCACGATGCCGAGGACGGTGCCGAGGGCGACCGCGATGGCCGTGACCAGGATGGTCATCCCGGCACCTTGGGCGAGGAAGACGAAGTCTGCGGCGGTGAGGGAGGTGTCGAGCATTGGCGGTCTTCACCCCTCAGTAACGGTACAGCCACCGGACGAGCAATGTCGCCCCGGACTGAATGACCTTAACGATCACATAAAAGATGATGCCGGCCAGAGCGAACAGCTCGAAAGTCCTGAAGGTCAGCGCGTTCAGATCCTGCGTGACGCCGTAAAGATCGCTGTTCATGCCGACGGTCACGCCGAGCGAGGTCATCAGGACGGCCCAGACCATCTGATTGGTCATCGGCAGGAACGAGATCCGCAGCATCTGCGGCAGCACGATATAGCCGAAGGCCTGGCGGGCGGTCATGCCGAGCGAGCG
>JBDHTW010000149.1:0-6387 GCA_039808865.1 Geminicoccaceae bacterium
CAACGTGGCCATGGAGGTCGACCTGATCGCCCCCATCGCCATGGAAAAGGGCCTGCGCTTCGCCATCCGCGAGGGCGGCCGCACCGTCGGTGCCGGCGTCGTCGCCGACATCATCGCCTGATCCGCGCCGGCCGACGTGGCGAAGGCTTGCGCCCGTCGGCCATGTGCATTATGCACACGCACCCAGCGGCGGACCTCGTCCGCCCGCGCTCGTGCCGTGCGTGGGCGCGAAGGACGGGCGAGGCATTCGTCTAGGAGTGTAGCTCAACTGGTAGAGCACCGGTCTCCAAAACCGGGGGTTGGGGGTTCGAGCCCCTCCACTCCTGCCAGCCGCTCGGCGGCAGGCTGATCCGAGTAGCAGAAAGTAGAGCGCTTTGATGATGGCGAAGACTTCGCCGGCGCAGTTCATCCGCGAGGTGCGGCAGGAACTGGCCAAGGTGACCTGGCCCAGCCGCAAGGAGCTGGTGGCGACCACGCTGAGCGTGCTCGCCATGTCGGCGCTGGCGGCGCTGTTCTTCTTCGTCGTCGATCAGATCATCGCCTACGCGATCGAGTTCGTGCTTGGGCTGGGCGTGCGATGACGCCGGCGCGCTGGTTCATCATCCACGTCTACTCGGGCTTCGAGAAGAAGGTTCGGGAATCGATCCGCGAGCAGGCCGAGCAGAAGGGCCTGGCCCATCTGTTCGAGGACATCCTCGTCCCGATGGAAGAGGTGGTCGAGGTCCGCCGCGGCAAGAAGGTCAGCGCCGAGCGCAAGTTCTTCCCCGGCTACGTGCTGGTGCGGATGGTGCTGAACGACGAGACTTGGTCGCTCGTGCGCAACACCGCCAAGGTCACGGGCTTCCTCGGCCCGGGCGGCAAGCCGTCGCCGATCCCCGATCACGAGGCCGAGCGCATCCGCCACCAGATGGCGGAGGGCGTCGAGCATCCCAAGCCGATGGTGGCCTTCGTCTCGGGCGACAGCGTCCGGGTCAGCGACGGTCCGTTCGCCTCGTTCAGCGGCGTCGTCGAGGAGGTCGACGAGGCCAAGGGCAGGCTCAAGGTGTCGGTGTCGATCTTCGGCCGGGCCACGCCGGTCGAGCTGGAGTACTCGCAGGTCGAGAAGCTCTAGCGGTTGCACGTGGACAGAGATCGCGGGAGCGCCGTTCGGGCGCGTTCGGACCGCTAAGCCAGCAAGGTAGGCAAGGAGCCGATGGCGAAAAAGATCACCGGTTACATCAAGCTGCAGGTGCCGGCCGGCAAGGCCAACCCGTCGCCGCCGATCGGGCCGGCGCTGGGTCAGCGCGGCCTCAACATCATGCAGTTCGTGAAGGAGTTCAACGCGGCGACCCAGGGCATGGAGCCCGGGATGCCGGTGCCGGTCGTGATCACGGCGTTCGCCGACCGCACCTTCTCCTTCGTCACCAAGACCCCGCCCGTGTCCTACTTCCTGAAGAAGGCGGCGGGCATTCCCAAGGGCAGCTCGACCACCGGCCGCGGAATCGCCGGCAAGGTGACCCGCGCGCAGTGCCGCGAGATCGCCGAGGCCAAGATGAAGGATCTGAACGCCCACGACGTCGACGGGGCGACCCAGATGATCATCGGCTCGGCCCGCTCGATGGGCCTCGAGGTGACGGAGTAAGGCGATGGCGGGCAAGGGGAAGAGGCTGCGGACGGCCATGCAGGCCGTCGACCGGAGCAAGCTGCACGCGCTGCCCGAGGCCGTGCAGCTGATCAAGGACAACGCGACCGCCAAGTTCGACGAGACGATCGAGCTGTCGCTCAACCTCGGCGTCGATCCACGCCATGCCGACCAGATGGTGCGCGGCACGGTGAACCTGCCGCACGGCACCGGCAAGACGCTGCGGGTCGGCGTGTTCGCCCGTGGCGACCGCGCCGAGGAGGCGCGCGCCGCCGGCGCCGACGTGGTGGGTGCCGAGGATCTGGCCGAGCAGGTGCAGGCCGGCAAGATCGAGTTCGATCGCTGCATCGCCACGCCGGACATGATGCCGCTCGTCGGCCGGCTCGGTAAGATCCTGGGCCCGCGCGGCCTGATGCCGAACCCGAAGCTGGGGACGGTGACGCCCAACGTGCGCGAGGCCGTCGAGGCGGCCAAGGGCGGGCAGGTGCAGTTCCGCGTCGAGAAGGCCGGGATCGTGCATGCCGGCGTCGGCAAGGCCAGCTTCGATGCGGACAAGCTGGTCGCCAACGTGCGGGCGTTCGTCGAGGCGATCAACCGGGCCAAGCCGACCGGTGCCAAGGGGACCTACCTGAAGCGGGCCAATCTCAGCTCGACCATGGGTATGGGCGTCAAGGTCGACGTCCCGACCCTGCTGGCGTGAGATTTATGCGGCTGAGGTGAATTTGGCTCTTGCGCTCGATGGCGGCGCCGCTACATTCCCGGGCTCCGAGGAACGTCTGCGCCGTGCCATCCGGGTTGGGACTCGACCCAGGATGGTGTTCGGCGTGAGCGCGTCCGTATTGCGCGTGACGATCGGTGACGGTTCGTGGCGGCAGTGCGACGGCGGCGAGACCCGCCGAGGCGAGAGCCGGATCGATTAGTGTTCGGAGACTAGCGTGCTGCGAGCCGAAAAAGCGCAGGTAATCAGCGATTTGAACGCCGTCTTCACGGAGACCGGCGTCGTCGTCCTGACGCATTACAAAGGTCTGACCGTGGCGGAGATGACCGACCTGCGTGGCCGGATCAGGGCCGCCGGGGCGTCGTTCCGGGTGACCAAGAACAAGCTGGCCCAGCTGGCCGTGGACGGCACGCCGTTCGCGCCGATGGCCTCGTTGTTCAAGGGTCCGACGGCGATCGCCTTTTCCAAGGATCCGACGGCGGCGCCGCGGATCATCAGCGAGTTTGGCAAGAAGAACGACAAGCTGCAGATCGTCGGCGGTGGCCTGAGCGGCACGCTGCTCGATGCGGCTTCGGTCCGGGCCCTGGCGGAACTGCCGTCGTTGGACGAGCTGCGCGGCAAGCTGATCGGGCTGTTGAACGCGCCGGCCAGCCGGCTGGTCGGGCTGCTGCAGGCGCCGGGCGGTCAGATCGCCCGGGTGTTGGCGGCGCGTGCGGAGCAAGGGGGCGCCTGAGCGCCGTTGGTTAGGTAGCGGCGCCCCGCGGTCGGGCGTCCGGACATCAGTTCGTTGCGGGAGTGGTTGTGATGGCGAATTTGGATCAGCTGGTCGAGGATCTCTCCAGCCTGACGGTTCTCGAGGCGGCGCAGCTGTCGAAGATGCTCGAGGAGAAGTGGGGCGTGTCGGCGGCGGCCCCGGTGGCCGTGGCGGCCGTGGGTGGCGGTGCTGCGGCGGCTGCCGAGCCGGTCGAGGAGCAGACCGAGTTCGACGTGATCCTGACGGCGGCTGGCGCCCAGAAGATCAACGTCATCAAGGAGGTCCGCGCGATCACCAGCCTCGGCCTGAAGGAGGCCAAGGATCTGGTCGAGGCCGCGCCGAAGCCCGTCAAGGAGGGCATCTCCAAGGACGAGGCGGCCAAGGTCAAGGCGCAGCTGGAGGCGGCCGGCGCCACCGTGGAGATCAAGTAGATCGCTCTTGCCCACCGCACCGCGGCGGCCGTGGTGCTTCCGGATCTGATGCCGGGACACCTCGGCTGCGGCGGCCGCAGCTGTGCCGTTCGATTCTCGATCCGTACAGGCCGGATGCGCACCCCGCAGCCCGGCCTTTTCGGCGTCGACGCGACGCTTTGAGCCCGATGCCCCGCCTTTCTGCGGCGTCGAGCTAACGGTTTAACCGAAGCAGGTCAGCCATGTCCGATCTTCCCACGGCCAAGAAGCGGATTCGCAAGAGCTTCGGCCGGATCCCCGAAGTCACCGAGATGCCGAACCTCATCGAGGTGCAGCGGCAGTCTTACGACAATTTCCTGCAGATGCATATCGGCGCGCCCGAGCGTGAGCTGATGGGGCTCGAGGAAGTTTTCCGCTCGGTGTTCCCGATTCGGGATTTCGCCGATCGTGCTGCGCTCGATTTCGTCAAGTACGAGCTCGAGGAGCCCAAGTACGACGTCGAAGAGTGCCATCAGCGTGGCATGACCTACGCGGCGCCGTTGCGGGTCACGCTGCGGCTCATCGTCTGGGACGTTGACGAGGAGACCGGCTCGAAGAGCGTTCGCGACATCAAGGAGCAGGACGTCTACATGGGCGACATGCCGCTCATGACGGACAACGGCACCTTCGTCGTCAACGGCACCGAGCGCGTCATCGTCTCGCAGATGCACCGCAGCCCGGGCGTGTTCTTCGATCACGACCGCGGCAAGACGCACAGCTCGGGCAAGTTCCTCTACTCGGCGCGGATCATCCCCTACCGTGGTAGCTGGCTCGATTTCGAGTTCGACTCCAAGGATCTCGTCCACGTCCGGATCGATCGGCGGCGCAAGCTGCCGGTGACCACGCTCCTGCTCGCTCTGGGCCTCGATCAGGAAGCTATTCTCAACACCTTCTACCACGAGGTCTTCTTCCAGAGCTGTGGCCAAGGCTGGAAGACCAGGTTCCGTGCCGAGCGCCTGCGCGGCCAGAAGCTGACCGCCGATCTCGTCGACGCCGCCACCGGCCAGACCCTGGCCGAGGCCGGCACCAAGATGACGCCGCGCCTGCTCAAGAAGATCGAAGAGCAGGGCATGCAGGAGGT
The DNA here is from genome assembly GCA_039808865.1 of Geminicoccaceae bacterium. Lineage (GTDB taxonomy): Bacteria > Pseudomonadota > Alphaproteobacteria > Geminicoccales > Geminicoccaceae > Benzoatithermus. The sequence goes on from JBDHTW010000149.1 coordinate 4,624, forward strand.
CTACCACTCCGCCGAGGAGCTGGTCGGGCGTTACCTCAGCCGCGACATCATCAACGAGGAGACCGGGCTGGTCCTGGCCGAGGCCGGCGACGAGCTGACCGGCGAGACCATCCGCCGCCTGACCGAGGCCGGCATCACCGAGCTCGCGATTCTCGACATCGATCACCTGACGGTCGGCCCCTACATCCGCAACACGCTGACCCTCGACCGGTGCCAGAACCGCGAGGAGGCGCTGCTCGACATCTACCGCGTGCTGCGCCCCGGCGAGCCGCCGACGCTGGACACGGCCGAGTCCCTGTTCTCCAGCCTGATCTTCGACGCCGAGCGCTACGATCTCTCGCCCGTCGGCCGGGTGAAGATGAACATGCGCCTCGGCCTCGAGGGCGACGATTCGCTGCGCGTCCTGCGCTCCGAGGACATCGTCGCCGTGGTGCGGATGCTGGTCGAGATCAAGGACGGCCGCGGCGAGATCGACGACATCGATCATCTCGGCAACCGGCGCGTGCGTTCGGTCGGCGAGCTGATGGAGAACCAGTTCCGCGTCGGCCTCCTGCGCATGGAGCGCGCGGTCCGCGAGCGGATGAGCTCGGTCGAGATCGACGCGGCGATGCCGCACGATCTGATCAACGCCAAGCCCGTGGCGGCGGCGGTGCGCGAGTTCTTCGGCAGCTCGCAGCTGTCGCAGTTCATGGACCAGACCAACCCGCTCTCGGAGATCACCCACAAGCGCCGCCTGTCGGCGCTGGGGCCGGGCGGCTTGACCCGCGAGCGCGCAGGGTTCGAGGTGCGCGACGTGCACCCGACCCACTATGGCCGCATCTGCCCGATCGAGACGCCGGAAGGCCCGAACATCGGCCTGATCAACAGCTTGGCCACCTACGCCCGGATCAACAAGTACGGCTTCATCGAGAGTCCGTACCGCCGGGTCGTCGACGGCAAGGTCACCGACGAGGTGCTCTATCTGTCGGCCATGGAGGAGGGGCGGTACACGATCGCGCAGGCCAACTCCGAGCTGAACCCCGATCGCAGCTTCGCCGGTGAACTGGTGAGCTGCCGGGAGAACGGCGAGTTCGTGCTGGCCCGGCCCGATCAGATCACCATGATCGACGTGTCGCCCAAGCAGCTCGTCTCGGTGGCCGCGGCGCTGATCCCGTTCCTCGAGAACGACGACGCCAACCGCGCGCTGATGGGCTCGAACATGCAGCGCCAGGCGGTGCCGCTGCTCCAGGCCGCCGCGCCGTTCGTCGGCACCGGCATGGAGGGCGTGGTCGCGCGCGACAGCGGTGCCGCCATCGCCGCCAAGCGGGCCGGCATCGTCGATCAGATCGACGGCTCGCGCATCGTCGTCCGGGTCACCGACGACACGGCGCGCGTCGACAGCGTGGTCGACATCTACCGGCTGAAGAAGTTCCAGCGCTCGAACCAGAACACCTGCATCAACCAGCGGCCGCTGGTCAAGGTGGGCGACAAGGTCCGTGCCGGCGACATCATCGCCGACGGTCCGTCGACCCAGCTCGGCGATTTGGCGCTGGGCCGCAACGCGCTCGTCGCGTTCATGCCCTGGAACGGCTACAACTTCGAGGACTCGATCCTCATCTCCGAGCGCATCGTCCGCGACGACGTGTTCACGTCCATCCACATCGACGAGTTCGAGGTGATGGCGCGCGACACCAAGCTCGGGCCGGAGGCGATCACCCGCGACATCCCGAACGTCAGCGAGGAATCGCTGCGCAATCTGGACGAGGCGGGCATCGTCTACATCGG
>JBDHTW010000150.1:0-6326 GCA_039808865.1 Geminicoccaceae bacterium
CGCCGCCGGCCGGACGACCGGCCCGGCCACAGCCCGGGGCAGGGGGCGCAGCGCGCGCTCGAGGCTGATCACACCGCACAGGCCGCAGGCGGTGCCGCCCGCCATGCTGCGCCGTCGCTCGTCGAGCGCCGCCGCCCGCGCCGGCGGGACCTCGAGCCGCACCTCCATGCCCAGCGCCATGTCGATCGCCTCGACCGAACGGATCTCGGCGGCAGCGGCGACGATGCCTTCCGCGATCGTGAAGCCGATGCCCATGTCCTCGAGATCAGCCGGGCTGGCGAGCATCACCGCGTGGCTGACGCCGTTGTAGACCAGTGCCACCGGGCATTCGACGGCGATCGTCTCGAGCTGCGGCAGCGGGGCTGCCGCCTCGCCCCAGTGCCATGCCTGGCGCGTCAGCGCCGTCGGCCGGGCCGCTCCCGGCGGCACGACGGCCAGCGGGCCGACGCTCCCCGACGGCGCCGCAGATCCGCCCTCGACGGCGGCGCGCCGGCCCGTCCTCATTCCGCCGGCACCGCCTCGACCCGCCGCGACTCGCGCAGGAAGCTCTCATAGTCCTCCTGCCACTGCGAGAAGCGGTTGGTCAGCCGGACCTCGACGGCGGTCACCTTGTACTCGGGACAGTTGGTCGCCCAGTCGGAATTCTCGGTGGTGATGACGTTGGTCCCGGTCAGCGGATGATGGAAGGTGGTGTAGACCACCCCGGGCTGCATCCGCTCGGAGATCCGCGCCCGCAGCGTCGTCTCGCCGGCGCGGCTGGCCAGGGCCACCCAGTCGCCGTCACGGATGCCGCGATTCTCGGCATCGTGCGGATGCAGCTCGAGCACGTCCTCCTCGTGCCAGACCGTGTTGCCCGTGCGTCGTGTCTGCGCGCCGACATTGTACTGCGACAGGATGCGGCCGGTGGTGAGCAGCAACGGAAAGCGCGGCCCGGTGCGCTCGTCGGTCGGGATGTAGGGGGTGATGACGAACTTGCCCGGACCCCGGGCGAACCCTGCCTCGTGCATGATCGGGGTGCCGCCCGGGGCGGCGGCGTTGCAGGGCCACTGGATCGAGCCGAGCTCGTCGAGCCGCGCGTAGCTTACTCCGGCGAAGCTCGGGGTCAGCCGGGCGATCTCGTCCATGATCTCCGACGGATGCCCGTAGTGCATCGGATAGCCCATCGCGGTCGAGAGTTCGGCCACGACCTCCCACTCGTGCTTGCCGGCCATCGGTGGCATCGCCAGCCGCACCCGGCTGATCCGGCGCTCGGCGTTGGTGAAGGTCCCGTCCTTCTCGAGGAAGGAGGCGCCGGGCAGGAACACGTGGGCGAAGTTGGCGGTCTCGTTCAGGAACAGATCCTGGACGATCACGCATTCCATGGCGGCCAGCGCCGCGGTGACGTGCTGCGTGTTGGGATCGGACTGGGCGATGTCCTCGCCCTGCACGAACAGCCCCTTGAAGCTGCCCTCGACCGCCGCATCCAGCATGTTCGGGATGCGCAGGCCCGGCTCGGCATCGACCGGCCGCCCCCATGCCGCCTCGAACAGGGCGCGGGTCGCATCGTCGCTGACGTGCCGGTAGCCCGACAGCTCGTGCGGGAATGAGCCCATGTCGCACGAGCCCTGGACGTTGTTCTGGCCGCGCAGCGGATTCACCCCGACGCCCCGCCTGCCGATATTGCCGGTCGCCATGGCGAGGTTGGCCATCGCCATCACCGTGGTCGAGCCCTGGCTGTGCTCGGTGACGCCGAGGCCGTAATAGATCGCGGCGCGGCCGCCGGTGGCATAGAGCCGGGCGGCGGCGCGCACCTCGGCCGCGGGCACGCCGGTCGCGGCCTCGACGGCCTCGGGCGCGTTCTCGGGGCGCGCGATGAATCCGCGCCACGCCTCGAATGCCGCGACGTCGCAGCGGGCGTGGACATAGGCTTCGTCGACCAGCCCTTCGTCCACGATCACATGCGCCAGCGCGTTGATCAGGGCGACGTTGGTGCCGGGGCGGAGCTGCAGGTGGTGGCTGGCCGCGACGTGCGGCGTGCGGACCAGATCGATGCGCCGCGGGTCGACCACGATGAGCTTGGCGCCCTCGCGCAGGCGGCGCTTCATCCGCGACGCGAACACCGGGTGGCCGTCGGTGGGGTTGGCGCCGATGACGAGGATGACGTCGCTGTCGTCGACGGAATCGAAGTCCTGCGTCCCGGCCGAGGTGCCGAACGTGGTCTTCAGGCCGTAGCCGGTCGGCGAGTGGCAGACCCGCGCGCACGTGTCGACGTTGTTGTTGCCGAATGCCGCGCGGATCAGCTTCTGGATGACGAAGACTTCCTCGTTGGTGCAGCGCGACGAGGTGATGCCGCCGATCGCGCCACGACCATAGGTGGTCTGGATGCGCTTGAGCTCGCTGGCGGCATGCGCGATGGCCTCGTCCCAGCTCACGATCCGCCAGGGCTCGTGGATCGACGCGCGGACCATCGGCTTGGTCATGCGGTCCTTGTGCGTCGCGTAGCCCCAGGCGAAGCGGCCCTTGACGCAGGAATGGCCGTGGTTGGCCTTGCCATCCTTGTGTGGCGTCATCCGGATGACGCGGTTGCCCTGCAGCTCGGCCTCGAACGAGCAGCCCACGCCGCAATAGGCGCAGGTGGTGATCACGCTGCGGTCCGGCTGGCCGTGCGCCACGACGCTCTTCTCGACCAGGGTGGCGGTCGGGCAGGCCTGCACGCAGGCGCCGCACGACACGCATTCGGAGCCGAGGAAGGCCTCGTCCATCCCGGCCGCGACGTGGCTGTCGAAGCCCCGCCCGCCGATGGTCAGGGCAAACGTGCCCTGCACCTCCTCGCAGGCGCGCACGCAGCGCGAGCAGACGATGCATTTGGCCGGGTCGAACTGGAAGTAGGGGTTGGAGAGATCCTTCCCCTGCCGGAGATGGTTGGCGCCGTCGTAGCCGTAGCGCACCTCGCGCAGGCCGACGGCGCCGGCCATGTCCTGCAGCTCGCAGTCGCCATTGGCGGCGCAGGTCAGGCAGTCGAGCGGGTGATCGGAGATGTAGAGTTCCATCACGCCGCGGCGCAGCTTGGCCAGCCGGTCGTTCTGGGTGGTGACCTTCATGCCCTCTTCGGCCGGCGTCGTGCACGAGGCGGGCGTGCCGCGTCGACCCTGGATCTCGACGACGCAGAGGCGGCACGAGCCGAACGGCTCGAGGCTGTCGGTGGCGCACAGCTTGGGGACCATGATCCCGGCCTCGACCGCCGCCCGCATCAGCGAGGTGCCGGCCGGGACGGTCACCGGCTTGCCGTCGATCTCCAGCGTGACCATCGTCGTGGCGGTGCGGGCTGGGGTGCCGTAGTCCTGCGAGGTGGCGACGGTCATCGGCGATACTCCTTCGACTGCGACGCGCCCCCGCCGGGCGACGCCGTTGGCGCGCCGCCCTGGATGGGGCAGCGGATCATTCGGCGGCGATCAGGGCGGGCGGGCCGCCGGCGAAATCTTCCGGGAAATGGTCGATGGCGGACATGACCGGCATCGGGGTCAGGCCGCCCAAGGCGCACAAGGAGCCGTCCCGCATGACCTCGGCCAAGTCCCGGACCAGCGTCAGGTTGTCCTCGACGTCCTCGCCGCGGCGGATCTTGGCGATGGTCTCGGCGCCCCGGGTCGAGCCGATCCGGCACGGCGTGCACTTGCCGCAGCTCTCGATCGCACAGAACTCGAACGCGAACTCGGCCTGCGCCGCCATGTCGACCGTGTCGTCGAAGACGACGACGCCGCCATGCCCGACCATGCCATCGTGCTTGATGAACGATTCGTAGTCCAGCGGCACGTCGAGCAGCGACGTCGGCCAGTATGCCCCCAATGGGCCGCCGACCTGGATCGCCCGGATCGGCCGCCCCGAGGCCGTGCCGCCGCCGAAGCCCTCGACCAGCTCGCGCAGGGTGAGGCCGAAGGCCCGCTCGACGAGGCCGCCGCGCTTGACGTTGCCGGCGAGCTGGAACGGCTGCGTCCCGTGCGAGCGGCCCATGCCGAATTCGCGGTAGAAGGCGCCCCCTTCGGCCAGGATCACCGGCACGCTCGCCAAAGAAATCAGGTTGTTGATGACGGTCGGCCGCCCGAACAGGCCGCTGATCGCCGGCAGCGGCGGCTTGAAGCGAACCTGGCCGCGGCGGCCCTCCAGGCTCTCCAGGAGCGAGGTCTCCTCGCCGCATATATAGGCGCCGGCGCCGAGCCGCGCCTCGAGATCGAACGGCTTGCCGCTGCCCAGCAGATCCGGGCCCAGCAGGCCGCCGGCGCGCGCGATCCCGATCGCCCGGTTCAGGGCGCGGAAGGCATGCGGGTACTCGGAGCGGATGTAGACATAGCCCTTGGTGGCGCCGGTCGCGATGCCGGCAATGGCCATGCCCTCGATGAGCACGAACGGATCGCCTTCGAGCAGCAGCCGATCGGCGAAGGTGCCGCTGTCACCTTCGTCGGCGTTGCAGACGACATATTTCTGCTCCGCCGCCGTGGCGGCCACGGTCCGCCATTTGATCCCGGTCGGAAAGCCGGCGCCGCCGCGGCCGCGCAGCCCCGAGGCCACCACCTCCTCGACCACGGCGGCCGGCGGCATCGCCAGGGCCTTGCGCAGGCCGGCGAGGCCGCCATGCGCCTCGTATTCGGCGAGCGAGAACGGGTCGATGATGCCGCAGCGGGCGAAGGTCAGCCGTTGCTGGTCCCTGAGGTAGGGAATGGCCTCGACCGGGCCGAGCGCCAGCGCATGCGCCGACGCGAAGCCGCGCGCCGGATCGGCCAGCCCGGCCTCGAACAGGCCCGCAACGTCGCTGGCGAGCACCGGCCCGAAGCCGATGCGGCCCGCAGGCGTCGCCACCTCGACCAGGGGCTCGAGCCAGAACAGGCCACGGCTGCCGTTGCGCACCAAAACGACGTCGAGGCCACGTCGTCCCGCCTCGGCGACGATCGCGCCGGCCACGGCCTCCGCCCCGACCGACAAGGCCGCGGCGTCGCCGGGAACGTAGATGCGCAACCTGTCGTTCATCGCCCGACCTCGGCCAGGATCACCTGCAAGCGGGCGCCGTCGATCCGGCCGTGAAGTTCGCCATCGACCATGACGGCCGGCGACAGGGCGCAATTGCCGAGGCAGTAGACCGGCTCGAGCGTCACCCGGCCATCGGGTGTCGTCTCGCCGAGCTTGATGCCCAGCGCCGTTTCGAAATCGGCCACGAGATGCCGTGCCCCCATGGCTTGGCACGATTCGGCGCGGCAGACCTTGACGACGTGCCGGCCGGCCGGCGCATGCCGGAAATCGTGGTAGAAGCTGACGACCCCGTGCACCTCGGCCCGACTGAGGTTCAGCACCTCGGCCACGATCGGCACCGCCATCTCGTCGACATAGCCGAAGCGGTCGTTGATCGCATGCAGGATGGGCAGCAGCGGACCTTCGATGGCCGCGAGTCCCAGCGCGATCGCGCGCACCGTGTCGGCCTCGAATGGTTCAGCCTGACCCAGAGCCCCGGCGGGCACTGCTGCCGTCATGAAAGCATCGTCCTCTGTTTCGTTCAGCCTCGCCGATCGATGCGCCGCAGATATTTCCATGTGCGACGATTCCCGGCTTTGCCAGGACAGTCTTAGGCGGCAGTGGAAATCTGTCCAATGAGTAGTTCGGATGTTGCGATCGCCTGGACCGATCACGCCGCAAGTGGCGGTCAAGTCGCTCGGCTGATCCAGGTTCGGCGCAGCATTTCAGCCCATGCTGCCATCCGTCCGTTTCAGTACCGCGGCCTCCGGGAGTGCTTGGCGCAGCCTGAAGTATCCTGGCCAGGGATCGTCCTGCAGGAGCTTGCCGACCGTCTTGACGCCGATGGCGTCGGCACGCCGGATGTGCCGCAACCTGTCCCAGCCGACGGGTGCCGCGATCGGGGCATCGGGCTTGGCGCGAGTCGACCATGGCGCGATCGCGGTGGCACCGCGCTGGTTGCGCAGCCAGTCGACGAAGATCCGGCCGCCGCGCGCGGCCTTGCGGCTGTTGGCGGTGTAGCGGTCCGGTGCGTTTTCACTCAAGCGGTCGGCGATCGCCCTGGCGAAGCCCGCGATTGCCGACCAGCTCGGTGCGGGCGCGAGCGGGGCCACGACGTGGACACCCCTGCCACCGGTCAGCAGCGGGAAGCTCGTGAGCCCATGCTCGTCGAGCAGATTCCTGACCGCGAAGGCCGCGGCGCGGACCGGGGCGAAATCCATGCCCTCGGCCGGGTCGAGATCGAGCACGAGCCGATCCGGGTGCTCGAGCCGCTCGGCGTGCGAGCCCCAGATATGCAGCTCGAGCGCGCCGAGCTGGACTGCGGCCTGCACGCCGGCGAGATCGTCGAT
>JBDHTW010000151.1:0-6281 GCA_039808865.1 Geminicoccaceae bacterium
AAGCTCTACCGCTGCCACACCATCATGAACTGCACCAACACCTGCCCCAAAGGACTCAACCCCGCCAAGGCCATCGCCGACATCAAGAAAATGGTGGTTGAACGAAAATTGTGATCTTCGCTGCCCCGTCGACCGGTGGCCGGGTACGGGCAGCTGGACCACACCGCTGTCCATCGGTGTCGCGGGCATGGATCAATCCGATTTCCGATGCGGCGCACGCCGGCCGCGATCGAGACGGCGCGTGGCCGGTTGACCCCGCCGCGTGCAAGGGCGGCGTCCGGCTAGGCCGGCGCGCCGCTCGCGCTGCCGTCCGTTGCCGGCCCGTCGCCAACCCGTTCCCTCGTCAGGGCCCGGTTCAAGGCCGCCACACGCTCGCGGCGCGAGCCGCCGATCACGACGACGCGCGGTCCCCGCCCGAGCAGGCCGAGCGCATCGTCACGCACCATGCCCTTCAGGCGCGCGTCGACGGCACGGCGCAGCTTCGGACGATCGACGGCGCTCGCGCCGAAATCGCGCCGTTCGAGTGGCACGAGCACGATCAGATCCAGCGTCGCCAGGGCGGCTTCGACCCTCGCGAGCAGCCGTCCCGCCGGCATCCAGCCGTCGCCCGTCCGCGCGCCGACGGCCTCCAGATAGGCGATGAAATCCAAAGGACAGCGGTCGAAGACGATGTCGGCCTCGGCAGCAAGACCCAGGATCGTGGCGACGCTATGCTCCAGCTGCTCCAGGAAGCCGTCCATCGATGGCTCTTCCGGGAACACCACGCCCTGCTCGACCAGCTCCCAGTAGGCCTCCGGCACGTGCTGGTAGGCTCGGTGCAGCTCGAGGAAATCGCCGATCAGCGTGGTCTTGCCGACACCGTGCGTGCCGGTGACGGCGATCCTCATGGCCGGGACGGAGCGCCGGCGGGCCCGGGGCCGGAGCTCAGTGCGCCTTCTCCCAGCTCGGCCCGTGGCCGACCTCGACCACCAGCGGGACGGACATGGCGGCCGCGCGCTCCATGGTGGTGCGGATCAAGGACTGCGCGGCGTCGACCTGCGCCTCCGGCACCTCGAACACCAGCTCGTCGTGGACCTGGAGCAGCATGCGGACCTCCGGCAGGTCGTGCTTCAGCGCGCGCCAGGTGTGGGTCATGGCGCGCTTCATGATGTCGGCGGCGGTGCCCTGGATCGGGGCGTTGATGGCGGCGCGCTCGGCGTAGGCCCGGCGCGAGGGGATCTTGGCGTTGATCTCGGGCACGTAGCACCGGCGGCCCCAGAGCGTGCGCACGTACCCCTTCTCGCGCGCCTCGGCCTTGGCCATTTCCATGTAGCCGCGAATGCCTGGATACTGCTCGAAGTAGCTGTCGATGTAGGCCTTGGCCTGGGCCTGCGGGATGCCCAGGCGCTGGGCGAGGCCGAACGCGCCGATGCCGTAGACGATGCCGTAGTTGATCGTCTTGGCCGAGCGGCGCAGGTCGGCGCCGACCTGGTCCACGGGCACGCCGAACATCTGCGAGGCGGTGACCCGGTGGATGTCGACGTCGGCGGCGAAGGCGGCCTTGAGCGGGCCGATGTCGGCCATGTCGGCCAGGATGCGCAGCTCGATCTGCGAGTAGTCGGCCGAGACCAGGACGTGGCCCGCCTCGGCCACGAACGCCTCGCGGATCTTCCGGCCCTCCTCGGTGCGGATCGGGATGTTCTGCAGGTTGGGCTCGTTCGAGGACAGCCGACCGGTCGAGGTCGCGGCGAGGCTGTAGCTGGTGTGCACCCGGCCGGTCTCGGGCGAGACCTGCTCGACCAGCGTGTCGGTGTAGGTGCGGGTCAGCTTCTGCAGCTGGCGCCAGCTCAGGATCACGCGCGGCAGCTCGTGGCCCTGCAGCGCGAGATCCTCCAGGACCTCGACGCCGGTGGCGAACGCGCCGGTCTTGGTCTTCTTGCCCTGCCCACCGAGGTTCAGCTCGTTGAACAGCACCTCGCCCAGCTGCTTGGGCGAGCCCAGATTGAAGCTGCGCCCGGCCAGCCGGTAGGCCTCGGCCTCGAAGCCGGCCATGCGCTGGGTGAACTCGGCCGAGAGCTGGCGCAGCCGGTGCGCGTCGACCTTGATGCCGTGCCGCTCCATCTCGGCCACGATCGGCACGATCGGCCGGTCGAGCGTCTCGTAGACCGCGAGCAGGCGCTGCTCGAGCAGGCGCGGCCGCAGGGCGTGCCACAGGCGCAGCGTCACCTCGGCGTCCTCGGCGGCATAGGCCGTGGCCTTGTCGACCGGCACCTCGGCGAAGCCGATCTGTGCCGCACCCTTGCCGCAGACCGCACTGTAGGGAATGCAGTCGTGGTTCAGGTAGCGCTGCGCCAGCTCGTCCATGCCGTGCCCGTGGCTGGCGCCGCTGAGCACGTAGGAGATCAGCATGGTGTCGTCGATCGGGGCGACCTCGAGCCCGTAATGGGCGAGCACGCCCTGGTCGTACTTGATGTTGTGGCCGACCTTCAGCACCGCGGGGTCGACGAGCACGGGCCGCAGGCGGTCGAGCACCACCGGCAGGTCGAGCTGGCCGTCGCGACGCTGGCCGAACTCGTCGACATGGGCCAGCGGCACGTAGAAGCCCTCGTCGTCGTCGACGGCGAGGCACACGCCGACGAGCCGGGCGCGCGCGATGTCGAGCGAGGTCGTCTCGGTGTCCAGCGCGAGCACGCCCGTCTCCGCCGCACGGGCGAGCAGCGCATCGAGCGCGGCGAGCTCCGTGATCGCCGTGCGCGCCCGCGCGGCCTCGGCCGGCCGGACGCCGCGGCCGGCCACGGCGGGCCCGGCCAGATTCTCGATCCGGGCGCTCAGCGACTTGAAGCCGTTGGCGAGCAGGAACGTGTGCAGGCCGTCCGGATCGAACGGCCGGCGGCGCAGCTCGTCCAGCCCGAGCGGCAGCGGGGCGGCATGATCGAGGCAGACCAAGCGGTAGGACAGCCGCGCCTGCTCGGCGTTCTGCTGCAGCACCTCGCGCCGCTTGGGCTGCTTGATCCGGTCGAGGTTGGCGAGCAGACCTTCGAGCGAGCCGAACTCGGCCAGGAGCTGGGCGGCACTCTTCGGGCCGATCCCGGGCACGCCCGGCACGTTGTCGGAGGTGTCGCCGATCAGCGCCAGCGCATCGCAGACCAGCTCCGGGCCGACGCCGAACTTCTCGATCACCTCGGCCCGGCCGATGGCCTTCTGCTTCATCGGGTCCCACATCTCGACGCCATCGGCGACGAGCTGCATCAGATCCTTGTCCGAGGAGACGACGACCACGGGCTCGCCGGCCTCCGTCGCCTGCTTGGCGTAGGCGGCGATCATGTCGTCGGCCTCGTAGCCCTCGACGTCGATCACCGGCAGGCCGAACGCACGTGCCGCCTCGCGCACCAGCGGGAACTGCGGCCGCAGCTCGGGTGGCGGCTCGTCCCGGTTGGCCTTGTAGCGGTCGTAGAGCTGGTTCCTGAAGCTCTCGCCGCTGTGGTCGAAGACGACGACGATGTCGTCCTGCGGCCGGTCCTGCATCAGCCGGAACAGCATGTTGGCGAAGCCGAACACGGCGTTCACCGGCGTCCCGTCCGGGCGCGTCATCGGCGGCAGCGCGAAGAAGGCGCGGAAGATGTAGCCCGACCCGTCGACCAGGACCAGGCGCTTGCTCGTTGGCTCGCTCATGGCGGCGAAGCTAGCCCAGGCCACGCCGCCGAGCCAGCCGGGAGCTTGCGCGCCGTCCGGCGGTTGCTTCCATGGACATGGGACGGTCGTGTATGCCTGCCCCGGGGTGGGCGTCGGGCAAACGTGGCCGGACGGGAGGAAACCGCATGCGCATGATCTGGGCGGCGCTGCTTGCCGCGGCATCGGCGACGGTCCTGGGCTGCCCCATGGCGGCCGCGCAGGACGATGACCCGGTGGTGTTCGAAGAGCAGGGCAAGGCCTCCTTCTATGGCGCCGAGCTCAAGGGCCGCAAGACGGCCAGCGGTGAGCGGTTCGATCCGAACGCGCTGACCGCGGCCCACCCGACCCTGCCCTTGGGCAGCAGCGTGACGGTGATCAACCCCGGCAACGGCAAGGAGGTCGAAGTCGAGGTCAACGATCGCGGTCCGGGTGCCGACGATCGCAGCATCGATCTGTCGCGACGCGCGGCGTCGCAGCTCGGCATCACCCGGGCCGGTGTCGCCGAGGTCAGGATCGAGGCGACCAAGCAGCAGGTGGAGCAGGCGATCGACGTGCCGGCCGACCTGCGCACGGTGCAGCGCCAGCTCGATCTGGCACGACGCGCCGCGGCCGCCGACGGCACGCCGCAGCCACGACGCGTCGCGCTCGAGCCGCCGGACTCGCCCTGAGCCGGCGGTTGCGCCCGCTGCCTCCCTGCCCCGACCGATCGCCTTGCGCCCGCAGAACCGCTAGGTTACTAGTCCGTAACGTGGATCAATTCACGAACAAGTACACGGGATCCACCCGACGTCGCTCAGGCCACAGCGGGATCGGCAAGGAGAGGATATGCTGGTGAGATACATGCTCATCGCAGGCTGTGCGTTGGCGCTCGCGAGCTGCGCGCAGGTCAAGGAGCTGACGTCCGGCGGCAAGAGCGAGTCGTCGTCCACCGAGGCCACGACGGCGCCACAGACGACGGCGAGCGGCAGCGGCAACGTGCAGACCGTCAAGTCGATCGACGGCTCGTTCGACGGCGAGATCATCGGCGGCAATCCCAAGCCGGGCAGCAAGTTCAGCAAAGTCAAGATCGGCATGCGCATGTCGCAGGTCGAGAAGCTGATCGGCGAGCCCGACGACAGCGACAGCCACATGACCGGCAAGTCGTTCATCCCATTCTACTTCGGCGGCGACACGCACCGCATCGAGCAGTTCTACAAGGGCGAGGGCATCTTGACCTTCTCGCCGAGCCACTTCGCCGGCTCCCCCGACGTGCTGGTCGCGATCACGGTCGACCCGACCGAGCAGGGCTTCGCGCACTAGGCTCGCGCAAATTCCGTTGCCGGGCACGGTTGACGCGCCCGGCACCGACGCCGGTCGCGAGGCGGCGGAACTGCATGGTCGCCATCCCGTTGCATCTGCATGACGCACGACGATGGCTACACCCTGCTCAGCGGCTCGCCGCCGCCCGCCTCGGAGCTGGCACCGGCGGACGCCGACGACTTCTATGCCGCCTCCTTGCAGATCCTGGCCGAGAGCCGCATCCCCTGCCTGGTCGGGGGAACGTTCGCGGTCAACTGCTATACCGAGATCAACCGGGCAACCAAGGATCTCGACATCTTCTGCAAGGCCGGCGACTTCCCGCGTATCCTGCTGCATTTCAAGGATCAGGGCTTCGACACCGAGATCGAGGATGAGCGCTGGATCGCCAAGGTCCGCCGCGGCGCCTGCTTCTTCGACGTGATCTTCGGCTCGGCCATCGCGGTGGTCACGGTGACCGAGCATTGGTTCCAGGAACGCCACCCGGCCGAGCTCTACGGCGTCACCATCCAGCTCACCCCACCCACCGAGCTGATCTGGTCGAAGGCGCTGTTGCAGAACCGGCATCGCTACGATGGTGCCGACATCGCGCACCTGATTCTGCGCCAGGACGAGCGGATCGACTGGCAGCGCCTGCTCACCCACATGGAGCAGTATTGGGAGGTGCTGTTGATGCACCTCTTGAATTTCCGCTTCATCTACCCGTCGGAACGCGAGCGGGTACCTCGCTGGCTGATGGACGAGCTGTTGCTGCGCGCGCGACAGCAGGCGGACCTGCCCCTGCCGCAGACCAAGGTCTGCCGTGGCCGCCTGTTCTCGCCGGAGGATTACCGGATCGACGTCGCCGCCTGGGGCTTCGCCGACGTGGTGGGGCCGGCGGCAACGACCGCGCCAGCGAAGGAGTAGCCGGCATGGGCGAGATCCTGCAGATGGCGGAAGCTCAGCGTGACGGTGCGCCGCTGCGCGTGGCCGCGATCGGCGACGTGCATGCCTCGCCCTCGGCACCCGGTCGCTGGCGCGAGACGATCGCCGAGATCGGCCATGCCGCGGACGTGCTCTGCCTGTGCGGCGACCTCACCAACCACGGCACGGTGGCCGAGGCCGAGGCGCTCGCCGAGGATCTGCGCGCCTGCCCGATCCCGATCCTGGCCGTGCTCGGCAACCACGACCATCACTGCGATCGGGCCCACGAGGTCGAGCAGGTGCTCTGCCATGCCGGCGTGCGCTTCCTCGAAAGCGAGGTGCACACGGTGGGTGGAGTGGGCTTCGCCGGCGTGAAAGGCTTCGGCGGCGGCTTCGACGGTCGCATGCTCGACGCGTTCGGCGAACCGCCG
>JBDHTW010000152.1:0-6264 GCA_039808865.1 Geminicoccaceae bacterium
CCTGTGCCTGTACGTGCAGATCGAGCAGGTTGGAATGCAGCTGCTCGCGGACGCGGACGAAGGTCTGCATGAAGGCGACGCCGACCTCGCCGCCGAAGAGGCGGCTCGTCTGCATGAACGCGCCGATGGTCACCGCCTGCTCGGGCTTGATCGTGGTCGCGACCAACACGACGAGGCTGGTCAGGGCGAGCGACTGGCCGACCGCCTGCAAAACCTGCGACGGCAGGAAATCGGCAGTCGTCCAGGCGCTGGTCAGGCCCGTGGCGACGAGGCAGGCGACGCCGATGAGTGCGGAGCCGATCCCGAGCGTCCAGCGCGGATCGATCCGGGTCAGCAGGAAGGCCAGCGGCACCACGAGCGCGAACTGCGGCAGGGCGATCCACAGCAGCACGGCGCCGACGTCGAGCCCACGGTAGTTCTGCACCATCTGCAGGTAGTTCGGGATGATGTAGGCCGTCGACAGGATGATGAAGCGGTAGCCGGCAAGCAGCAGGAACAGCACGATCAGCCCGGGGTGGACGAGCAGGCGGAGATCGAGCACGGGCCGGGTCGAGGTCAGCTCGCGGGCCACGAACGCGGCGAGCGCCACCGAGCCCGCCACCGCGAGGCCCGCAACGGTGCCGCTGCCGAACCAGTCCAGCCGGTTGCCCTGATCGATGGCCGCGAAGAGTAGGCCGAACCCCAACCAGGCATAGACGAGCCCCAGCCAGTCGATCGTGCGCAGCTTCTCCGGATCGTCGACGTCGCGTGGCATGCCGAGCAGGATGCACAAGAACATTGGTGGCAGCAGCAGACAATACTGCCAGCTGATCCAGTGCCACGACCAATGCTCGGTGTAGAAACCCTCGAGCGAGGCGCTGATATTCTGTGAGAACTCGGAGTTCATCGCATAGATCGCAAGGCCGTAGATCAGCAATGACTTCGGCAGATGGCGCAGGATGAAGATGATGGTCAGCGGGATGAACACGCCCGAGCCCAGCCCGCCCAGCACCTGCATCGCGAGGAAGGCCGCGAGGTTCGAGGACAGCGGGCCGAGCAGGCTGGCCGTGAAGAAGACGAGGATGCCGCCGAGCAGGACCCTGCGGCCGCCGAAGACCGAGGCGAGATAGGGGCAGGAGATGCCGGAGATGAGCTGCCCCAGGCCGAAGCTGGTCGTGATCCACGCGCCCTCGTCGTAGCCGGCACCGAGCGCGCCGCGCAGATCGGCCAGCCCGAACGTGGTCACCCGGGTCCCGAGCGTCGCCATCATCGAGCCCAGCATCACGCCGAGAAGCCCGACATAGGGCCGGAGCCGGGCGAGGGCAGGGGCAGGCTGGGCCCCGCGATCGACCGCCAGGGCCGGGATCATGGGGCTGCCGCCACGGCCGCAGGCCCCGCGACCTCGGCCTGCGTCCGCGTGTCGATCGTGGCGATCACCGACATCCCCGGCCTGACCAGGGGGCCGAGGGCGGGATCGGGATCGAGCACGATCTTGACCGGCACGCGCTGCACGACCTTGGTGAAGTTGCCGGTGGCATTGTCCGGCGGCAGCAGCGCGAAGAGGCTGCCCGTGCCCGGCGACCAGCTCGCCACCCTTCCGACAAGGACGAGCTGCGGAAACGCGTCGACGGTGACGCGCACGGGGTTGCCCACGCGCACGTTGGTCATCTGCGTCTCCTTCAGGTTCGCCTGCACCCAGAGGTTCGGCAGCGCCACCAGCGTGATCAGCTGCGTCCCCACGTTGGCGAACTGGCCGGGGCGAACCTGCCGGGCGCCGACCATGCCGTCCGCCGGTGCCGCGATGCGGGTGTAGCCGAGATCGTTCTGCGCGAGGCTGACCTGGGCCCGGGCCGAGGCGAGCTGAGCCGCGAGCTGCTTCTCCTGGATGTCGAGCTCGCCGAGCAGCGCCACCTGCTGGTCGCGCTGCGCTTGGTTCAAAAGCAGCGTCGCCTGCTGCTTTTCGGCCTCGGCTTTGGCTTGCTCCACGCGCTGCTCGGTGCCCTCGAGCTGCGTTCTGAGCAGCGCTGTCTGGCGCTGTGCCTCGAGATTGGCCCGGGTGACCTCGGCCTGCGTCGCCTGGATCGTAGCTACCGCTTGCTGGATGAGGGTCTGCTGGACGAGGCGGCGATCGGCGATCTGCGCCAGAGCTGCCTCTGCCGCGGCAAGATTGCCAAGCGCGAGGTCGAGCTGGGCCTGATAGTCCGACGGCTCGATCTCCACGATCGGGTCGCCGGCCTTGACGCCCTGGTAGTCCTCGACCAGGACACGCTTCACGTAGCCGGCAACCTTCGCCGCCAAGGGCGTGACGTCGCCCGCGACATAGGCATCGTCGGTGCGTTGGTAGCGTGCTGCTCCGGTCCAGCTGTTCCAGTGGCCTGCCACGACCCAGGCGATCGCCACGATCGCCACCACCGTCGTGGCGTGGAAGGCGGGTGCGCGGAGTATATCGCGGAACGTCATCGGCCCTCGGACGGGCAGTAGGCGCCGGACAAATGCCGCCGGTGGGATGGTCGAGACGCAGTCGCGCTGCGCACATGCTCGAGGTGCAAGGGTTCCGCTCCGTGATGTCGAGACCGGCCAAGCATGAACGCGGTCCGCTAGGCTTGTCCATCTGCCGGCTCGATTGGACATTCTGCGCCCGCTGCATGACCATGGTCCCCGGAACGGATCGGTCGCGGCCGGGCGGTATCGCGATCGAGTCCTGGCTGCGGCGTTGACGGCCGGATGTCCAAGGGGCGAAGAGAACCTACGAGCGATGATCTTCGTTGCCTTCCTACGGTCCCACCATCAGCGGACATCGCCGTTGTCGCGCGGTGCCTCGTCCGCCCAGCTGCGAGAGAAGAGGATGAGCGGGAACATCGCCGATCTGATCGTTGCCACGCTGGCGCAGGCCGGTGTGGAGCGCATCTACGGTGTCGTCGGCGACAGCCTCAACGCGCTGACCGAGGCGCTGCGCCGGAGCGGCGCCATCGCGTGGGTCCACGTCCGGCACGAGGAGGTCGCCGCCTTCGCCGCCGCCGGTGAATCGCAACTGACCGGCAGGCTCGCCGTCTGCGCCGGCTCTTGCGGGCCCGGCAACCTGCACCTGATCAACGGGCTCTACGATGCGCAGCGCACGCGCACGCCGGTTCTGGCGATCGCGGCGCAGATCCCCTCGGCGGAGATCGGCGGCGGCTATTTCCAGGAGACGCACCCCCAGAACCTGTTCCGCGAGTGCAGCGTCTATTGCGAGCTGGTCGCGGAACCGCAGCAGATGCCGTACGTGCTGGAGAATGCGATCCGCGCCGCCGTCGGGTTACGCGGTGTCGCCGTGCTCGTCCTGCCGGGCGACGTGGCGCTGCGCCCCGCCCCCGAGCGGGGCACGTCGCCGAACCCGGGCCTCGTGCCGGCGCCGCCGGTCGTGCGGCCGGGGCAGGCCGAGCTGGAGGCGCTGGCGCGCCTGCTCGACGGGGCGGACCGGGTCACGCTCTTCTGCGGGCGTGGCTGTGCCGGGGCGCATGCGCAGCTGATGGCGCTGGCCGAGACCTTGAAGAGTCCGATCGTGCACGCACTCGGCGGCAAGGAGCACGTCGAGCATCATAATCCCTACGATGTCGGCATGACCGGCTTCATCGGCTTCTCGTCCGGCTACCATGCCATGCATGCCTGCGACGCCCTGCTGCTGCTCGGGACCGATTTTCCCTACAAGCAGTTCCTGCCGACCGACTGCACGATCGCCCAGGTCGACATACGCGCCGAGAATCTCGGCCGGCGCTGCAAGCTGGATCTGGGTCTGGTGGGCGATGTCGGCGCGACGATCGAGGCCTTGCTGCCGAAGCTCGCGGCCAAGACCGACCGCCGCCACCTCGATGCCAGCCGCGCCCACTATCAGGATGCGCGTGCCGGGCTCGACCGGCTGGCGCAGGGGACGCCGGGGCGCACGCCGATCCACCCGCAATATCTGGCGCGGCTGGTCAGCGAGGCGGCGGCCGAGGATGCCGTGTTCACCTTCGACGTCGGCACGCCGACCATCTGGGCGGCGCGCTATCTCGTGATGAACGGCAGCCGCCGGCTCGTCGGCTCGCTGGCGCACGGTTCCATGGCGAATGCCCTGCCGCACGCGATCGGCGCCCAGGCGGCCCAGCCCGGCCGGCAGGTGATCTCGCTGTCCGGGGATGGTGGCTTCACCATGCTGATGGGCGACCTGATCACGCTCACGCAGCAGAAGCTGCCGGTGAAGGTCGTGATCTTCAACAACGGCGTGCTCGGCTTCGTGGCGCTGGAGATGAAGGCGGCAGGCTTCGTCGAGCTCGGCACCGACCTGCAGAATCCCGACTTCGCCGCGATGGCCCGGGCCATGGGCATCCATGCCGTCCGGGTCGAGGATCCGGGCGATCTGCCCGGCGCCGTGGCAGAGGTTCTCGCGCATCCGGGGCCGGCCCTTCTCGATGTGGTGACCGCAACCCAGGAACTGTCCATGCCACCCACGATCGGGCTGGAGCAGGTGAAAGGCTTCAGCCTGTGGCTGCTGCGCGCCGTGATGAGCGGCAGCGGCGAGGAGGTGCTCGATCTCGCGCGGACGAACCTGCTGCCCCGGTAAGTGTAGCAAGCCGCAACCATCGGCGGCTTTGCACCTGGATGGATTGCGCCTGGGGCTTGGACCGAGATCATTGCCGCTTGACCTGGATTGGCTGCGAACAGCGTTTTGGTGCGCGAGCCCGATGACCACGAGAGAAGCGTTCCTTAGGCGGTCTGGACCAGTAAGGTCTCTTCAGCCGGGGTGCGCCCTTGCAGAGCTTGGGCGAACGGCGTTTGCCGGCGCTCTCGTCGTTCCTGGGGCAGAGGCCGGCCCGGGAGACGAGATGGGCAGCGGTGGGGAAGCGGGTCATATCGACCCCGATTTCGGCAATGATGATCGCGGCCGAGAGGGTGCTGACGCCTGGGATCGTGATGAGCCGCTCGGTGATGGCACGAAGCGGAAGAGGAAGATCCCGACGCAGCCCGTCAGCAGGGTGGCGGCGCCGGCGGCCATGATGACCGGGGCAGAACCGAACCATGCGAACAAGGTCGGAGCGGCCAGATAGGCCAACAACAAGCCCAGGACGACGGCACTCATCTGCAACCGATAAACTTGCGCCAGCTGCCATGGCGGGAAATCGCTCTGCATCAGGTGCAGCATGGCGAGATTCTCGAATGGACCATTCGTCGCCGCGAAGGCGGCGAGCAGCATCAGCCAGACTCGGTCGGGCGCCAGAGGTAGAAAAAGCACGCCCAGCCCGAAGACCAGCTTGGATACCACGAGCCACAGCGCCGGCCGGCTCGGCTTGAAGTTGGCGAGGATGAGGTTGGTCCCCAGGTTGCCGATGCCGTAGGCCATCATCATCAGGCTATAGGTCGTCAGTGGGTCGGCGTGCGTCTCGCGCAGGAAGAGCACCATCCCCAGCAGCATGCCGCCTGCCCACGCGGCATTGCCGATCAGGTTCGCGACCAAGCCGTAAATCATCACCGTATGGCCCCGCACGGCGTGGATGCCCCCGAACACCCCATCCTTCACGGCAGCAACACCCTTGGTCGTCTGATGACGCGGGCAGGCAGGCAGCTGGGCGGCGACGGCAAACACTGCGACTGCCGAAAGGAGGAACGTCACGGCGGTCAAGGTGAAGAACTGGCCGATCGGCAGGATGCCGTTGACCAGGGCGATCAAGCTCGGCCCGAGGATGCGCGCCGTCCGCTTGGTCGCATCGAATAGCCCGTTGGCGGCATGGCGCAGGGCAGGATCAGGGGCGAGCACCGGCAAGGTCGCCTGCAAGGCCGGATCGAAGGCCGAGGTCGCGAGAGCTACACAACCCGCCACGACAGCCAGCAGAGGCAAGTTCATCGCGTGTGTCAGGCTGGCGAGGGAGAGGATGAACATCAGACCGGCCCGCAGCAGGTCCACCGCGATCATGGTCGAACTGTGCCGCCAACGGTCCGTGAGGATGCCGCCCAACAAGCTTCCCAGCAGCAGCGCACCGGCCTGCAAGGCTGCGACGTAGCCCGCATCCCGACCGATCAATCCTACCGCCAGCCAGATTATGCCGACCATGTAGAATTCTGCGCCGATCGCGGCCAGGACTTGGCCTGTCCACAAAAGAGCGATCGGCCTCTGCGCCAGCGGCCTCAGGACGAACATGCGGCACCCTCAGTAAGAAGGTCGCTACCATGGTGGCGTTGGTGCATGGAGGCTGGTGCGGTGATGGAGGGCCGAGATGCGCCTCGCTTCAGGCGGAGCGGACCGACGCCGGCTTGGCAGTTCGGATCATGCGG
>JBDHTW010000153.1:0-6169 GCA_039808865.1 Geminicoccaceae bacterium
TGGTTGTGCGCGAGGTAGTCGAGGGTGCGCTGCACGCCCAGGCGCAGATTCACGCCCAATTGCTGATGCTCGATGCCCTTCAGCCGCAGGGCGATCCTGACCCGATAGGCCGACGAGCTGCGCCAATAGTCGTAAAGCCGCATGAACACTCCGCACCGGCCCCCCGATAGGGCCGACGCTCCTATCCCACCCTCACGCCATGCGGCGCAAGTCCGGCGCGCTCCCTGCGGCCGACGGGGCCGACGCGATGCCGGCCCCGTCGCCCGGCATCACAAGCCGTTTGCCTTCAGGATCTCGCCGGCATTGTCCTTGGTCACGGTCATCGTCGGCAGGGTGATGGTCTTCGGCACCTTCTCGCCGCCCAGGAACTTGACCGCCTGCCGCAGCCCCTCCGCACCCGGGGTGGCATAGAGGAACGTCGCCGCGAGCTCGCCGTTCGCCACCCAGCGCACCCCCTCGTCGGGCAGCGCGTCGATGCCCAGGAACAGGATGTCCTTCTCGCGGCCGGCGTCCTTGGCCGCCAGATAGGCGCCGTAGGCCATGGGATCGTTGTGGCCGTAGACCAGCGCTATGTCCTCGTGGTTGCGCAGCGCCGTCGCCATGACGTCGTAGGCCTTGTCCTGCTTCCAGTCGGCGCTCTGCTGGTCGAGCAGGTTGGTGATGCCCGGCTCCTTGTCCGTGAACTCGTGGAAGCCGTCGTGGCGGTCGTGCGCCGGCTGCGTGCCGGGATTGCCCCAGATCTCGACGACGTTGCCCTTGGCCTGGCCGGGCCCGCCGAGCAGCTTCACCGCGTGCTCGCCGGCGGCGCGCCCGATCAGCACGTTGTCGCCGCCGATGAACTGGGTGTAGCGGTCGGTCTCGACGTTGCGGTCGAGCACGAACACCGGGATGCCGGCGTCGATCGCCTTCTCGACCACGCCGGTCAGGCCGGCCGATTCCTTGGGCGACACCAGCAGCGCGTCGACCTGCTGGGTGATGAAGTTCTCGACGTCGGCGACCTGCTTCTCGGTGCGGTCCTCGCCGTCCGAGATCAAGAGCTCGACCTCCGGATGCTTGGCCGCCTCGGCCTTGATGTCCTTGTTGAACTGCACCCGCCAGGGCTCGATCGTGGTCACCTGCGAGAAGCCGATGCGCCACTTGGCCTGCGCCCTGGCCGGGCGAAAGGCGGCGGGCACCAGCAGCGTGCCCGCCCCGAGCGAAAGCACGGCTGCGGTTCCGAACAGCTCACGGCGCTTCATGCGCGGTCTCCCTGATGCTTGTCTGGCCGTCGTTGGTGTTCGGCCCGCGCCCGGCGACGGCGGATCCGGGGGCGGCTCCTCGGCGGCGACCCAACAGACGGGCCGCCAGCAGGCGAAAGTCGCGTTCCTGCAGCAGCACGGCCAGCACGATGATGATGCCCTTGAGCAGCAGCTGCAGATTCGAGGTGATGTTGTTGAGCTGCAGGATATTGCCGAGCAGGCCGAAGATCAGCACGCCGACGAAGGTGCCGGCCAGCCCGCCCTTGCCGCCCGCCAGGCTGGTCCCGCCGATCGCCACGGCGGCGATGGCGTCGAGCTCGAGCCCGGAGCCCGCGTCCGGCTTGCCCTGGCGGTATTGCGCCACGTAGAGCACGCCCGCGATCATCGCCAGCATGCCGGAGAGCGCATAGGTGACGATCTTGACCCGGCCGACCGGGACGCCCGACAACCGGGTCGCCTCCTCGTTGCCGCCGATGGCGTAGACGTACCGGCCGAACGCGGTGCCGTTGAGCAATACGAGGAAGACGGCGAGCGTGCCGAGGAAGAACAGGCCCGGCACCGGCACGATGCCCAACACCACGCTGCGCAGGGCATCGAACTCGGCGACGGCGTTGGAGCCCGTGTAGACGGGCAGGACCGCATTGTCCTGACCGGCGGTCAGCCGGGCGGCGCCGAGCGCGCCGACCATCATGGCGAGCGTGACGATGAACGGCTGCAGCCGGCCGTGCACGATGATCGCACCGCTCAACGCGCCGACCAGCAGCCCGGCGCACGGCACGACCACGAGCACCGCGAGCACGCCGAGCTTGTCGGGCACCTGCAGCGCGCACCAGAGGGTCACCGGCACCGCCACGCCGCAGCCCGCGGCCAGCGGCAGCCATCGATCGGCCAGCGGCCGGCGCACTTCCAGCTCGCGATGGCCGACCGCGACGTCCGGCTTGCTCGCGACGCTGCGGGCGACGAAGCGAACCAGGAAGAACGTCGCGACGAACAGCACCAGGGCGGTGGCGGGAATGCCCATGACGGCGGCCGGGGTCCAACCCGGCTGGGTCAGCAGCATCGCGCACAGGACCGAGCCGAAGGCCAGCACCGAGCCGACCGAAAGGTCGATGCCGGCCGTCAGGATCACCAGGGTCATGCCGACCGCGACGATGCCGGTGATCGACACCTGGCGCAGCACGTCGGCCAGATTGCCGTAGGAGAGGAAGATGTTCGCACCCTTGGAGGTGTGCGGCGAGAAAAGAACGCCGGCGAGAAAGATGGCACCGAGCCCCCAGTAGAGCTTGGTGCGGGCGAGGAGCCGCAGCAGGCTCACGCCGCGCGCCCGCCCAGCGACTTGGGGGCGGCCAGCTCCATCACCCGCTCCTGGGTGGCCGCGTCACGGTCGAGGATGCCGGTCTGGCGGCCTTCGCACATGACCAGGACCCGGTCGGCCAGCAGCAGGAGTTCCGGCAGCTCGGAGCTGACCATGACGATGGCGACCCCGGCCGCCCGCAGGCGGTCGATCAGCGCGTAGACCTCCTGCTTGGCCCCCACGTCGATGCCCCGGGTCGGCTCGTCGAGCAGCAGGACCCGCGGCGTGGTCGCCAGCCACTTGCCGAGCACGACCTTCTGCTGGTTGCCGCCCGAAAGCCCGGCCACCTCCTGCTCGGGCCCCGTGCAGCGGATGCCGAGCCGGGCGATGGCCTCGCGTGCCAGCGCCGTCTCGCGCCCCTTGCTCGTGAAGCCGAACCTGGCCAAGCGCCCCAGCGAGGGCAGTGCCGCATTGGCCCGGATCGGGAAGTCCAGCACCAGACCCGTCGCCTTGCGGTCTTCCGTGACGAAGGCGAGACCCTGCGCCTTGGCCTGCTCCGGACCATCGATCGTCACCGGGCGCCCGTCGAGCAGCACCGAGCCGGATCGCTCGCCGTCGGCCACGCCGAAAATCGTCTCCAGGATCTCGGTCCGGCCCGAGCCGAGCAGGCCGCCGATGCCGAGCACCTCGCCCCGCCGCACCGTGAAGCTGACGCCGTCGACCACCCGCCGCGGCGGCGCGCCGGGCCGGACCGCCACCATCGTCAACTCCCGCACCTCGAGCGCCGGCCGCCCCTGCCCCGCGCCGCCGCCCGCGCCGATCTCGCTCAGCTCGCGGCCGACCATGGCCTTGATGATGGCACTCCGGCTCAGCTCCGCGGCCGGAGCGGTGAGGACCTTGCGGCCGTCGCGCAGGACGGTCACCTGGCGGGCCAGCGCGAACACCTCGTCCAACCGGTGGGTGATGTAGACGATCGCCACCCCGTCGCGCGCGAGCTGGCGGACGATGCCTTCCAGGCGCTCCGCCTCCGCGGTCGACAGCGCCGAGGTCGGCTCGTCCATGATCAAGATACGCGCGTCCAGGGACAGGGCCTTGGCGATCTCGACCACCTGCTGCTCGCCCACGCGCAGCCGGCCGACCTTGCGCTCCGGGTCGAGATCGAGCCCGAGCTTTGCCAACAGCTCGCGCGCCGCGCGGAGCATGGCGCGACGGTCCAGCAGCAGCCCGGCGACGCGCGGCTCCCGGCCGAGGAAGATGTTGCCGGCGACATCCAGCTCCGGGACCAGGTTCAATTCCTGATGGATGATCGCCACGCCGTGGCGCTCCGCGTCGCCCACGCCCGCGAAGCGGACCCGACTGCCGTCGAGTAGGATCTGGCCATCGTATTCGCCATGCACCCCGCTGAGGATCTTGACCAGGGTCGACTTGCCCGCCCCGTTCTCGCCCACCAGGGCGTGAACCTCGCCGGCCCGCAGCGCGAGGTCGATGCCATCGAGCACCCTGACGCCGGAAAACGACTTGCCGACTCCTCGTGCGAGCAGCCGCACCGCCGGCCCGTCATCGCCGCCTGCCATCGTCATTCGGCCTCCCCGCGGCGAGGATAGCCACGCGCGAGCGCAGGGCGCAACGGCTGAAGCCGACGTGCCTTGCCATGGCCCACGCACCGGGCATAGACCAGCGGCGATGGCCCCCTCGCCGGATTCCGCCATGGACGACTTCGCTCCCCGACTGACCAGCCTCGCCCATGGCGGCGGCTGCGGCTGCAAGCTGGCGCCGTCGGTCCTGCAGGAACTGCTCGCGGACACGGCCAAGGCCGGCCCGTTCGCTCAGCTGCTCGTCGGCGCCGAGACCGCCGACGACGCCGCTGTCTGGCAGGTGGATTCCGAGACCTGCGTCATCGCCACCACCGATTTCTTCACGCCGATCGTCGACGACCCGTACGACTTCGGGCTGATCGCGGCCACCAACGCGATCTCCGACGTCTACGCCATGGGCGGCCGGCCGGTCATGGCGCTGGCGATCCTCGGCATGCCGCTCGGCAAGCTGCCGGTGGCGACCGTGGCCACCATCCTGGCGGGCGGGGCCGCGGCCTGCGCCGGGGCCGGCATCCCGGTGGCCGGCGGCCATTCGATCGACACGCCGGAGCCGATCTACGGGCTCGCTGTGATCGGCCTGTGCCACCCCGACCGGCTCCGCCGCAACAGCATGGCCCGGGCGGGCGACGCGCTGCTGCTGACCAAGCCCCTCGGTGTGGGGGTCTATTCCGCCATGCTCAAGAAGGACGGCCTGGAGCCGGCCGACTACGCCGCGATGCTCGGCTCGACCACGCAGCTCAACAGGATCGGCGCCGAGCTCGCCCGCCACGATTCCGTCCATGCCTTGACCGACGTCACCGGCTTCGGCGTACTCGGCCATGCGCTGGAGATGGCGCGCGGCGCCGGCCTGGGCATCGAGCTCGACGCCCAGGCCCTGCCGTTCCTCGCCCGCGCCCGCGAGTGGGCGCGGGCCGGTCACGTCACCGGTGCCTCCAAGCGCAACTGGGCGAGCTACGGTGCGGAGGTGGCACTGCCGGCGGACCTGCCCGAATGGCAGCGGCACCTGCTGACCGACCCGCAGACCTCCGGCGGCCTGCTGGTCGCCTGCGCGCCGGACGCGGCGGCCGGGCTCCTGGCCGAGATCAGGACGGCCGGCTACCCGGCTGCCGCGCAGGTGGGCCGGGTGACGGGCGAGGTCGAGGGGGTGCGGGTCGTCGGCAACGGTTAGCGGCCCGGAGCGATCACTTGAACAGGTCGGCGTGGGTTCCCATGCGCTCGAACCGGACCTCGTCGTCGCCGATCAGGCAGTAGATCACCAGCCAGTCAGGCTCCAGGTGGCATTCCTGCCGTCCGACGTAGTTGTCGGTCAGCGCATGGTCCCGCAGGCGCGGCGGCAGAGCCTCGTTCCTGGTCAGCATGTCGACCAGGGCGGCCAGCTTTGCCATGTCCTTGCCGTGCTTCTTCGCCAGCTTGGCGTCCCGCTCGAACTGCCGGACGAAGCTAGGCGACCGTATCAGATCCCAAGCTTGGCAAACATGTCGTCGGTATCCTCGGCGCGAATCACATCCTCGTCATGGTCGCTGGCGCGGAACGCGGCCTCGGTCTTGGCGTTGGGCACCTTCACCTCGAACGGCAGGGCCTTCTCGGCAGCCACGCGCACCAGCATGAGACGAATGGCATCCGACACGGACAGCCCCATCTCATGTAGAACGGCAGTGGCCTTCTCCTTCACCTGTCCCTCGATCCGGGCTCTGACGACGGCATCCGTGGTCATGGCTTCCTCTCCCACACATGGCATAGATGTAGCTACATTGTAGCATAGAGTCGAGCGTCAGTCACGGCCGACGCCCGGAGCCAGTGCAGCAGCTAGAAATCCACCACCGGCATGTCCTGGACCGGCTGGTCGAGCAGCGCCCAGAAGCTACCGCCCGTGCGCGCCTCGAACCAGGCTTCGAAGGCGGCGACCGCCTCGTTCGGCTCGCCCTCGCCGAGGAGCGCCAGGGCGACCGGGCGCAGGGCGTCGAGCACGGCCTGGCGGGCGGGGTCCGGGGCGTCCGGCCAGCCCAGGCGCTGGCGCAGCTGGGCGATGCCGCGCGCCAAGG
>JBDHTW010000154.1:0-6007 GCA_039808865.1 Geminicoccaceae bacterium
CCCTGCTCCGCCAATACCTTCGTGATCGCCGCCGTCAGCGTCGTCTTGCCGTGGTCAACGTGACCAATCGTCCCGATGTTGCAGTGCGGCTTCGTCCGCGAAAACTTTTCCTTGGCCATCTACGGCTCCTGCGCGTCCTTTGGCGATGGGCGGTGTCGTGCTCGGACCGGGCGGCATTGGAGCGGGTGAAGGGAATCGAACCCTCACCACCAGCTTGGAAGGCTGGAGCTCTACCATTGAGCTACACCCGCCCGCTGCCGATCTGCGCCTTGTCCTGCTTGCAGTGGATGGTGGAGGGGGTAGGATTCGAACCTACGTAGACGTGAGTCGGCAGATTTACAGTCTGCTGCCATTGACCGCTCGGCCACCCCTCCGTGCCAAGGCGCCGGGAGCAAAGCGCGGGCGGAATATGGTCGTTTCGGAACGCTTGTCAACAATCCAGCCAGGAAGACCGAGCGCCGTGAGCCGTCGCCCGAACATGCCGCCCGCCCGTCCACCCGGCGGGAAGGCCGGTCACCGCCCGCCGCGCACCACGTCCACCCCAGCCGGCCGCCTGTGGCTGTACGGCCAGCATGCAATCGCCGCGGCCCTCGCGAACCAGGATCGGCCCTGCTACCGGCTGCTCGCGACCGACGCGGCACTGCCGGTGGTCGAGCCCACGGCCAGGGCGCGCGGGGTCACGATCGAAGTCGTGCCCGCCGAGCGCCTGGGCCAGATCCTGCCACCGGACGCGCCGCATCAGGGTCTGGCGCTGAGCGTCGGGCCGCTGCCCGAGCGCGATCCGAGCGAGTTCGGCCAGGAACCGCGCTCGCTGCTGCTCGCGCTCGATCAGGTCAGCGACCCGCGCAATCTCGGCGCCATCCTGCGCACGGCCGCGGCACTGGGTGTCGAGGGTGTGCTGCTGCCGCAGCGGCGCAGCGCGGAGCTGAACGGCGCCTGCGCCAAGGCGGCCTCGGGTGCGCTCGACCTGCTGCCGATCGCCGAGGTGGTCAACCTCGCCCGCACCCTCGGCGAGCTGAAGCAGCGCGGCTACTGGATCGTCGGCCTCGACGCCGCCGGCCCGGCCGCCCTGGAGACACTGGCACTTCCGGCCCATGCCGTGCTCGTGCTGGGCAGCGAAGGCGAGGGCATGCGGCGGCTGGTCGCCGACAGCTGCGACTTTCTGGCGAGGCTCGAGATCGACCCCCGGATGGAAAGCCTGAACGTCGCCGTGGCTGCCGGCATCGCCCTCTACGTGCTCGCCCGGCGTGGCCGGGAGGCCTAGCCGCCGGCGGCGGTGCCTTTGGCCGCCTCGTAGCGCGCCTTCGTCTCGGCGCTGGGTGGATAGAGCCCGGGCAGCGGCACGCCACGCTCGACCTCGGCCATGATCCAGGCTTCGAGACGCTCCTGCTCGAGGCCCGCCGTCAGGACGTGCTCGACCAGGGCCGCCGGGACGACGACGGCACCATCGTCGTCGGCGACGATCACGTCGTCGGGAAAGACCGCCACCCCGCCGCAGCCCACCGGCTGCTGCCAGCCGACGAACGTCAGGCCGGCCACGGACGGCGGGGCGGCGACGCCGGCGCACCAGACCGAAAGATCGACCTTGCCGATGCCGGCGAGGTCGCGCACGACGCCGTCGGTGACCAGCGCCGCCACGCCGCGCCTGGCCATCCGCGCGCACAGGATGTCGCCGAAGATGCCGGCATCGGTCGTCCCGTTGGCGTCGACGACGGCGATGCAGCCCGCGGGCATGGCCTCGATGGCGGCCCGGGTCGAGGTCGGCGAGGCCCAGGATTCCGGTGTCGCCAGATCCTCGCGCGCCGGCACGAAGCGCAGCGTGAAGGCGCGGCCGACGCGGCGCGGCTGGCCGGGCCGCAGCGGGCGCGTGCCCCGCAGCCAGATGTTGCGCAGCCCGCGCTTGAGCAGGATCGTGGTGATCGACGCGGTCGAGACCTCGGTCAGCGCCTCGATCGGTGGATGGGGGTGTGTCACTTGGCGTCTCCCTCGCTGCCGCCTACATCCGAAGCCTCGTCCCGGCCGCCCGCGCTTGTGAGCATCATGACCCAGGCTCCTCTCGTCTACGACGACAGCCAGATCCGCCGCATCCTGGAGCAGGTGAAGACCATCGCCATGGTCGGCGCCTCGACCAGCGAGATGCGACCGTCCTACTTCGCCATGCTCTACCTGCAGGGCAAGGGCTATCGCGTCCTGCCCGTCAACCCGCGCAGCGCCGGCGAGATCCTGCTCGGCGAGACGGTCCATCCCGACCTCGCCAGCCTGCCGCTGGTCCCGGACATGGTGTCGATCTTCCGCCGCTCCTCGGAGGCGGGCGCCGTCGCCGACGAGGCGGTGCGGCTCGGGATCAAGGTGATCTGGATGCAGCTCGGCGTGCGCGACGACGCGGCGGCCGAGCGCGCCCGCGCCCAAGGCGCCGAGGTGATCATGGATCGCTGCCCGAAGATCGAGTACGGACGCCTGTTCGGCGAGATCGGCTGGCTCGGCGTCAATCGCGGCATCGTCTCGGCCAAGCGCGGCGCGGCGGTGCAGCTCAAGCGGAAAAAGGGTGGCCTGTTCTGACGGGGCCGCGCCCGGCCCGACACATACGGATCGACCGATGGATCACGCCCTGTTCGACCAGCGCCGCTATCCCGTGCTGCCGGTGCGGGACGGCTACCGCGAATGGGCCGCGACCTATGACGGCGTGGTCCAGGACGAGATGGATCTGCGCCTGCTGGCGCGCCTGAGGACGCTCGACTGGGCGAGCTGCGCCGACGGGCTCGATCTTGCCTGCGGCACCGGGCGCGTCGGCGCGTGGCTGCGCACGCAGGGCATCGCCCGGCTCGACGGCCTGGACCTCACGCCCGAGATGCTGTCCAGGGCCGAGCGTCGCGGCTGCTACGACCGGCTGTTCCTGGCCGACCTGCGCCATACCGGCCTGCCCGGGGACGCCTACGATCTCGTGGTGGAATCCCTGGCCGACGAGCATCTGCCGGATCTGCGGCCGCTCTACGCCGAGGTGGCGCGCGTGACCCGTCCCGGCGGGCGCTTCGTCCTGGTCGGCTACCATCCGCATTTTTTGATGAACGGCGTGCCGACCCACTTCGCGCGTCACGACGGGCAGCAGGCGACGATCGAGAGCCACGTCCACCTGTTCAGCGACCATGTGCGGGCCGCCCATGCCACAGGCTGGGCCTTGGTCGAGATGGACGAGGGCATCGTCGACGAGGCCTGGCTCGACAAGAAACCGAAATGGGCGCGCTACCGGCATCATCCGGTGAGCTTCGCCCTGGTCTGGCGCAAGGCGCGCTGAGCGCGGCCCCACCGCCGGGGCGCCGAGAAAGGGGACGAGGCATGATCGCCGTGATCTTCGAGGTCTGGCCGCATCCGGAGCATCGCGGCCGCTATCTCGACATGGCCGCCGCGCTGCGCCAGCACTTGGCCGGGATCGACGGCTTCATCTCGGTCGAACGGTTCGAGAGCCTGACCGAGCCCGGCAAGCTTCTGTCCTTGTCGATCTGGCGCGACGAGGCGGCGCTGGCCAACTGGCGACGGCTCGGCGAGCACCGCACCGCCCAGGCCCTGGGGCGCGGCCGGATGTTCAAGGATTACCGGCTGCGGGTCGCCGAGGTGCAGCGGGATTACGGGCTGCGCGAGCGCGAGCAGGCGCCCCCGGATTCGCGCGCCGCGCACGGCGGCTGAGCCGCGGCTGGACCGGACCGCGGCCATGCGCTAGACGGGCGCGCCACACGGCTGCGAGGAGGCTGGACATGAGCGAGCGGACCTACGGCTTCGAGACGCTGGCGATCCATGCCGGTGCCGAGCCCGATCCGACGACCGGCGCCCGGGCCGTGCCGATCTACCAGACGACCTCCTACGTGTTCGACGATGTCGACCACGCCGCCGCGCTGTTCAACCTGCAGAAGTTCGGCAACATCTACACCCGGCTGACCAATCCCACGGTCTCGGTGCTCGAATCGCGCCTGGCGGCACTCGAGGGCGGCACGGCCGCCTGCTGCACCGCCTCCGGCCACGCCGCGCAGTTCCTGACGTTCCTCAACCTGCTCCAGCCGGGCAACAACGTCGTCGCCAGCTCCAAGCTCTATGGCGGCTCGATCGCGCAGATGACGCACACCTTCCCGCAGTTCGGCTGGGAGGCCCGCTTCGTCGATCCGCGCGAGCCGCAGAACTTCGCGGCCGCGATCGACGCGCAGACCCGGGCGGTGTTCATCGAGAGCGCGTCCAACCCCGACGGCATCGTCGCCGACATCGAGGCGATCGCGGCCATCGCCCATGCACACGGCCTGCCGCTGGTCGTCGACAATACCCTGCCCACCCCCTACCTGTGCCAACCGCTCAAGTGGGGCGCCGACATCGTCGTCCATTCGATGACCAAGTATCTGGGCGGCCAGGGCAACTCGGTCGGCGGGGCCATCGTCGAGGGTGGCAGGTTCGACTGGGGCAACGGCAAGTTCCCGCTCATGGCCGAGCCGACCGCCGCCTACCACGGCCTGCGCTTCTTCGAGACCTTCGGCAATTTCGCGCTCACCGTGCGCAACAAGGCGATCGGCCTGCGCGACATGGGCCCGGCCCTGTCGCCGTTCAACGCGTTCCTGATCCTCCAGGGCATCGAGACGCTGCCCCTGCGCATGGACCGCCACGTCGCCAACGCCGACGCGGTGGCCGCCTGGCTCGCGACGAACCCGCACGTGGCCTGGGTGTCCTACCCACGCCTGCCGCAGAACCGCACGGCGCTCTTGGAGAAGTACTGCCCGCGCGGCCTGGGCTCGGTGTTCACGATCGGGGTCAAGGGCGGCTACGCGATGGGCGTGCGGCTGGTCGACAATTGCCGGCTCTTGAGCCACGTCGCCAACATCGGCGACACCCGCTCGCTGATCATCCACCCGGCCTCGACCACGCACCGCCAGCTCGACGAGGCCCAGCTCGTGGCCGCCGGCGCCGGCCCGGAGGTCGTCCGTCTGTCGATCGGAATCGAGAGCGCGGCGGACATCATCGCCGATCTGGAGCAGGCGCTGGCGCTGGCGGCCTGAAGAACGCGCCCCGATCCGGCTGTCGGCGACCGGGCCGGCGTTTGCCTTGGCGCCCCAGTGCTGCTGGACAGGCGGGGCGCTGGGGTCCAGGGGTGCGTCACCGTCTGCGAGGGATGCCCGTCGATGCCCGATCCAGTCCTGCCGTCGGCCGAGCTCAGCCTGCTGGGCCGGGCCGCGACCGTGCCCGCCTCGCCGGCCGAGGCCGTGCTCGAGCGCGTGCCGAACCCGGAGCCCGAGATCGCCTATCTCGTCCGTTTCGCCTGCCCGGAGTTCACCTCGCTGTGCCCGGTGACCGGCCAGCCGGACTTCGCGCATCTGGTGATCGACTACGTGCCGGGAGCGTGGCTGCTCGAGAGCAAATCCCTCAAGCTGTTCGTCGCGAGCTTCCGCAACCATGGCGGCTTCCACGAGGGCTGCACGCTCGAGGTGGCCAAGCGTATCGTCGCCGCGGTCGAGCCGCGCTGGCTGAGGATCGGCGGCTACTGGTATCCGCGCGGCGGCATCCCGATCGACGTGTTCTGGCAGACGGGATTGCCGCCCGAGGGACTTTGGCTGCCCGAGCAGGGCGTGCCGTCCTACCGCGGCCGCGGTTAGGCGACGTCGGCCCGAGCGACGCCGCAGCTCTGGCGACCCGTTTTGCCCGAGCCTACCACGTACGCGGAGCCAGGGTGCGCAGCCAGCCGGCACGGGCTTGGCCCAGGCTCGTCACCACGTCCGGGTTGCCAGCGGCGAGGTCGTCGTTCTCGCCGAGGTCGGTGGCGAGGTCGAACAGCTGCGGCCGGCCGTTCTGCACGAGCAGCTTCCAGTCGC
Source organism: Geminicoccaceae bacterium (assembly GCA_039808865.1). Classification (GTDB taxonomy): domain Bacteria; phylum Pseudomonadota; class Alphaproteobacteria; order Geminicoccales; family Geminicoccaceae; genus Benzoatithermus. The sequence continues at coordinate 5,841 of JBDHTW010000154.1, forward strand.
CGCAGCGCGTGGCGCCGTTCTGCTGGTTGCCCCAGAACAGGCAGCTGTGCGGCACGGCCGTGCCGTGCAGGGCGCCGACCAGGTTCACCCCGTCGAGCCCATCGGCCTTGCCGCCCGCGGCCTCGACGATGGTCGCGGTCAGATCCATGGCGGTGACCGGCACGTCC
>JBDHTW010000155.1:0-5839 GCA_039808865.1 Geminicoccaceae bacterium
GGCACGATCGATTGGCCGGCGCCCGCCCAACTGGTAGTCAGTGGTGCCGGCTAGGCGAGATGTCGGCGAGATGGTCGAGGTGACGATGCAGCGGACGGGACAGATCCTGGCGGCCACGACGTTCTGGCTGACGGTGGCGATGCTGGTCTGGGCGCCCGTCCCGCTGGGCAGCAACCGGCCGTGGGCCTGGACGCTGCTGGCGCTGTGGGCCGCCCTGCTGCTGGCGTTGCAGGCGGTGGGACAATGGCTCGCCCCGGAGACGCAGCGGCGGCAACTGCCCTGGGTGGTGCCCGTGGCGGCGCTGGCGACGATCCCGGTCTGGGCCTGGGCGCTGCTGCAGACGCTGCCGGCGGAAACGGCGAGCTGGCTCCTCGCCAACACGTTCTGGACGCCGGTCCTCGCCCATGGCGGACTCGAGGGGGTCGTGCCGATGGTCGGGCTGGATGCCGCGGCGGGGCGGGAGGGCCTGATGCGGCTGTTGACCTATGCGGCGGTGTTCTGGGTCGTGCTCGGCCTCGCCCAGGACACCGCGCGAGCCCGGCTGCTGCTGCGCGTCGTGCTGGTCGCGACCACGGCCTGCGCCGTCTACGGCCTCGTCATGCAGCTCACCGGCTGGGAGATGATCTTCTGGCTGGTCAAGACCGACTATGTCGGCGACGCCACCGGCACCTTCATCAACCGCAACACCTTCGCCACCTACGTCAATCTCGGCCTGATGATCTGCCTCGCGCTCCTGGCCGAGCCGTTCCTCGAGGCGCGCGGCATGGCCGACGTGAAGCGCATCGCCACCCAGGCGGTGACGCACCTGCTCGACCAGCGCAGCCTTTTGCTGCTGGCCTTTTGCTTGCTGGCGATGGCGGCCCTGCAGAGCCATTCGCGTGGCGGCCTGCTCAGCGCCGGCCTCGCCGTCGTCGTCGTCGTGCTGCTGCTGTTCCTGGTCACCCGGCCGCGGCCGCTGGTGGCGGCCAGCGTCGCCGCGGCGACGGTCGTCATCGGCGCCGGGCTGCTCAGCACCAGCGGCGGGGTGACGCTCGAGCGGCTGGGGCAGGTCGACGCCAACTACGACCTGGAGGTCGCCGGCCGCCTGACCTTCTGGCAGGTCTCGCTGGGTATGGTCGGCGAGCGGCCGTGGCAGGGCTACGGCTATGGCAGCTTCGAGCCGGCCTTCGCGCAGCACCGCGACGAGCGGTTCGACGGGGTCGTCGACAAGGCGCACAACACCTACATCGAGCATCTGGTCGAGCTCGGCATCCCGGCGACGCTGCTGCTCTATGTCGGGCCGGTGCTGCTGTTCGCCTATTGCGTACGGGCGATGTTCGCACGCCAGCGCAACCAGGTCTTCGCGCTGGCGGCCGTCGGGGCGACGCTGCTCGTGGGCCTGCATTCACTGGTCGACTTCAGCCTGCAGATCCCGGCCGTGGCCGTGACCTTCGCGGCCCTGCTCGCCATCGGCGTGGCGCAGGCGGCACCGTCGTCCAAGCGCCCGGCACGGCCGGGGGCGAGCCTGCGCGACTAGCCGGGGCCGGCCTGAACCGGGGTGGTCCCGCCGATCGTCTGGGCGGCATTCCACAGGGCCGCCACGAACGGCGGCATCGGCACCCGGTCGGCGATCACCAGCCCCACGCTGTGCACCAGTTCCGGCGCGGTCAGCGGCACCGCGGACAGCGTGGCGTCGAGGCCGAGCCGGGTCACCAGATGATCCGGCACGATGGCGGCGAGGCCGGCCTCGCGGACATGGTTGACCAGGGCCGCGATCGAATCCGTTTCCACCACCGGGGCGGGCGTCACGCCCGCCTTGGCGAAGGCCGCATCGACGATCCGACGGTTCTGCATCTCCGGCACCAGCAGGCACAAGGGCAGCTGCGCCACCTCGCTCCAGCCGATGCCGGTCCGCGCGCCGGCGACCCGGTCCGGCCTGACCAGCAGCACGTAGCGCTCGGCATAGAGCGGCTGGCTGCGCACGTGGGTCAACGGCTCGTTGTCGAGGTAGGTGATGCCGGCATGCAGCTCGAAATCGTCGAGCCCGCGCTGGATGTCGATCGAGCTGCGCGACAGCAGCCGCACCCCCACGCCCGGATGCGCCGTGACCACGGCCGAGGTGAGCCTGGCCACCATCGCCAGCGCCGACGGGATGACGCCGATGCTGATCCGGCCGGCCAGCCGCTTGCGCGCGCCGATCAATTCCTGCTCCAGCGCGTCGCAGTCGGCCAGGATGCGCTGCGCCCAGGCCAGCACGCGCTCGCCCTCGGGCGTCAGCCCCTTGAAGCGGTTGCCGCGCTCGACGACCATCACGCCCAGATTCTCCTCGAGGTGGCGCAGGCCGGCCGAGAGGGTCGGCTGGGCGACGCCGCAGGCCTCGGCCGCGCGCGCGAAATGCCGCTCCCGAGCGAGGCTGACCAAGTAGCGGAGCTGGCGAATGTCCATGGCACGACGTTCCCGAGTTGCGGCCGGCAGCCGGGCACGCCACGGGTCGACCGGCAGCGCTCCAAGCCGTTCCGGGGAACCTATCCAGCCATCGCGGCCATGGCCAGCCCGGGCAAAACGGATCGGCGGCAGGGACTTACCCACAACCGCCGACGCCTCGGCCCGGCCGTTCGGCATTGGTCGCGGCATGGCCGGGCAGGAAACATGATTGGCCGCGACGCCTGCCCACCCCACCTGTTGGGACGTGCCGACGGGTGGCACGGTTCGCGGGAGGCACGGCGATGGCCGCAGCGAAGCTCAAGGTTTACGGCGAGGACGAGGCCAGGGCGCGGTTGGCGGCGGAACTGCCGCACTGGTACCTCGAGGATGGTTGGATCCGGCGGCGCTACCGTACCAACAGCTGGAAGGGCACCTTGATGGTCATCAACGCCGTGGGCCATCTGGCCGAGGCGGCGTGGCACCATCCGGACCTCACCGCATCCTACGCCTGGGTCGAGGTGCGGCTGATGACCCACGATCACAAGGGCCTGACCGACAAGGACTTCGAGCTGGCGAAGAAGATCGAGGAGGTCGTGCACTGGCAGCCGCGTCTCGCCGGCGGCGCGCTCGAAGGCACGCCCGAGGACGATCTGCGCTTCGCCTACGTGAAATACGACAAGCCCAAGGGCTGAGCCGGCACGACGCAGGTCGGCCCGGCGCCCGCCCGAGCGGGTGGATTGCCCTGGCGGGTCGCGAAGGCTACGCTCGCCGCTCAGGCAAGAGCCGGGGAGGCACGCGCCCATGCAGGTGCCGCGGACGTTCACGGACGTGGTCTGCCCGTTCTGCTCGCTGGCGTGCGACGATCTCGAGGTCGCCGGCGACGGGGCGGCGCTGGAGCTGGTCGGACCCGACTGCGCGCTCGCCCGGGTGGGCTTCGCGCGGCCGGCCACGACGCTGGTCCCCAGCATCGACGGAGTGCCGGCCACGCTCGATGCGGCCATCGCGCGAGCGGCCATGCTCCTGCGCGGCAGCGCTTTGCCGCTGTTCGCGGGCCTCGGCACCGACGTCGGCGGCATGCGCGCGGTGCTGGAGCTCGCCGAGCGCACCGGCGGCATCGTCGACCACGGTGCCTCGCGCGGCCTGATCGCCAACCTGCGCGCGCAGCAGGACGGCGGCTGGGTCGCCGGCACGCTGGCCGAGGTCCGCAACCGCGCCGATCTCGTCCTGTTCGTCGGCACCGACGGCGGAGCGCTGGCGCCGCGCCTGGTCGAGCGCTGCCTCGCCCCGCGGGCGACCCTGTTCGGCCCGCTGCGGCGGCACCTCGTCTATCTGGGCCAGGATCTGCGCCCGGCCGAGGGCAGCGGCGCCGAGATCACCACCCTGCCCGGCCCGGCCGAGCGCCTGCCCGAGATCGTGGCCGTCCTGCGCGCGCTCGCAGCCGGGGCCAAGGTCGCCGCCACCGAGGTGGCGGGCCTGGCGGTCGCCGAGCTGCGCGCCTTGGCCGACCGCCTCGCGGCCGCGCGCTACGCGGTCATCGTCTGGGCCGCGGGCGCGTTCGCGGGGCGGCAGCCCGACCTCCTGACCGGCACGCTCGCCGGCCTCACCCGCGAGCTCAACGCCAAAGGCCGCTGCGCCGCCCTGCCCCTCGCCGCCCCCGACAACGTCATCGGCACCAACCAGGTCTGCGCCTGGCAGACCGGCCTGCCGCTGCGGACGAGCTTCGCCTCGGGCGGTCCGGACCACGACCCGGTGCGCTGGTCGACGGCCGCCCTGGTGGAGGCGGGCGGCGTCGACCGCCTGTTCTGGCTCGGCAGCATCGGCGAGCAGCCCGTGCCCGCGACCACGGTGCCGACGGTCGCCCTGCACGGCCCCGGCCTCCGGCCCGAGCGCGCGGTCGCGGTCGCGATCCCGGTCGGCACGCCCGGGCTCGACCATGCCGGCAGCATCCACCGGCAGGACGGCGTGGTCAGCCTGCCGCTGCGACCCTTGCGCGATCTGGGCCTACCGAGCGCTGCCCTGGTGCTGCGCCGCATCGCGGCCGAGCTCGCCCTGCCCGAGGAGAGGCCATGATCACCAAGCTCGCCGGCGGCAAGGTCTACGACCCGCTCAACCGCATCGACGGTGCGGTCACGGATCTCTGGCTCGACGGCGGCCGGATCGTGCCACCGCCCGCCGACGGCAGGGCCGACGCGACCATCGACGTCGCCGGCAAGGTGGTCATGCCGGGCGGCATCGACCTGCACTCGCACATCGGCGGCGGCAAGGTCAACATCGCGCGGATGCTGCTGCCCGAGGAGCACCGCGCCCACGTCCAGCCCCGGCACGGCGGCTGCCGCAGCGGCAGCGGCCATTGCAGCCCGTCCACCTTCACCACCGGCTACGCCTACGCGCGCATGGGCTACACCATGGCGTTCGAGCCGGCCATGCTGCCGGTCAACGCCCGCCAGGCGCACCAGGAGATGGCGGACATCCCGCTCCTCGACAAAGGCGCCTACGTCCTGCTCGGCAACGACGATCTGTTCCTCGAGCTGGTCAAGGCCAAGGCCGGCCCGGACGCGATCCGCGACTACGTCGCCTGGACGCTGCACGCGACCCAGGCGCTGGCGGTCAAGATCGTCAACCCGGGCGGCATCAGCGCCTTCAAGTTCAACGGCCGCCGGCTCGACCTCGACGAGGCCGGGCCGTTCTACGGCATCACCCCGCGCGAGATCCTCCTCACGCTGGCCGACGCGCTCACCGGGCTCGGCGTGCCGCACCCGATCCACGTCCACGGCTGCAATCTCGGCGTGCCCGGCGGCGACGCGACCACGCTCGCCACCATCGCCGGCATGGAAGGCCGCAGGGTCCACCTGACCCACCTGCAGTTCCACGCCTACGGCAAGGAGGGCCGGCACAAGTTCTCGAGCGGGGCCGCCGCCATCGCCGAGCTGGTCAACAAGAGCCCCAACGTCTCGGTCGACGTCGGGCAGGTGATGTTCGGCCAGACCGTGACCGCGTCCGGCGACACGATGAGCCAGGTGCGCAACGCCCGCTTCGCCAGCCCGAAGAAGTGGGTCGCCATGGACATCGAGTGCGAGGCCGGCTGCGGCGTGCTGCCGTTCCACTACCGCGACCGCAACTTCGTCAACGCGCTGCAATGGTGCGTCGGGCTCGAGCTGTTCCTGCTGATCGAGGACCCGTGGCGGGTGTTCCTCACCACCGACCACCCGAACGGCGCGCCGTTCACGACCTACCCGCATCTGATCCGCCTGCTCATGGACCGGACCTTCCGCGAGGACATGCTGGGCACGATCCACCAGGGCGCCCGCGCCGCCTCGGCGCTCGGCGGCATCGCGCGCGAGTACAGCCTCTACGAGATCGCCATCGTCACCCGCGCCGGCCCGGCCCGCATCCTGGGCATCCAGGACCGCCACGGCCATCTCGGCCCGGGCGCGGT
>JBDHTW010000156.1:0-5837 GCA_039808865.1 Geminicoccaceae bacterium
CGGGCTGCCCGGGCTGGAGCCGCCGGGAGCACCGCCGGCCTTGCCGGGCCTCGAGCCGCCGTCGGGCTCGGCGCCGGCCCTGCCCGGGCTCGAGCCGCCTGCCAATACGGCCCCGCCGGCCCTGCCCGGCCTGGAGCCGCCGGCAGGTGCAGCCCCGCAGGATGGTTCGGCGCCGGCCAACAACTGAACAAAGTTCGACCCCGGCCGGTACGGCCGGGGTCGCCATGGCGCGTGCAGATGGATCAGGCCTTGTCGCGCAGCCGGATCGAGTAGCTGTCGAAGCTGTACTCGGCGACTTGCCACCACAGATATTCCTCGGTCCGGAACGCCATGACGTGGTCGAGGACCTTCTTGAAGTCGGCGTTCTGGGCCGCCGTCTCGGCATAGACCTGCTGCGCGGCCATGAACGACGCTTCCAGAATCTCGGGCGAGAACGGCCGGAGCTGGGCGCCCTGGGCCACGAGCTTGCGCAGGCCGCCCGGATTCAGCGCGTCGTAGCGTGCCTGCATGTAGGTGTTGGCATGATGCGCGGCGTTGACCGCGATCGACTGATAGACCTTCGGCAGCTCGTTCCACTTGCCGATATTGAAGAACAGGTTGAGCTGCGGACCACCCTCCCAGTAACCTGGATAATAGTAGTACGGAGCGACCTTGTAGAAGCCGAGCTTCTCGTCGTCGTAGGGGCCGACCCACTCGGCGGCGTCGATGGTGCCCTTCTCCAGCGCCGGGTAGATGTCGCCGCCGGCGATCTGCTGCGGCACCACGCCGAGCTTGGTCAGGACCTTGCCGGCAAAGCCGCCGATGCGCATCTTGAGACCGCTCATGTCGGCGACGGTCTTGATCTCCTTGCGGAACCAGCCGCCCATCTGGCAGCCGGTATTGCCGCACGGCAGCATGAAGATGTTGTACTTGGCGTAGAACTCGTTGAGCAGGTCGGTGCCGCCCGCCTCGTACAGCCACGCCTGCATCTGCCGGCTGTTCAGGCTCCACGGCACCGCCGTGCCGAAGGCGAAGGTCGGATCCTTGCCGACGAAGTAATAGGACGCGGTATGGCACATCTCGACCGTGCCGTTGGTCACCGCATCCACCGCCTGCAGTCCCGGCACGATCTCGTTCGAGGCGAACACCTGGATCTGCCATTTGCCGTCGGTCATGTCGGCCACGGCCTTGGCGAACACCTCGGCCGCCCCGTAGATCGTGTCGAGAGACTTGGGGAAGCTCGAGGTCAACCGCCATTTCAGCTCGGGCGTGCCCTGCGCCACCGCGGGCCGGGGCAAGCTCGCCGCTGCCACCACACCTGCCGCCGCCGTGCCCGTCAGCACGCTCCGCCTGTCGGTCATCTCGCCCGACCTCCCTTTCCTTCATGCATTGGCGCACGGCTCACATGAGCGGAGCGCATGGCGCCGAATCTAACCGCCGAATTGCTTCGGGGCAATCGTGCGTTGGGCGGAACGCGGCCGACGCTCGTCCCCCGGCCTTCGCTCCCGAAGCCGTCGGGCGGTCGAGCTCAGGCCGGCTCGCCCGGGAACGTCACCGCCCCGGGCGGCAGCACGATTCCCGGCAGCATGCGCGCGGTCCAGATGTGGATGGCACCGGCCAGATCCACGGGCTCGTCCAGCGAACCACCCTTGATGCTGAGGGTGGCGCCGTCCGTGCCGCCCTGGTGCCAGAGGCGCGTGCCGCAGTCGGGGCAGAAGGCGCAGTCGAGACGCCGGCCGCCGTCGGTCGGGCGCGACCAGAAGCGCGGGCTGCCACGGGTCAGCCGGACGGCGGCACGGGGCACGATCACCGAGATGCCGAAAGCCGAAGCCGACTGCTTGCGGCACTCACGACAGTGGCAGACGTAAATCTCGCGCAGCGGTCCCGCGACCCGATAGCGGACGGCGCCGCACTGGCAGCCGCCCGTCGGCGCATCCCGAGGATCGTCGTGCATGGCACTTCCTCCGCTACCGTCGCCGGCAGCGTAGCGGTTAAGCTGGGTCAAGACACCAGCGCCGAAGGAAACGAATTTGCTCGACCTCGCGCGGCTCCGTGCCGACACGCCCGCCACGGCCCAGCTCGCCTACCTGCACAATGCCGGTGCGGCGCTGATGCCCGCCCCGGTGCTGACGGCCATGCAGCGCTACCTGGAGCTCGAGACCATGATCGGCGGCTATGCCGCAGCCGCGCAGGAGGCGGCGCGCCTGGACGCCGTCTACGCCTCGGTGGCCCGCCTGCTCAATGCGGCACCGGACGAGATCGCACTGACCGAGAACGCGACCGTGGCCTGGCAGATGGCGTTCTACGCGCTGCCGTTCGCACCGGGCGACCGCATCCTGACCGCCGAGGCCGAGTACGCGGCCAACTACGTGGCCTTCCTGCAGGTGGCCGCGCGGACCGGGGCGGTGATCGACGTGGTGCCGAGCGAGGCCAGCGGCCAGCTCGACGTGAGCGCCCTGGCCCGGATGCTGGACGAGCGCGTCAAGCTGATCGCGATCACCTGGATCCCGACCAATGGCGGGCTGGTCAACCCGGCGGCCGCCATCGGCCGCCTCGCCCGCGCGCACGGCATCACCTACCTGCTCGATGCCTGTCAGGCCGTCGGCCAGATGCCGGTCGACGTCGCGGAGCTGGGCTGCGACATGCTCTCGGCCACGGGCCGCAAGTTCCTGCGCGGTCCACGCGGCACGGGCTTTCTCTACGTGCGCCGGGAGCTGCTGGAATGGCTGGTGCCGCCGATGCTCGACCATTTCGCCGCCCCGTGGATCGCCCGCGATCGCTACGCGCTACGGCCGGACGCACGCCGGTTCGAGACCTGGGAGAACAATTATGCGGCCCGGCTGGGCCTCGGCGTCGCGGTCGACTACGCCTTGGCCCTGGGCCTGGAAGCGATCGAGACCCGCTGCCGGCTGCTCGCCGGCCGGCTGCGGGCCGGCTTGGCCGCCATTCCCGGCGTCGCCGTGCGCGACCTGGGCATCGCCCCGTCGGCCATCGTCAGCTTCACGCTCGACGGCCACCCGGCCCGTGCGGTCGTCGCCGCCGCCGCAATGGCCGGGATCACGATCGGTGCCTCGGAGCCGTCGAGCACCCGCATCGACGCCGAGCGCCGCCACCTGCCGACCCTGGTCCGGGCCTCGCCGCACTACTACAACAGCGAGGCCGAGATCGACCGCCTGGTCGCCTGCTGCGCCGAGCTTGCCAAGGCCGGGCCTTCTTCCGGCACGGTGCGGCCGGCAGAGGGCCCGGCCGATGCCTAACCCTTGGCGCGGGCGCGGATCATGAACCCGTCATAGGTGTACTCGGCGACCTGCCACCACAGATACTGGTCGCCACGGAACGCGGCGTAACTGTCGTAGATCTTCTTGAAATCGGCATTGTTGGCCGAGGTCTCGGCATAGACCTCGTTCGCCGCCTTGTAGCTGGCCTCGAGGATCTCGACCGAGAACGGCCGAAGCTGGGCGCCCTGCGCCACCAGCTTCTTCAGCGCCGGCGGGTTCAGCGCGTCGTACTTGGCCTGGGTCACCACCGTCGAGGTGTCGCCCGCGGACTTCAGCACCGCCTTGTAGATCGACGGCAGCTCGTCGTACTTCGCCTTGTTGACGAAAGCGGTCAGCGACGGCCCGCCCTCCCAGAAGCCCGGGTAGTAATAGTAGGGGGCGACCTTGTAGAAGCCGAGCTTCTCGTCGTCGTAGGGGCCGACCCACTCGGCGGCGTCGATGGTGCCCTTCTCCAGCGCCGGGTAGATGTCGCCGCCGGCGATCTGCTGCGGCACCACGCCGAGCTTGGTCAGGACCTGCCCGGCGAAGCCGCCGATGCGGAACTTCAGGCCCTTCATGTCGGCGACGGTCTTCACCTCCTTGCGGAACCAGCCGCCCATCTGGGCGCCGGTATTGCCGGCGGTGATGCCGTGCACGCTGTACTTGGCGAAGAACTCGTTGAGCATGTCCATGCCGCCACCCGCGTTCAGCCACGCGTTCTGGCCACGGTAGTTCATGCCGAACGGGATGGCCGAGGCCAGCGCGAAGGTCGGGTCCTTGCCGACGAAGTAGTAGGAGACGGTATGGCACATCTCGACCGTGCCGTTGCTGACCGCATCCAGCGCCTGCAGGCCCGGGACGATCTCGCCCGCGGCGAAGACCTGGATCTGGAACTTGCCGTCGGTCATCTCGGCGACGGTCTTCGCCAGGACCTCGCCGGCCCCGTAGATCGTGTCCAGGGACTTGGGAAAGCTCGAGGTCAACCGCCACTTGAGTTCGGGCATCCCCTGCGCGATCGCGGGCTTGGGGAAGCTGGACGCGGCCGCTGCCGCCGCGCCCGCGGTCGCTACCGCGGCGCCGCTGATGAATTTACGCCGATCGGACATGCTCGTGCCTCCGGGAGGAAAATTGCTTCTACCGTCGATCGTTCGATCGGCCCGGACCTTAGAGACCTAACGGTGGCCCTGGCAACCGGCCGCGCCCCGACCTGCGACCGCGCGACCGGCCGTTCCCGCCCGGCATGCGCACCTCATGCCGGCGGGTAGCGTCGATCCGGGCCCGGGATGCGGCCGGCATTGCCGAGCTCGATGACGTAGCCGAAGTCCTTCTCGGTATCGAGGTAGTAGTGCTCGTCCTGATCGAAGCGGCCGCTCTGGATCACCGGGTAGCCCTGACGCGCATAGTCGGCCACGGCCTTGGCGCAATCGGCATGGTAGAGCTTGATGTGGTGGAGCCCCTCGCCCTTGCGCTCGAGATGCTCGTCGTAGATGCAGTAGCCGGCGACCGGCTGCAGCAGCTCGAGCTGCATCCCGTCGCGCCAGGCCAGGGCCAGAAGCGCCTTGTGGGTCGCCGGCCGGCCACGGTAGATGAAGTCGTCGACCTTCGAGGCATCGAACTCGTAGACGTCCCAGGGCCCGATCCCGCAGACCTCCCAGTGCCGCCGCATGGCGGTCTCGATGTCGCGCACGACGTACGCGATCTGGATGATGCCGCCCTCGATCATGTCGGGTCCTCGTGGCGCGCTGCCTGTCCGGTCACGGTGCGCGCGGCGGCTGCGGGTTGTTGGCTGGGTTGGTGTCGTGCTTGGCCAGCCGCTCGATCACGCCCTGGCCGACCAGAGGCCGCAGCTCCGCCTCCAGCGCCTCGGCCGGTGCCCGCGGATAGACCTCCTCACCGTCGATGTAGAGCGTGAACGACTTCAGGTACTTCGCCTTCTTGGCCGGGTTCTCGATCGTGGCCTTGGTCCAGGCATGGAGCGGGAAGTTTTCGACGCCCTGCCGCTCCGCCTCCGCGACATAGCCCGCGAACGCATCGTACTGGCAGACCGCCTTGGCATCGTGCCGGCGCAGGATCGCCGGCAGCGCCCCCAGGGCCGGGTCGCTCGGCCGCTCGCGCAAGGCCGGCGCCAGCGCTTCGGCCAGGTCGATGCGCAGTTGGTACAGCCATGGCTCGCTCATCACTCGTCTCCATGTCTGCGCATTTGCGCCAACGGTGCAGGTGCAGCAAGCAGATCGGCCAGAGAATAGCGGAAATCAAGGCGCCTCGATTTGATTTTTGTCATCAGGCCCAACCTGTGCTGCCGTCGATCCGCTCGCAAATGAGAAATCGACAAAAAGTCATCGTCAATTTTCTCGATATGAAACGTCTCCTCGATCCGAATGCCTACGTCATACCGAAGCATTTGGAGCTGCAAGTTGCTCACCATCAATAAGCACGATGCGCTTCCCAAGCCGACTCGCAGTGTCGTGAACAGCCTTGGCAAAACTTGAAGCTGCAACGAAGACGATCTTGCTTGCTTTTGAAGCTAATTCTGGGCGCGCCGGCTGCTCGTTCCGCACCGAACCTCCGCACTCGGCAATTCCGACGTGTCCACACCGAGTT
>JBDHTW010000157.1:0-5834 GCA_039808865.1 Geminicoccaceae bacterium
CTCGCGTTCCCGACCCAGCCGGCGGCCGGCCCGTTCGCGCAGGCGCGAAACCTCTTGGCCGAGCTCGAGGCGCTCGCCCCCGACGGCGCGGTGACGGCGCACGGCCGGGCGATGGCCGAGCTGCCGCTGCACCCGCGTCTCGCCCACATGGTCTTGCGCGCGGGCGCGCACGGCATGGCCGGGACCGCCGTGGCGCTGGCGGCCGTGCTGGGCGGCCGCGATCCGGATCGGGAGCGGACCGACGCCGATCTGGCCCGCCGGCTGGAGCTGATCCGCCCGGGCAGCGAAGCGCAGCGCGTCGTGGCCCAGCTCGCCCGGCGGCTGGGCGGGAAGCTCGCTCCGGCACGGGCGGACGAGGTCGGGGCGGTGACCAGCCTCGCCTTTCCCGACCGGCTGGCCCAGGCCCGCCCGGGTGGCACGGGCGCGTTCCGGCTCGTCAACGGCCGTGGAGCCAGGCTCGAGGCCGCCGATCCGCTCGCGCGCGAGCCGTGGCTCGCGGTGGCCGAGCTCGACGATCGTGGGACCGAGGCGCGCATCCGGCTGGCCGCCCCGTTGAGCCCCGGCTGGCTGGAGCGGCTGCACGGCGACCGGCTGGTGAGCGAGGACGAAATCGGCTTCGACGACCGCGAGGGTGCTCTGCTGGCGCGGCGTGTGACCCGGCTCGGGGCACTGCTGCTCAAGGAGCAGCCGCTCGCCGGCGCGGATCCGCGGCGCATGGCCGATGTGCTGGCCAGGGTGGTCGCGGCCCGCGGCATCGACCGGCTGCCGTGGACCGATGCCGCCCGTCAGATCCAGGCACGGGTCGCGCTCGTGCGGCGCGACGCGCCGGACCAGTTCCCCGATCTCGGCGATGCGGCGCTGCTGGCGGAGATGCCGGACTGGCTCGGGCCGCACCTCGTCGGCATGCGGCGTCTGGTCGAGGTGGCGGCGCTCGATCTGCGCGCGATCCTGCTCGACCGGCTGGACCACGCCGCCCGCCACACGCTCGACCGCCTCGCACCGCCGCGGCTGGCCGTCCCCAGCGGCCGCCATGCGGCCATCGACTATACCAGCGATCCGCCGGTGCTCGCGGTCAAGCTGCAGGAGCTGTTCGGCCTGACGGCCACGCCTGTGGTCAACGGCGGCAGGACGCGGTTGACCCTGCACCTCCTGTCGCCGGCCGGCCGCCCGGTCGCGGTGACGCAGGATTTGGCCGGCTTCTGGGCCACCGGCTACCCGGCGGTGCGCAAGGAGCTGCGCGGGCGCTACCCGAAGCATCCCTGGCCCGAGAACCCGCTGTCCGCCCCGCCGACGCATCGCACCAGCACGGCCGGCGGCGCGCGCTAGGCTGCGGTCGAGCTGCCGAAGACGCGGGTGAAGATCAGATCGACATGCGCGAGATGGTGATCGAGATCGAACAGGCGGCCGAGTGCGGCCGCGTCGAGATGGGCGACGACCTCCGGGTCGGCGGCGAGCAGGTCCAGCAGCGGCCGGCCTGCGTGCCAGGCCTGCATCGCGTGCCGCTGCACCAGCTCGTAGGCCCGTTGCCGCGGCAGCCCGGCCTCGGTCAGCGCCAGCAGCACCCGCTGCGAGCTGTAGAGCCCGTGCGTCGCGTCGAGGTTGCGCTGCATCTGTTCCGGGTAGACGACGAGCTGCTCGATCATGCGCGCGAGCCGGGCCAGCGCGAAATCGGCGAGGATGCAGGCGTCCGGCAGCATCACCCGTTCGACCGAGCTGTGCGAGATGTCGCGCTCGTGCCACAGCGCCACGTTCTCCAGCGCCGGGATGACGGCGGCGCGGATCATGCGCGCGAGTCCGGTCAGGTTCTCCGACAGGACCGGGTTGCGCTTGTGCGGCATGGCCGAGCTGCCCTTCTGCCCGGCGGAGAAATACTCCTCGGCCTCGCGCAGCTCGGTGCGCTGCAGGTGGCGCACCTCGGTCGCCAGGCGTTCGACCGCGGACGCGATCAATGCCAGGGCCGCGGTGAAGGCAGCATGGCGGTCGCGCGGGATCACCTGCGTCGAGACCGGCTCGGGCTGCAGGCCGAACCGCTCGGCCACCGCCGCCTCGACGCGCGGGTCGATGTTGGCGAACGTCCCGATCGCCCCCGACATGGCGCAGGTGAGGATTTCCGTGCGTGCCTGCCGCATGCGCGCCCGGTCGCGGTCGAACTCGGCATAGTGGCCCGCGAGCTTGAGCCCGAAGGTGGTCGGCTCGGCATGGATGCCGTGGCTGCGGCCGATGGTCGGCGTGAGCTTGTGCTCGAACGCGCGGTGGCGCAGGGCGGCGAGCACCGCGTCGAGGTCGGCCAGGATCAGGTCGGCGGCCCGGCCGAGCTGGATCGCCAGCGTCGTGTCGAGCAGGTCGGACGAGGTCAGGCCGAGATGCAGGAACCGCGCTTCCTCGCCGCAGATCTGCTCGACATGGGTGAGGAACGCGATCACGTCGTGACGCGTGACGGCCTCGATCTCCTCGACCCGGGCCGGATCGATCAGCGCCGCGCGGCGGGCGGTGGCATTGGCCACGAGGGTGCGGACCGGTGCCGCCGGGATGACGCCGATCGCGGCCATGGCCTCGGCGGCGGCCAGCTCGACGTCGAGCCAGATGCCGAGCTTGGCCTCGGGCGCGAAGATGGCGGCCATCTCGGGACGGCTGTAGCGAGGGATCATGGCGGCTCTCGGCTGCGGATGGCGCGGACGGCGGGCTTTCTAGCAGCGACGCGCGCGCCGTGCGAGGGAGGGATGCCGCCCATCGGTGGCCGGCGCGGTCCGGCATGCTCGGGGGCACGGTTGCGTTCGTCCGGCATAGCGGCTACCTCCACCCCAACGCCGGCGGGTGGTCGCGCATCCGCGACGAGCGAGATGAGGAGTGTGGAGGGAGTGGGGCGCAACGCGGAAACCGGCCGTGGGCTCGCTCCCGCCGACGGCCGTGAGCAGAGCCGCACGCTGGTTGGGCGGCCGGAGCGCGCAGCGACGTGAAGCTTGTGAAGGATCGTGCCGACACCGAGCAGGGTGCCGGCCTGCGTCACCCGCGCCTCGTGGCGTTCCGCGACGGGCTGCGGCATTGGCTGCCCTACGTCGTCGGTGCAGCCATGTTCGCCTTGGCGATATGGGTCCTGCACAGCACGTTGCGCCGCTACCATCTGGCCGACCTGCATGCCGAACTCGCCGAGGTCAGCGGCTACCGCCTGGTGCTGGCCGTCCTGTTCACCTTCCTGAGCTTCGCGGCGCTGGTCGGCTACGAGTATTCCGCGCTGGGCCTGATCGGTCGCAAGATGCCGCTGCGCCATCTGAGCCTGGCCTCGTTCACCACCCAGTCCATCGCCCATTCGACGGGGTTCGCCTTCGTCATCGGCGCCTCCCTGCGCTACCACTTCTACGCTGACCGTGGCCTCGGGATCACCGACGTGGCCAAGGTGCAGATGTACTTCACGGCCACCTTCACGCTCGGCGTCGCCACGCTTGCCGGCGCTGTCGTGATGATCGAGCCGTACCGCCTGGCCGACGCCACCAGCCTGCCGCCCTGGCTGTGGCGTGTCGCCGCCGCCACCGCGCTGACCCTGGTCACCGCGTACGTCGTCTGGGGCGGCTTCTTCCACCGGCCGCTGCGCTGGCGGAATCGCGAGTTCATCCTGCCCGACGCCGGCGCGACGCTGATCCAGATCTTCTTCGGCGTGGCCGACCTCGTCGCCGTCGCCGCTGCCCTCTACGTGCTGCTGCCGGCGGAGCTCGGGCTGGGCTATCTCGAGGTCCTGGCCATCTTCATGGCCTCGATCGTGGTCGGCCTGATGAGCCACGTGCCGGGCAGCCTCGGCGTGTTCGAATCGGCGGTCGTCCTGCTGGTGCAGCCGACCGACGCCCAGGCCCTGCCGCTGATCGGCTCGCTCCTCGCCTTCCGCGGGATCTACTACCTGCTGCCGCTGATCTGCGGCGTCGTGGTGCTGACGCTGACCGAGCTGCATCGGTGGCGGGTGGCGCTGCACCGCATGCTCGAGTCCTGCCGCCTGGATTTCGGCCGGCACACCGCGCTGGCCGCGGCCGCGGTGACCTTCCTGACCGGCGTGGCCATGATTACCGTGGCTGTGTTGCACATACCACACACGCCGGCTTGGCTCGCCCCGCTCGGTTTGGCCGAAGCCGCGCGTGTGCTCGAGATCGCCGGCGGCATCGCGCTCCTGCTGCTGGCGCGGGGATTGGCCCAGGGGCTCGGCACCGCCAGGCAGTGGGTCTGCATCCTGCTCGTCGTCACCGCCGCCGCTGCCCTGCTGACGGGGGCGCCCTGGCTGGCCGGGCTGTTGCTGGTTCTGGCCGCGCTCCTGTTCGCCTGCCGCGGGGCGTTCTCCCGCCTGGCCGGTTCCGCCGCGATGTGGCCGGCGCCGGCCTGGGTCGTCTTGCTGGCTTTGACCCTGGCCTCCAGCTTCTGGCTGATCGGTCGCGGCTGAGCGATCGGGTTTTTCTGGTCGGCCGGACGCCCTGCCACGGCCGGGTAGTGGCCGATGGCACACGCCCGCGCGGCGCCGACACGCGCCGCGGACGCCTTGGCATCGATTCTGCTGCACAAATCATATGGACTGGTGGTTGAGCGTGCCGCTGCCGGCCCGGGCCGGGTCCGGCGCGTCGTCCGAACGGCTCTGACGCGCCGGCCGGCGATTCGGTCGGCTTCTCGGCAGAACGTCGGCGTCCCGGGCCGCCTTCACGCTTCCTTAAGCGCTTCCTGCGATGCTCGCGGAAGTTGAGCCTGCTCGTTCGGTTCTCGGAACATATCCACCGTGCCGATTCAATCTAAAGTAAATATAACTTCATCTAAAATTGTATGAAAACACAATTTTACTTTTCTTCTTAAATAATTGCAATTAGAAGGAGAAAAAATTACTTGCAGTCCAATTTTTCGCAGATTAAATGATGCTGTCCTTGAACAGCAATAGACGTGGATCCAGCGAAGCCATCTCGGCATTGCTATCCGTCTGGCACGAGAGCACGGGAGTTAGCCCCATGGCCGTTGCTTACAACGAGTTCCACAATCTCATCGGTCGTATCGATAATGACAATCGGCCGGGATTCTTTGCCGTTAACTTCCCGGAGCCATCACGTCTGCCAATTATTCGAAGCGATACTCTCGAACTCGAATACACGAATCTGGTCACGAGACTGGAGCCCGAAAGCGGAATGCTGTGGGCGCATTTCCTGCATCCGGAGCGGGCATGCTTCACCACGGAGCTGCTCGCGGATCTGCGGCATTTCCAGGACTGGCTGCGCGACGCGTTCAGCAACTGCACGCGGGAAGAAATGCCGTTCCGGCATCTGGTCTGGGCCTCGCGCTCGACCACGGCCTGGAACATGGGCGGCAATCTCGCGGGCTTCACCCGCTTGATCCGTGAGCAGGACGAAGGCGCGCTGCGCGCCTACGCCTACCGCTGCATCGACATCCTGTACGACAACTACCGGGCGCTCGACCTGCCGATGATGACCGTGGCGCTGGTCCAGGGCGACACGATCGGCGGCGGCTTCGAGGCGATGCTGACCAACGACATCGTCATCGCCGAGCGTCAGGCCAAGTTCGGGCTGCCGGAGATTCTGTTCAATTTGTTTCCGGGCATGGGGGCGCACAGCTTCCTGCGTCGCCGGGTCGGCGAGCGGACGGCGCGGCTGCTGATCGAGGACGGCAAGAGCCGCAGCGCCGACGAGATGCACGAGCTGGGCCTGGTCGACGTGGTCTGCGAGCAGGGCCAGGGCGAGGCCGCGCTACGCCAGTTCGTGGCGGAGCGGCAGGGCCGCTTCGGCACCGATCTCGCGCTCAAGCGTGCCCGGCAGCGGACCGATCTGCTCAGCAAGGCGGAGCTGATCGACATCGTCGAC
>JBDHTW010000158.1:0-5769 GCA_039808865.1 Geminicoccaceae bacterium
CCCGCCGAAGGCCGGGGGATCGCTTGCATCCATGCTGGCGTTCGAGGCAGCGTCGACCTGCTCGTCGCTGGGCTGCGCATCGTGCTCGAGTGGCGTCGTGTCCATTTGGTCCTCGCTGGCCATTCATGCCAGCATTCCCAATCGTCGTGCCATCGCGCGGTTCCGATGCATTCTTCACGAACTCGCGCGGAACCCAGGCAATGGGCCAACGTTGGTAAGCTGCGAGGGCGACACGAGACGTCGAACTCGCACCATCCGAGAGTTCCCCCGTCTCGATTGAGGAGCCACTTCGGTGGCTCCTCTTTTTTTGTCGAGCCCGGGTGCCGGCCACGGCTGCGCGTGGCCAGGTCAACTCTGCGACGGCCGCCAGACCGCATCGCGCACGACGATCGGCTTGGGGAGCAGGCCCAGGGCATAGAACCGGTCGGCCGTCTGCTGCTGGTTCGCGATGATCCCGTCGTCGAGCGGGCGTACGTAGAACGATGCGCGGCCGGCCGCCCGCTCCAGCGCCGCCAGATCGACCTTGGTCTCCGCCTGCACGGCTGCCGCCACCGCGCTCTTGTTCGCGTCCGCCCAGGCGGCCGCCTGCGTGAGCGCCGCGACGGCATCGCGCAGCACGTCGGCGTGCTGGCCGGCGAAGGTCGGGTTCGCGAGCAGGAAGGTGTTGGCGTCGAGGACCTCGTCCGTGGTCGCCAGCACGCGCGGCGCGTAGCGCTCCTGGGCGACGGCAAAGAAGGGGTCCCAGATCGCCCAGGCGTCGATGCTGTCGCGGTCGAAGGCCGCCGCCGCATCGGCCGGGCTGAGGTCGAGCGGGGTGATGTCGGTCCATGGCACGCCGGCCTTTGCCAAGGCCGCCACCAGCAGATTCTGCGCGCTCGAGCCCTTCTTGACGCCCACCCGCTTGCCCTTCAGGTCGGCGACGGTCCGAATCGGCGAATCCGCCTTGACCACGATGCCTTCGCCCGGGCCGTTCGGCGCCAGCGCCGCGACGTAGGTGATGGCGGCACCTGCCGCCTGGGCGAAGATCGGCGGCGTATCGCCGGTGAGGCCGATGTCCAGGCTGCCGGCGTTCATGGCCTCGAGCAGCGGCGGCCCGGAGCTGAACTCGATCCATTGCACCGGGATCCCACGTCCGGCGAGCTTGTCCTCGATCACGTGCTGATTGCGGGCGACGATCAGGATGCCGGTCTTCTGGTAGCCGATCCGCAGCGCCGCCGGCTCGTCGGCGGCCGCGCCGGCAGTGGTCAGCACCACAGCCAGCACGGCTGCGGCAAGCGTCCCGAGGCACTTGAGCATCGTTCTCTCTTTCCGTTTTAGATAAAATCTATTGAATTAATAGATAATACGTTCGCGCCTGTAAACGCTCGGGGTGCCGCCTGCACCTTCCGATCGCCCATGGCCGCGCCTAGCATGCCGTGCCAATCGCTGCTCGGGGAGATCTGCTTGACCAGCCCGGTCCGTATCCTGGTCGTCGGCGTCGGCAACATGGGCCGGAGCCACGCCTTGGCCTACCATCGTCTGGACGGCTTCGCGATCGTCGGCCTGATGAGCCGCCGCATCCACGACCGCATCGATGCGCTGCCCGAGGAACTGCGCGGCTATCCGCGGTTCGACGATTTCGCGCAGGCCCTGCATGCCACCCGCCCGGATGCGGTCTCGATCAACAGCTATCCCGACACGCATGCCGCCTACGCGCTCCAGGCCATGGAGGCGGGTTGCCACGTGTTCATGGAGAAGCCGATCGCGACCAGCGTGGCCGACGCCGAAGCCGTGGTGGCGAAGGCCGTGGCCATGCGGCGCAAGCTGGTCCTCGGCTATATCCTGCGGGTTCATCCGGCTTGGCAGAAGCTGGTCGAGATCGGCCGCACGCTGGGCAAGCCGCTGGTGATGCGGATGAACCTGAACCAGCAATCGTCCGGGCCGGCCTGGGTCTGGCACAAGAATCTGATGCGGAGCCTGACGCCGATCGTCGATTGCGGCGTGCACTATGTCGACGTGATGTGCCAGCTCACCCGGGCGCGACCGACCCATGTCCACGGGATCGGCGCCCGCCTCGCCGCCGAGACGGGCGTGCAGAACTACGGCCATCTTCAGGTCGCGTTCGACGACGGCTCGGTCGGCTGGTACGAGGCCGGCTGGGGGCCGATGATGTCCGAGGTCGCCTATTTCGTGAAGGACGTGGTCGGGCCGAAAGGCAGCATCTCGATCGTCGTCCGTCAGGACGGCAGCAGCGAGGCCAGCGCCGAACGGGTCAGCGCCAGCGCCGACATCGACCAGCACACGAAGACCAACGCGCTCAAGCTGCACCATGCCGAGCTCGACGCCGCCGATCGCTTCGCCCTTGCCGACGAATGGCTGGACATGGCGGACGAGCCCGACCACCAGGCCTTGTGCGAGCGCGAGCAGGCCTGGTTCCTGCGCACCATCCGCGAGGACATCGATCTGGGCGCCAGCATGGCCGACGCCGTGACCAGCCTGCGCATCGTGCTGGCGGCACAGCAGAGCATCGACGAGGGGCGGCAGGTCCGGCTGTGAACCCACCGCCCCTCGCGGGTGGCCTCAGCCCGGACGCGATGGAATGGCGCGCAGGTACATGTAGATCGCCTCGAGATCCTGGGGCGTCGTGTGCGAGTAGACCGGCCACGGCATGACCTGCAGGATCTTCGATGGATCGTCGGGATCGTGGCCCTTGCGGATCGCGTCGGCGAAGCGACGGAAGGTCAGCCCGGCGGGCAGCCCCTTCGCGTCCGGCGTGAGGTTGGGCGACACGATCGGCCCGAAGCTGACGCCACCGGCGAGATAGCCCTTCTTGTTGATCCGGGCGCGCTCGCCGGCATAGGGATCACCACCCGCGGCATAGGGCGGGTTGGTATGGCAGTCGTTGCAGCCGCCCAGCGCGTTGACGAGGTAGCTGCCGAGGCCGACCTTGTCGCGGCTCAGCCCATTCAGGTTCAGCGGCACGGGCGCGATGGCGAAGCCTTGCGCGATCCGCGCGTCGTCGCTCGACGTGGCGCCGGCTTGCGGCACTTGTGCGGCCAGCGCGATGCCGGCGGCAAGCAACAGGCTCGTGCAACGTAGGCTCATTTATGCATGCCTCCCTTTGCAGGAGGTCGCGACCGGAGCCGGCCGATGACGCCTCCCGCAGTACAGGCATGCAGCCGAGGATGATGCACGTCAAGCTTTGCCGCGACGCGCGTCGTCACCGCAACTCGAACAGGCGGCCCCAGCGCGGCAGCGGGTCGGTGACGCCGGCGAGACGCAGCGCATGCCAGGCCATGGCGTGGTTGCTGGACGTGACTGGCTTGCCGAGCCGCGTCTCGATGCTGGCGGCCGCCTCGGCCAGGCGCAGGCTGGTGCAGGAGACGAAGACCGCATCGACGCGCGGGTCGCGCCCGAGTTCGAGCGTCGCGGCCTGGATCGAGGCCTGATCGATCCGCGCCGCGCGCAGGTCGTCCTCCTCGTCGAACGAGCCGAGCACCGGCACCTCGAAGCCTCGCGCCTCGATATAGCGCCGCATGGCCGCGTTGACGTCCTGACGGTAGGGCGTCAGCACGGCGATGCGGCGCGCGCCCAGCGTGCGGAACGCAGCGAACGCCGCCGTGATCGGGGTGGTGGCGCGCGCTTCGGGACGGGCCTCGTGCAGCCGGGCGAACACGTTCTCCTCGCCGATCACCATGGCGGCCGAGGTGCAGCCGAACGCCACCACCGCGAGGGGCAGGCCGGGCAGGATCACCGCCGCCGACCTGGCGAGATCGCCCTCCATGCGCGACAAGGTTGCGGGCGTGATCTGCGCCTCGTTCCAGATCCGGCTCTGGTACAGCGCCACGCCCGCGACATCGGCGAAGATGCGCCGCCATTCGTGCTCGAGCGTCTGATCGGTCGCGAGCACGATCAGGCCGATGCGGGCACGCCCGCCCAGACCGGCGTCGAGGTCGTGCGGCAGGTGGCTGCGATCGGCGGTCGCGGACATGGGCGGGCCTCAGCGGAGCAGCATGGTGGCGACGTCGTGCTCGGGCCGCCGGCCGGCGACGAGATCGGCGGTGATGCGTGCCGAGCCGCAGGCCCAGGTCCAGCCCATGTGGCCGTGCCCGGTGTTGACCCAGAGATTGTCGGGCCCGCTGCGCCCGAAGATGGGCAGGTTGTCGGGCGTCATCGGCCGCAGACCCGCCCAATATTCGGGCCGGTCGTAATTGCCCGCATCGGGTAGCAGCTCGTGCGCCGCGCGCAGCATCGGGGCGAAGTCCGCCGGCCGGTGCGACCAGTCGTAGCCGGCGAACTCGGCCACGGCCGTGAGCCGTACCCGATCGCCATAGTTGGCGAAGGCGAACAGATTGTGCTCGTCCACTCCCGACAGGGTCGGCGGGTTGTTGCGGCCGTCGATCGGCAGCGTCACCGAGTAGCCCTTGATCGGGTAGATCGGCAGATCGAGGCCGATCGTCCGGCCGACCGGGGCGCTGTAGCAGCCGAGCGCCAGGACATAGGCGTCGGCGGTGAGCGTGCCGTGGTCCGTATGCACCCCGGTGACGCGACCGGCATCGGTGGCGATGCCACGGATGGCGTGGCCGAAGCGGAACGCGACGCCGCGAGCGGCCAGCCAGTCGGCGAGTCCGCAGGCGAACAGGCGGGCATCGCCGCTCTCGTCGCCGGGCGCGAACAGGGCGCCGGCGAAGCGGTCGCGCACCGGGGCGTAGACCGGGTCGATCGCCGCCGCGCCGTCCGGGTCGACCACGCGGACCTCGACGCCGTGGTCGCGCAGGATCTGCGCCGTCGCCGCAGCGCGTTCGAGACCGTCGCGGGTACGGTGCAGGTAGAGCGCGCCACCCTTGCTCGCGCCGTAGGCCACGCCGGTTTCCTCCACCACCCGATGCAGCCGGCGTTGGCTGTACAGGCACAGCGCGACCTTGCGCCCGGTATTGTAGGCGGCACGTTCGGTCGTGCATTGGCGCGCGAACTGCCAGCACCAGCGCCAGAACCGCGGGTCGGCCTGGAAGCGGAAGCGCAGCGCCAGATCGTCCCGCCACAGGGCCCTGGTCAGGGTCCAAAACGCCTTCGGCGACGACCAGGCATAGGCGTGGCCCGGGGCGACCATGCCGGCATTGGCGAACGACGTCTCGGTGGCGGGGGCGTGGCCGCGATCGAGCACGACGACCTCGTGCCCGTCCCGCCATAGCTCGTAGGCCGTGGCGGTCCCGATCACGCCGGCGCCGAGGACCGCGACGCGCATGGGCCTAGCGGGCCGCGATGATACCGATCTCGACCGTGTATTGCGGGGCGGCGAGCTTGGCTTCGACCGTGGCGCGCGCCGGCGCCGCCCCCTCGGGCACCCAGGCGTCCCAAACGCCGTTCATCTCCTCGAAGGTCGCCATGTCGGCGAGCCAGATCGTGGCCGAGAGGAGCTTGTTCCGGTCACTGCCGGCTTCTTGTAGCAGGGCGTCGATCCGGGCGAGGATGTCGGCGGTCTGCTCCGCCACCGAGCCGCCGGGCTTGCCCGCGGCGACCTGTCCCGCGAGGTAGACCGTGTCGCCGTGGATCACGGCCTGGCTCATCCGCTTGCCGGTCTGCAGTCGCTGGATCGTCATCGTCGCCTTCCTTTGGCCCGTTGGTGAAGCGCCAGCTTAGGCGGTGGCGGCGTGCTCGGGAAGGCGTCCGGCGCCGGGTTGGTCAGTAGGCGCCGTTGCCTTTGCCGGGGACGACGAGGAGTGTTCGGAAGAGGATGAGGATGTCGTACCACAAGGTCCAGTTGCGGACGTACCAGGCATCCAGGCCGAC
>JBDHTW010000159.1:0-5733 GCA_039808865.1 Geminicoccaceae bacterium
ACCATCGTTCCTGTCTCGTCGACCACGCAGATCGCGGTCTCTTCCAGCGACACGTCCAGGCCGGCAAAGTGCTTCATGGCTGCTTCTCCTTGATGCTTGTGGCCGATGCACACCGACCACGATCCACCATCATGGATGGAGCAGCCACCTCCCGGTTCGGAGCCCCAATCACTCCATCTGTTTGACTTCGGTATGATCGAGAAATGAGCCGAAGAAGACTGGCGACGACCAACATCGCATCCGAAACGGCGGACATTTGCTCCCGCTCGCGGACGAAGTATCCGTTGCGTGCCGTCAGGTCGCCCAAGCCATGCTCGACACGCCAGTGGCGTGGGATCAAGCCTCTGCGCTGCTGAGGTCGCAAGGCGAAGTTAGGACCACAGCGTGCCGGGTGGCATCGCCGGCAACGTCCTTCCGCGCATAGACACCGTCGCCGATCAGCCGCCGCGGTCACCAGCACGGCGAGGAGGACCCAGCGGACCGCATCAGGACGTGCCGCTTGCGGCCGTTGAGCTTCTCACCACCATCCCACCCGCGTTCTCCCTTCTGCGGGCCGCTGTGTACGCTCTGGCTGTCGACGAGGCCGGTCCGGGGCGCACCGGCTCGTCCGGCGGCAATATAGGATCGCTCAGCCGCCGAGGACCAGGCGCGACTTCGCTCCCTCCTCCTCCAGCCAGTCGATGAACGCCCGCACGCGCGGCGCTTCCGCGTGTCCCTCCGGCGTCACGACATAGTAGCCGTAGTCGGCGGGCCGGCTTTGCGGAAACGGCCTGACCAGCTTGCCCGAGGCGAGTTCGTCGGCGCACAGGCCGCCACGGCCCAGGGCCACCCCGAGGCCACGCTCGCACGCGGTCATCATCATCAGCGAGTCGGTGAAGCCCGGTCCGCGATCGAAATCCCAACCGTCCACGCCGGCACCGCGCAACCAGTTGCGCCAGGACAGCGACGGCTCGTCGCCGGAGACCTGACGGTCGTGCAGCAGCACGTGCCGACGCAGGTCGTCGAGCTTGCGCAGCGGCCTCTCGCCGGCGAGCAGAGCAGGCGCGCAGACCGGGAACACCTCTTCGGTGAGCAGCAACCATGTCTCCAACCCAGGATAGAGGCCCCTGCCGTAGCGCACGCCGAGGTCGACGTCGTCGCGCGCGAAATCGACGTTGCGGATTTCGGCGCGAATGGTGAGCTCGATCTGTGGGTAGGCGGCGACGAACCCGCCCAGCCGCGGCACCAGCCATCGTCCGGCAAAGGAGGGGATCACCGAGACCACGAGCGGTCCGACCAGCGAGCCGCCGCGCGCGCCTTCGACCGCACGGGCCAGATGCGCGAACGCCTTGCCCAGATCGGGCAAGGCGCTCTTCGCCGCCGCCGTCAGCACCAGCCCGCGTGGCAGGCGTCGAAACAGGCTGACGCCCAAATCCTCCTCGAGCAGGCGGATCTGCTGGCTGATCGCGGCCGGGGTGACGGCGAGCTCGTCCGCGGCACGCACGAAGCTGCCATGGCGTGCCGCGGCCTCGAACGCACGCAACGCGTTCAGCGATGGCAGACGACGGATCATGGATGACCAATAAATTCTTATCCTAAGACGCAGATATTATCGTTTGAGACCAAGTCGGTCTAACTCTAAATCAAGGGTGTTCCCGATGATCCTGGCAAGGAGCCGGACAATGATCGCTCTTCATCGCCATCTCGTCGCTACCCGCCCCGCCGGTGCAGCGGCTCCCGCCCTGGCACGCGGCCTTATCCTGATGCTGGAGGAGTGGGTCGAGCGGCACCGGCAACGCCGCGACCTGCTCGCACTGCCCGAGCACCTGCTCAAGGACATCGGCATCAGCAGCAGTGATGCCTGGCAGGAGGGCACCAAGCCGTTCTGGCGCGCGTGAGCGCCGCGTCGGTGGCCGTGGCCGGAATCACGGCCACGGCCGTCATCGTGGCGACGATCGCGTGGGCTCCGGCCCGTCCTTCAGCAGCCGCGCCAGTTGCGCCGTGGTGAACATCCGGCCGATCGTCAGGCCTTGGACGACGATCGAGAACACCACCGTGGCGAAGGTCATGTTCAGGATCAGCGGCTTCCAGTCGCTGTCCGGCAGTGAAACCGCCAGGGCCAAGGACAGGCCGCCACGCAGACCGCCCCAGGTCAGCAGCTTGGTCAGACCCCAGCGATCCGCCTCGATCCTTCCCACGGCGTCGAGGGCACCGACGATCAGCCAGACCGCGGCGGCACGTGCCACGAGCACCGCAAGGATCGCCGTCAACCCGGGGACGCCGGGCACGACGCCCGACAACGGGTTGATCAGCACGACGTGCAACCCGACGAACACGAACAGCAGCGCGTTCAGGACTTCGTCCATGCCGGACCAGAACGTCCGCAGCGGCTCGACGACGGGATTCGGCACCTGCTGCAGCGTACGATTGCCGGTGAGCAGCCCGGCTATCACCGTGGCGATCGGTCCCGAGACGTGCAAGTGCAGGGCCGTCGCATAGAGACCGGCGACCGCGGCCAGCGAGACGAGCAGGCCGGTGGCGTAATCGGTCGATCGCGGCAGCAGGTGGTGGATCACCAGCCAGCCCAGCACCCCGAGCGCGCAGCCGCCCAGGAACTCGCGGGCGAAGATGGCAGCGGAGCCGGACCATGTGGGCGCGCTGCCTTCGATGGCGGTCACCGCAAAGACCGTGAACAGCACCACGGCCACCCCGTCGTTCAGCAGCGATTCGCCATCGATGACGGTCTCGAGATTGGTCGGCAGGCCGAGACGCCCGAGGATCGCCAGCGCCGCCACGGGATCGGTCGCGGCGATCAGCGCGCCGAAGAGCAGCGCCTGCGCCGGCGTGACCGCGGCCCCAGCCATGCGCAGGCCGCCATAGGCGAGCAGGCCGGTGAAGATGCAGGCGAGCGTGGTGCCGGCGAACGCGAGCGAGAGCACGAGCCAACGCTGCGAGCGCAGATTGGCCCAACGCACCGCGACGCTGCCGCGAAACAGCATGAAGCACAGCACGCCCTTGAGCAGCGTATCGTTCAGGTTGAACGACTGGGTGAGTTGCTCAAGCTGATCGATCACGCCCAGCGGCACCGCGAGTTCGGCCAGACGCAGCAGCACGGTCAAGGTCACGGCGGACAACAGAAGGCCGATGTCGGCCTGCAGATGCAGGTAGCGGTCGTTGACGAACGCCAGCAGCGCCGTGATCCCGAACAGGCACGCGATCGCCGTGAACACGCCCAAGGCATTGCACTCCCGCAGCCGCGGCACCGCATGCGCCGACGCCGGACGCTTGCCCACCATGCTCGGCGCAGACGGTGCCCAATCTATCCTGAAATCGCGCGCACGCCGTCACGCCGTGCTGTCGCAGGCTGCCCCCGTCCGTGGCGCGTGCACGCCCTCGGTGCTCGTCGGCGGCCGACAAAGCCATTGCATGTCCTTGTCGGCACAGCAGAATGGCTCAGCGGCAACCACACGGTGCCGTGCCACGCCCAGGATGGAAATCATACATTGGCCAGGAATTCCTCACGGGTCGGCCCGAGACATCCGCAGGTCGTCGTGCTGTTTGGCGCCACCGGCGATCTGTCGCGGCGCAAGCTGCTCTCCGGCCTGTTCCATCTGGCCAGCGCGCGCTTCATTCCGGCGATCCGCATCGTCGGCGTCTCGCTGGACGACATCGATGCCGACGGCTTCCGTGCCATCGTGCGCGAGGCGCTGAACCAGTTTTCGGCCCGCAAGGTGAGCGATGCCGACTGGGCCGCGTTCGCCCAGGTCCTGGACTACGTGCCGCTCGGCGCCGGTGCCGGCGCGCTGCGCGAGGCGGTGCATCAGGCGGAGCAGGCGCTGGGCGAGGAGAGCCGGCGCATCCACTATCTGAGCGTGCCGCCCAGCGCGGCCCTGCCCGCGGTGCGGCTGCTCGCCGAGGCCGGGCTCGTCAGCCGCAGCCGGATCATCATGGAGAAGCCGTTCGGGGTCGACCTCGAGAGCGCGGTATCCTTGAACGCGCAACTGCATCAGGTCTTCTCCGAGGACCAGATCTTCCGCATCGATCATTTCCTCGGCAAGGAGGCGGCGCAGAACATCCTCGCCTTTCGCTTCGCCAACGGGCTGTTCGAGCCGATCTGGAACCGGAACTTCATCGACCATGTCCAGATCGACGTGCCGGAGACCTTGGGACTCGGCCGGCGGGCCGGGTTCTACGAGGCCACCGGCGCGTTCCGCGACATGGTGGTGACGCACTTGTTCCAGATCCTGGCGTTCATGGCGATGGAGCCGCCGACGGCACTGGCACCGGCACCGATCAGCGAGGAAAAGAACAAGGTCTTCCGCAGCATGCTGCCGATCGAGCCCAAGGACGTCGTCCGCGGGCAGTATGTCGGCTACCGGGACGAGGAGGGGGTCGACCCCGAATCCGACACCGAGACCTTCATCGCGCTACGTTGCGCGATCGACAACTGGCGCTGGGCCGGGGTGCCGTTCTTCCTGCGCACCGGCAAGCGGCTCGCCGAGGGCCAGCGGATCATCTCGATCGCATTCAGGGAACCGCCCAAGAGCATGTTCCCGCCGGGCTCGGGCGTCAGTGCGCAGGGGCCCGACCATCTGACCTTCGATCTCGCCGACGCATCCAAGATGTCGCTGTCGTTCTATGGCAAACGACCGGGGCCGGGCATGCGCCTGGACAAGCTCAGCATGCAGTTCGCGATGCACGAGACGGGCTGGCTGGGTGACGTGCTGGAGGCCTACGAGCGCTTGATCCTGGACGCGATGCGCGGCGACCACACGCTGTTCACGACCGCGGATGGTATCGAGCGCCTGTGGGAGGTGTCGAGCCCGCTGCTGGAATCGCCACCACCGGTCCGGCTCTATCAGGCTGGCTCGTGGGGCCCGAAGTCGATCCACCAGCTCGTGGCACCGCACGCCTGGCGGTTGCCGTTCGAGCGCGCCTGGCGGGACTCGAGCAACTCGGGGTAAGCGGCAAGGCCCGTCCCAGGCAGAGCACGGAGATGGCGCGTTTCTCTGCTTGGGCGCGGCGCGAGCCGCTCGCGAAACCGTTGCCGGCAAGCGGACCACGTCAGTAGATGAAGTCGGTCTGGGTCAGCACGCCATTGCTTCTTATCGTCAACACATCGAGCTTGTCGAAAAAGCCGGCCGCTGCCGCCATGTCGATGATCGTCGACGTTCCCGAAGTCGATATGTAAGCATCGTTGTTGTCGAGATAGCCGTTGTGGTTCGTATCGAGATCCTGCGACCAGCTCACCTGCTTGGCGATGCGAATCTTGTCTTGCCCTTTGACGAAATCCTGAATCGTGTCGTAGCCTGGAATATTCGTGTATAATGAAACGGACGTGAAAATATCCTTGCCGGATCCTCCGATATAGATATCGTCGTCGAAGCCACCGATCAGCGTGTCATCACCGATACCGCCACTGAGCAGATCCCTGCCGAAGCCGCCATAAAGCAAATCGTTACCATTCTCGCCGTAAACTTTATCGTCTCCGAGATCACCAGTCAGTTTATCATTGCCACCGCGGCCATATATGACATCGTTGCCCCCTTTGCCATAAATAGTATTGCTATTATTATTATCTATATATTTATTGGCTTTATCGTTCAGATAGATGACGGCGGCCGGCCCGACGGTCACGGCTGGGGCAATCGAATTTTCCGGCTCTGCAGCCAATGCTCCGACACTCGATACATGCATACCGACAGCACAGATCACGAAAAAGTTTTGATGAAAAAGCCTCATTCCCTGACTCCT
>JBDHTW010000160.1:0-5682 GCA_039808865.1 Geminicoccaceae bacterium
TTGGTCGGAGCGCCGGGATTTGAACCCGGGACCCCCAGTCCCCCAGACTGATGCGCTACCAGGCTGCGCTACGCTCCGACGCGGGGCTGGACGGGCCCCTCTATAGCGGCTGTGGCCACCTTCGGCAACGGTGGCGCCGGCCCTTCTGCCTACTGGCCGCCACCCAGGCTGTGCACGTAGACCGTCAGCATCTTGATCGTCTGGTCGTCGAGCCGGCCCTGCCACGTCGGCATCACGCCCAGCCGTGGCTTGTAGATCTGCGCCGCGATCTGCGCGGGCTCGCTGCCGTAGAGCCAGATCGCGTCCTTGAGCGATGGCGCGCCCATCTCCTGCATCCCGCCGCCGTCCTCGCCGTGGCAGGCGCTGCAGTTCTCGGCGAAGATGGCGGCCCCGCGGTCGGCCGCCTCCTGATTGCCGGCATGGCCGGACAACGAGAGCACATACTGGGTCACGTCGGCGATCTGCTTCTGGTCGAGCAGGCCGTCGGCGCCGAACGACGGCATCGCCGTGTCGCGGGCGTCCGGGTCCTGACCGTTCCGGATGCCGTGGCGGATGGTGTACTCGATCTGCTCGAGCGAGCCGCCCCAGAGCCAGTCGTCGTCGGCCAGGGTCGGGAAGAAGCCCTGCCCGGCACCGCCGAGCCCGTGGCACGGGGCGCAGTTGGTCTTGAACGCGACCTCGCCGCCGGCGATCGCGAACTGTCGCAGGTCGGGATCGGCCTGGATCTGCGCCACGTCGTCGACGGCGATCCGGTCGCGCCACTGCGCCTGGGCCGCGGCGGCCGCGGCCATCCGCTGATCGAGGTCGATTCGCTCGTTGTAGTTGAGCAGGCCACCGAGATAGGTCCGCCCGAGCGGCCAGGACGGGTAGAGGATCCACAGCACGATGGCGATGCCGATCGTCGCGTAGAAGGTATAGACCCACCAGGTCGGCAGCGGGTTGTCGAGCTCGCGGATGCCGTCCCATTCGTGGCCCGTGGTGTCGACCCCGGTGACGGCGTCGGTCTCAGCCTTCCCGGCCATCGCTCCCCTCCTCATCCCGAAACGGGATGCGTGCGTCGTCTTCCATCCGCTGCTTCCGGCTCGGCCAAAGCGCCCAGGCGACGATACCGGCGAACAGCAGCATCGACCAGATCACCCAGAACTGCTTGAAGATCGGCAGCAATTCAGCCAACGGCCCAGGCCTACTGCAGCAGGTCTTCGGTGCGGATCGGGGTGAAGTCGACCATCCGACCCAGGACTTGCAGGTAGGCCACCAGCGCGTCCATCTCGGTCAGCCGGTCGGGCTGGCCGTCGAAATCACCGACCGCCGCCTTCGGATAGCGGGCCAGCACCCCGTCATGATCGCCATCGACCGAGGCCTGCGCCACGAGATCGGCCTTCGCGGACTGGATCATCTCGTCGCTGTACGGCACGCCGACCGTACGCAGCGTCTTCAGATGCGCATCGATGTCGGAAGCGCGCAGGTCATGCTCGAGCAGGAACGCGTAGGGCGGCATGATGCTTTCGGGCACGACGCTGCGCGGGTCGACCAGATGTGCCACCTGCCAGGCGTTGGAATACTTGCCGCCGACCCGCGCCAGATCGGGGCCGGTACGCTTCGAGCCCCACTGGAACGGATGATCGTACATGCTCTCCGCCGCCAAGCTGTAATGGCCGTAGCGCTCGGCCTCGTCGCGGAACGGCCGGATCATCTGGCTGTGGCAGGTGTAGCAGCCCTCCCGCACGTAGATGTTGCGGCCCATCTGCTCCAGCGGCGAGTAGGGCCGCACCCCATCCACCTTCTCGATCGTGCTCTCGATCGTGAACAGCGGCGTGATCTCGACGATGCCGCCGATCGAGACCGTGATCAGGGTCAGGACGAGCAGCAGGAGCCCGCTGGTCTCGACCTTCTCGTGACGCTTGAGAAGCCACATGGCGTCGCCTCCCCTACTCGGCCGGTGCCGTGCGCGCGAACGCCGGCTGCGCCACGGGCTGCTCCTCGTCCCGGAGCTCGCCCCGGGTGGTGCGCCACACGTTGTAGACCATGATCAGCGCTCCGGTCAGGAACAGCACGCCGCCGAAGGCGCGGATCACATAGAACGGATGCATGGCGACGACGGTCTCGACGAACGAGAACTGCAGGAAGCCCAGATGGTCGAAGGACCGCCACATCAGGCCCTGCATGATGCCCGAGACCCACATCGCGGTGATGTAGAGGACGATGCCCATCGTCGCGACCCAGAAGTGCCACTCGACCAGCGCGTGCGAGTAGAGGCGCGGCGTCTTCCACAGCCGCGGCACGAGATAGTAGACCGCGCCGAAGCTGACGAAGGCGACCCAGCCCAAGGCGCCCGAGTGCACGTGGCCGATGGTCCAGTCGGTGTAGTGGCTGAGCGCGTTGACCTGCCGGATCGACATCAGCGGCCCTTCGAAGGTGCTCATGCCGTAGAAGGCCAGCGAGACCACGAGGAAGCGCAGCACGGGGTCGGTGCGCAGCTTGTCCCAGGCGCCGGACAGCGTCATGAGCCCGTTGATCATGCCGCCCCAGGAGGGCATCCACAGCATGATCGAGAAGGTCATGCCCAGCATCTGCGCCCATTCCGGCAAGGCCGTGTAATGCAGATGATGCGGGCCGGCCCAGATGTAGAGGAAGATCAGCGCCCAGAAGTGGATGATCGACAGTCGGTACGAGTAGATCGGCCGCTCGGCCTGTTTCGGCACGAAGTAGTACATCATGCCGAGGAAGCCGGCGGTGAGGAAGAAGCCCACGGCGTTGTGGCCGTACCACCATTGGGTCAGGGCATCCTGCACGCCCGCGAACAGCGAGTAGCTCTTCGCGCCGAAGATCGACACCGGCACCGACAGGTTGTTGACGATGTGCAGCATCGCGATGGTGACGATGAAGGCCAGGTAGAACCAGTTGGCCACGTAGATGTGCGGCTCCTTGCGGCGCAGCACCGTGCCGAAGAAGATCGCGAGGTAGATGACCCAGACCACGGTCAGCCACAGGTCGGCGTACCACTCGGGCTCGGCATATTCGCGGCCTTCGGTGACCCCGCTCACGTAGCCGATCGCGGCCATCACGATGAACAGCTGGTAACCCCAGAACAGGAACGCCGCGAGTTGCGGCCCGCCGAACAGCGAGGTACGGCAGGTACGCTGGACCACCCAAAGCGACGTGCCGAGAAGGGCGTTGCCGCCGAAGGCGAAGATCACCGCCGAGGTGTGCAAAGGCCGCAGCCGGCCGAACGTCGTCCACTCCAGGCCCAGGTTCAACGCCGGATAGGCGAGCTGGAAGGCGATGAACGTGCCTGCCGCGAAGCCTACGATGCCCCAGAACAGCGTGGCGATGGTGAACAGGCGAATGACGTCTTCATCGTAGGCGGGCTGATCCGACGCCCTGGCCGCAAGGGTGGCCGCTGACATGTCTCCTGCCTCCATCGCGCGATCACCTCTGGCGCACTGCAACCGTTCTTCTCGGTGACGCGTCACCGAGAAGCCCCGTCGTGAGCTGCTCCGCCAGCGTGTGCTAATGCTCAGCTATCGATTCGCCTGCACGCCGAGAACCGGAATCTGACCCATGCGACGACGTGACCTTGCCAGCGGCGCGTGACTGGGGGCATTGATCCACATCAAATGCCGGTGGGTCCGGAGCGTCCAAGGTAGCGCCGGGCTGGAGGCGAGGGAGACGAGTGATGGCGGCCGATACGGTTCCGGTTTACGCAAGCCCGATGCCGGCGATCCGGAAGATCGAGCTCGACCGGCCATGGCAGTGGCTGGTCAAGGGCTGGCAGGACATGCGGCAGGCACCGGTGGTGAGCTACACCTACGGTGTGCTCGCGGCGATCACCGGCTACGTGCTGCTGGTGGGCCTGCTCTGGCTGGACCTGCTGTATTTGCTGCTGCCGATGACGGCAGGGTTCCTGATCGTCGGACCGATCCTGACCGTGGGTCTCTACGAGGTCAGCCGGCGGGCGGAGCTGGGCGAGCGCACGACGCTGGCCGAAGCCTTGGGCGCCTTCCGGCGCAACGCCAGCCAGATAGCCCTGGTCGGCATGGCGCTGCTGCTCTTGATGTTCACCTGGGCGCGCTTGGCCGCGATGATCTTCTTTCTCTATTTCGGGCTGCAGCCGCCTTCGTTCGAGAATTTGATCGTCGCTACTTTCCTCGAGGCCGACACGCTGCCGTTCCTCATCGTCGGCACCCTGGTCGGCGGCGTGCTGGCGTTGCTGACCTACTCGATCAGCGTCGTCTCGATCCCGCTTCTCTTGGACCGCCCGCAGGCCAACGTCATCGACGCGATCGCCACGAGCTTTCGGACCGTCCAGGCCAACTTCCTGCCCATGCTGTTCTGGGCCGTGCTGATCGTGGTTTTCACCGCGGCCGGCCTGGTTACCCTGTTCTTGGGCCTGATCGTGACCTTGCCGCTGATCGGCCACGCGACGTGGCACGCCTACCGGGATCTGGTGAGTTTTCCCGACGCGGGCTAATCCCCATCCCGCTACGTCCAACAACGGGTAAGAAGCCGATGCGCTCTTGGATTTACGGTGTCATCCTCGCCGTTCTGGCCCTGGTCGGGCTGTTCATGGCCAGCCGCGCCCACGATGCGATGATCTATACGATCGGCCTGCTGCTGTTCGGGTTCGCGCTGGCTTTCATCTTCGGCCTGATCGCGCGGCACACCGGCCACGCGTCGGCACAGAACGAGCATTGACCGGCCGTCCGGGCCGCGCGTCGCGGTGGTGGCGCGGTGCCCGTGCCGCCGCCTGCGGCCTGCTGCTGACGGTGGCGTCGGGAGCCATCGCTGCCGAACGGCAGTCGGTCACGATCGGCACCGGCGGGCAGACCGGGGTCTATTACGAGATCGGGCAATCGATCTGCCGTCTGGTCAACCGAACGCCAGGTCCGCCGGCGCTACGCTGCACCGCTCCGGCGACCGGCGGCTCGGTCGACAACGTCAATGCCATCCGTGCCGGACGGATGGCGTTCGGCTTGGCGCAGTCGGATACGCAGTTCGAGGCGTTGACGGGCGAGCCGCCTTTCGCCGAGCACGGGCCGATGCCCGAGCTGCGGGCCGTATTCTCGCTGCATGCCGAGCCGGTGACGATCGTCGCCCGCGACGATTCGAGCATCGCGACGCTGGCCGACCTCAAGGGGCGGCGGGTGAACGTGGGCAATCCGGGCTCGGGCGCGCGCGCGACCTTCGAGGCGCTGATGACGGCATTGGGCTGGCGCATGGGCGACTTCGCCCTGGCCGGCGAATGGCCGGCGACCGAGCAGGCGAAGGCGATGTGCGACGGCAAGGTCGACGCCATCGTCTACACGGTGGGGCACCCGAACGGCTCGATCACCGAAGCCTTGAGCGCATGCGCCGCGCATCTGGTCCCCGTCACCGGTGCGGCCGTGGACCGGCTCGTCGCCGACAACCGCTACTACACGGCGGCGACGATCGGTGCCGGCACCTATGCCGGCGCGAGCGAGGATGTCGCCACCTTCGGCGTCGTCGCGACCGTGGTCTCGTCGAGCGCGGTGGACGAAGCCTTGGTGTACGCGATGGTCAAGGCCGTGTTCGAGAACCTCGAGCGGCTGAAGCAGATGCATCCGGCGCTGACCGCGCTCGAACCGCAGCAGATGACCGGCCACGGCCTGTCGGCGCCGCTGCATCCCGGCGCGGCGCGCTACTATCGGGAACGTGGCTGGC
>JBDHTW010000161.1:0-5678 GCA_039808865.1 Geminicoccaceae bacterium
GAGGGCAACCCGATCGCGAAGATCGCCTTTCTCACCCGTCTGGCCGAAAGCACGGTACGCGAGATCCTGGCGCCGTTCGCCCGCCCGTCGCAGCAGGAGCATGCCAGGGAGGCGCGGGCGGCTCGCCTCGAGGCCCTGTTCGGCGGCGAGCCGATCGATGGCTGGGGATCGCGTAAGATCGCCGCGTAGCCCATCCGCTGGGCGCGCGGTCGGTCGCAGCGCCGACCGCCGGTCCGTCACGCTGCCGTTCAGGCGTTCAGTTCGGTGATCGCCTCGCCCAGGGACCGATCCAGATAAGCCTGCGCGGCGAGCCGGACGGGCGCGTTGGCCTCGCCGTAGCGATCGTAGCCGCCGCGACGCTCCAGGACCTCGAAGAACAGCCCGTTGAGGCTGCGGGTGAAGAAGTGGAAGAACTCGCCGGCGCCGATCCGGTCGTAGAGGATCGCGTGGCGCTGCAGCCGTTCCAGCAGCGGCTCGGCCAAGCCGAACCGGGCCGCCAGATCCTCGTAGTAGTTTTCCGGCACGCGCAGCCGGCCGGTGGCCGGCATGGCGGCCGCGGCGGCGAAGATGTCCCGGCAGGCGAAGGCAATGTGCTGCGCCCCGGCCCCGGCCGTCCGTTCCATGAAGCGCCCCGCGGCCGACGCCTGCGCCTGTGACGCGTTGAGTGGCAGGCGCAGCGTCCGTCCGGGATTGGTCAGCGCCCGGCTGACGATGAGGCCACGCGGGTCGGCGAGATCGGTGCGCACGTCGGCCTCGAGGCCGAGGATCGCACGGTAGTAGAGCAGCCAGCTCGAGAACTCGGTCTGCGGCACGACCTGGGCCAGATGGTCGATCGCGGTCAGCCCGAGCTCCGGCTGCGCCGGCGCCTCGGCATCGGCGATGAAGTCGACCTCCTGGAACGAGCCCGCCCCCAGCCCGCCATCGACGAAGTAGAGCAGGCTGCCGCCGACGCCGCGCACGGCCGGAATCTCGAGCTCGCCCGCGCCGATCGGCCCGCGGAACGGCTTGGCCAGCAGATGCGTGGCGCGCTCGGCCAGCGCCGTGGCGGCATCGACGCGCAGCGCGATCGCGGCCATCGACAGGCCGTGCAGGAGCTGGAACGCGTGCGGGAAGCCCTCGTCCTCGAGATTGAGCACGATCCGGATGTCGCCCTGCTGGTGCAGCTCGACCTGCTTCGAGCGATGGCGATGGGTGCGGCGGAAGCCCAGATCGCGCAGCATGGTCCGAAACGGTGCGGACGTCCCGGCATCGTCGACGAACTCGATGAACTCGATCCCGTCGATGGACGGCGCGGGACTCGGTGCCGTACCCAAACCCAGTTGCTCGTCGAGCCAGCGGAACGAGCGCATGCCATCGATCGCCGACTGTCGTGGCGAGCTCGCGCGGAAATCGTCGCTGAAGATTTCGTGGCTTATCGGGCCGCGATAGCCGATGTCGACGAGCTGCCGCATCATCGCCGTCACCGGCAGGTCGCCCTGGCCGGGGAACGAGCGGTAGTGCCGGCTCAGGAACAGCAGGTCCATCTCGATCGCCGGTGCGTCGGCGGTCTGGACCAGGACGATCCGCTCCGGCGGGATCTCGGCGATCGGCTCGACCGGGCATTTGCGGGCCAGCGCATGGAACGTGTCGAGGATCAGCCCGACATGGGGATGATCGGCGCGGCGCACGGCCTCCCAGGCCTGCCGGTAGTCGTAGATGTGCCGGCCCCAGCACAGGGCCTCGAAGCCGACGGTGATCCCGTGGCCGCGGGCGAGATCGCCCAGCTCGTGCAGGTCGGCGGCGACCCGCCCCATATCGTCGATCGCGTCCGGGGAGATGCTGCTGCAGACCAGCAGCAGGGACGTCCCCAGCCGGTTCATCAGCTCGAACTTGCGCCGGGCGCGATCGAACGCGCGGCCGCGCAGCGGCTCGGGCAGGCCCTCGAAGTCGCGGAACGGCTGCAGGGCGATGATCTGCAGGCCGAGCGAGGCCGCCAGCGCGCGCACGTCCTCGGGGCTGCCGTCGAAATAGGTGAGGTCGTTCTCGAAGATCTCGACGCCGTCGTAGCCCGCCTCGGCGGCGGCCGCGAGCTTGTCGGCGAGCGAGCCCGACATGCAGACAGTGGCCAGAGCCTTCATGCGACCTCTCCCATCCGGCGTGCAGGGCACGGGCCATCGATAGAGCAGGAGCCGGAGCTTGCAAAGGTCAAGGCCGGCCACCGTGGAACGACGTCGGCCGCGCCGGGTGTGGCTCCCGGCGCGGCCGACGGGGCCTCGCAGCCTAGCGCATCCAGCGCAGCGGCTCGAGCACCAGCGCCGGGAACGCCACCAGCAACGCCAGCACGATCAGCTCGGCCAGCATGAACGGCCACACGCCCTTGATGATGTCGTCCATGCTGATCTTCGACACACCGCAGACCACGTTGAGCACGGTGCCGACGGGCGGGGTGATCAGGCCGATCGCGTTGTTGATGATGAACAGCACGCCGAAGTAGTACGGATCGATGCCGGCCTGCTTGATCACCGGGATGAGCACGGGCGTCAGGATCAGGATCGTCGGCGTCATGTCCATGGCCGTGCCGACGATCACCACCAGCACCATGATGGCGATCATCAGCAGCGTCGGGCTGCCCATCAGCGGCTCGAGGATCTCGGTGACCTGACCCGGCAGGTCAGCAATCGTGATCAGCCACGCCGAGACCAGGGAGGCCGCGACCAGGAACATCACCACCGCCGTGACCTTGGCCGCGGTCAGGAACACGCTGTAGAGCTGGTCGACCTTGAGCTCGCGATAGATCACCGTGGCCACGAACAGCGAGTAGACGGCGGCGACGACACCGGCCTCGGTGGGCGTGAAGATGCCGAACTTGAGACCGAAGATGATGATGAACGGCAGGCCGAGCGCCCACAGGCTGTCGATGAATGCCCGCAGCTTCTCCGGACCGGTCGCGCGCCGGGGCACGGTCAGCTGTTCCTTGCGCACCACCCACCACCAGGCGACGGCGAGGCCGACGCCGAGCATGAGGCCGGGGAAAATGCCGGCCAGGAACAGTTTGGAGATCGACAGGCCACTCGCCACGCCGAACACGACGAAAGCAATGCTGGGCGGGATGATCGGGCCGATGATGCCGGCCGCGGCGACGAGACCGCCGGAGCGGGCCCTGTCATGACCGGCATTGACCATCATCGGCACCAGCAGGGCCCCCAGCGCCGCGGCATCGGCCACGGCCGAGCCGGACAGGGCGGCGAGCAGACATGCGGCCAGGATCGCGACGTAGCCGAGCCCGCCGCGGACGTGGCCGATCAGCGCCAGCGCCAGGTTGACGATCCGCTTGGACAGACCGCCGGTGTTCATGATCTCGCCGGCGAGCATGAAGAAAGGCACCGCCATCAGCGGGAAGCTGTCGGCGCCGTTGATGATGTTCTGCGCGATGATCTGCGAGTCGAACATGTCGAGCTGCACCATCAGCGCGACACCACAGACCATGAGCGCGTAGGCGATCGGCATGCCCAGCGCCATGGCGCCGAGCAGGGAGATGAGGAAGACGGCAATGGTCATGGAGGCGCTCCCTACCGGCTCTTGGTCGTATGGGTGGCGGCGGCCTCGTGCGCCGCCAGTTCCTTCTGCAGCTCTTCGATCTCCTCGAGCTCTTCCGATTCCTTGACCATCACCAGCTCGTCCTCGGACATCTGGCCGGTGAACAGCCGGTAGAGATCGTGCAGGATGATCAGCCCGACCGAAACGCTGAAGACGACCCCCACCCCGTAGAACAGGCCCATCGAGAGACCGGCGGAGGGCGACTTGACCGAGAGATTGATCATCGTCTGTTCCCAGCTTCCCTGCAGGAACAGCCAAGTAACAAAGAGCATCAAAAACTGACTGACGATCAGGCAGGCCTTTTTGCCCGTTGCCGACAGATTGGCCACCACCATGTCGACGCCGAGATGGCCGCGCTCGCGGAAACCGACAATCGCACCGAGAAAGGTCAGCCACACGAACAGGAAGCGGGACACCTCCTCGGAGACGGTGATGCCCATGTTGAAGGCATAGCGCAGCACGACGTTGCCGAACACCAGCACCACCATCAATGCCAGGCACAGCACGATCACGAGTTTCAGAAAATGGAAGTAGCCTTCCACGATCCGACTCATTTGTTGTCCTCCCAATTGTCAGAAGAAAGAGGATTCTGGTCGACCACCCCGCCGCGTCGACGCCGTCTTCGTCTGCTTTCCTGCCGTACCAACGACGTCGCATGACCGGCCATGCGCGCTGAACCGGCGTCGCCGGCCCGAACCAGCGACGATCAGCGCACTTCGGGGTGGCGGGGTCTCCGATCGCTGGTCAAATCGAGCCTTCCCATCGCTTGGTTTTGTTCGTGTGAACGCTAGCCGCGGTCACCACCCGGCGGAAGTGAGGAATCGCGAGAATTGCATAACCTGACAGTTATATTTTTGCCGGCAACGTTCGTGTGCATTGCCTTGGCACGGCACCTGCCCGGCGACGCCGCCGTTCGGGTCCGTGCATCGCCCGGCCCGCCGGGGCCGCGGTCCGGGCTACCGCGACGGCTGGTCGGGCACGGTGGCCAGCACGCGATCGATCAGCGCATCGGCGCAAGGCGGCCGCTCGGCCTGCGCGCGCAACGCCACCCAGTCCACCGGCGCCGCGGTGCGCTCGGCCAGCAGATCCAAGAGATCGCGCCGCAGCGCGAGCGCGTCGCGACAGGCTTCCTCGACCAGCTTCTTGGCGGCTGCCCGCGGCAGATGATCGGCCAGCGCGAAGCTCGCCGCCTCGGCCAGGAGCAGGCCATGGCTCGCCGCCAGGTTCTGCCGCATCCGCGCCGGGTCGACCACCAGCGTGCGCGCCAGCGTCGCCGCGTGCGTGAGTGCGGCCGCCGCCGCCGTCAGCATGCCCGGCAGGATCTGCCATTCCACCTGCCATGCCGCGCCATCGCGCTCGTGCGCGTGCAGCATCGCGTCGTGCATGCCACCGAGCAGCCCGGCGTTGCGCCGGGCCAGCGCCACCAGTGCCTCGGCCCGGATCGGGTTGGACTTCTGCGGCATGGTCGAGGAGCCGCCACCTTCGGCCTCGCGCACCTCGGCGACCTCGTTCTGCGCCAGCAGCAGCACGTCGAGGCCGAGCTTGCCGAGCGTACCGGTGAGCAGCGCCAGCCACGCGGCCAGCTCGGCCATGGCGTCGCGCTGGCTGTGCCACGGCATGGCCGGGCAGGCGAGCCCCAGCGTCGCCGCCAGCTCCTGCATGACCGCCACGCCGTCGCTGCCCAGCGCGGCGAGGTTGCCGGCGGCACCACCGAACTGCA
This sequence comes from Geminicoccaceae bacterium, assembly GCA_039808865.1. Lineage (GTDB taxonomy): Bacteria > Pseudomonadota > Alphaproteobacteria > Geminicoccales > Geminicoccaceae > Benzoatithermus. The sequence goes on from JBDHTW010000161.1 coordinate 5,297, forward strand.
CCGCCAGCAGCCGCGGTCGCAGCTCGGCCAGACGCGCGCGGTGACGCGGCAGCGGCGCCAGCCAGCCGGCGACCTTGAGCCCGAAGCTCGTCGGCAGCGCCTGCTGGAACCGGGTGCGGGCGATCATCGGCGTGGCCCGGTGCGCGACGGCGAGATCGGCCAGCGCCCGGCTGACCTGGGCCAAGCGCCGGTCGAGCAGGTCCAGGGCGACCGCGAGCTGCAGCACGAGGGCGGTATCGACGATGTCCTGCGAGGTGGCCCCCCAGTGCACGCTGTCGGCGGCATCGCCCACCGCCCGCCGCAGCTGGGCCACCAGGGCGGGGATCGGCACGCCGGCCTTGGCGGTGCCGCGCGTCAGGTCGTCGAGATCCGGCGCGAAATC
>JBDHTW010000162.1:0-5518 GCA_039808865.1 Geminicoccaceae bacterium
CCTGCCCGCCAGCGCGATCCGGTGCTCGCGGTAGAGATGCTCGGTGTGGCTCAGCACCGCCTCGTAGGTCTGCCGCCGCAGCCCCGCCTCGTCGTACGCATGCTGCTCGCGCGCCACGCGCAAAGCACGATCCCTGGTTACGACAGAATTTTCTTGCATGAACGAACCATCCGATTTGCTGAAGAATTGCTGAAGCAAAAAGCTATGACGGCATCAGAATTACCGTTACACGAATTCCCCCTATAGAAGGGTCGCATCCGATGCCATGAAATACTTGATCATCTCACGATCATTGCATGATGCCATATAACATCTCCATTGAACGGTTGATTATTTGATCATCTCTGAATTTTGACATTCGTCAAAATATTCTGCATTCGTCACATTCTCCTAAAAGATATCGCGCTATATTGGATACTATTTTACTTGATATGAACAATATTCCTTACATATTTACTTTGACGATACGACTACAAGGTATACGATCAGAATATATCTTCGCCACGATCGGTTGGTGCCCGAGCATGGATGAGTGGGAGCACCTGAAGGCTCTGGCGCGCGAGGCCAGCGAGCTTCGGCAGGCCAACGGAATCCTGCGCCGGGCGAGCGCGTGTTTCGCCCGGGCGGCGCTCGACGCCATCGATGGCAGCGCCGTCGATCCGGCTCCGCCGGGAAGCCGATGCCTCAGGCACCGGCAGGGACCTCGTTCATCGACGCGCAGCGCAGGGTTCAAGGGGTCCTGCCGATCGCCCCATCGACCCGCCACACCCATGCTGTGCGGCCTGTCGACCCAAGCAAATGGCCGGCGCGGATGAAGCGCGACGCCGTCTCGACAGGAGAGATTCGGCGCTAGATGGAGACCGTCGAGCTCGCCAGCCTTGGATGGATCGATCGGTTCAGCCACTGGCGGCTACTCGAGCCGATCGGCAACATGCCGCCTGCCGCCGCCGTAGCGCGTCGTTACGCCGAACCACACCCAATCGCCGATCCACCACCTGACGCGCCGGCTGGCCGAGAGCCGGCGGGCGGAGACGGCGAACCCTCGGCACGGCGGCAGCCGCAGCGAGCGACCAATTGGTCCTTTGGCCGCTGGCCGCTTCCATCCAAGACGCCGCCGACATGCTCAATATCGGCGCCGGCAGCGTGCGGCGTGGAAAGCGCATCCTGGATGACGGCGCGCCCGAACGGGCGTTCTCGAGTATGCCTTCCATAGCCATGCGGTACCCGCGGATGGATTTTTCATTGCTCTCGGATGACTCACATGTTAACCGAGAATGATACGAATTCGATGGGAGGATAACTGGTGATATAATACTTGGCTGTATAGCTCGCGAATACCGAGCAGTCAATGACTGCATGAACTCAGAATACGTTTGATCATCTCGGCATGAGCTGAGCCATATTGCACGTCGTTGACAATACGCCTCCGTATGACTGAAGGCAAGAAAGCCAGATCGATTAGATTCCGAGCTGATAATCTCTTGTTCTTCGCGTCATCAAACTCGAACACGACCAATTTCATTGGCCGTAAGAGTCATTGCGTTTATCCATAATTATAATACTCGGGAGAGAATAAGTGCAATCTTGGATTGTGCGTAATCTAAGAAAGAACAATTTCCAAATCTATACGGGTGTCCGCTTTTCGGTCTGGTGGCAAGGCCATCTCTACATGCCGGGTCACGCGGCCGGCGTGGAATCGGTCAATCGGCTGGCCTGGCAGCTCGCCCACGCACCGCTTGCCGCCATCTGCCACCGGCTCAAGGGCGTGTTCGGCCTGTTCGTATGGGATCGCCGCGAGCGGACATGGCAGATCGCCGTCGACAATGCCGGGCTGTACCGGGTCTACTTCGACACCTCGGGAAATGCTGCCAGCCGCTTTCTCGAGCTTGCTGCGCTCCGCGGCGCCGACGCGACCGGGCTGGACACCGACAGCCTGGTCGAGTTTCTGCTGCACGGCTGCGTCCACACCCCGCGCACGCTGATCGCGGACGTGCACCGGCTGCCGGCGCGCGCGGTGCTCCGGCTCGGCAGCGGCACCGAGCCGGGGCCGCCCAAGATCGAGCCGAAGCTGTTGCCGGAGCCGGAGGACGATCGGTCGTTCGCCGCCGTGCTCGACGCACACGCCGATGATCTCGCATGCTCGCTCGCCGGCAGTCCGCTCAGCGTCGATCTGACCGGCGGCTTCGATTCGCGTCTGCTGGCCTGCCTGCTGCGGTCCCGCGGAATCGGCGACGAGGCGGCGATGAACAGCGAGCCGCACTCGATCGATGCGGCCCGGGCCAAGGAGGTGGCAGGCCTTCTCGGGCTACCGATGCAGGTGCAGCGGCAGACCATCGACCACCTCGAAGCCGACATGGCGGCGCTCCTGATCGACAGCGACGCTCTGGTCGACGTGGCGCGGCTGCACCGCGATTGGCAGACCGCCCGGGCACGTCGCGCACGCGGCATGAAGGTGCTGGCGCACGGAGGTGGCGGCGAGCTGCTGAAGGACTTCTACTATCATCACGAGTTCCCCTTCTATGGAACCCGTGCGGCCTCGCTCGAACGTCTGTACGATCTGCGTCTCGTGCCCATGCCATTCGTGGAGACACAATTGACCCCGATGGCCCGTCGGTGGGTGCAGGCGTGCCGGACACGCCTGGTCGGCCAACTCGAGGGGTTCCGCGCGGCGACCAACCATGAAACTTGTGACCGCGCCTTTTACGGTTTCCGCTTGCCGGAGTCCTTCGGCGGTCACTTCTCGACGTACATCAACATGGGCCTGAACGTGGTCGCACCCTTCATGGACAAGGACGTCGCGACGGCCGCGATGGCGCTGCCGCCTTGGTCCCGGATCATGGAAGCACAACACCGCCGGCTGCTCGACGCGCTGAACCCGCGGGCAGCGGCGCTGCCGACCACGAACGGCTATTCGGCCTCTCTGCGGGCGGCGCAGCTTGCCCGCGATCTTCCCATCTTCGCCGCCAACGAGACGCGGCGCGCGATCAACAAGCTCGCCCAGCGCCACCTGGGACGCGCGCCGTTTCCACGCCCGGGCGCCCTGGACAACGACGCCAGCGGTTTCGTCGATCGGATGCGCGGGCTGCCGGCCCTCCGCGCCGGCTTGGCGATGCTGCAGAAGCGCGGCATCTACACCGGCGCGGTCGAGCCCATGGCGCTTCGACCACATGAAGTCGGACGAGTCCTGACCCTGGGCCTGTGCGGCGAGCACCTCGCCCAGGCCCGGCATTCGGCCGACGCTCTTGCGCGTGCCTCGTGAGGCCAACTGGTCACGCCGACGATGCTCACGATGCGCATCGGCCGAGGAGATTTCATGCTGCCTTCCGCTGCCTTCGCCACCGGGCGCCCGGCCGTCGCGTGGCGCGCGCCAACGTTCCTCGCGCTGGCCGTGGGTCTGCTCTACTGCATCAACCTGGATCACCTGCCGCATCCGGACGAGCTGCACCATGCGCTCGCGGCACGCGGCGTGCTCGACCATGGCCTGCCATCGATCGCCGAAGGCACCTACTATCGTGGCCTGCTCCACACCTACCTGATCGCCGGCAGCTATGCCCTGCTGGGCGACAGTCTCGCCAGCGCGCGGCTGCCCTCCGTGGTGTGCATGGCCTTGGCCGTGGCGCTGCTGTTCGTCTGGCTGCGGCGGGAGAGCTCCAGCCTCGCGGCCTGGCTCGGCGCCGGCGGTTTCGCCATCTCGCCGTTCGCGATCGACATCGCCCAGTTCGCACGTTTCTATGCGCCGCAGTGCCTGGCTTTCCTCGTGGCCGCGCTGCTGATCCACGCCGCCGTGGCGGGCCAGCACACGTCGCGTCATCGGGTCTATCTGCTCATCGGCGCGGCGCCGGCGGCGATGCTCGCCGGCAACCTGCAACCGACGACGTTCATCGGCCTGATCGGCTTGGCGGCCTGGGCCTTCTGTGTCCTCGGCCTGCCCTGGCTGACCGATGCGGGCGTGCCGCCGCGCCGCAAGCTGGCGATCGTCGCGATCGGCCTTGCCGTGCTCGTCGGCAGCCTGCTCACCCCACCAGCGGGCGCCCTGTGGGAGAGTTTCCGGGCGACACCGCTGTTCAACCAGAAGAATGAAGATCACTTCTGGTACTACCACGCGCTGTACAGCCTGTTCTACCCGACCCTGTGGCCGCTGACCGGCATTCTCGGGCTCGCGGCCATGACCGCCTGGCCACGTCCCGCCCTGTTCACGCTGCTGACCTTCGCCGTATGCTTCGTGCTGAACTCGTTCGCAGCCTCGAAGAGCCTTCGCTACATCGTCTTCGCGCAACCCCTGCTGTTCGCCGTCTGGGGCATGGGCCTGGCTGCGCTCTGGCCGTCGCTGCGCTCCTTCGTGCGCGGCTTGCACCGGCTCCTGGCGCCACCGCTCGAGGCGGTGGGCCTGCGCGGCTCTGCTGCCGGCACGATCCTGATCACGGCCGCGCTGCTGTTCCTCGTCGCCGGCAACCCTGCCTGGCTGCGCTCGGCGAGCCTGCTCGCCGGCATCACCATCCCGCCCGAGCAGCCCCGCCCGGACTGGCCGCTGGTCAAGCCGGAGCTCGAGCCTTGGCTGGCGCGGGCAGATGTCGTCGTCACGACGGAAGAGCTGGCGACGCTCTATTATCTCGGCCGCTACGACATCCGCTTCAGCCCGTCCAAGATGGGCGAACTCAAGCCCGACCAGCGGCACGAGTTCGGCCTGGACTATCGGACCGGGCGACCGGTGATCTCGACCCAAGAATCCCTAGCACGGGTGCTGGCCTGCTATGCTTCCGGGGTGATTTTGGGACCCAAGGCCAGCTGGGGCAGCCCGACCCTGCTCGATCCCGAGCTGGTCCGATTGATCGAGGCCAGCACCCGGCCGATCGAGCTGCCGGGCAAGGCACATATCTTTGCGGTCGAGTGGCAGCATCCTGCCGGTGCGGCAACCGGGCTCGACTGCACCGATCTGCCCCACTTCCCGGCGGGCTGAGATCGCAAGCGCCACGGCCACATCCCACCCGACGCATCGTTGGCGTGCTCGCCGGCAACGAGCAGCAGGTACGCCAGGGACGAGCGCGGCTCAGCCGCGGACTCGCCCGCCGCGGCGTGGGCAGCGGGGGCGTATCCAGTGGCCACTCGAGCCCCGGACAGATGCCGATCTCAAGCCGCGCGCATGGTCGAGCTTGCCGGCATACTCGGCACTCGGCAGGGTGCCGAGCGGTCCGGGTCTCTCGCGCATCGCCACTGCCGCCGGACGGCGATGGCGGTAGACGACGGCCCTCGACAGCTGGCTTGCATGAGGCGGAGGCCAGCACCCTGGCGACCTTCGCCACTGGGCCGCGACGAGGACGCCGGACGCGCTGCGCGAGCCGTGGAGCAACGGGCAAGTCGAAGGACAGGTCAACCGGCTCGAGGTCGTCAAGCACGAGCTGTATGGCCGGGCGGGCTTCGATCCGCTGCACGCTCGGGGCTTGGGGCGCACCCGACGTGAAAACCGGAACAGCAAGCACCTCTCGGTCATCCACAAAAAAACTCCAAGACCCCCATTGCG
>JBDHTW010000163.1:0-5252 GCA_039808865.1 Geminicoccaceae bacterium
GTCTGCAGCACGACACGCGCTTGACGCCGCGGCCGAGCGCCTACGTGCCGGCCGCGATCCGCCAGGCCGCGACGAACGTCGGCCCGTTCGCCCGAGGAGGATGTCCCTGAGGCCACCAGGGCCTCATCCGAATATGCAGCCTGACGCTGGCCTCGCCGATGTTGCGGAGGTCGGCGGCGGCCTGGACGGTGATGGGCAAGCGATCGATTGATCGCTTGCTTCTGTCGCCTCCATGCTGGGGATTCGCCACCTTGGCCGCATACATCGCCCGCTGGCTCTCGATCAGGTGACGGCGGCACGAAGCCATGGGTCGAACTGCCCGATGCCCCGGATCTTGGCGCGACCGGCTCCCGGCGCGAGCACGCTTGCGGCCCGGTCGAGGATCACGAGCGCATCATCACGTCGTCCGCGAGCCTGAGCGCCCGCTCGCCGTTGCGGCCAAACATGGCGACGAACGCATCGGCGTCGACGGCCTCACCCAGCTGCGCGCGCAGCTCGCGCAGGTAGCGGACGGTACCTCCCGGCACCGGCTCGCTGTGCACCTGGCCGAAGTCCGTCGAGAGCACGACCTGACCGGTGCCGGTGGCCAGGATCGACTGCGCGAACCGGCGCAGGGGAACCTGCTCGATGGTATGGATGGCAAAGCAGTGCTCGATGAAGACGCGTGGGTCGCGCGCGAGCTGGACGAGCTGGGGATCGGACAGCTCGACCGACGGGTAGTGCGGATGGGTGAGCAGCACACGGTCGATACCCGTGTCCAAGGCGAGCGGCACCAGTCGCATGATCTCGGCGGCGCAGAGGTGCCCCGTGGCGAGGATGGCACCCGTCGCCGCGATCGCCTCGAGCACCGGCCGGAGTTCGGGCAGCGGCCGCAGCTCATCGTCGAACACCCGCACGGGCTCGCCTGCGTCGCCGTCGTCTCCGTGGGCGGTGTGCCCGCAGGACCAGCGTGGATCGAAGGCACGACCGAGCACCTGCAGGTGCGAGACGGCGTGGACGGTCGGCATGTAGACGACGAACGCCGGATCCTCGCCGGTACCCGCGACCAGGGCCCGGTTGCCGGATGCGGCACCGACGATCGCGTCCGGGTTGAGGCCGCCGACGAACCGATTGAGCACGACGCTGCCGAGGAAGCGCACGCCGTAGCGGGCGCGGGCCAGGGCCGCGAGCGGTGTCGTCGGGTAGGTATGGTTCTTGAGGACCAGCGTCATGCCGCACGCTCGCGCCGCTTCCGCGAGGGTCGCGACGTCGTAGCGCCGATCCACCAGCTCCGGCCCGACATGGTAATGCGTGTCGACGATGCCTCGGGCGCGGATCGCCTCGAAAAGCTGATCGTCGTTCATGTGAGCCGTCCCTTCCAGACCTCGTGCCAAGCTTCCAACTGGAGCAGGCTCCACAGCCGCGCCGCCGTCTCCAGCTCCGGTTCGGCGGCAAATCGCTCGAGATGGGCGCGGGGCTCGACGAAGCTGCGGACCCAGGCGCCGGGAGCGGTCAACACGTCCCACGCGTAGGCGCGCAAGCGGCCCGACAGCCATGCGACGAGCGGCATGCTGAAGGGCTGTTTCTTGCGATGCACGAGCCAGTCCGGCAGGTCGTCGGTGAAGGCATCGAGCAGCAGGCCCTTGGCCCGGCCGTCCGGCCGCTTGACGTCGGCCGGCAGGGAATGGGCGAGCTCGGTCACCCGGGCATCGACGAACGGCGAGCGGATCTCGAGCGCCGATGCCATGCCGAGCTTGTCGATGCGTGCCAGATGGTAGTTGCGCAGTCGGTTCGAGGACTCGAGCCGAAGGATGCGGTCGAGCGGGGAGAGGTCCATGGGCGGATCGGCGATGCCGTCGAGGTAGCTCGAGGGCGGGGCGTCGAGCCCGAGCTCTTCGGGATGAAAGACCATCGATCGCGGCAGGTAGGCGCTCAACGTGTCCGGGGCATGGTCGAAGCGGGCGTAGCCGCCCCAGAACTCATCCGAGCCGTCGCCGCTCAGTGCCACCTTGCTGACCTCGCTGATGCGGCGCGACAGGAGCAAGGTCGGCAAGGTCACCGGATCGGCGATCGGATCCTCCGTGAACCGCGCCGTCTCCTCGAACAGGCCGGGTAGGGCCGCGGCTTCCAGCCGGACGACCTCGTGCTCGACACCGAGATGCCTGGCCATGCGGGCGGCATAGCCGGTCTCGTCCTCCGGCCCGGAAACGTCGTAGCCGACGGAGAAGGCCATTTTGCCGAGATCGGGCCGCTGGCGGACCAGCGAGGCCGCGACGATGGCCGAATCGGCGCCGCCGCTCAGCAACAATGCGTTCACGAAGTCGCCCGTGGCGCGAGCCGCCACCGCGGCATCGATCTGCCGGCGGACATCGTCCGGCGTCGCTGCACCGTCGGTTCGCGGCGGCGGGTCGGTGTAGCGTCCTGCCTGCACCGAACCATCGGGCAGGAAGCGCATCCACGAGCCGGGTGGCACCTGCTCGATGCCCACGAACGAGGTGTGCAGACCGCCGACGCTCTTGTAGAGCAGGTACTCGATCGGCGCCTCGCGACGCAGGGTCAGCTTGCCGGCGATGGCTTGCAGCGCGGCGATGGTCGAGGCGAAGGCCCAGCCGGCGCGCCAGCGCATCAAATAGAGCGGCTTCTGGCCCCAGGTGTCGCGAGCGAGGACCAGGCTGCCGTCGTTGGTGTCGTAGCGGGCGACCGCGAACATCCCGCGCATGTGAGCGAGGCCGGCAGGCCCTTTCCTGGCCAGCACGGCCTCGAGTGCCACGCCGTCGGAGTCCTCCGGATGATAGGGCTCGCCAAGGCTGCTCAGGATCTCGCGTGGTTCGAACACCTCGCCATTGAAGACGAGGTGCCCGCCCCACCGGTCCTGCAGGGGCTGCAGACCCAGCTTGAGATCGCCGTGAATGGCGAGGCGGACGTTGCCAAGGGCGACATGGGCATTGCCCCAGACGCCTTGGCCGTCGGGCCCGCGGAAATGGTGCGCCGCCTGCATGGTCGCGGCGAGGGCCAGGATCTCGCCCGCATCCTGTGCCACCGGAGAGAACAGCCCGACAATGCCGCACATGACCGGACCTCAGCGGAGCACGATGTCGCCGTGCATCAGCAGGCGCACGGGTGTCTCGAAACTGGTCGAATCGATCTTCCAGTGCTTGCGCCCGCGGGTGAGGCGGACGTGCACGCGCATCGAGCCCGACGGGTGACGGAACTGGAAATGCGTCTCCGCCGTGCGGCCCTCGTCCGGAATCTGCAGCAGGCCGTTGGCGGTGAGGAAGGCGCCCATCGCCATCGCGGCGGAGCCGGGCAGCGAATGGTGCTGCTGACCTTCGGAGAAGCAGGTCGCATCGCACGCCATGCCGGCGTCGGTCACGCTCGCGACACGGTAGATGAGCACCTTCGAGGGGCTGGTCGGATGGCCGACCCGGGTCGCATATGCATCCCCCAGCGCCGCCAGAACGCTGACCAGGCCGGGGTCGACCTTGTCGACCGGCAGCGCGGCCATCACGAAGATGTTGCCGTGCTGGACGATGTCGCCCCGGACCGAAAGCCCGTGATGATCGAAGGCGAACGGCTCGCGCGTCTCCGTCATGTGCTCCCAGAGTTGGTGCAGCCCGACGAAGCGCACGCCCCAGTCGCCGCACCACCAGGACGAGGCCGGCGGGACGAGCTCGACCTGCTGCCGGGTCGCGAGGTTGATCGTGCGGAAGCAGCCGTCGCCGTTGGGCGCGATGTCATCGAGCATGGCGGCGACGGCCGAGGCCGAAGCAGCGTTCGAGCATTCCATGCGGGAGTAGAGGCGCCGCGCCTTTGGATCGACCTGGTAGAAATGAAAGGTGAAGTCGTGCCCGTCGTGCGGGCGACCCACCACCGCCACCTTGTTCGATTGATAGTGGCTGCCGCCCAAGCCATCGGTGGCCATCTCGTTGGCCATCAGGTCGAGGATCACCTTGTGCCGCGCCCGGTCGGTCGGCAACTGATCGGCCCGCAGCACGACGAGCCGGCTCGTGCCTGAGCGTACGATGGCGCAGGACAGATGCGGCATGCCACGGCGCAGCACGACCTGCGGCTCGGCCATGGCCGGTTCGCTGGTGTCGGTCATGGCAAGCGGCCCTCGGCGAAATCGGCGGCGTGGACGGCCAATGCGGGAAAGTCGGCCAGAACCTGGGTGTCGGTGGTGACGAGCGGGATGCCCAGGCCGGTGGCGAGGGTGACGAACGGCGCCATGAGGGCCGAGCAGCCCGAACCCAGGACCACCTGCATGTTGTCCGCGAGCGGGGCAGGGAACTCGCGCCCGAGGAACAAGCGCGGTGCCGCCGCGACGATCCGCTCCACCGCCGCCCGCGACAGCGATCCGGCGCGGATCGCCGGTGTCAGGTGGTGCGGCAGCATGGCCCGCCAGATCATCGGCGACGCCCAGGCCGGGTCGCGACGCAACACGCCTTCGGCCGTTGCGGTCAGCTCGCCGGGAACGTAGAGCGCCGCGACCAACTCGGCCGACACCACGATCATGGGCCGTCCTCGCCGGCCTCGGCGCGGATCGCACGCGCCTCCGCGATCCGGCGCTCCGGGTCGGGAGCGTGGTCGACCTGGCCCGCCTTCAGCTGCGCCACGATTTCCTCCGTCACCGTGACGCCGTGCTCCACGGCCTTGCAATACAGGCGCCAATGCGTGGCGTCGTCGAGCTCGAGCGTGACCTGGACCATGACGCTACGCGTTGCCTTTGGTGTCCTGGCCCGGCGCCGCGGCCGACGGGACCGAGATCGAATCGAAGCGCAGCCGCAGTTCGTCCAGATCCCGCTGATAGGTCTCCTTGGGTCCGTGCTTCAGCCGGGACAGCCCTCGGAAGAACTCCTCGTGGCCGAGACCGGGCGAGAACGAGATCAGCACCTTGATCGGTGCGTCGGTAGGATTGCCATAGGCATGCACGGTGTTCTTGGGCACCACGACGATCGATCCGGGGCCATAGGAGCGGATGACATCGCCACATTGGATGACCGGGCTGCCCTCGACGACATAGAAGACCTCGGTCGTCGTCCGATGCAGATGTGGATCGGCACCGATGGTTCGTGGTGGCACCTCGCGCTCGTACATCTCGATCAGGCCAGCAGTATCCTTGGAGAATATCTTGAAGCGGACGAGGCTTCCCGGCTCCATCTGAAAGACCTCGCCCGCCCCGGAGACGGAGATCAGAGGATCCATCGCCAAGCTCCCGTAGGTTGCATCAGGATGGGTGGAGGGCGTTTGCCGTCGTGGTCGCGCATCCCGGCCGC
>JBDHTW010000164.1:0-5067 GCA_039808865.1 Geminicoccaceae bacterium
TTCCTCGAGCCCAAGGCGGTGCTGACCGCAGCCTAGCGCCTCGTTCATCCCGGCCTCGTCTTGGCGCCACCGCCGCTCCTGTGGCATCATCGCCCGTAGGGAGGCCGGCTGCCGGGCGACGATGGCAGGCATGGTGCGCGATGGCGCGACGGCACGGGGAACACCCGCGGCGCGACGCCGGCCGCAGCAGGGGAGAAAGCCGATGTCGTCCGGACTCAGCTACGTGCAGGGCGCCTGCCATGTCCCACTGCTCGGTGAGACGCTGGGCGTGCATTTCGACCGTGTCGTCCAGCGTTGGGGGGAGCGTACCGCGCTCGTCGTGCGCGAGCAGGGCGTGCGCTGGACTTACGGCGAGCTGCAGGGCCATGTCGATGCCTTCGCGGCCGGCCTGCTCGCCCTGGGCCTCGAGCCCGGCGACCGGGTCGGTATCTGGTCGCCCAACAACGCCGAATGGGTCGTCACCCAGCTCGCCACCGCCAAGGCCGGCCTGATCCTGGTCAACATCAACCCGGCCTACCGCACCCACGAGCTGGAATACGCGCTGAACAAGGTCGGCTGCCGCGCGCTCGTGACCGCGTCGCGCTTCAAGACCAGCGACTATCTGGCCATGCTGAGCGAACTCGCCCCGGAGCTGGCGGCGCCGCGGCACGGCAGGCTCGAGAGCGCGCGGCTGCCGCAGCTCGAGACGGTGATCCAGATCGGCGGCCACGGCCCCGGAACGCTGCCGTTCGCGGACGTGCCGGCTCTCGCCACCGGTATGCAGCGCGCCCGCCTCGCCGAGCTCGCGGGCCAACTGCAGTTCGACGATCCGATCAACATCCAGTTCACCAGCGGGACCACCGGCGCGCCCAAGGGGGCGACGCTGACCCACCACAACATCCTCAACAACGGCTTCTTCATCGGCGAGGGCCAAAGGCTCGGCCCCGAGGACAAGGTCTGCATCCCGGTCCCGCTCTACCACTGCTTCGGCATGGTGCTCGGCAACCTCGCCTGCATCACCCACGGCAGCGCCATGGTCTATCCCGGCGGCGGCTTCGATCCGCTGGCGACGTTGCAGACCGTGCACGACGAGCGCTGCACGGCGCTTTACGGCGTGCCCACCATGTTCATCGCCGAGCTCGGCCATCCCGAGTTCAGGTCGTTCGACCTGTCCTCGCTGCGCACCGGGATCATGGCGGGCTCGCCCTGCCCGATCGAGGTCATGCGCCGGGTCGTGCGCGAGATGCACATGGCCGAGGTGACGATCTGCTACGGCATGACCGAGACCAGCCCGGTGAGTTTCCAGAGCGGCACGGACGATCCGCTCGAGCGCCGGGTCGCCACGGTCGGGCGCATCCACCCGCATGTCGAGGTCAAGATCGTCGACGCCGACGGCCGCATCGTGCCGCGCGGCACGCCCGGGGAGCTGTGCACCCGCGGCTACTCGGTGATGCTGGGCTACTGGTACGATCCCGAGCGTACCGCCGAGGCGATCGACGCCGCGCGCTGGATGCACACCGGCGACCTCGCCACCATCGACGCCGAGGGCTACTGCAACATCGTCGGGCGGATCAAGGACATGGTGATCCGTGGCGGGGAGAACATCTACCCGCGCGAGATCGAGGAGTTTCTCTACACCCACCCGGCGATCAGGGACGTGCAGTGCTTCGGCGTGCCGGACCGGAAGTTCGGCGAGGAGTTGTGCGCCGCCGTCATCCTCAAGGATGGCGCCGCGCTGAGCGAGGCCGAGCTGCGCGCGTTCTGCGCGGGCAGGATCGCCCACTACAAGGTTCCGCGCTACGTCCGCTTCGTCGAGTCCTTCCCGACCACGGTGACCGGCAAGGTGCAGAAGTTCGTGCTGCGCGCCGAGACCGCGGCCGAGCTCGGGCTCGCCGAGGAGAGGACGGCGTGAGCGGCGGGGCGCCGCTCACAGCGCCAGGTGCAGGAAGCGGTTGAAGTCGCTGCGGGCGTAGCCGCCGAACGCTTCGCCGTCGACGAAGCCACGCTTGCGGTAGAGCGCCAGCGCCGGTGCGAACGCGGGACCGCTGCCGGTCTCCAGGCTCAACCGCGTGAGCCCGTGCGCGCGCGCCGCTTCGATGATGTGCTCCAGGAGCGCCGCTCCCACGCCCCGGTGCAAATGTTCGGGGTGGGTCCGCATCGACTTCACCTCGCCGCTGCCGTCGGGGAGCCGCTTGAGCGCGCCGATCCCGGCCAGGCTAGCGCCGTCCCAGGCCGACCAGACGGTGACGTCGGGCGTCCGCAGGCCGGAGAGATCCAGCGCGAAGACATGCCCCGGCGGCGAGTTGGCGTGCATGCCGGACAGATGCAGCGCGAGCAGCGCCCGCACCGCCTCGCCCGCAAGATCGTCTTCGCGGATCTCCAGCATGCAAGGAACCTCGTGGCATGGACGGCGATGTGCTCTCGGCAGGCCAGTCCTACTACGGACCGGCATGCGCGCAATGCCGGCGACCGCGCGGTGGCCCTAGAACCTTCCGGCCGGCCTGCGCAGCGGCAGCAGCCGGCACTTGCGCGCCACGCGGCGGCCGCGCTGCTCGTCCGACAGGTCGGTCGGCGCGGTGCGGCCGCATGGCCGTATGGCCGCGTGTCGGCGCAGCTCGCGCGTCGCCGAGGTGAATGCCTCGCGCAGGATGCCCACGACGCCGTCGTCGGGCTTGCCGTGCGAGCTGACCCGAACCACCCGCGGGTGTTGCGCCAGTGCCAGCTCGACATTGACGGAGAGATGCGGCTCGCGGCCCGACGGCATGCGGTCGAGGTCGATCGTGACCTTGCAGCGCGCCAGGGAGGCGCAGCGGCGGCCGAGATCGGCGGCCAGCGTGTCGACGATCGCGTCCAAGCGGGGATGGATCTCGCTCTGCCGAAAATTGACGTAGAGCTCGTTGCGCATGTCACGTCCTTCGTGCCGCGCGATCGATACGGGACCTGCGTCTTGGGCCGGCCGATCCGGTCCTGGCGATCCGCGCCGCCGACCAGGGGTCGTTCCGGCCGGACGATCGATTCGTGCGCCCGATCCATGGGCGCGGGCCCGTACCTCCGCTGATGCACGGCTGCATGCCAGCGGCACGGGCGCGTGGCTTTGATCAGGATCAATTTCGGCGCCGCCAACCGCTCGAGGTTCGCTAGTGCCAGTGCTGCCGCTTGGACGTGTGGCCGATGCCGGGATTCATGCAGTTGCAGGGGTCGAGCTCGCGGTAGAAGTCCTTGAGCGCGGGCTTGGCCGGATAGAGATGGCCGACATTGTGCTCGGCGGGATATTCGGCGCCGCGCCCGTCGAGCAGCGCCCACATCGCGTGCTCGAGCGCGAGCGGGTCGTGGCCCTTCTTGACGATGTAGTCCTGGTGGAAGACGTGGCAGAAGAAGTGGCCGTAGTAGAGCTTGATCAGGATGGCCGCGTCGATCGCGTCGGGCAGCGTCTCGAACCAGTCCTGCTCGTTGCGCTTGAGCGCGATGTCCAGGGCGACGATGTCCTCGACCGTGTCGCCGTGCACCGTGCGGTAGCGGACGGCGGCGCCGGCGGTGGCGAAGCGGTGCAGGAAGGCCTTGGTGCCCTCCTCGGCCGTGCAGGCGAAGAAGTCGCCGCTGGCGGAGGGAAAGACCGAAGCCAGGTAGCGCTCGGTCTCGGCGATGGCCGGGCCGGCCACCTTGAGCATCAGATGGTGCTCGTAGCGGTCGCGATAGGCCCGCATCCGTTCCGGCAGGTGGTTCGGGAACAGGCGGCTCAGCCCCTGCATGAGGCGGTCGCTCAGGTTGCGCGGCAGGAAGCGCAGCCGGTCGGCGAACGCGTCGAAGCGGGCCTTGAGCGCGAACAGGGCCGGCAGCCGGTCCGTACCCAGGTACTGGATCGCCAGGAACATGTCCTTGCCGTAGGCGGCGGCGACGTCGAAGGCGTCGCGGTGCAGGTACTCGGCCGAGATCGGCAACGTCGCGCCGTGGGCCAGCAGGTGGCGGCGGATCGCGGTCAGCTCGGCGGTGTCGTTGGTGCCGATGTAGAAGACCTTGGTCTCGCCCGGCTGCGCGAACGTGTCGAGGCGCACGGCGAACAGCATCAGCCGGCCGGCGCTGCCGGAGGCCTCGAACAGCCGCTTGCTGTCGGCGTTGAAGCGGGCAGGGGTCGCGGCGTCGACGTCGCGGACGTGCCTGGCATAGCCGTGGTCGGAGCCGAGCCGTTCGGGGTCGTGCTCGATGTCGCCGGCACCGTAGGCCTGCCGCTCGAGGCGCTCGAGGATGGTTTCGGGCTCGTTGCCGAGCCGGATGCCGAGATGGTTGACGAGCCGCACCTCGCCCGACGCGTCGACCTGCGCGTAGAGCGCCATGTGCGTGAAGGCCGGGCCGCGCTGGATCAGCGAGCCGCCCGAGTTGTTGCAGATGCCGCCCAGCACCGAGGCGCCGATGCAGGACGAGCCGATGACCGAGTGCGGCTCGCGGCCGAGCGGGCGCAGCGCCCGCTCGAGCTGGTAGAGGGTGGTGCCGGGGAAGCAGATCACCTGCCGGCCGTCGTCGATCAGCTGCAGCTTCGCCATCCGCAAGGTGCTGACGATGACGATGTCGCGGTCGTAGTCGTCGCCGTCCGGGGTCGAGCCGCCGGTGAGCCCGGTGTTCGCCGCCTGCATGATGACGATCTTGCCGGCGGCGACGCAGGCCTTGAGCACCCGCCACTGCTCGACCAGGCTGCCCGGCCGCACCACCGCCAGCGCCCGGCCGGTGCCGAAGCGGAAGCCGGTCCGGTAGCGGCGGGTGGCGGCGGCGTCGGTCAGGACGTGGCCGCGGCCGACGATCGCCGCGAGCTGGCCGATGAACGCCGCCTGGGCGGCGGTGTCGGTGGATCGAGCCGTGTCGGTGCCATGCAATGACGTTGGCATGACCGTATTCCTCCAGCCTTGCGGGCCGCCGCCCGCCGGAAGGCCGCTGCGATCGGGTCCGGCGGGCGGCGCTGCTGCGTTCGCGTCGTGGGCTCAGGCGATATTTTTGACGATTTCCTCGGTCATTTTTTTGGCGTCGCCGAACAGCATCATGGTGCGGTCCATGTAGAACAGGGGGTTGTCGATGCCGGCGTAGCCTGGAGCGGTGGAG
>JBDHTW010000165.1:0-4923 GCA_039808865.1 Geminicoccaceae bacterium
CTTGCTGGTCGTGGCCGAGCTCGAGCAGCGCCCGTCCGTCGCGTGCCAGCAGCCGAGGCAGCTCGGCCAGGATCGCCCGGTAGGCGGCGAGGCCGTCCGTCCCGCCGTCCAGGGCCTCGCGCGGCTCGAAGCCGGCCACCTCGGGCTGCAGGCCGGCGATCTCCGCCGAGCGGATGTAGGGCGGGTTGCTGACGACGAGATCGAACGGGCCGTCGACCCCGTCCGCCCAGGACGTGCGCCGGAGCTGCAGCCGGGCCGCGACCCCGAGCCGCTCCGCATTGCGGCACGTGCAGCCGAGCGCGGTCGCGTCGCGATCGGTGCCCATCCCGGCCGCGTGCGGGAACTGGCGCAGCAGGGTGACGACGAGGCAGCCCGAGCCGACGCCAAGGTCCAAGATCCGCAACGGACGCGTGGCCTCGGGGAAGGCCGCGACCGCGGCCGCGATGAGCGTCTCGCTGTCCGCGCGTGGCACCAGGACGCCCGGGCAGATCTCGAACGCGAGGCTCCAGAACTCGGTCCGGCCGAGAATGTAGGCCATCGGCTCGCGCCGCCGGCGTCGCGCCAGGAGCGATCTGAAGCGGACCGCCTCGGCCTCGGGCAAAGGGTCGCCGCCGTGCGCCAGCAGCGTCGCGCGCGACCGGCCGCTCGCCGCCTCCAGCAGCAGCCGGGCCTCGAAGCGCGGCTGCTCGATGCCGGCCGCGGCCAGTTCCCGCGTGGCCTCGGCCAGCGCGGCGTCGACGCTGCTCAACTGGCCTCGGCCAGCCGTGCCGCCTCGTCCTCGGTGATCAGGGGCTCGATCACCTCGTCCAGGGCCTCGCCGGCGACCACCTGGTCGAGCTTGTAGAGCGTGAGGTTGATCCGGTGGTCGGTGAGCCGGTTCTGCGGAAAGTTGTAGGTGCGGATGCGCTCGGAGCGGTCGCCCGAGCCGACCTGCCCCTTGCGGTCGGCGGCGCGTTCGGAATCCTTGGCCGCCCGCTCCTGGTCGTAGAGCCGGGCCTTGAGGATCTTCAGCGCCTTGGCCTTGTTCTTGTGCTGCGACTTCTCGTCCTGGATCGCCACCACGAGGCCGCTCGGCAGATGCGTGATGCGCACCGCGCTCTCGGTGCGGTTGACGTGCTGCCCGCCGGCGCCGCTCGCACGGTAGACGTCGATGCGCAGATCCTTGTCGTCGATCGCGACGTCGACGTCCTCGGCCTCCGGCAGCACGGCCACGGTGGCGGCGGAGGTATGGATGCGCCCGCTGCCCTCGGTCACCGGCACCCGCTGCACCCGGTGGACGCCGGCCTCGTACTTCAGCCGGGCGAACACACCCTGCCCCGATATCTCGGCCACGACCTCCTTGATGCCGCCGAGATCGCTCTCGCTGAGCGAGAGGATCTCGCAGCGCCAGCCCTTCAGGTCGGCATAGCGCTGGTACATGCGCAAGAGGTCGCCCGCGAACAGCGCCGCCTCGTCGCCGCCGGTGCCGGCACGGATTTCCAGGATGGCGTTCTTGTCGTCGGCGGCATCCTTGGGCAGCAGCAGGAGCCGGACCTGCCGCTCCAGCTCCGGCAGGCGGGCCTCGAGCGCCCGTCGCTCGGCCTCGACCAGATCGCGCATCTCCCGGTCGCCGGCGGCGTCCTCGGCGAGCACCGCGAGCTCGCGCAGCTCGCGGCCGGCGGCGCGGAAGGCCTCGATCGTCGCCACCACGGGCTCGAGATCGGAGAACTCCTTGGCCAGCCTGGCGTAGCCGCCGGGCGGGCTTTCGGCCAGCAGCGCCTGCAGCTCGTCACGGCGGGCGAGAATGGCGTCGAGCTTGGGATCGAGGGTCGATGTTGACATGGCGGCGGAAGCTGCCGGAGGACGACCCCGGCGGTCAAGGGCAAGCTTGCTGGCGTGCGGTCACCGGCATCCGGTCAGGCGTGCGACCAGCCCAGCGGACGGCAGTTCCTCGTCGACGCCGCTGTCCAGGTCGCGCAGCCGGACCACACCACGCGCGAGCTCCTCGCTGCC
This sequence comes from Geminicoccaceae bacterium, assembly GCA_039808865.1. Lineage (GTDB taxonomy): Bacteria > Pseudomonadota > Alphaproteobacteria > Geminicoccales > Geminicoccaceae > Benzoatithermus. The sequence goes on from JBDHTW010000165.1 coordinate 1,993, forward strand.
GAGCGAGACGGCCCAGCGGGCGCCCAGCCGGTCGGCCCGCTTCATGCGCTGGCCGGGCTTGCCCTTGAACGCGAGCTCGACGCTCACCCCGGCCCGGCGCAGCTCGTGCGCCAGGGCCTGCGCCGCCGCCTCGGCTTCCGCCCCGATCGGGACGATGGCGACCGGCCGGTCGGCCGCCGGGGCCTCGGCCAGCAGCATCGCCAGGCGCTCGACGCCGGCAGCCCAGCCCACGCCCGGCACGTCGGGTCCGCCCATGGCCCGCATCAGCCCGTCGTAGCGGCCGCCGGCCATCACCGCCCCCTGGGCACCCAGGGCCGTGGTCGTGAACTCGAACGCGGTATGGGTATAGTAGTCGAGCCCACGGACCAGCCGCGGGCTCAGCTCGAACGCGACGCCGACCCGGCCCAGGCCGTCCTGCACCCGCGTGAAGAAGTCCCGGCTCGCCTCGTTCAGGTACTCGTGCAGCAGCGGCGCCTCGGCGACCACGGCCCGGTCGCCCTCGTCCTTGCTGTCGAGGATGCGCAGCGGGTTGCGCTCGAGCCGCGCCAGGCTGTCCGCCGACAGGCGGGCCTTGTGGCCCTCGAGATAGCGCACCAGCACCTCGCGGTAGGCATGCCGGCTCTCCCGGTCGCCCAGGGTGTTCAGCTCGAGCACGGTGTCCGCGCGCACGCCGAGCTCGTCCAGGATGTGGGCGCCGAGCGCGATCACCTCGACGTCGGCCAGAGGCTCGGCGGCACCGATCAGCTCGACGCCGATCTGGTGGAACTGGCGCAACCGACCCTTCTGCGGCCGCTCGTAGCGGAACATCGGACCATAGTAGTGGAGCTTCTGCGGCAGGTCCTGGGTCAGGCCGCCGGTGATGACGGCGCGGACGACGCCGGCCGTGTTCTCCGGCCGCAGCGTGATCCGGTCGCCGCCGCGGTCCTCGAACGTGTACATCTCCTTGGTGACGATGTCCGACGTCTCGCCCAGCGTGCGCTGGAAGACTTCCGTGAACTCGAAGATCGGCGTCGCGATCTCGCCGAAGCCGTAGCGGCCGGCAATGGCCCGGCAGGTCTCGGCGACGCGGCGATGGCGGCGCGCCTCCTCGCCGAGCAGGTCGTGGGTACCGCGGGCCGGGCGTAGCTGACTCATGTCACCGGTTCTGAGATGGGAGGAAAGGATCAGGCGTCGGCCGGGGCGGGGCCGTAGCGGCGCTCGACATAAGCCTGGACGATCGCCTGGAATTCCTGGGCGATCCGGGCACCGCGCAGCGTGTGCGTCTTCTTGCCGTCGATGAACACGGGTGCCGTCGGGCTCTCGCCGGTGCCGGGCAGGCTGATGCCGATGTCGGCATGCTTGCTTTCGCCCGGGCCGTTGACGATGCAGCCCATCACCGCGACGTTCATGGCCTCGACGCCGGGATAGTCCTTCTGCCACACCGGCATCTGCTCGCGCAGCCAGGTCTGGATGCTGAGCGCCAGCTCCTGGAACAGCGTGCTGGTCGTGCGCCCGCAGCCGGGACACGCCGTCACCTGCGGCGTGAACGAGCGCAGGCCCAGGGACTGCAGCACCTCCTGGCAGGCCACGACCTCGTTGGTGCGCGGCTCGTCCGGGCGCGGCGTCAGCGAGGCGCGGATGGTGTCGCCGATCCCGTCCTGCAGCAGGAGCGCCAGCGCGGCCGCCGAGGCGGCGATACCCTTGATGCCCATGCCGGCCTCGGTCAGCCCGACATGCAGCGCGTAGGCCGAGCGATCGGCCAGCGCCCGGTAGACCGCGACCAGGTCCTGCACCCGGCTGACCTTGGCCGAGATCACGATGCGCTCGGCCGGCAGACCCAGGCGCTCCGCATAGGCCGCACTGTCCAGGGCCGAGCGGACCAGGGCCTCGCGCAGCACGAAGTCGGCCGGCCGGGGGTCCGGCCGTTCGGCGTTGGCGTCCATCAGGCGGGCGGCCAGATCCTGGTCGAGGCTGCCCCAGTTGACCCCGATCCGTACCGGGCGCTCGAAGCGCAACGCCGCCTCGATCATCAGCTCGAACTGGCGGTCGCGCTTGTCGCCGAACCCGACATTGCCCGGGTTGATGCGGAACTTGGCGAGCGCCCGCGCCATGTCGGGATGCTCGGCGAGCAGGCGGTGGCCGTTGTAATGGAAGTCGCCGACCAACGGCACGTCGTGGCCGAGCAGATCCAGCCGCTCGCGGATCTGCGCCACCGCCCGTGCCGCATCGTCGTTGTTGACGGTCACGCGCACCAGCTCGGAGCCGGCGCGCGCGAGATCGATCACCTGCCGCGTGGTCGCGGCGACATCGGCCGTGTCCGTGTTGGTCATCGACTGGACGACGACCGGCGCGTCGCCGCCGACGATCACCTTGCCCACGCGGACGGCGTGGGTGCGGTGCCGCTGCCGCTCGGTCAATGCCACCATTGCCGTTCCCGGACGTTGCTCGCTGGTCGGGGGGCGATATGGCCCGATGCGGCCTCGGCCGCAAGCCTCAGCGCAGGGGCGCCGGCCGTGCCTTCAGAGCCTCGGGGGTGAGCGGCAGGTTGCGGACGACCGCGCCGGACGCCCCGACGAGGCCCAGGCTCTGCCCGTCGAGCACGAGCTCGATGCCGCCGGCATTGCCGGTCCACAGGGCCAGGCCGTCGCGCTCGGGCACGACGAACCGCTCGCCCGACTGCAGCGTGCGCGTGCGGACGAACGCCCGGTCGGGCGTGCGCACCTGCACCCAGCTGTCGTCGTGCGCCACCAGGACCACACGCCCCTGCGGTTCCACCGATGCCGCCGCGGGCAGCATCGGCGTGGCCTCGGCCTCGGGCGAGGTCAGCGCCACGGGCACCGCCGCGGCCGGCGCGCTCTCCGCCGCCACCGCACTGGTCACGTCCGCGACCGGCGGCTTCGGCGGAGGCTGCTCGCCCGCGACGGGCGGCGGCATGAGGGCGGGCTCCGCCCC
>JBDHTW010000166.1:0-4754 GCA_039808865.1 Geminicoccaceae bacterium
GGGCGGTCGCCGGCGAACAGATAGGGCGGTGAATAGATCTCGGCGTTGAGGTTGTTGACACCGTTCGTCGAGGGCGGCCTGCCGCCACCCGCCGACAGCACCCTGCCGTCCGGCAGCAGCACCGCCGTGCCGTGATAGAGGCGCGGCTTCTGCATGCTGGCCATCGTCGACCACAGACCGGTGGCCGGGTCCCACAGCTCGGCGGCCAGCACGGCCGTGGCCGCGTTGTTCGCGCCGGAGCCACCACCGGTCACCAGAACCTTGCCGTCGGCGAGCAAGGTGGCGTTCATGTAGCGGCGGCCGTACTGCATCGATCCGGTGAACTGCCACGCGGGCGCTGCTGCACGCAGGTCGATGGTCTCGGCGGTGTTGGTGGCCGGGCTGCCGCCGCCCACGACCATGATCCTGCCCTCGTCGTACATCACCGCGGCGCCCTCGTAGCGGGCCGCATACTTGCGCACGTACAGCTGGCTCCACTTGCCGCTGCCGTTGGTGTCGAGATAGCGGGTTTCGGGCTTGTGCCCGGCGAGAAAGACCTTGCCGTTCGGCGCCTGGAAGATCCACGGGTAGAATGGCAGCGCGCGCGGTGCACCGCTCAGCGTGCGCCAGCCACCGGTGGCGGCGTTCCACACCTCGGGGATCTTGTTCGGGTCGTCCTGGCCCTGCATGCTGCCGCCCAGCGCCAGGATGTCGCCGGATGCCAGCGTTATGGCGCTCGGGTACCAGCGTGGCGCGCTCATCCGGCCGTTGAGCGGCGTCTCCCAGGTGTAGCCGCCGCTGTTGTTGAAGATCGTGCTGTTCGCAATTCCCTTGTAGTAGCTGCCGTTCTGGCCGCCGATCACCAGCAGGCGGCCGTCGGGCAGAAAGGCGTGCCCGGCGCAGAACAGATCGGTCAGGTCGTTCGGGACGTAGGTCCAGGTGCTGAGCGGCGCCTCGCCGTCGGGAATGTCGACGACGTAGGTGCGCGACGTGGTCGGCGTGACCTTCTGGCCCTGGACCCACTCGTCGCTGTAGGTCAGGACCCGGCGATCGGGCAGCACGTGCAGGTGCACCGCGACCTGTGGCCATGGGTAGACGGGCGACCAGGCCCCGACTTGGTTCGGCGGTGGCGATTGCGCGCTCGCGGTTGCGATCGAAGTCGTGCAGGCGACGGCCAGCAGCATGGTGTACCGCATCGGCACGCCGAGCAGTTTCTCTGAGTTCACTTAATATCATCCCGCAGTTAAAGATGCTTGTTGGGACCCGGCCAGTAGCCCGCAAATGCCTTGCGCATGGGTCGAGAGCATACTGCGTAATCGATGAGCGCTGCACAATAACCCATTCATCCATATGGATAGCGATTTGCAATCTATTTGGTTGAACGTATGTCATATGATATTGCCGCAATGAACTATTTTGCGGTGTGCTTGGACGAATGAATCGTTCGATCTGCGTTGCGTTCATATTTGTAGTTTTTATGACGATGGAGATTTCTATTTATGGATATACACTGACGTATATGTTGGTTGTACTTGTTTGCCTTGAAGTAGAACGTGAGCCTGCCTGACACCATACCGATTGATTCAGATGAATTTAATCAATCATCGGTATGTTGCCTGCACGCTCTACTTGCGCTAGATCCTGACCGTGAGAAAGAATCGAATACATAAATTATTCATGGGCGCAGCAAGGTTGTAGCTGTCGCCACTGCGGGGAAATCTGATGTTTGCTGCACGTCCGGGCCGGGACCGCATGGTCCCGGCCTTGTTCCGCTTTCTGCCGACGATACTGGTCGCGCTGGCCACGCTGGCCCTGGGGGCACCCGCCGCGCTGGCCGCACCGCTGCCCGGCGGCTTCTGGGGCGATGCCTACGGCATGGTCGCCAGCGACATGACCGGGCCGCTGGCCAAGCAGCTGCACAAGCCGGCCTACCAGCCGATCCCCTGCGGCGGCAGCAACGGGGTCATGCTGCAGAAGCGCCAGGATCTCTACGCGGCGGGTCCGGACGGCAGCGTCGCCGCGGTGGATTCGCTGGTCAGCACGCTGCTCACCCGCAAGACCGACCTCACGGCCGAGATGCACACCACCGCCACGCTGACCGGCATCGACCTGCTCGGCGGGCTGATCACCGCCGACGGCATCCGGGCCGAGGCCCATGCCAGCGGCGATGCCGGCCTGGTCGGCGGCAATGGCGACGGCTCGTCGTTCACCAACCTGCGGATCGCCGGGCAGCCGATCGATTCGGGCGTGGCGCCCGGCACGGTCTACGCGCTGCCGGGGATCGGCAGCGTGGCGGTCGGCACCACGACCGTGACCCAGAAGGGCACGACCTCGGCCGAGGTCCGGGTCGACATGCTCAGCATCGCCGTCGACACCGCCAACGAGTTCGGGCTGCCGGTCGGCGCCAGGCTGCTCGTCGGCCACGCCCAGGCCGCGTTCGACCGCTCGATCCGCGCCAAGACCCTGGGCGGCGCCGCCTGGGTCGGCTCGGCCACCGGCGAGCTGCTCGAAGGCCCGGGCTTCCAGCCGGTCAGCTGCAACGGCACCCGCGGCGTGACCCGGACCGTGGACGTCGCCGACTTCGCGCTCGCGACGATGCGCGTCGCCAGCGCCCGGACCACGGTCTACAGCACGACCAGCGGCACCTCGGCCACCGTGCGCACCAGCTCGACGCTCGACGCCGGCAGCCTGCTCGACGGGCGCATCAGCTTCGACCAGATCGCCGTCGTCGCCGAGGACGTGTTCAACGGCAGCACGCACGTGCGCTCGACCCCCGGCCTCGGCTTCCAGGGCCTGAAGGTGCTCGGCGCCGCGATCAAGAAGCCGGCGCCGAACCTGAAGCTCGCTCTGCCGGGCCTGGGCTACGTCGTCGTCAACGAGCGGCGCACGCCGGCGGCGACGGCCGGCGGCAAGTTCAAGCTCAACGGGCTGCGGGTGGTGATCGACAGCGCGAACGGGCTGGGCCTCGCCGTCGGGACCGAGATCATCGTCGCCCACGCCGACGCCGGCACCCAGCCCTGAGCCGCGGCCTCAGCCGGCGAGCTTGAGCAGCGCGATCCCGCCGGCGACCACGCAGGCGGCGGTGATCCGCTCGCGGCCGAACGGCTCGCCGAGCAGCCGCGTGCCGATGATCGTGGCCAGGATCACGCTGGTCTCGCGCAGGGCCGAGACATAGGCCATGGGCGTCGTGCGCATGGCCCAGATCACCAGCCCGTAGGCCAGCAGCGACAGCACGCCGCCACCCACGGCCGGGACCAGCACCGCCGGCAGCGCCGCGCGCAGCCGGCGCCGGCTCAGCCACAGCACGCCGAGCCCGAACGGCAGCCCGTCGAGGAAGAAGAACCAGGCGAGGTACTCGAAGGTGCCCTGCGCCGCGCGGATGCCGAGCCCGTCGCTGATGGTGTAGGCGGCGATCGACAGCCCGCAGGCGCAGGCGAGCAGCAGCGGGCGCAGGCTCTGCCCGGGGGCGCGCTTGCCGAACGCGATCAGCAGGATGCCCGTGGAGATCAGCGCCAGGGCCGCGAGCCCGCTGCCGCCCAGGCTCTCGCCGGCGACCAGCCAGCCGAGCAGCGCGACGCAGGGCGGCGCCACGCCGCGCGCCACCGGGTAGACCTGGCTGAGGTCGCCCAGCCGGTAGCCCAGCGACAATAGCGAGCAGTAGGCGATGTGGATGGTCAGCGAGGTCAGCAGCCACGGCCACGCCGCCGCCACCGGCGGCTCGAGCACGAGCAGGAACGGCAGCGCGACGGCGCTGCCGGTCAGGTTGACCACGGCCAGGCGCAGGAACGGGTCGCCGCCGTGCTTGATCAGCGCGTTCCAGCTCGCGTGCAGCACGGCCGCACCCAGGACGACGGCAAAGACGATGGGGGTCAAACCTCGCACCTCCCGACGCGCGGACGGCCGGCAGCCTAGCCGCGGCGGCGCCGTCGTGCACGCGCGGGCTGGCGCCGCGCCGGCGGCTGCGGCATGACTGCGGCCGGCAAGCCGGGGAGAGGGTCATGCGCATCGTGCTCGTGGGCGCGTCGGGGACGCTGGGACAGGCGGTGGCGGCCGAGCTCGGCCAGCGGCACGACATCGTGCCGGTCGGCCGCGGCAGCGGCGAGGTGCGGATCGACATCACCGATCCGGGCTCGATCCGCGCCGGCTTCGCGCGCATCGGCCAGTTCGACGCGCTGGTCTCGGCCGCCGGCAAGGTCAAGTTCGCCCCGCTCGCCGACATGACCGCCGCCGACTACCGCATCGGCCTCGACGACAAGCTGATGGGCCAGGTCGACCTCGTCCTGCTCGGCCGCGCCCACCTGAGCGACGGCGGCTCGTTCACGCTGACCTCGGGCATCCTCAGCCGCGACCCGATCCGCGCCGGCAGCTCGGCCTCGATGGTCAACGGCGCGCTGGAATCCTTCGTCCGCGCCGCGGCGATCGAGCTGCCGCGCGGGCTGCGCATCAACGCGGTGAGCCCGGGCGTGCTGGTCGAATCGATGCCGGCCTACGGCCCGTTCTTCCGCGGCCACGCGCCCGTCCCCGCCGCCCGCGCCGCCCTGGCGTTCGCCAAAAGCGTCGAGGGCGCGCTGACCGGGCAGGTGTTCGAGATCGGGTAGCGGCCCAGCCGCGGCGGAACCCGGCGCGGCCGGTCCCGGCGAGCACGGCCAGGAGCAGGGCCGCGACGGCCAGCGCGAACAGCAGCGCGTGCACGGCATGGCCGGCCTCCCAGCGGTCGCGCACCGCGGTCCAGCCCGCGGGCAGCGTCGCCGGCGTCCGGGCGCAGGCCGGGCGGC
>JBDHTW010000167.1:0-4721 GCA_039808865.1 Geminicoccaceae bacterium
GGCTCGGGGCGCAGATCGGCGCGAAGGCCGAGACCGAGCGCCACTTGCCCGGATGGCGGAGTGCGAGGGTCAAGGCGCCGTGGCCGCCCATGGAGTGGCCGAACAGGCCCTGCCAGTCGGGGTCGGCCGGGAAGTTGGCCGCGATCAGCGCCGGCAGCTCCGCGGTGACGTAGCTCTCCATGCGCCAGTGCGCGGCCCAGGGTGCCTGCGTGGCGTCGAGGTAGAAGCCGGCGCCGACGCCGAAGTCCCAGGCGTCGGCCTCGCCGGGGACGGCGTGGCCGCGCGGGCTGGTGTCCGGGGCCACCAGCATGAGGCCGAGCTCGGCCGCATGACGCAGGGCGCCGGCCTTGATCAGGAAGGTCTCCTCGGTGCAGGTGAGGCCGGCCAGGTAGGTCAGCACCGGGAACGGCCCCTTGCCGGGCGGGCGGAACACGCCCAAGCGCATGGTGCCGCCGGTCGAGCTGCTGGCGTGCTCGTAGAAGCCGACCGTGCCGCTCCAGGCCTTCTGCTCGGACAGCGTGGCCAGCGCCATCAGTAGAGCACCACCGAGCGGATCGATTCGCCCTGCTTCATCAGCTCGAAGCCCTTGTTGATGTCCTCGAGCGGCATGGTGTGGGTGATCAGGTCGTCGATGTTGATCTTGCCCTGCATGTACCAGTCGACGATCTTGGGCACGTCGGTGCGGCCGCGCGCGCCGCCGAAGGCGCTGCCCTTCCACACCCGGCCGGTGACGAGCTGGAACGGGCGGGTCGCGATCTCCTGGCCGGCGCCGGCGACGCCGATGATGATCGAGGTGCCCCAGCCCTTGTGGCAGCATTCCAGCGCCTGGCGCATGACGTTGACGTTGCCGATGCACTCGAAGCTGTAGTCGGCGCCGCCCTTGGTCAGATCGACGAGGTAGGGGACGAGATCACCCTCGACCTCCTTCGGGTTGACGAAGTGGGTCATGCCGAACTTCTCGGCCAGCGCCTTGCGCTTGGGGTTCAGATCCACGCCGACGATCATGTCGGCCCCGGCGAGCCGCGCCCCCTGGATCACGTTGAGCCCGATGCCGCCCAGCCCGAACACGACCACGTTGTCGCCCGGGCGGACCTTGGCGGTGTTGAGCACGGCACCGATGCCGGTGGTGACGCCGCAGCCGATGTAGCAGACCTTGTCGAACGGCGCGTCCGCGCGGATCTTGGCCAGCGCTATCTCGGGCACCACGGTGTAGTTGGCGAAGGTCGAGGTGCCCATGTAGTGGCGCACGGTCTCGCCGGCGAGGCTGAAGCGGCTGGTGCCGTCGGGCATCAGGCCCTGCCCCTGCGTGGTGCGGATCGCCTGGCAGAGGTTGGTCTTCTGCGACAGGCAGTACTCGCACTGCCGGCATTCCGGCGTGTAGAGCGGGATGACGTGGTCGCCCTTGCGCAGGCTGGTCACGCCCGGCCCGACGTCGACGACGATGCCGGCGCCCTCGTGGCCCAGGATCGAGGGGAAGATGCCCTCCGGGTCGTCGCCCGACAGCGTGAACCAGTCGGTGTGGCACAGGCCCGTGGCCTTGATCTCGACCAGCACCTCGCCGGCGCGCGGGCCCTCGAGCCTCACGGTCTCGATGCTGAGCGGCTTGCCCGGGGCCACGGCCACGGCGGCTTTCACGTCCATGTCGGCATATCCTCCCAAGTGCTGCGCGCAGACCTAGCCGCAGCCGGCGCCGGCGTAAATGCGCGCGGCGCCGATGGAAGGATCGACCCTGTCGATGACGGCTCAGGCGGCCTCGTCGCTGCGGTCGGCGATCCGCCGGCGGAACTGCGTCGTGCGGATCATCTCGCGGATGCGCGGCTGGATCTCGGTGCGCCAGCGGGTGCCGTTGAACACGCCGTAATGGCCGACGCCGGGCTGGACGTAGTGCCAGTGCAGCGGCGGCGGCAGGTTGTGGCAGAGGTCGTGCGCGGCCTCGGTCTGGCCCAGGCCGCAAATGTCGTCGCGCTCGCCCTCGACCGTCATCAGCGCGATGTCGTGGATGGCGCTGCAGTCGACCGGCGTGCCGCGATGGGTCATGGTGCCGTTCGGCAGCGCGTGCTCCTGGAACGCGGTGCGGATGGTCTGCAGGAAGAACTCCGCCGGCAGATCCATGACCGACAGATACTCCTCGTAGAATTCGCGATGCTGCTGGACCGAGTCGCAGTCGCCCTTGACCAGGTTCTGGTACAGCGTGCGATGCGCGTCGACGTGGCGCTCGAGGTTCATCTGCATGAAGCCGGTGAGCTGCAGGAAGCCCGGGTAGACCCGGCGCATGAAGCCCGGGTTGGGCCACGGCACCAGCTCGATGACGTTGCGCTCGAACCAGTCGAGGCTGCGCGTCTGCGCCAGCTCGTTGACCTTGGTCGGGTTGCGCCGGGTGTCGATCGGCCCGCCCATCAGCGTCACCGACGCCGGCCGGCACGGATCGTTCGCCGCCGCCATCAGCGCCGCCGCCGCCAGGACCGGCACGGCCGGCTGGCAGACCGCGATGACGTGGGTGTTGGTGCCGAGATAGCGGATGAAGCCGATGACGTGGTCGATGTAGTCGTCGAGGTCGAACGAGCCCATCACCGCCGGCACCTCGCGCGCGTCGCGCCAGTCGGTGATGTAGGTGTTGTGCTCGCGCACCATGGCCGCCACGGTGCCGCGCAGCAGCGTCGCGTAGTGCCCGGACATCGGCGCCACGATCAACACCTTGGGGTCGTAGCGCTTGCCGACGATCTTCTCGTCGCGGTCGAAATGCAGCAGATCGCAGAAGGGCGTGCTCTTGACCACCTCCTCGCGCAGCGGCACCGGCAGGCCGCCGACCGAGGTCTGGGTCAGCCCCCAGGCGGGCTTGCCGTAGCGACGGGTCAGCGATTCGAACACCTCGCACGAGGCCGCCACCTTGCGGCCGAACTCGGTGTGCGCCAGCGGGTTGTAGGGGTTGGAACACGCACGCTGCAACCATTGCGTTTGCGCCCGCCATGGACGCATCAACGTGTGCGCAAGTTCGTAAGTCTGGTACTTCATGCGACCGCTGCCCCGCAGTTCCGTCCTCGACGACTAGCCCCTCATGCACGTCGTGCCAAGTGCGCCTGCCGCTGGACAGCACGAAAACGCTCTTGCGGTCAACACGTTCCGTGCATGGCTTCAACACTTTTGGCGTTCATCGTTCATGTCACCTGGAAGCCACGCCCGTAGAGGTCGCGCTCGTCAACAAATATGGTGTTATGGCCTGTCGTACGTACCCAACCGGCGATCGAAAGCACGATCGCCGGCCGACCGATGATACCGGCCGCGGCCTCGCCCCGGCCTTCGAACGGGCCGCCGATGATGCTCTCGTGCGCGAACGCGTCACCGGGTCGCAGCCGGCCCGTGGCCGCGAGCTGGGCCATGCGCGCCGAGCGGCCTTGCTGCCCGTACGTGGCCACACCCGGCCGGCCGGCGCGTCGAGGCCGGCTCGGCCGCGAGCCTCGGGGGTCGCCAGCCCACCATCCGTTCGAGAGTCCTGCGGCAAGCGCGCGTTCCCGCCGCAACCGAATCGATGGCTCGGACGTTTCCACATCGAACGGTCACGCCTTGCTTGAGGGGTGCGCCGGGCCTCGACGGTGGACACCGACCGGTCGTTTCGCCCGGTCGGACGACAAGGGGAACGCTGACGTGCAGGCCGAGGATCGTGCGCTCACGGCGCATCGTGATCAGATGCCCGAGCCGGTCGTCCAAGAGTCGCCCGAGCCACAAACGGTACGCTCCGCGAGCCTGCTGACCCTGGCCCTCCTCGCCGTCGTGTTCACGCTCTATCTCGGCAAGGAGCTGCTGCTGCCGATCACGCTGGCGCTGCTGCTCAAGCTTTTGCTCCAGGCGCCGATGCGGCTTCTCACCAACCGCCTGCGCCTGCCCGGCCCGATCGCGGCGGCCCTGATCATCCTGGCCCTGTTCGGCTGCGTCGCGCTGATGGCCCTGGCGCTCTCGGTCCCGGCCTCGGATTGGATCGGCAAGGCCCCCGGGAGCCTCCAGATCCTGCAGGACAAGCTGGCGTTCCTGCGTGAGCCGCTCGAGGCGCTGCAGAAGATGGTCCATGGCCTGGAGCAGGCGACCACGCCCTCGAACACGCAGAACGGGGAGCAGCCGGTCACCGTGCAGCCGGGCGGCGGGCTCTTGAGCGACGTGTTCAGCGGCACGACGCTGACCTTGAGCCGCTCGTTCACGACCATCATCGTCCTGTACTTTCTCCTGAGTGCCGGCGACCGCTTGCTGCGCGGCCTGGTCGAGGTGATGCCGCGCTTTCAGGAGAAGCGGCAGGTGGTCGAGATCGCCGCGGAGATCGAGGACAACATCAGCGCCTATCTGCTCACCATCTCGCTGATGAACGTCGCGGTCGGGGTCGCCACCGGGGTCGCGATGTGGCTCTGCGGCCTGCCCAACCCGATCCTCTGGGGCGCGGCCGCGTTCCTGCTCAACTACATCCCGATCCTCGGGCCGCTGACCGGCGTCGGCATGTTCGTCGCCGTCGGGCTGCTGAGCCTGCCCTGGCCCTGGCAGGCCTTCCTGCCGGCGGCGATCTACCTCCTGATCCACCTCGTCGAGGGCGAAACGGTCACGCCCATGCTGCTGGCGAGCCGATTCACGCTCAACCCGGTGCTGGTGATCGTCAGCCTGTTCTTCTGGCACGCGGTCTGGGGCGTTCCCGGGGCCTTCCTGGCCGTGCCGCTGCTCGCGACCGCCAAGATCGTCTGCGA
>JBDHTW010000168.1:0-4673 GCA_039808865.1 Geminicoccaceae bacterium
AGCGCGTTCATGCGCGAGCGCGCCTTGCCCTCGGGCGTGGCGGGGCCGCGCTTTCTCGGCGCTGCGGCGACGACGGGCTCGGACATGGCAACGGCTCCACAAAGGACGCAGGGAGCCGGAGCATAGCATAGCATAGGAATATTTGCCAGCACATGGGCGACCAGCAGTCCGCGATCTTCGGCTGGAGCCGGGGACGCGACCGCCGGGCGGGTTCCATGGCTTGGCGGGCGGGGAGCGGGATGGCCGCGGCCGGGGCCATGGATCGGCGTCCCGGCACCGGCGGCCGCCGCCCGGCGCCCGTGCTCTCGCCGCGTGGCTGCCACCGGCGCACGCCGGATGCCGTCGTCCGCCCCTGATCCCGGCCGGGCTCGATGGCCGCTACAGGTAGAAGTCGACCGCGCCCAGCGTCTTGATGCCGGTGAGCTGGATCTCGAACTCGCTGGCGGCGTCGCCGTCGTTGCTGGCGCGGATGATGGTGTTGCCGCCGGTGGTGACGTAGCCGATCTCGCCCGGACCGGTGAGCGCGGCGTTGCCGACCCAGTGGAAGGCCTGGTTGCCGGCCACGGTCGTGTCGGCGTCGAGCCCCATGACGTCGATCTTGTCGGTCAGATGCGCGAAGTCGGTGATCACGTCGCGGGTGGAGGTGCCGGCCTTGCTGTCGGCCGCGGCGTTGAAGTCGTAGAGGTCGCGGCCGGCGCCGCCGGTGGCGGTGTCCTTGCCACCGCCGCCCTGGAACAGGTTGTCCAGTGCGTCGCCCTTGAAGGTGTCGGCCGCCGAGGAGCCGATCGCACCTTCGACATTGTAGAGGGTGTCGGTCTCGCTGCCGCGCTTGGCGGTGTCGACAGCACCGCTGAGATCGATGGTGACCTTGGCCGCCCCGCCGTAGAACACAAGATCGATCCCCGTGTCGCCATAGAGCTTGTCGTTGCCGGTCCCGCCGTCGAGCAGGTCGCCGCCGTCGTTGCCGTGGAGGGTGTCGGCACCGCCCAGGCCTTTCAGATAGTCGTGGCCGGCGAGGCCGTTGATCGCGTTGCCGGCAGCGGTGCCGGTCAGCACGTCGTTGTTGGCCGAGGCCGTAGTCGAGAGAGCGTGGTTGATTTCGAGCGAGCCGATGTCGGGCAGGCTGCCGGCCGGCAGCGGCCGGGCGCCCCCGAGCTGGCCGCCGGCCGGCGCGCCGAGCGGGTCGGCACCCGAGAGAGCGGGGTTAGTGATGGCGTTGCGCAGTGGCACCGCGCCGGCAGCGTTGACCAGCCCTCCACCGGTCTCCGGGTCGAGCGCGGCGAAGATCAGCCCTGATGCGATACCTTCGCGATCGCCCGGGACGTCCCCGGCGACGTCGCTGCCGAAGATGTTGTGGCCGTTCGAAGAGGTGATGGTGCCGTAGATGTCAGGGCCGATCGCCGGTCCTCCGTATTGATGCCTCACCGCATTGCCCGCGACGATCGTATTCAGCAGCGTGAGTTCCACCCCGACACCGCTGTCAATCCCTCCGCCGCTCGCTGTCTCCCGAGTGCTGCCATATCCACCAATCGTCGCGACATTGTTGGTTATGGTTGAATTTGCTATCGTGAGCGCTGAATCTCCTATGACACATACACCGCCACCGCGAACGCCATAATCAATGTAGAATGCCCTATTATCAGAAATAGTTGTATTCTCTATATTTATATTGGAATTGATGATCTGCAACGCGCCTCCATAGCTGGCGCCATTCGATATCAGGCTTGATCTTGTAATATTTACATTACCAGAAATAATAGAGATAGCGCCACCTCCAGCGGCTATATTTCTGCTAAAAACAGAATCTTCAACAAAAAGAATAGACGCACTTACAGCGCCTCCATCTTGATAGTATCCTGCAATATTCTCTGAAAGAATGCAATGTCGGATCGTGATTGCCGCAAGTGAATCTCCGGCGATCGCCCCGCCGCCCCCGTAGACGGCGATATTGCTCCTCATAATACTATCGATGACGGTCACCTGACTGCCGTTCGCCGCGTTGATGCCACCGCCACCATGTTCGCCGCGGCAGCTCGCGACCTCGCACGCTCTGAGGCTCACATTGGTACCGCTGCCGGCGAAGATCCCGCCACCTGCGGCGCCCGGAGTGTAGCCATCGATCAGCGTGATATCCTGCAGGCCGACATCGGTTCCCGCGCCGCTGGTGCGCAGGATTCGCTGGTCGTCGCCACCGCTGAGGACGACTCCTTGGCCATCATTGTTCTGATCGCCATCGATCGTGACGTCCTGCCTCAGCACCAGCTCGCCGCCGGTCAGGACCAGGGTCTGTGTCTCTAACCCCGCGGCGAAGACGATGGTGTCCGCTGCTGAGGTGGCGTTGGCCTGGATCACCGCCTCGCGCAAGCTGAGCCTACCGTCGCCGGCACTAACGACGTCCGCCGCGGTCGTTACAGTGAAGGTGGTCATGATGTGCGACTCCTCAATCAAAAAACTGCCCGACGTTTCGTCGTTCGTTTCGGCCTCAGTATCACCTCCGGATTCTCACTCCGCAACGCCCCGAGACATCGCAACGCACGGCCGAATGAGATTGCCGGGTTCAAGCCAGATGAAAACTACTCACGATGGCACTTGCCGAAGCAGACTTATCCTTCACAGCAGGCCAGCCCCGTGATTGCGATGAAGGCGCGGTCTATTTGGAACTGTTCGCAACCTCGCTCTCCACGCACCGCTCATGTGGAGGGCAGCGCGTCAGATGGGTTGCCCTCGGAAAGCAAGCCCACGCCGCCGAGCACCAAGGGAATCCGCGCCAAGTTCAGCTCCGCGCACACGACCGTTGGCGCGTCCCCGGGCTTTTGTAGTCTGGCGCCTCGACAACTTGCCAGTCAGGGTGCACGGTGGGCGCATTGCAAGTCAATGCTCCAAGGAGAGCTGAATGTTCAAACACACAAACGGCTGGGCTCGAGTCGGCATCGGAGCCGCGACCTTGGTGCTGGCTGCCCACAGTGTACCCTGCCGGGCGCACGGCAGCACGGAACGCGTGAGCATCGGGACGAGCGGCGTCCAGGGGAACGGATTTAGCGGCAACGTCCCGGCAATCTCGGCGGATGGACGCTTCGTTGCATTTATCTCTGATGCCTCCAACTTGGTGCCGGGCGATAGTAATCGAGTCGACGATGTATTCGTTCGCGATCGCCAGCTGGGAACAACGCGTCGAGTAAATGTCGGCCCTGAGGGTATTCAGGCCAACAATTTCAATCTCTTCCAGCAGCCGGCAATCTCGGCAGATGGACGGTTCGTTGCCTTCACCTCCTTTGCCTCCAACCTAGTGCCTGGCGATACCAACCGAACGTGGGACGTGTTTGTTCGCGACCGGCAAAGAGGCACAACCCGGCGCGTGAGTGTTGGTTCGGGCGGCGTCCAGGGCAACGCCGCCAGCACCGACCAATCAATCTCGGCGGACGGACGCTTGGTCGCCTTCGGCTCGATGGCATTCAACCCTGAAGATACCTTTTTTACTGACGTATTCGTCCGCGACCGTCGAAAGGGAACGACCCAAAACGTGAGCCTAGGCCTGGGCGGCGTCCAGTGCGGCGGGGACTGTTTCCGGCCAGCGATCTCAGCAAACGGGCGCTTCGTCGCCTTCACGTCGATCGCCCCTAACCTGGTGCGGGACGACACCAACAACGCTGGCGACGTGTTCGTTCACGACCGTCAGGCGGGGACGATCGGTCGCGTTAGTGTCGGGCCAGGTGGCATCCAGGGCAACGGCGACAGCGGCGACGACCTCCTTCGTCCGGCAGTTTCGGCGGACGGCCGCTTCGTAGCCTTCTCGTCGTCGGCCTCCAATCTCGTATCAGATGACACTAACAATAAACGGGACGTATTCATCCACGATCGCCAAACTGGAACGACACGCCGGGTGAGCCTCGGGCAGGGTGGCATCCAGGCCAATGACGAAAGCTTGTTCCCGGCAATCTCCGCGGACGGACGCATCGTCGCCTACACCTCATATGCCTCCAACCTCGTGTCGGGCGATACCAACTATATGTACGATGTGTTTGTCCACGATCGCCGAACGGGAACGACACGCCGGGTGAGCCTCGGGCAAGGCGGCGCCCAGGGCAACGGCGACAGCTTGTACCCGGCAATCTCCGCGGACGGACGCATCGTCGCCTTCGCTTCGGATGCCTCCAATCTCGTGCCTCGGGATACCAATGGGCAGGCAGATTTGTTCGTCCGCGTTCTGGCGCCCTGACACACCCTAACGCGCGAAGCCGGCGGCGGGGCAAGGTTCGCCCAAGCAGATGGGATCCGGGGTCTTCGCCAGCTCTTCGCCAGCTCTTCGCCCAGAATGCCCGCCTATGCGCCTGCCGAACCTCATTGCCGCTGGGTGAGATCGCGGCGGGCGCTGCGACCAGCGGCGCTGCATGGCTGCCAACTGTGGAAGGACTATGCCCTGGCAGCCTCATTCTCAGGCGCGGGCACCGCAAGCACGACCAGTGGCTTGAACGACAAGACTTATCGTGACTGGAGAATCGGGACAGGCGACCTCCAAGATCACCCGCCGGGCATCGGTGACAGCCGCGCGGGGTCGAACAGCGCCCGCACGCGCGCCGCGGCGGTCGCGGTGTCGGCGATCGGCGTCGGCGGGCGGCCCTCGGGCCAGGGCTGGCCCAGGGGCACGGCGCGGCCGGCGGCGAGGTGGGCGCGGT
>JBDHTW010000169.1:0-4457 GCA_039808865.1 Geminicoccaceae bacterium
CCATTCGGCATCGTTACCATGCCGCTCGACAAGGCGCTCAACTACATCGCCACCGAGCCGGCCTTTTGGGTCCATGCCCGATTGTGAAGGCCGCCAGCCTGAATGGCCAAAGTCCAGCTTAGATAGATGAGTTGGCGGATGGGGTGGGATTCGAACCCACGAGGAGCTGCCCCCTGGCGGTTTTCAAGACCGCTGCCATCGACCACTCGGCCACCCATCCAAAGCAGAGGGAAACATCGGATACTCCCAAGTTTTTTCGGTTTCAACCGAATCCGACCCGCTGCCGGTGGTGACGGAGACAATGCGGCCCGCCTCCACTGGCGAGGGCGTCATCTCCTTGGTCGTCGTCACTTCATCGAGCATGAGATGATCCAGATAAACCTCAGTGCCTTGATCGAAGTATGCCCAATAATCTTCTTGGCTACATCAACGAGCCATGGACGACGTTGCGCTCGCATGTTGGTCCACGCTGCGGTTGGTGGTTCATGCCAGGTTTCGGCTGCCTGCACGTGTCCGGCGAAAGCGGCACGACCTGTACCGGTCTCGATGATGTCCGCCCGGTCGGTCCGGCGGTCGACCAGCACCTGACCGGGACGTGGGTTGAGGAACACCTGTCCCCCTTCGGAGAAGGGCAGGTCGGCGGTGACGATGACCGCCGCCCGCGCAGCGCGAGCTGCGATCACCTGGAGCAGACGCTCGGCGCACAGTTCTTCCCGGCCGATAGCGGTGATCCAATCGATCTCGATCAACCCGCGTCGGATCGCCCAGCTCAGGATTCGACGCAGGTAACGAAAGCCGTGCCAACCGCTGAGCGGAGCACCCCGTGCAGTGGCGGCATCGAAGAGATGCCGGACGTTTCCCGCAGGCGGCCACCCGAAGCTCCCGCCCTGCCCGGCGGACATCGGCCAACGACATGCCGGCGCTGTCGGCGAGCGTGAACCGGCGCTGGATGCCATGCACCCGCATCGACACCGCCCAAGACGCCCGCCTTTCCGGCCTGCCGCCTAGACGCGATCGCCCGGCATCCACGACCTCTTGCCGCGACTGCCGGGATGCGCGTGGGCTGCATCCGACATCGACGGATGGGATGTGGGACGCGATGGGCAAAAGACGAGAACGGCCGAATTTCTGGCGCTTGACACCAGTATGATGGCCCACCGCGCGACATTCGCCGCGCACGGGCCAGAGACCGCGAAGGTGGCGGGCCCGAGCCTGGGCGAGGACGGGCAGCTCGTCGACAGGATCACCAAGGGTGCAGAACGAAGAGCGCGGCCCGGGAAGGACCGTGCGCGTGCGGTCGCCCTGAACCTCAGCCCTCGTTCGCCTGGCTGCCGGGCGACGGCGGCGCCACCAGGGCGTGCACGCGCTCGACATGGCCGGACAGCGCCGGCGTGGCCGCGACGAACCTCTTCAGCGGGGTGTCGATCGGGTAGAAGTGGATATTGGCGACAAAGCCGTAGAGCGCCGCGTCGGTGCTGCGCGGCTGGTCGCCGAACAGGAACGGCCCTCGCAGCAGATGCGCCAGCGCCCCGAGATCGGCAAGGCCACGTTCGTAGACGCCGTCCGGCTCGTAGCGCCCGATGCCCTGATAGTGGTAGCGCTTGGCGTTGTAGGCCCTGGCGCCGTCGAGATCGGCAGCGGTGAGCTGCGAATGGGCCGCGAGCAGCCCGTCGCGAAACTGGCGCCAGTAGCGCTCGTCGGCCCAGCGCGAGTAGGACATGACCCAGTAGAGATCGTCGAGCGTGCGACGCACCAGATGGTCGGTGCAGCGCTCGTCCGCGCTCATACCGGCATCGAGCGTCAGCCCGTGGTGCTCGGTCAGATGACGGATGATCACGTCGCTGTCGCCGACCATCGTCTCGCCATCCGCGACGTAGGGCAGCTGACCACGTGGCGCCTGGCTCGCGTCGAACACATGCGCCTGCACGAATGGCAGCCCGCTCAGATGCAGGAAGGCATAGACCTTCAGGCCGTAGGGATTGTTGTCGGACAGCCCGAACAGCTCCGGGTAGGAATAGAGGGTGATCATGGCGCGCTCCCCTGCTGGATGGAGTGAAGCATGGCCCGCACCCAGAACCAAGAGAATGGGCAGGGCACGCCGCCGCCCCGTTCGGTCAGGATGGACGATCGGCCGTCGGCTCTCGCACTGATGCACCTG
This sequence comes from Geminicoccaceae bacterium, assembly GCA_039808865.1. Lineage (GTDB taxonomy): Bacteria > Pseudomonadota > Alphaproteobacteria > Geminicoccales > Geminicoccaceae > Benzoatithermus. The sequence goes on from JBDHTW010000169.1 coordinate 2,159, forward strand.
GACGTGCGCGCCCTCGTCCTCACTGGGGCACGCCGTGGAGTCGCCCCGCCGTGTCGACGCCGCCCCGGAGTTGTTTGCACAACGCGATCGGGCAGGCACTGGCTGAAGACCGTCCAGGCCTTCTGCCTTCGCCGCTGCCGACGCCTACGGTACGATCACGCGGGCGGCGCCGCGATGTCCCGGGGCATGACCTTGCTCGCCATCCCTTGGGCATGGTCGACGCCCGGAGCGAATGCCGTTGCCGACACCGGGACGGCCATCGGGCCGGGAAGCGCAACATGCCGGGTGACCGGTGGGAGGGCGCAAATCGCGCGCGGGTGGCACCGGTCGCAGGCGGTGCTAATCCACCGCGAACGCGATCAGCCGGCCACAGAGCAAGGCCGTGGGCCAGCAGACGAGCGAGACGAGCGCATGCACGACGAGCTGGGGCTTGCGCGCATGCTCCAGCAACGAGCCATGGCCCGCATGCAAAACGACCGCGGCCAGCGTGCCGAGGGCCACGAGCCCGAGCTTCACCTGCAGGAAGCCGACGCCGGCATACTCGCGCGCACGGACCGAGAACAGCAGACCGCCGGCGAGGCTTGCGAGACCCAGGCCGGTGGCTGCGCACGGCACCAGCACGCGGACGAGCTTCGTCCGCGGCACGTCGGGCCAACAGCCGAGCAGGCGGAGGTTCAGCGGCACGATGGCGCCGATCAGGAGCGCGATGCCGAAGACGTGCGCGGCGTTGACGGCGGCGTAGAGCCAGCGCGAACTTCGCAGCACCTGGGCCACGCTCGTGGCCTCGACGGCGGCGAGCAGCGCCTCCAAAGGCTCAGTCGCGCTCGGGATAGAGAATGTACGCGCGTTCGCCGAGATAGAGCCGCTCGGCCTTGAGCCGCTTGTCGGCGGGATCGGCCGCAGGCTCGCCGACCGCTCGGATCTCCACGCCGGGAGCGAGATCACCGTCCTTCAGGCCGGCACGCTCGTTGCGCCACGGCTGGCCGACCTCGATCGTCCAGCTCTCGCCCTCGACGCTCACCTCGAGCACGCCGTGCGGGTTGCCGAGGCGGACCTCCTCGATCACGCCGACAAGCTCGACATTGTCCCCGCTGGTCCAGGCCCAGCCGTGATGCGCGAGGGCGGGAGCCGCGACAACGGCGAAGCCACAAGCCACGAGCGCTGCCCACCGGACCATGGCCCATCTCCTACCAGCCATCGCGCACCTTACGGCGAGGTGGACGGAACCATACCGAAGTCAATGTCGAGCGACGATCACGTGCGCCTGAAGCTCGCCTTCGCCCGCACCATCGCCGAAATGCGCCGCCACGGCGCCGGCCACGGCTTCGGTGGTGGCGTCGAGCCGGCTCGGGCCGCGCGCCTCGATCTCGTTGCGCAGCGGCGTGCCCTGGCAGAAGCCGATGGCGGCATGCTGCGGCGACGGCGCGCGACTGCTTTGCGCGACCGTGTCGACCGTCACCTCGGCGAAGCCCGCCGCCTCCAGCTCGGCAAGGATCGTCGGCACGACGTGATAGCCGTACGGGACACGGGGAAGAAAGTCGGGCGGGTCGTCCGGGAACAGGGTCGCCACCGCATCGCTGACGATCCGCGCCATCGCGTTGCGCTCGATCCGGTCCCAGACGCTGAACACGAACCATCCGCCGGGGCGCAGCACCCGCCTGGCCTCGCGGTAGCCGGCGATCCGGTCGGGAAAGAACATCGCCCCGAACTGGCAGGCGACGGCGTCGAACGTGGCGTCCGGGAACGGGAGCCGCAGCGCATCGGCCTGCCGCCACGTCAGGTTGGCGGCTGCGGCCCGCGCGGCGGCGAAGTCGAGCATCGGCTGGTTGAGATCGGTGGCGACGATCGCGGTGCCGGCCGGCAGTGCGTCGACAATGGCGCGGGTGACGATCCCGGTGCCGGCGGCGGTCTCGAGCACACGGGCCGGGCCGAACGCCGCCAGCCTGGCGGCGAGATCACGGGCGTAGGGTGCGAAGAGCAGCGGACCCAGATAGTGATCGTAGATCGCCGGGATCGAGCCCGCGAACAGCCGGTCGGATTCTCGCATGGCAGCGCCCTCTGCTGGCGCACCAGCATGCTTCCAGTCATCCGCGGCGACAACAGCGATTTCTTCGCGCCTCGGCCGGCCAGGCCGCCGTCCGCCGCATCAATGGTGCCCTGCCATGTGGCTGCCCAGCACGTGCGGGTCGGCCAGCTCGGCCGGCGTCTCGAACACGATCCTGCCCTCGCTCATCACCAGCACGCGGTCGGACAGCTCCAGGATCTCGTCCAGATCCTCGGAGATCAGCAGGACGGCGGC
>JBDHTW010000170.1:0-4387 GCA_039808865.1 Geminicoccaceae bacterium
CGAAACGTGCTCGTGCCGATGCTCCCGCAGCATCCGAACTGCCCGGACGCGCACTTCTGCCGGAAACGGCTTCACCGTCTTGCGCTCTGTCATGGCTTCTTCCTCTCAAGAGTTGAAGCCTCCGGCAATCCCGGCGCGGTTCAGTAGGCGACGGAGAGATCCTCGCGGCAGGCTTTGTGGCCGAGGGCGCAGGCCAGCCAGCTCTTGCCGACCCCGGTTGGTCCGGTGAGCAGCAGCCCATGCCGGGCACGGATCCAGTCGCAGCCGGCAAGCTTGAGGAAGAGCCGGCGATCGAGGCCGCGGGCGGTGCTGTAGTCGACGTCCTCGACACTGGCCTGATGCCGCAGCCGCGCGGCGCGAGCGCGGCTTTCGAAGCGCCTTTGCCGACGCAGCGTCATCTCCCGGTCGAGTAGCAGAGCAAGCCATTCGGCATGCTCCAGGGACTTGGTCTCCGGCTGGGCTTGGAGATCCTGGAAGCCTTTGATCATGCCGTGCAGGCCGAGGTTGGCGAGCAGGTCGAGGGTTGGATGGGCAAGCATGGTGGTTGTCCTCAATGGAAGTAGCTGGGGCCACGCAGATTGACGTGGTCGATGACGGCCTCGGGCTCGGTCGTGGCGGGTCGGCGGCCCAGGCGGTTGGCCAGGATGGAAGCGATGCTCTTGTAGGTGAGCGCACCGATCCGCAGGGCTCGGGCCGAGACGGCTTCGGCGCGGGCAGCTTCGAGGTCGCGCAACAGCCTCAGGACACCGAGGCAAGTTCGAAAGCCCTGCTCGGGATGCGGGCGATGGGCCAGGATGGCCGTGACCAAGGCTTGGGTGTTCGGTCCGACTGAAGCCGCCCAGCGGCGGAAGCGGTCCGGCGTCCAGTCCGCATAGCGGCGGTGCGAGCTGGGCATGTGATCGGGATCGGTGCCGTGCCGACGGCCGCCGTAGCGGCGCTGATGCACGGCGACCCGTTGGCCGCGATGGAACAGCTCGATCGTGCGGCTGGTCGCGCGGACGTCGACCTGCGCCCGGATCAGGCCGTGCGGCACCGAGTAGAAAAAGCTCTCGTGCTCGACGTGATAGTCGACGCCGACGCGGGCGAGTCGCCATTCGGCGAACTCGTACTCATCGCCCGGCAGTGGTGCCAGGGCTTGGCGCTCGATCGTCGCGAAGAGGTGGCGGCGGGTGACGCCAAGCCGGCGGATAACATGATCGTTGATGCGGTCGAGGGCACCAGCGATAGCCGCGTTGGCATCGGCGAGCGAGAAGAAGGTCTGGCGGCGCAGGCGGCCGAGGATACAGGTCTGAGCGAAGCGGACGCCGTTCTCGACCTTGGACTTGTCCTTGGGGCGGCGCGGTCGGGCCGGCAGGACGCCAACGCCGTAGTGCGAGGCCATCATCCCATAGCTCCGATTGAGTTCCGGGTCATAGAACGAGGCCTTGTGGACCCCGGCCTTCAGGTTGTCGGGCACCACCAGGCGCGGCACGCCGCCGAAGAAGCGGAACATTCGGACGTGCGCACCGATCCAGTCCGGCAGTGTCTGGGTCCAGGTCGCCTCGGCGTAAGTGAAGTTCGAGGCGCCGAGCACGGCCACGAAGATCTCCGCCTCGCGGATCTCACCGTTGTGCGGATCGACGATGGCGATCTTCTTGCCGGAGTAGTCGACGAAGACCTTGTCGCCGGCGACGTGATCCTGCCGCAGGCTCGGCTGCAGCCGGCGCTCGAAGCCGCGGAACAGCTCGCAGAAGCGGCTGTAGCCGTACCCGCCGGGCTGGATCGCCCGGTATTCCTCCCAGAGCACCATCATGGTGACGCCGGGCTTCTCCAGATCGATGACCAGCTCGGCCCAGTTGGGCCAGTTGGGCTCCGGGCGCCGGCGCGTGCCCTGCTTGACCCCGGCGCGGTCGAAGAGCCGCCGCTCGAGGGCGTCGTCGGTGAGTTCGCCCGGCAGCGGCCAGCTCAGCCCCGCGGCCAGGGCGCGCTTCAGGTGCTCCTGGACGGTGCTGCGGGCAACGCCCAGCACACGCGCGATCTCGCGGCTGCTGGCGCCGTCCCGGGCCAGGCGCAGCATCTGGCGCAGTTGTCGCATGGTCAGCTTCCTCTTCGCCGGCATCCCGCCCCTCCGTCGCCATCGACACGAGGACCGTGATGCCCGAGTTGCTGACCCGGGAGCCGTCAGGGGCGGCCAGCCGGCCGCCTTCAAATCGGAATGCTGGCCGGCTTCAGCCCGGAACGGTGGCCGGCTTCACGTCGGAAAACATGGCCGGATTGAATCGGAATCTGCACGCCAAGGCGCTACCAGTCGGGCGAGCTCGACCGCACCGGTCGGATCTCCAAGTGCGGCGACGGCATGCTGCGCGCGCTCTTGTTCGAGGCGGCCCAGGTGCTGCTGACCCGTGCGAGCGGGTCGTGGCTGAAGGCGTGGGGTCTGCAGCTCGCCAGGCACCGGGGCATGAAGCGGGCGATCGTCGCCACCGCCCGCCGGCTTTCGGTCATCCTGCAGCGGATGTGGGTCGATGGCAGCGACTTCCGCTTCGCTCGGCAGGGCGAAGGAGCGAGTGCTTGAGAGGATCATCGAACGCATGAGTTGATCAGAGATCCGCCGACCAGGCGGAAGTGCGTCCCGCAGGGACCGCGGGCCGGGCGAGTTCGTTGTAGACGCTGTTCCTGCCCGCTTTGGGCAAGGACGTTCTCAAGATGGTTCCGCCCGCCCGTCGTACCCCATCATGAGGCGGCCACCGGGTCGACCTCGGAGAGAAGCACGGACCCTGCGAGAGACGCGACCACCTGAATGGCATAACTGAAGGGCTTGACCCACACGCCCCAATAGAGAAGCTTCTACAGGTAGACCGTGTCCTGCGCGAACTCGTCGTTGATGTGGATCGCGTTGTTGTCGCCCGAGGCGCCGGCGAAGAGGATGTTCCCGGCCGCATCCTCGATGCCGCCAGATCTTGCAGTGGACGCAGTTCTGCGCGTTGATCTGCGGGCGCGCGGTGCTGCCTTCGCCCACGACCTCGGCGACGCCCGCCGGGCAATAGCGCTGCGCCGGCTCGGCGAAGCGGGGCAGATTGTCCCCGATGGGCAGCTCGCTCCTTCGAGTCGGGATGCAGGCGGTCGCGCCCGGCCGGGTCGATGACCGCCCCTGAGACGCTGTGCGCACCGACCTGCGAGCCCTTCTCGAGCATCACGACGACGCTGTAGGCCATCGCTTCGCGGTGCATGCCGGTGCGCCTCAGAACGCCGTGCCGGCGAGCGCTGTGCTGGCGGCCGCTGCCTCGACGATCGTCCGGGCGAGGGCGTCGCCTTACCGCAGCATCGAGGCGCACGTCTCGCGGCTACGTGCCAAGCTGCGCGAGGATCCGCGCAATCCACGCATCATCGAGACGATCTACGGTGTCGGCTACATGTCCACGCCGGCGGTCGAAGGGTCCTGATGTCGGGAGTACCCGGTTCGGGAAGCATGCCCGAACCGCGTTGCAGGATCACGGACAGGGACGCCGGCTGATGGTGCAAAGGCCTGACCCGACCGTGGAAGTCGGGCCAGCCCGGGCAAACCGTGAGAAGATCTCCTCCAGCGCACCCGGCTCTGCCGGCCGGGATTCGGTTCAGCATCGCCGGCCGTCGGCTTCGGTCAAGAATACGCCGCCGACCGGCGGGCGATTTGCGCCCGAATGCGGCAGCAAGGCCGCAGCCGGACGCTCGGCGGGTGCTGGTCGGTTTTGGCAGCGGGCGAGAAAAATATCGCATCGCAGCATGGTGTGGGGCCTTGCATCTGCCGCGTTCCATGCCATCTGTTGTGCAGTGCAGCATAAAAGGATCGCCCCCATGGCCAAGGCCGCCGTCCTCCCCTTCCCGACCGAGCTCAAGCTCCCCGAGTTCAAGATGCCCAAGTTCGACCTCGACGCCCTGTTCGCCACGCAAAAAGCCAACCTCGCCGCCGTGCACGAGGCGCAGAGCGTGCTGCTCGGCGCCGCCGAGGCGATCGCCAAGGTGCAGTACGGCTACGTCGAGGGCGTCGTCGCCGAGGCCAAGGCCGCGGTCGAGAGCAAGGAGCTGCCCAAGGCCGAGACCGTCAAGGCGGCCGGCGAGAAGGCCACCGCCGTCGCCAAGGAGGTCACCGACCTCGCCGTCGCCGCGCAGAAGCGCGTCGCCGAGCTGCTGACCCAGCGCACCGAGGCCGTCGTCGGCGAGCTCAAGGCCGTCGCCGCCTGAGCCATAGGCTTTCCCCGCTCGAGGCGCACCAGACCGCCGGCGCGCACCTCCCTCGGCCCCGCCGGCGCCGTCTCGCCACCCCGCCGCCTCGAGCCGCTTCCGCTGCCCTCCGCCCCTCCCTCGAAGGCAGCCAAAACGGCCCCGAGCCCCAGGCTCGGGGCCAATGCGGCCCAAAAAACACCAGCATAGA
>JBDHTW010000171.1:0-4321 GCA_039808865.1 Geminicoccaceae bacterium
GCCGGCTCACAGCGGCATGGTCCGCCAGTGGATCGTCGTGATGAACGCGTCACGGCGCGGATCGCCCTTGGGTGCGGCCCGGGTCGGCGTGGCCTGGGCGGCAGCCAGCAGGCCGAGGAACGGATGGTCGCCGCCTGCCACCGGCTCCGTTCTGGGCACGAGCCCCAGCAGCTTCGCGAAGTCGGTCGTGAACGCACGGTCGGACTTGTCGACGCGCTGCAGCCCGGTGACCACGAGCCGCTCGATGCCGGTGCTGGTCGGCCGGTCGGCCGTGGCATCCCAGGTCGTCACCGTGAGCGGCAGGAGCAGCGGCGACGCATCCTCGCCCGCACCCAGGCGCAGCGCGGTCAGCCCGGGAAGCGCCACGGCGGCGCCCAGGCTGTCGACGTAGAACAAGCCGATGTCGAGCGGCTCGGCACCGCGGTTGCGCAAGGTGACGAACAGCGTGTCGCAATGGCGTAGCTCGGGAAGCCCGCCGGGATCGACCACGACGGCGCCGGCCGCAGCCTCGGCGGCGGGCTGGCTGCAGGTCGGGTGCGGGTCCGCGGCCGTGGGCGCGCTCGCCCGCGGCAGCACCGCGAGCCGGACCTCGAGTGCCTGGGCGGCGGGCGTGGCGGCGAAGCTCTCGGCGAGCTGCGCCAGCCGATGCGTCGCGGCGCGGGCGCGCAGCGCGTCGTCGAGCTGCACGGCCAACTGCCCGGCCGGCTGGGCGAGCCGGATGCCGGTGGCCCCGGCGGCGATGACACCGTTGATGCTGTCACCCTGCGGCACCAGCCAAGCCGCGTCCCGCGCCACGCGCAGCTGCAGGTCGGCGTCCGGCGAGGCCACGGCCAGCTCGATGCCGGCGGCTCCGGCATCGAGCTGGCGCACCTGCGCCAGCGCCGCCTCGAGAACGGCCGGAAGCTGTGCTGGCACGTCGACCAGATACGGCTCGGGGGCTGCCGTGCCGACGGCCTCCGCCACGAGCTGGACGGGCAGCGTCGCCGCGACCTCGCTCAACGTCACGTCGCTCTGCGCCAGGCCGAGCATCGTCACCGTGCCACGGACGACGGGGGCACCCGCGGCATCGCGCAGCAGAACCTCACTGCCGTTGCGCAGCCCGTGCAGGCGGCCGGCGTCGATGCGGACATGCTCGGAATCGATGCGGCGGGCGGGCCAGTGCGCGGCGGCCTCGGCGGTGCCGCCGAGTACGGCGGCGGTGAGGTCGCCCTCGAACAGCGGCGTCGGGAAGCCTTGGCGCGCCCCGCCGACCTCGTCGTAGCCGGCGCGCACGCTCTGGGCCAAGGCGAGATAGCTGCCGGGACCGGTACGAGCCAATGCCTGCGCGATATAGTAGCTCAACAGGCCATGCCGCTCGCCTCCCGGCTGCCGTGCCGGCAGCTTCAGCTCCAAGGCCGATTCGTCGGACTGCGCGGCGAAGAAGGCGACCAGTCCCCGGTCCGAGGCGATGTCGACGGCCTGTGCCGGCGATTCGCCGCCGCGTGCCGCCTGTAGCCGTGCCGCCGGGACGCCCAGGCTCTCGGGACTGACCGCGCGGCGGCGCACGTCCGGCTCGTCGGCCGGCCCGCGCGTGCCGGTACCCGAGTGGCAGCTGTCCATGGCGAACCACACCATGGCACCCCGGCGCCGGATCCGGTCGAGCATCTGGCCGATCTCGTCGTCGACGAGCGCGTTGTCGATCGAGGCGATGCCGTCGTCCCAGCGCCCGACATCGAGCGGCAGGAAGACCTCGTCGAGCCCGTCGACCTCGCTGCGTGGATCGCGGGCCGGCTGCTGCGTGCCGTGCCCGGACATCGAGATGAAGACCTCGTCGCCGGGGGCAGCCGTCTCGGCCAAAGCTCCGAACGCCTCGACGATCGCCTGGCGCGTCGGTGGCGCAGCCGACGTGATGCCTTCGGGCCCATCCGGCGGAAGCCCGTCGGCGAGGACGCGGATATCGGCTGCGGCGACGCCGCGCTGGCGAAGCACCTGGTAGAGCAGACGGGCGTCGTTGACCGGCCCTTCGAGCTGCATGTCGGCCTGTGGATAACCGGAAACCGCGACCAGCAGAACCCGCGTGGTCGCCGCGGCCGGGCCAGCAGCGACGGTCACGAGGAGCAGCAGCGCCAGACAATACCTCAAGGTAGAAATGAGATATTCTTGATCTCTCGGCAATGGAGCGCTCCCTAATTCGAGCGAAGCGAAGAACATGTGGCCGACACTAGGCCCGTTCCTGACGATGGCAAGGCGGCAACCTTGGCGTTCGCCGTGCCGACTGCTCAAATTGTGAGAAAACGCCGCAGACGACGGCGACGAATTGCGATATGCAGATTGTCGGCGAATATGCCCATTGATGACAATAAAGAATGATTATGCATTATATTTCAATTGTTTATGGCAGCCGACGCGACCTTCCGGCAGTGCCCGCACCTTCGTTCCGGGACAGCTGCCGGCGATCTTCCGTCAAGGCGGGCGTTCTGGTCGTCGGAATGGCGGCGACACTTTCTGGTTGCGAAACGGCGACGGCGATCAAGGACTCGGCGATCTCGGCGGCGACGACCGCCGGCAGCTTCATCTCGACGCAGGCATCGCACGCCGCCGACTTCGTCATGGGGCGCAAGAGCGGCTCGCTCGAGGATGACGGGACCAGCTGCTTCGCCTCGGCGCGGGTGCCGTTCTATGCCGCGGTCGACGAGGTGACCAAGGCGCAGCGGCTGGAGTACGGCGCCATGGCCGGCGTCGCGGTGGCGACGTTCGCGGCATTCTATGCCGATTCCGTCGTGGCGAAGATGGCAGCGGTCGGCTTCGGCGCGGTGATGGTCGGCGTGATCGCCAGCATCGAAGCCGATCGCGAGCGGATCAAGGCGGTCAACAACACCTTCGCCGCCTTGATCCATTGCCGAGAGCGCGAGGCGGCGAAGATCAACCAGGAGTACGGACAAGGCAAGGTAACGCATTCCGTGGCGGAGGAACGGCTCGCCAAGCTGCGCAGCCTCATGGCGGCGGACGTCGAGGCGGCCCAGGGCGTCAACGCGATCCTGACCGCCCGCAACGATGGCTACGTCCTTTCCACCAAGCAGGCCCAGCAGAAGGCCCCACCGTCGAAGAGCGCCAAGGAAACCCAGGAACGCAAGCAGCAGACGGGCGAGGCGCAGGCCGGCATCCAGTCCAACCAGCGGGCCTTGTCGCAGCAGACGGCCAGCATCAAGCAGGCGGAATCGCTGAGCAGCTCCGACGGCTTCCAGCTCGGGCTGCGCATGACCCCGTGGCCGATGCTCGCGGAGCTGGCCGAGATCTGAGGGCAACCACCCGGGAGGCTTGGACCATGCGAGTTCGGACAGGCGATCGTTCCGCCCTCATCGTCGTTCTCGGCGCGTGGCTCGCCTTGGCAATGTCGGCCTTTCCCGCCCAGCCGAGGGCGCAGGCGGCACCCGAGCCGGTCCGGGCCCCGTTCCTGATGATCGACGCCGAGATGCATGTCGGCCCGGTCACCCGCGTGGCCGTCGACGCCAAGGCCACCATCGTCGCCACCGGCAGCGTCGACAAGACCATCCGCCTGTTCGACGCCGGCGACGGCCGCTACCTGCGCAAGATCGTCCTGCCCTTGGGCGACGGGCTGATCGGCGGCGTCACCGGCCTCGCCATGTCCGCCGACGGCAGCAAGCTGCTCGCCGGCACGGTCTCGTTCGACACCGGCGCCGGGTTCGACGAGGGCTCGCTCTACCTGATCGACACGATGAGCGGCGATCTGCTCGGCCGGATCAAACAGCTTCCTGGGGCACCGAGCGAGGTCAGGTTCTCGCCGGACGGCAGCCGGGTGGCTCTCACCTTTGCCCGCTTGGGCTTCGAGCTGCGCACCGGCCAGGGCAAGCCGCTGTTCAAAGACGTGAGCAGCCCGGTCGCCGCTCTCGCCCTGGACGATGCACGGGTGGTCACGATCTCCGACCAGGCCGAGGTCCGCGTCTTCACCACGAGCGGCGACACGGTCGCGCTGCAGCGCAGCTTCGGCATCGAGAATGCCGGGCAGCCCAACTCGATCGCGCTGGCCCCGGACGGGCGCCGGCTGGCGGTCGGCTATCTCGATCGGTCGTTCGTCGACGTCGTCGACCTGGCAGGCAAGAACAGGCGCACGCGGCTCATGCCGCCGGACGGACTGGCCGACGGCAACCTGGCGCTGGTCGCCTGGACCCGCGGCGAGACGCCGGTGCTCGTCGCCGGCGGCAAATTGCAGACCCTGGGGCTGGAGAACGTGCTGGTCGGGTGGCGCGACGGCCAAGCCAAGACGCCGCTGCCGCCGCTCGTCGTCGGCACCGACGCGGTGGCCGATCTCGTCCCCGCCGGC
>JBDHTW010000172.1:0-4216 GCA_039808865.1 Geminicoccaceae bacterium
CCAGCACGAGCAGCCCGACGGCGGCGAGCGTCGTCGCGATGAGGGTCGAGATGGATTGCGCTCCCGATCGCGAGGCGCGCCGCGCCAACACGTTGCGCAGCTCGAAAGGGCAGTCCGGCGAACCGGACGGGTTGCGCGGGCCGAACTGCGTGCAGGGACCACCCGGACAACCACAGATCATACAACAGCCGGGATCGACGGCCTCGTCGTCGCCGCGGGCCCGGCCATCGGCCGTGCGCGGCGCGGAACGGAAGGCGAGCGTGCCCGACGACTGCACGAACATGGTCAGCATCGATGGTTTCTCCTTGCGCGTCGGGACATCCGGCCTCGGGCGGCACGGCAGGCAGCCCAAGGCTCTGATGGCAGATTAATATCTATAGATCAAGTAGAGTATATGGGTCGACCAGCGCCGCTCCGCCGGCACGTTAGTCGAGGGTGCGTTGGTAGCGGGCGACGGCCAGCACCGCGACGGCGAGCAGGAAGGCGAGCAAGGGCCACAGGTTCGGCCAGGCCTCGGCCAGGCCGTTGCCCTTGAGCATGACGCCACGCACGATGCGCAGGAAATGGGTCAGCGGCAGAATCTCGCCCACGACCTGCGCCCATTGCGGCATGCCCTTGAACGGGAACAAGAAGCCGCTCATCAGGATCGACGGCAGGAAGACGAAGAACGACATCTGCATGGCCTGCAGCTGGTTGGCCGCCAGCGTGCTGAACAGGAAGCCCATGGCGAGGTTGGCGGCGATGAACACGAGCAGCCCCAGCCCCAGCGCCAGCCAGCTGCCGAGCATCGGCACCCCGAACAGCAGCCGGGCCGCACCGATGATCACCGCCACCTGCACCAGCCCCACGCCGATGAACGGCAGCAGCTTGCCGAGCATCACCTCCAGCGGGTTGACCGGCATGGCGAGGAGGTTCTCCATCGTGCCCCGCTCGCGCTCGCGGGTCACCGCCATCGCGGTCATGATCACCATGGTCATGGTCAGGATGGTGCCGACCAGCCCGGGCACGATGTTGTAGCTGGTCAGGCCCTCCGGGTTGTAGCGCCGATGGATGCGCAGGTCGAACGGTGCCGGCTGGGGGGCCAGCTTCGCGAGCGGCCCCCGCAGGTCGTGCCCGAACGCCCGCGCGTCCAGGCTCGCCAGCGCGCCGAGCGCGTTCGCGGTGGCCACGGGGTCGGTAGCGTCGCCCTCGACGAGGAGTGCCGGCCGGTCGCCGCGCATCAGGTCGCGGCTGAACCCGGCGGGGATGGTGACGGCGAACAGCACCTCGCCGACATCCAGCAGCCGGTCGACCTCCTCCCGGCTCGTGGCCTCGCGCACGACCCGGTAGTAGCCGGTGTTCTGCAGCGCGGCGACGAAACTGCGGCTGAGATCGGTATGATCGTAGGCCAGTACCACGGTCGGCAGGTGCTTGGGGTCGCTGTTGATGGCGTAGCCGAACAAAGCGAGCTGGATGCACGGGATGCCGACCATCATGGCGAAGGTCAGCCGGTCCCGCTTCATCTGGATGAACTCCTTGAGGATGATCGCGAGCAGGCGCGACCAGGAGAACAGCCGGTCGTTCATGCCGAGTTGTCCGGCGCAGCCGCCATGAGATGGATGAACACGTCCTCGAGCGACGGCGGCATCGGCTGCCAGGTCAGGGCGGGGTCGGCCCGCCAGGGGGCGATCGCCGCCGCGAGCGCCGCATGGTCGGTGCCGCTGACGTGCAGGGCCGCGCCGAACGGCGCCACCATCTCGACGCCGGGCTGTCCACGCAGGGCGCGCGCCACCACGTCGACGCCGCTACCCTCGGCCCGCCAGGTCACGAGCCCCGAGCGCTCCAGCACCTCCTCGATCGTGCCCTCGGTCAGCAGGCGGCCGTAGGCGATGTAGGCGATCCGATGGCAGCGCTCGGCCTCGTCCATGTAGTGCGTGCTGACCAGCACCGTCATGCCGTTCTCGGCCAGCCGATGGATCTCGTCCCAGAATTCGCGCCGCGCCTTGGGATCGACGCCGGCCGTGGGCTCGTCGAGCAGGAGCAGCTTGGGATCGTGCAGGATGGCCGCGGCCAGCGCCAGCCGCTGCTTCCAGCCGCCGGACAGCGTGCCGGCGAGCTGATTCTTGCGTTCGGCCAGGCCGAGCTGGGCCAGCGCCTCGGCCACCCGCTCGCGCCGGCGCGGCATCGCGTAGAGCCGGGCGATGAACTCCAGATTCTCCGCGATGCTCAGATCCTCGTAGAGGCTGAACCGCTGCGTCATGTAGCCCACCTGCCGCTTGATCGCCCAGGATTCGCGGACGATGTCGTGGCCGAGGCAGGTGCCGGTTCCGCCATCCGGCGTCAGCAGGCCGCACAGCATGCGGATGGTCGTGGTCTTGCCGCTGCCGTTCGGGCCGAGGAAGCCGCAGATCTGACCGCGCTCGACCTGGATCGAGAGCCGATCGACCACGGTCCGCTTGCCGAAGCGCTTGACCAGCCCGCGGGCGTCGATGACCGGGCTCATCCCTCGCCTGCGACGATGCCGGGATCGACGTCGACGGGCTGGCCGGGATGCAGCACCGTCCCCGGCACGGGCCAGGCCTCGACCATGAACACGAGCTTCTCGCGGTTGCCGACGCTGTAGATCACGGGTGGTGTGAACTCGGCCTCGGGTGCGATGTAGCGGATGGTCCCGCGCATCCCCTCCGAGCAGCCGTCGCAGCGCAGCCGCACCTGCTGACCGAGACGGAGCCCGGCGAGCATCGGCTCCGGCACGAAGAAGCGGACCTTGACCCGGTCAGGTGGCAGCAGGCTGACCACGATGCCGCCGGCATCGACCCACTCGCCCGCTTGCCGCAGCCGATCCTCGACCAGCGCCGCGGCCGGGGCGCGGACCGTGCGCTGGTCGAGTTGCCAGCGCGCCTGCGCCAGATTCGCTTCGGCCATGCCGACCTGCGCCGCCGCGGCCGCGATCTGGTCGTCGCGTCCCGGCAGGCGGGCGGTGGCGAGCTGCGCCGTCATCGCATCGACGCGGGCCCGCGCCTCGTCCGCCGTCGAGCGGGCCTGATCGAGCCTGGAGACGGCGGCGACGTCCGAGCGCGCGAGCTTGTCCTGCCGTGCGAGATCCCGCTCGGCGTAGGTGAGCGCCGCCCTGGCCTCGGCGAGACCGGCCTCGATCTCCGCGATCTCCTCCGGGCGCTTGCCGACCTTGAGGTCGGCGAGCTGTGCCCGCGCCCGCGCGAGATCCGCCTCGGCCTCGTGCACCGCAGCCCGCTGCTGCCCCGCCTCCAGCGTGAACAGCGCATCGCCACCCGCCACCTGATCGCCGCGCTGGACCGGCACGCTTTCGAGCCAGCCGGCCGCGGGCGCCCCCATCCGCAGATACTCGCCCTCGGCATAGCCCTGCAGCCAGCGCGGGTCGCCCTGGTCGCAGGCAACGAGAACGAGCAGCAGGGCTGCGCATAGTGGCCGGACGCGGCTCATGCCGGTCGATCCGCGCCGGCAGCCAACCCACGCAGCAGGACGTCGACATGGGCTTCGAGCACCGGCGTCGGATCGAACGGCTGCTCGTCGTGCAGGGCCAACACCGCGCGCCAGAGCGCCATGGTCAGGATCGGCGCCACCACGAGCCGGGCGACGACGTCGCTGTCCAGGGGGCGAAACTCGCCATTGGCCACCCCCCGCCGGTGCATCTGCGCCACCAGCGCCAGCGCGCGGTCGACCACCTCGGTCCGATAGAAGCGGGCGAGCTCGGGAAACTTGTGCAGCTCGCCGATCAGCAGTCGCGGCAGCACGGGCAGACGCGTGTCGCGAATCAAAGCCCCGACCATGACCACGAGCCGTCGCAGCAGGCCGGCGACCGGACCATCGTGCTCGGCGGCCAGGCGTTCGGCGCGCGCGATGTTCGGGATCACCACCGAGCGCACGAGCGCCTCGAACACCGCCTCCTTGCTGGGGAAATAGAGATAGACCGTACCCTTCGCCACGCCCGCGCGTGCCGCGATGTCCTCCATCCGTGCCGCGGCGAACCCCTTCTCGGCGAAAACGTCGAGCGCGGCCTCGAGCAGCTCGGCGGCACGGGTCTCCTTGCGGCGGCGGGGCAATCTGGACATGCGCAAGCTTATAACTGACCAGTCAGTCATTTTCAAGCGATCCTTCGCGATGGCGTCGACCCGATGCGATGTCCGTGATGCTGTGGCTATGCGGCGTGCCCGACCGATCACCGGTGCGGTCCGGCCTCGATGTCCCCGTGTGGGCT
>JBDHTW010000173.1:0-4185 GCA_039808865.1 Geminicoccaceae bacterium
CCGGCATCCGCCACACCATCGGCGACGTCTACTTCCAGGCCGCGCTGACGCCGGAGCTCAACGCCCAGCTCGAGATGCGCAGCCGCCGCACCCACTACGGCGACATCGAGCAGCTTTGGGAGCCGGACAACTTTTCCCCGGACAACAATCGCGACCTCGACCAGGACAGCATCCGCGGCGGGCTGCGCTGGTCGCCCAGCCCCAACTCCGACGTGCTCCTGTCGCTGATCTACAGCGACACCAACGACAAGGAGAACGCCTCGGACGCCTTCTTTGCCGGCGTGCTCGACCAGCAGTTCGAGTTCGACGACAAGGGCTGGCAGCCGGAAGCGCAATACATCTATCGCGGCGATTGGTTCAGCCTCACCACCGGTGCCGCCTACTATTACATCGACCGCGACGAGAAGGTGGACTTCCGCTTCAACGACACGCCTCTCGGCAATACGGACGACCGCTACGACATCACCGACCCGCGTGCCTACGCCTACACCAACATCGATCTGCCCGCATCCGTCACCTGGACGCTCGGTCTGAGCGCCGACGACTACCAGGAGGAGGACATCGAGACGCGGAAGATCAATCCCAAGCTCGGCGTGCAGTGGGACGTCAACGAGCACGTCAAGGTCCGCGCCGCCGCCTTCCAGGTCGTCAAGGCGGCGCTGGCCACCAACCGGACCCTGGAGCCCACGCAGGTCGCCGGCTTCAATCAATTCTATGACGATTTCGCCGGGACGACGTCACGCCGATTGGGCGTCGGCTCCGACTGGAAGTTGACCAACAATCTGTTCGTCGGTGCCGAGGCGACTTGGCGATTTCTCGACGTCCAATACTTCGACGGCAGCAATCAGGACGCCGACACAACTGATTGGCGTGAACAAACTCATAGTCTGTACGCCTATTGGGCGCCGTTCGATCGATGGGCCTTGACGGGCCAGCTGGTCTATGATCGATTCAGCGCGCAGAATTCGGACCTTACCGAGGGTTCGGATGTGCCGAAGAAACTTACAACTTACAGTGCTCCTCTTGGTATCCGCTACTATCATCCGAGCGGTCTCTTCGCGGGATTGGGAGTTACTTTCGTACGGCAGGAACGCGATGCGGCGCAGGACAGCCAGATCGATGCCGGCGAGGGCACCAGCAACTTCACGCTGGTCGACGCCCAGATCGGCTATCGCCTGCCGCGGCGGTTCGGCCTGGTGAGCCTGCAGGTGAGCAACATTTTCGACGAGCACTTCGACTATCAGGACGACAGCTTCCGCGAGAGCCAGGATTCGCCCTCGATCGGCCCGTACATCCCGAACCGGCAGGTCTTCTTGTACCTGACGCTGAATTGGTAGGCGGCGATGACTAGCGAAAGGACAGGTCGGATGGGAGTGAAGGCGGTGCGCAGCGCGGCCCTCGGCCTGCTCGGCCTGGCGGCGCTTTTCGTCGGCCCCGACCGCGTCGCGGCGTTCAGCGGCGACGTCTTCCCGGGGACGCCGCCCGATCAGTTGCCGACCTACACCATCGCCGAGGGGAGCTGCGACGCCATCCGGGACGCCGCCGGCGACCCGGGCCACCTGTCCGACCTCGTCGTCGCCTGCAGCCGGAACGGCGACAGCTCGGTCTGCGACCTGGTGAGCGGCGGCACCGATGCCGTGCCGGTTGGGCAGTGCGTGGACAATCTGCCGCTGCCGCTGACGCCCGTCGATCCGGCGAGCGCCACCTGGCTCAGCAACATCTCGCTCAAGGGCCTCAGCACCGGCGCCAATACCCGGTTTGCCGATCGCGATCGCGTCAGCGTGACCTTCGCCCAGGTGCTGCGGCGCGTCGACATCCAGCCGGGTGCCGGCACCAGCGCCTCCTGCAACGGCATCAACGTCGCGGATGTGAGCCAGGCCACCTGCAACCTGGTGCAGGGGCTGGTGGAGGCCGCGTCCGGACAGGCGTCGCCGCCCCTGTCGCACCTGCTGCTGCTCGACATCCAGCGCGCGGGGCAGAGCGACTTCCTGCGGGTCGGTGTCTGCCCGAACTTCCATTCGACCTGCCCCGCCGCCGAGGCGCTCGGCCCCACCGACTATCGCGGCGAGATGACGTTCAGCGTCGACTACGGCTCCGTCTGCAGCACCGTGAACCGCAAGACGATCTGTTGCGCCACCTATCCGGCACCGCGAGCGGGCGTGCCGATCCCGCCCTGTCCGAAATGACGCCGGTCCGCCGGCGCGAAGACGATGGAGGTCCGCAGATGCGACGAACCCTGACAGGCGCAGCCCTCGCGCTGCTGTTGAGCGCCGGCACGGCGTTGGCGGCGCCCCTGCAGGCCAACAAGGCCGGCTCCTGCGTTCTGCTCGGCGCGACGGCCGCACTGCTGAAGGCCGCGCTGGTGGTGGCCAACGCGAAGCAGGGACTTGGCTTGAAGGGTCCTGCTGCCCTCAGCATCGATTCCATCGTTATCAGATCGGCGGCCAACACCAACGGCGGTCAGCCCCTCGCGGCAGGCGGAACCACCGGTCCGATCGTCTGCACCTTCGACCGCTCGCAAATAGCGCCGCAAGCTCCCTATGCGATCGAGCCGGTGAACCCGACGCCCGCGAACCCGCTGCCGGCCGCGCCCGCCACCATGAATCTGGTGACCTCGCAGATCGACACCTGGGTTCAATACAAGCGCAATCCCACCAACAAGACGGAAAACCTGATCTGCCTGAGCGCCGGCGACAACAGCAACTGCTTCCGGATTTCGCCGGCGTCGCCCTGATCATGCGCGCAGCACTGCTAGCCACCGTTCAACCCACGGCAGACGGCCGGCACATGCGGGGCTGTCGGGAGAAAGCGATGCCGCTCAGGAACCTGGTCTTGGCAGCGCCGCTGCTGATCGGCGCGTCCGCCGGCATGGCCCGGGCGGCGGCTCTGGACTGTCCGAGCGTGGGACTGCCTTGCCTGGACGGCCGATTCATCATCGACATCTACAACGGGCAAGGCGGCGGAAGCGCCACGAGCGCGAATGTCCAGGCCGACAAGGACAACGGTCTGATCAGCGGCGTACCGCTCGCCCGCGTCGAGTATGTCGGCAAGCTGAACCTGGGCAACAACCTGGCACAGGGTCAACAAAGCACGATCGGCGAGTTCATGAGCTCCGGGAGCGGGACATACTCCCCGCCGCTGAGCGCGGACGTGGCCTCGCGGCGGTTGAGCTGGTTTCCTTTCACCGACACGACGGTGTTCGTGATCAGCTTCTCCGACACCGCCATTCCGGATGGCAGCATCGATCACGACGACGGTGTCGGCCTCTATGTGAACGGCACTCTCCAGACCGCTGCCGCGGCCGCCGCGCCGGCGACTGTGACGACCACCGGGTTCGTCGGCCCGGCGGGCGAGTACGAGCTGATCTATGTCGCCGCCAACGGCAACCCTTCGATCCTGCGGGTCAGAGGCACTCCGGCGCCGAGCGCGCCCGACGCCACGGGCTTCCCATGCCGCATCGACCTGGTCCAGACTCCCGTCGACGACGATTTCAAGTTCGTCCTGACCGCGTCGTCCTCCGAGAAGTTCTGCCCGGAGCACAATGGCGGGACGCTGAAGCTCAGCTGCAGCGGCCAGATTCCCAATTACGCCACCCATGCGCCGATCATCGATGCGGCCGGCAACGACTGCCGCATCGCGACTGCGCAGTGCGGTGGGTTGGGCGAGGTGCAGGCGAACACCGCGTCGATCAAGATCGGCGCCTCCGGTATCGTCGAGCTGAACTGCGAAGCGCCCGACGGCGACTGAATCGTCCGCCCGGCGCTTGGCCCCAGCGGGCTCTCGTCTGATCGCTGTCCATGGTGGCAACGCCG
The DNA here is from genome assembly GCA_039808865.1 of Geminicoccaceae bacterium. Taxonomy (GTDB): domain Bacteria; phylum Pseudomonadota; class Alphaproteobacteria; order Geminicoccales; family Geminicoccaceae; genus Benzoatithermus. The sequence continues at coordinate 3,813 of JBDHTW010000173.1, forward strand.
CAAGTTGGATCGCGATTCTACCGATGTCTATCGCCAGGCTAAAAAATACTGTTCAGAGATTGCCGGCGTCCGCCGCGTGCCGGGCCGCCGTAGCTCTGCCGGGCTCACGAATTGGCGCAAACCCAGAGCTGTACAGCCAATGTTCGACCGTCCGGTTATTAACCAGAAGTGACAAAAAGAATTGCCAAGCCGCAATTCCTGTATGCATTTTCGACGCGACGCGGGGATAGCAATCAGCAGGTAAGCCTGCTTCGGGGGACGGATCGGGGACGTGGCGGCGGACCATGTTGGCCTCGGTGCGGCTGCGGTGTGGCTGGCGCTGGCGCTGTTGAGTGTCGGGGTGCGGCCGGCCGGGGCGCAGGAGTGTGCGGCG
>JBDHTW010000174.1:0-4126 GCA_039808865.1 Geminicoccaceae bacterium
GCCACGACCACGGCAGCCAATAGGTGAGCCACCACTTCCAGACCGAGAGCCGCTTCCTCGGCATCGAGGGCTCACCGGTCTTCATACGCGGGCCTGAGGGCCCTGTCGGCTCTGCCGACATCACTCCGTGGGATCGGCCAGAGGCCGATGGCTGCGCCGAGCGATCCATCCGGACCCTGAAGGAGAACCTGCTGTGGCTCCGTTCCTTTCGCGACCGCCGAGGAACTCCGCCCGACCTGCCTCGCCTTGCAAAAGACCTGCAACCACAGATGGATCATCGAGCGGCGCGCCTACCAGACGCCCGCTCAAGTCCGCGCCGATCCGATTGGCCCAAGCTCCGTGGCCGCGTCAGCGCAAAGCGGCGCCTCAAATCCGTGGACCGGTTCAGCTGGCCACCGTCTTCGGATCAATGCCGAAGTGCCGCGCCGCCTCGCGCTGGCTCATCCCCTCGCCATGGCAGGCGTGTCGAACCCGCGCGTACAGCTCCACCAGCTTCATCCTCACCTTTCCGGCCGCTCAAACCGGCCGGAAGATACGAAAGCGACGGACCTTTACGCCGCCGGCCGCAGCCGGACACCCCGGCCGCTTCAGTGAGGGATTTTCTCGCTGCCGCTTACACCAGGCGCGGATGCTCTCGTAGCTGACCACGCTGCCGCGCTGGGCCAAGATGGTCTCGACCTCGCGCAGGCCCAGGCTGAAGCAATGGCACAACCACACCGCGTGGCTATGGCCAAGCTGACAACGCTGGCCAGAAGATTCTTACTGACGCCTTCTTCATTCCGCCGCACGCGCTGTACTTGGTCGGACGGCATGGCCCAGGGCCGCAGGGAAGTGGAGGGTGGCGATCATGCCGCCGCCGTCGCGGTGCTCGAGCCGCAGCACGGCGCCGTGCGCGCGGGCGATGGTGTCGACCAAGCGCAACCCCATGCCCATGCCGGCGAGCCCGGCCGCATTGGCGCCACGGAAGTACTTTCCCGTGAGCTGCGGCAGGTCCTCGGCCGCAACACCGATGCCGCGATCCAGGACCGCGATCTCCAGGGCGTCGGCCCGGCCGCTGCAGACGATCTCGACCGGTGCCGTCGGGGCGGAGAACTTGGACGCGTTCTCGATCAGGTTGACCAGAGCCAGCATGACCAGCTGCGGGTCGATGGTCACGCGGTCGATGCCGGCCATCGCTTCGAAACGGACGAGCAGCGGTTGCCCGCCACTGCCGTTGCTGGCCTGCTCGACCGCAGCCTCGACCACGGACCGCGGATCGACCGGCCGCGGCGCGCAGGTGGCGGTGGCGCCGTCCAGCCTGCTGCGGTCGAGATTGCCCTCGATGACCCCGACCAGCTGGTCGAGCGCGCGCCGGATGCGGCCCAAGCGGCGGACGGTCGGCGGATGCCCATCGTCGGCATCGCGCACCAGCGCCTGTAGGTCGAGCGTGATGGTGGCCAGAGGCGTTCTGGTCTGATGGGCGATCACCTCGATCAGGCGCAACTGCTCGGCCTGCGCTGCCCGCTCCGCAGCGAGTGCCGCCTCGGCGCGCCGGGTCGCGGCGACCAGATCGCGGGTCGCCAGCGCCGCGAGCTCGCTTGCCCGACGCTCGGTGCCCTGAGACTCCAGCAGGGCCGCCGCCTGCGCCATGCGCCGCTCGTCCTCAGCCACCTTCAACCGCCGGCCGATCCCCACGGCCATGGGCAGCATGTAGCCGATGATGCCGAGCTGATAGGCATTGTCGGTCCAAAAGAGCGAGGGGAGCAGCCCCGCGTTGCGGGCGAGGACCACGAAGACGCCGCCGTTCAGCACCGCCAGGCCGATGACCGAGAGCAGGCTGCCGGGAGCACGCCGCCGCATCTCGCCGACGGTGCAGACCAGCGTCAGCAGGCAGGCGACCAGCCCAACGGCGGCGAAAAAGCTCGAGGATCGCGGCAGCCAACTCGCGAGCGTCGCCGCCACGCCGACGGCACCGATCAGCATCACCGTGATGTAGACGAGACGGCAGGGCAGCGAGCGTCGGCGCGCGTCCACGAGATTCCAGAACAGCCAGCCGGCGGCGAGCGGCTGCGCCGCCACAAGCGCCTTGGTCAGCCGGTCGACCATGTCTCCATCCGCCAGCGGAAGTACGAGCTGGGCGAAGCCGTTGAGAAAGAGGTAGGTGGCGGCAGCCAACGCCAGATAGATGCCGTAGGACAGAAAGAGCCGGTCGCGCGCCCACACCCCGACCACTAGGCTGACGGCGGCCATGGTCAGGGTGATGCCCTGAAACAGGGTAGGCAGCGCCGTGGTCAAGCCAAGGGCAGCGATCAGGCCGGCCTCGCTGCGCACCGAGGCCCGCAGCGCCATGATGCTGGTCGATTGGAGGCGCAGATAGATCACCGGCTCGAGCATGGCGGCGAGATCGACGGGCACGATCCAGCTGAGCGCCGCATTGGGCCGGTCGGCGACCGGGACATGGTCCCCCATCCGGACGATGGTGTAGTCGGCGGCCGACCGTGGCGACCGGCCGCTGGGGATGTAGGCCGTCAGCGAGTCGAGGACTGGAGGCTGCAGGTCGAGATAGAGCCGCGTCGGCGCCCCGGCGGTGACGGCCAGCGAGAAGCGCAGCCATACGGCGTCCTCGATCCGCCCGAGGCTGAGCGAGCCCGGCAGTGGCTCGAACGCGCCCCTGGCGGACCCGAACGCGACATCGTCGAGAGCGAGGGCCAGGCTCGGGTCCCGCAGCACAGCCAGATGCCCGGCCAGCGAGGCGGAGACGAAGTCCGGCGTGATGGCAAGGGGCGGCTCCGCGGCCCGGCCGGCCACAGTCGAGGCAAGAACGAGCAGCGCCGCCAGCCAGCCTTGCCGGCACCAACGTGCCAAGCCTTGCCATGGCCATGACATTCTAGACGATCAACCGCACGGCATCAGAGGTCGTAGCCCTCCAGGGCGAAAGGGACGACGGCATGGAACGCATCATTCTGGTCGAGGACGATCACGATCTGCGTGCCAGCCTGGGCGACTGCCTCGAGGAAGCCGGCTTCGTGGTCGCCCTGGCCGACAGCGCCGAGCAGCTCCACCGTCAGCTGGCGGCGGCGAGCTTCGACCTGGCGGTGATCGACGTCAACCTGCCGGACGCGAGCGGCTATGCCTTGGCGGCGGTACTGCCCGGCGAGATGGCGGTGGTGATGCTCACCGGGCGCGGCTCGGTCGCGGACCGGATCGAGGGCTACGAATCCGGGGCCGACCTCTACCTGGTCAAGCCAACCGACGCCGCCGAGCTGGTGGCCGGCATCCGCGCCGTGCTGCGCCGGCGGGCAGCGCTGCCCCGCGCGGTACCGGCTTCCTGGCGGTTCGATCCGCTGCAAGGTCTGCTGCATGCGCCGAACGGTCGTGCCGCTCAGCTGTCGCCGCGTGAGGCGACCTGCGTGGCGCGACTGCTGCGCCGTCCGGGCACCACCGTGCTGCGTTCCGAGCTGATCGCCATCCTGGGCTATGACGCGCTGCCGCGGTCCAGCCGGAGCTTCGACATGTTCCTGACCAGGCTGCGGCAACGCATCGAGGCCGCGACGGGCCTTGCTGCCCCCATCGAGACGGTGCACGCGGCGGGCCTCGTGCTGCGCGACCGAATGGCGAGATCGCCGCTCGACGATTGAACGCCCGGCGGTACTCGCCCTCGCTCGAAGCTGCAGCCGGTTACATTTGGTGACATCCTGGTGTGGCTTCGCCGCCATTGACGCAAAAGTTGTGCTCTGCTGCTTCTCGGCCACCTTCGCTGGTGTCCAAGGGTGGCCGTTACCGATGCCTCCGCGGACCACACCGGCGAAGCCGGCCGCCATGAGGCGGCCCAATGATAGCTGAGTTGGGGAAACGCGATGGTGGACTCGATCACCGAGCCCAGCCCACTGCCGAGCGTGCGCGAGCGTCGTCGGGTCGCCGGGCGGGCATTGACCGCGGCGCTGCTGCACAGCACGGCGCTGGCCGCCGGCATGCTGGGCCTGCCCGTGCTGGCGCCGCGCTACGGGCGGGTCTACGCCGCAGCCAGCTGCACCCAGTCGCCGACCGGCACGATCGACGCCTCGACGAGCTTCAGCTGCACCGTGCCCAGCGGCACGGTCACGCAACCGCAGATTTTCTACACCGGCTACGGCATCTGGTACAATTC
>JBDHTW010000175.1:0-4116 GCA_039808865.1 Geminicoccaceae bacterium
TTGATCTAGTGGAGCGGGCGAAGGGATTCGAACCCTCGACCCCAACCTTGGCAAGGTTGTGCTCTACCCCTGAGCTACGCCCGCATGGCCGGTGCGACCGGCGACGCGCGGGGTTCTAGTGGAAGCTTGGCACGTTGGCAAGCCCGAGTTCACGCACGCGGCCAATATGCCGTCGCCGGTGCCGGGCTTGTAAGCCGCATCCGGATCGGCCATCTAACCGGCGAGTGCGGCGGCTTCGGGCCGCACCGCTTGGTCACGACCGAACGTCACGATAAGAGGTCGCTTCGATGCAGCTCTTCGGCGGTGCAGCCGCACCCCGCGCCGCTGGCGGCGCCGATGTCGTCAAGGACGGCTCGATCCAAACCTTCGCGCAGGACGTGATCCAGGCCTCGCATACGGTGCCGGTCCTGGTCGATTTCTGGGCACCGTGGTGCGGGCCCTGCAAGCAGCTGACGCCGATCCTGGAAAAGGTGGTGCGCGCGGCCAAGGGCAAGATCCGGCTGGTCAAGATCGACATCGACCAGAATCCGGAGCTGGCCCAGCAGCTGCGCATCCAATCCGTGCCGACGGTCTATGCGTTCGTCGGCGGCCAGCCGGTGACCGGGTTCGCCGGCGCGCAGCCGGAAAGTCAGATCAAGGCTCTGGTCGACCGTCTGATCGGACCCGGCGACGAGATGGAGGGCGACGGCCTGCTCGAGGCAGCCCAGGATGCCGCCGCTCACGGCGACAACCGCACCGCCGCCCGGCTGTTCCAGCAGCTCCTGGCCGAGGAGCCGGGCCAGCCGGAAGCGATCGGCGGCCTCGCCCGCTGCCTGATCGCCGACCGGAAGTTCGCCGACGCGAGGGCGGTGCTCGACGCGGCGCCCAAGGAAGCCGCCGGCCATGCCGCCGTCACCGGCGCCAAGGCGGCGTTGGCGCTGGCCGAGGAATCCGGCGTGCTCGAAGATCCGGTGACGCTGCTGGCGCGCCTGGACGGCAACCCCAACGACCACGAGGCCCGCTATCAGCTGGCGACGGCCTTGTTTTTGCGCGGTCAGGTCGAGCCGGCGATGGAGCATCTGGTGCAGATCGTCAGGCGTGGCCGCGATTGGCGGGACGATCAGGCGAGGAAGCAGCTGGTGAAGTTCTTCGAGGCGCTCGGGCCCAAGCATCCGGCGACGCTGAAGGGTCGGCGGATGCTGTCCACCGTCCTGTTCAGCTGACGGAACCATGTCCGAGCTCGCCTCGAGCCTGCCGAACCGCTTTCCGATCTTTCCCTTGCGGGGTGCGATGCTGCTGCCGAGCGGCAACCTGCCGCTCAACATCTTCGAACCGCGCTACCTGCAGATGGTGCGCGACGCGATGCAGACCGACCGGGTGATCGGCATGGTGCAACCGCTCGACCAGGGCGAAGGCGAGGATCCGGCGACGCCGGCCGTCTATCGCACCGGTTGCGCCGGGCGGATCAGCAACTTCGCCGAGACCGACGACGGCCGTCTGCTGATCACGCTGACCGGGGTCTGCCGGTTCGACATCGTCGAGGAGCACGCGGTCGACACGCCTTATCGGCAGGTGACGGTCGACTTCGCCCGCTGGCGCCAGGATCTGCACCCGACGACGCCGCCCTTGGAGCTCAAGGGCCGGCTGTCGCGGGTGCTGCGGACCTATTTCGAGCGCCACAGCATCGAGGCCGACTGGAGCGCGGTCGAGGCTGCGCCGCTGGCCGGGCTGGTGACGTCGTTGTGCATGATCTGCCCGTTCGAGCCGGGCGAGAAGCAGGCACTGCTCGAGGCGCAGGACATCACCAGGCAGGCCCGCCTGCTGATCGCCTTGATGGAGATGGAGACGCTGGCCGACGGCAGCGGCTCCGTGGCCCGACACTGATCCGAGTTCCGTTCGGGAGGACGAACCGTTGAGCGCGCCCACCACCGAAGCCGGGCCCGACCCGCGCCTGCTCGAGCTGCTGGTCTGCCCGCTGACCAAGGCGGCCCTGCGCTACGATCCGGCGCGCAACGAGCTCGTCAGCCTGCAGGCCGGGCTCGCCTACCCGATCCGCGACGGCATTCCGATCATGCTGGTCGACGAGGCGCGGCCGCTCGACGACGACGAGGCCTTGCCGGACGAGGTGCGCGCGGATGGCCGTTAGCGAATCCGGCGCGTGGCCGCGGCAGATCCGCGTGCTGCGTGCGGCCCGGGCACTTGAGATCGACTTCGACGACGGTGCCAGCTTCCGCTATCCGGCCGAGCTGCTGCGGGTGGAAAGCCCGTCGGCCGAGGTCCAGGGCCACACGCCGGCGCAGAAGGTGACCGTGCCCGGCAAGCGCCAGGTCGGCATCGCGGCGCTCGAGCCGGTGGGCAACTATGCCGTCCGCATCGTGTTCGACGACGGGCATGACACCGGGATCTACTCGTGGCCCAATCTCTACCGGCTGGGCCGTGACCAGGATGCCCTCTGGCACGCCTACCTCACGGCTCTGGCGGCGCAAGGCCTGTCGCGCTAAAGTTGCATTATCGAGAGCGGTGACGGGATGACCTTGCGCCTGCTCCACACGGCGGACTGGCAGCTCGGCAAAGGCTTTGCGGGGATACCGGGCGAGGCCGCGTCGCTGCTGCGCGCGGCGCGGTTCGATGCCGTCCGGACCCTGGCATCGGTCGCCCGCGAGCGCGCGGTGGACGCGGTGCTGGTGGCAGGTGACGTGTTCGACGACAATCTCGTCGGTGCGGCGACGGTTGCCAAGACGTTGGCCGCGATGCGCGAATATCCCGGCCCGTGGGTGCTGCTGCCCGGCAATCACGATGCCGACAGCGCGGCCAGCGTCTGGTCGCGGCTGCGGCATGCCGGTGTACCGGCGCATCTGCTGCTGGCTGGCGAACCGGCACCTCTGCTGCTGGCCGGTGGCAGGCTCGCCGTCCTGCCGGCGCCGCTGACCGCACGGCGGGTGTTCGACGATCTGAGCGAATGGATGGACGCCGCCGCGACGCCGGCCGGCGCGATCCGGGTGGGCTTGGCGCACGGCAGCGTCGTCGGACGCCTGCCGGGGGAGGCCGATGCCGCCAACCCGATCGCCGCCGACCGGGCTACGCGCGCACGGCTCGACTATCTGGCGCTGGGGGACTGGCACGGCACGCTCGAGATCGCCGACCGGACCTGGTACGCCGGCACCCCCGAGCCCGACCGCTTCGCCACCAACGAACCCGGGCACGCGCTGCTGGTCGAGATCGCCGGACCCGGCGCGCCGCCCCGGATCGAGCGTCTCGCCACCCATCGCTATCGCTGGCAGCAGGCCGAACTCGACGTCACCGGCATCGACCCGTGCGACGTCGATGCCGCGATCGAGGCCCATCTGCCGCCACCGGCGGAACGCCACCGCGCATTGCTGCGGCTCCGCCTGCGCGGCCTTGCCGGCCTCGCGACCCGAGCGCTGCTCGATGCGGCGCTGGAGCGGTTCGGCGGCGAGTTGGTCTGGCTCGACGTGCTCGAGCAGGATCTCAGGACCGAACCCGACGATCGCGATCTCGCCTCCCTGGCGAGCATTCCCGCCACCGCGGCGGCGGCGCAGGCCCTGCAGGAAGCCGCGGCGCGCGGCGCCGACGTGGAGCGGTTGGCGGCGAGGCTGGCGTTGCGTTTCCTCTATGCCGAGGTGCAGGCGCAGGACCGGGCACGATGAGGCTGCGGCGTCTGGCGGTCCGCCATTTTCGCAAGTTGCAGGCGCCGGTGCTCCTGGAGCCGATCGCGGATGGGCTGACGATCGTGTCCGGCGACAACGAGGAGGGCAAGTCGACCGTCCTGGCCGCGCTGAAGTCGGCCCTGTTCGAGCATCATGCCGTCGGCGGCGCGGTGCGCGACGCCATGGCCCCGGCCGGCACCAGCCTCGTGCCGGAGATCGAGGTCGATTTCGTCGTGCGCGGACAGAACTGGAGGCTGCGCAAGGCCTTTCGCCGCGGTGGGGCCGAACTCGACGTCGATGGCCAGCGGCTGTCGGGCGATGCCGCGGAGGATCGGCTCGTCGACCTGCTGCGCTTTCAGCGGCGGCACGGCCGGTCGGAGCTGCGCGCCGAGCACCAGGGCCTGACCGCCCTGTTCTGGGTCGATCAGGGCACCAGCTTCAACGGCTACGCCTCGCTCGCCCTCGGGCG
>JBDHTW010000176.1:0-4080 GCA_039808865.1 Geminicoccaceae bacterium
GTTGGGCGGAAAGGGACGGGTTGGTGCCTGAGTGACCGCAAGGCGCCGGGTCGTGTCTCCTGCCCGATGACCGCGTGGACCCGACCCGGAGCGCGGGCATGGCATCGGCCGCACCCGCCAGCGTCCACCAGCAAAATGCTCCACGCCGTCACGCTCAGCGTGACAATGCGCTAGCTCGCGACGAAGAGCAGTGACCGCTCGGAGCTCTCGAGGATCGCGGTCGCCACGCTGCCGAAAAGCAGCGTCTCGCCCGGACGGCGGGTGACGCCCATGACGATCAGGTTGTGCCCGCCCAGACGGGCCTGACGCAGGATGGCGTCCTCCGCCGCGAGGTCGATGCGCATCGCGGTGCGTAGCGGGACGCCGTACCATGCGGCGAGGCCGACGACGTGGCGGAGAATGTCGCCGTCGCCGCGCCGCGTCTCGCCGAAGCGGTGCCGCGCCGTTCGCGCCGCGGCACCGGCGACGTGCAGGGCGGTCACCGAGGCGTTGGCCGCCCGCGCCAGGGCGAGGCCGACCTCGGCCCCGCGCCGCGAGACCTCGGTCCCGGTCACCGGGATCAGAATCCGCAGCTCCGCTCCCAAAGGATCGTCGGCATGCACGCCACGCGCGATGGCGACCGCCAGCGGCCCCTGGAAGCCGCTGGCGACACGCGCGACGTCGTCGTGGAAGCCGCCTTCGGGGTCGACGAAGCGGTCGGCGCCGACGACCAGCAGGCCGTAGCCCTTGCGCGCCTCGTTGGTCACGGCTGCCTCGGCCGGCGCCACCGAGACGCGCGTCAGGACCTTGGCCTCGGCGGGGACGGCCTGCTTGACACCAGCCTCGAAGGCGCGCACCGGCCCGCCCGCGGCCTTGGCGGCGGTCTCGGCGCCGTTCGGCCCGGGCGCCCGGGCCGAACGCGCCGGGTCGCGCACGCCGATGCCGAGGACCGTCATCGGCATGCCCCGCAACACGGCGAGCAGGCCCGCCAGCCGTACGGCGAACCCGCTTTTCGCGCTGCCGTCCACGGTGACCAGGATGCGCTCCAGGTTGGGGGCGAAGGCGCCCGCCTCGAAGACCTCGCGCTCGAGCCGCGCGCGCTCCTCCTCGCGCAGCGGCAGCCGGCCGAGCGCCCAGCGCAGCGTGGGCGGCATCACCATCGTGGTCACCACCGCCATGGCGACGATCATGGTGTAGAGGTTCTGGCTCAGCGCCCCCATCGACAGGCCGATCGTGGCCACGATCACCTCGGTCGAGCCGCGTGCGTTCATCGCGCAGCCCAGCGCCAGCGCCTCCTGCCGCGTCAGCCCGCCCAGCCAGCCGCCCACGAACGCGCCACCGAACTTGCCCAGGCTCGCGATCAGCACCAGGCCGATGGTCAGCAGCAGCAGGCCCGGGTCGGCGAGGACGGTGAGATCGGCGCCCAAGCCAGCCAGCCCGAAGAACACCGGCATGAACAGCGCGGTGATCAGGCCGCGCAGCTGCTCGTCGATGTGCCGGGTGAGGATCGGCGACTGGCCGGTCAGGATGCCGGCGACGAAGGCGCCGAGCACGGTGTGCACGCCGATCAGGTGCGTCGCGAGCGCCATCAGGCCCATGACCACCAGGATGGTGGTGATGACCGGCACGTCGCTGACGAAGGTGTCGTTGACCCAGCGGATCAGGTTGAACACCAGCCGCCGGCCGAGCGTGAAGCTGAGCACCAGGAACAGGACCGTGCCGAGCACGCTCTGCGCCAACGTGGCGAGATCCACGCCGCCATGCAGCGACAGGCCGAAGATGACCGCGATGATGGTCCAGCCGATCGTGTCGTCGATGATCGCCGAGGCGACGATGATTTGGCCGAGATTCCGGCGCATGAAGCGCATCTCGCGCACGACCATGGCGACGATCTTGACCGACGAGATCGACAGCGCGGTGCCGAGGAAGAGCGAGGTGATCAAGCGCAGCTCGGGGCGCGGCAGCATGGCCTCGGGCAAAAGCTCGCCGAGCGCGAAGCCGCAGGCGAAGGGCACGGCTATCCCGGTGGCCGAGACGCTGAACGCGGCGCGGCCGACCTTGCGAACCAGGGACAGATCGGTCTCCATGCCGGTCAGCAGCAGCAGCATGAGGATGCCGAGCTGGGAGACGGCGCCGATCATGCTCTTCTGCTCGCCGTTGGCCGGAAACAGCGCATGCTGCAGATCCGGCCACAGCGCGCCCAGCACCGAGGGGCCGAGCAGCAGCCCGGCGAGCAGTTGCCCCATGACGGCGGGCTGGCCGATCCGCTGCATCAGCTCGCCCATGAGGCGGCCGACCGAGAGCAGGAGAATGATCTGCAGGAGGAAGACGACCTCCGAGGCGCCGGCCTTCACGGCCTCGGCCGCCAGGGCCGGTGCTGCAGCGAGCAGCCCCAGCGCCAGCGCTGCGGCCAGACCCAGCCCGGATGCTCCTGCGGATGGTCGGACGATATGTCGGAAGGGGATCAGGCTGCTTCGTCCCGCGCTGGCGTGGTGAGCACCGCCTAGCCGGTGGTGACGCGGTGCGCAATCGATCGCCTTGTCCCACCCCGTTCCGATCGTCCGTGTTGCCGAATTGCCGTCGGCGGTGCCGGCCGCACGTCGCCGGCGCGCCTATGGTACGATCGTCGTGAACAGGTAGATGGCGAAGATCACGAGATGGACCGCACCCTGGAGCACCGTCGTCCGGCCCGTGCCGAGCGAGAGCGTGGCGACGAGCAGGGAGAGGCCGAGAAGCGCCATCCCCTTGAGGTCGAGACCCAGCACCAGTGTCCAGCCGGTGGCGAGCGCCACCATCGCGACGGCCGGGATGGTCAGCCCGATCGAGGCGAGCGCCGAGCCGAGCGCGAGATTGAGGCTCGTCTGCAGCCGGTTCGACCGGGCCACTTGCAGCGCCGCGAGGCTCTCCGGCAGCAGCACGATCGTGGCGATGACGATCCCGACGACCGCCTCGGGTGCACCCGCGGCGATGACCGCCGCCTTGATGGTCGGCGAGAGCCCCTTCGCCAGCAGCACGACCGCACCGAGGCACGCCAGGAGCAGCGTGGCGCTGACCAGCGCTACGCGCGTGCTCGGCGGCGTCGCATGCGCGTCGGGATCCTGCGTCCCATCCCCGGGGGGCACGAAGTAGTCGCGGTGACGGACGGTCTGGATCAGCACGAAAGCGCCGTAGAGGACGAGGGAGGTGATCGCGATCAGCGCGAGCTGGCTGGTGGAATAGATCGGGCCGGCGATGGTCGTCGTGGTGTTGGGCAGCACGAGCGTCGTCACCGCCATGGTCGCCAGCGTCGCCAGCGCCGCATTGACCCCGTAATGGCCGAACACCTGCTCGCCGTGCCGGGTCCCGCCCACGAGCAGGCATAGCCCCACCATGCCGTTGAGGATGATCATGATCGCGGCGAAGATCGTGTCGCGGGCCAGGGTGGCCGCGGTCTCGCCGCCGGCCAGCATCAGCGAGACGATGAGCGCCACCTCGATCACGGTCACCGCCACGGCCAGGACCAGCGAGCCGAAGGGCTCGCCGACGCGGTGGGCCACGACCTCGGCGTGATGGACCGCGGCGAGCACGCAGGCGATCAGCCCGGCGCCGACCAGCAAGAGCAACAAGGGGTGGGACGGCACCGATGAGGTGGCGACCAGAAGCCAGCCCACGAGCGGGCTGAGCCATGTCCAGGACGGCAGCTGGGAGCTACGCAGCATGATCGCGCCAATCGAGCCAAGTGGATACTTTCACAGATTTTTCCGCCGTCCCGGGTTGCCATGGCAAGGATGCCGGCGCCAGGCCATCGTGGTTGGCCGTGCCGGCGGACGGATTGTCGGCACGAGCCGGTGTTGGGGCCGGCCGGCAGCCGGGTAGGGGATCGGCGTCGTCGGCGCACGGGGCGCCGCGGGGCAGGGGCCCGGATGGGCGCGAACGATGCGGGTACCCCTCGGCTGCCGAGATGCGCCCCGCGGGACCGGGCTGGCGGCGCGGGGCCGGGGCGTGCGGGGGGTTTGGCCCCGGCACGCTTTGTGGGAGAGGTGTTGGTCCCCGGCCCGTGCGGGCCACCGGCCTGGCGGCTAGTGTTTTTTCTTGGGGGCGATGAGGTCGGTGATGGTGCCT
>JBDHTW010000177.1:0-3896 GCA_039808865.1 Geminicoccaceae bacterium
TGAGGACGGGGACGGGGCGATGACGTATCGCCGCGAGGCTGTGCACTAGGCTCTGTTGACAAAAGGGATTTCCAGAACACTTCTGGCGTGATCCAACGCTGTTCATGGCGGAGATCAGCGGATGCGTGGCGATCTGACGGACGAGGAATGGGCGATCATCGGTGATTTGTAGAAGTTTCTACTCGATCTGACGGTCGGCCGGATCTGGTCGAGGGCGATCAGGCGGACGCCACAGCGAGGGCCTGGTCACCGATCTGCTTTTCCCGGGCAGCTGGGGCGGCGTCAAGGAAGGTCTGCATCGGCGTTTTGCCGAAGCAGTAGCGCCCCTGATGGGTACGCAGCTCGTTGTACTCGTTCAGCCAGGCGTCGAGGTCGGTCTGCAGGTCCTCGATCGTGGCATAGATCCTTTTGCGGAAGGCGACTCGGTAGAACTCGTCGAGCATGGTCTTGTGGAAGCGCTCGACGATCCCGTTGGTTTGCGGGCTCTTCGTCTTGGTCCGGCTGTGGTCGATGTTCTCGACGGCGAGGTAGAGCTCGTACTCGTGGCGGTCGTGGGTGCCACAGTATTCGGTGCCACGGTCGGTCAGGATCCGCTGCAGCACGACGCCGTGCTCGTCGTAGAACGGGATCACCCGGTCGTTCAGGAGGTCAGCGGCGGTGAGCGGGGTCTTGCGGTCGTAGAGCTTGGCGAAGCCGACCTTGGCGTAGGTGTCGATGAAGGTCTGCTGGTAGACGCGGCCGACACCCTTCAAGGTGCCCACATAGAACGTGTCCTGGGCCCCGCAGTAGCCCGGGCACTCGCTGTCGAACTCGCCGTGGGCCTCCTTGTCGGCCTTGGCCTTCTCCAGGGCGGCCAGCTGGCTTTCGGTCAGGATCAGGCGCTCTTGCGCCATCTTGGCCTCGAGCGCCTTCAGCCGGTGCTTCATCGTCGCCAGGTCGTGGCGCAGCCAGATGCAGCGCACGCCGAACGGCGAGATCGTGACGCCCCGCTTGAGCAGCTCGTTGGAGACCCTTGCCTGACCCCAGGCCGGCTGGTCGATGGCCAGGGCGACGACCGCCGCCTCGACCGCCGGCTCGACCCGGTTCTTGAGGATCGGCTTGCGGCGCGAGAGTTCCTGCAGCGCCAGCTCGCCGCCTTTGTCGTACAGCTCCTTGAACCGGTAGAAGCTGTCGCGGCTGTAGCCCATCATCTTGCAGGCTTGGCTGACGTTGCCGAGCTGCTTTGCCAACTCCAGCACGCCCACCTTGGCGCGGATGATCTTCTGGTCCTTGGTCATGGTCGGTGTCCTCGTGGCACGCCGCGGCAGGGGCTGCGCAACCCCGACCAGCTCCGCCCCTGCCGCGGCTCCCGTTGAGCCTCAGCCAACACCGTCCGTCAGATTAAGTCGAGACTTCTGCAGGTGATTTGCTGCCGGCCGAGCGTGGCCGGTGGGCACGTCCCGCGCAGGATAACCGGCGCTTTCTCAATGGCATGCTTTATGTGCTGCGGGCTGGCTGCCCCTGGCGGGACATGCACGAGCGCTACGGCAAGTGGAACTCGGTCTACGTCCGCTTCCGCCGCTGGGCTGCGCAAGGGGTCTGGGACGCGCTCTTGGAAACGCTGGTCGAGCTCGGCCTCACCGACGACTGGCAGCACATGCTCGACAGCACCACCGTCCGCGGCCACAGCCAGGCCGCCGGCGCCAAAGGGGGACCCGTAAGGAAGGCTTTGGTCGAAGCCGCGGCGGCTTCACGAGCAAGATCCACGCCCGTGCGGACGGTCGGGGGCGCCCTCTCGGCTTCACGCTGACCGGCGGCCAAGTCTCCGACTACCGCGCCGTCGATGAGCTCATGGCGCTGCCGCTCGCCAGGCCGCGCCTGCTGCTGGCTGACAAGGGCTATGACGGCGACGCCGTGCGCGAGGGGCTACTCGTCCACGGCATCTTGCCGGTCATCCCGCCGCGCGCGAACCGCTCCCGACCCATCGCCTGCGATTATCGCCGCTACAAGGGGTCCCTTTGCATAAAGGTACGAAACGCGACACAGAGCTTGGGCAGGGGTGCTGATCAAGCGGCGGCTCGAGAGGGTCGTAGCCCAAACGAACAGGACAGCTTCTCGTCGGAGAAGTCATATTCGCCCAAGAGATTGACGTGGGCCCATGAGAGCATGGAATGACCGGCGATCGCGGTCATGAGCGCCTGTTTCTGAGCGGCGTCGTGCAACGTGGCGAGTTTGTGCTCGAGGTAGAGGTAGTTCCAGCAGACGATGCTGTTCTTGATCAGCCGGTTGCACGCCTCGGCGATCTCCTGGTCCTCCTTCTCGGCCTGCAGGAATTCCCGCGGATTGCCGACGGCTACGTCGCGGGTGAAGCGGTGGGCCAGCTCGACCCGGCTGAGCTGCTGCTCGACGGCCTGCCGCAAGGTCAGATCATCGAGATAGCGCAGGATAAACAGTGACTTGATGATTTGGCCGAACGCTTTGAGCGCGCGATAGAGGACGTGCTGCTTGGCGTAGCTGTTGAGCCGACGGAAGATGTCGGAGGCCGTCGTCTCCTTGAGCTTGATGGTGGCGATGAGGCGCAAGATGTCGTCCCAGTTGGCCAGGACCAGCTCAGCGTTGACGTATTTGTCCGGCGTCACGGCCCAACTGGAGCGATTGGCATCGCGGCGGGATCGGAAGATGTAGAGGGTCTGCCGGTCGAGGCTCTTGAGCCGCGGCGCGTAGGAAATCCCGAGCAGGTGGGCCACCGCAAAAATCGCCTCCGAATACCCGTGCGAATCGGTCGAGTGGAGATCGCTCTTGACCACGTCGTTGCGCATCAGGCCGTCGATCACATAGGCGCTCTCGCGCTCAGCGGCACTGAACACGAGCGAATGCCACAGCAGCTGCCGTTCATCGATGAAGCTGTAGGCGCTGACTCCTTGGCCCTTGCCGAAATATTTGAAGGAGTAGTTGGCGTTCAGCGACTCCTTCCGCACCTCGAACTTCTGTCCATCGCTGGCGGTGTGGAGCCTTTCGGCGGCGCGGCGGTAGATATCGGGCAGGTTCATCTTGCTGGTTAGGCGCAGGATGCGGTCGTTGGCAGCCTGGACACCATCGAGGGAGAAGTGCCAATTCACGGCATGCTCGAGCTCGGCTTCGCCGACGCCTTGGGCGATCCTGGCCATCCTGCGGGTGCCGATGCCACAGCCCAGGCCCATGACCCCGGCATAAAGGGCCTTCTCGCGGACTTGTTGCCGCTGGCGCTGCTGCCAATGCTGCAGCTCGTCGGTAAACAGGGCATGGCGGTTGACCGTCGCCAGGATCTCTGCCAACGGCACGTAGTGCCGTTGCGGAAGGAACGGCTGGAGGGGTTCTTCCGACCCGTCGTCTTGCTTCGGCGTGGTGATCCGAAACCGACCGTCGGCCGTGGCCTTCAGGTACGGATTGGCGCCAGCAGCAGCATGCCCGTTGGTCACGAGATATTGCCCGTGCAGCGCCTCGTCGAGCTCGGCCATGACCCGGCTGGGATCGATGAAGTCCTGCAGTGCGGCTCTCGCTAATAGGACATCTTTCTCGCGCTCCCAGCGTTCCTTGTCGATCAGATAGTCGTCGAGTGGGCGATATTTGTAGGAATGCTCGAGGTTCAGCGTGCCGGCCTTCAGGGCCCGGGCGATATGGATGAACAGGAAGGCCTTGTAGAGCGAGATCCTGGCAACCTGCCCGTCATTCAGGACAGCGGCACGCTCTGTCGGCTCGAGGAAATCATGCGGCGCCGATCGGCCGACCACGCCGTCCTTGGCCTTGAAGTGCAAGGTGGCGGCGAGCAGCCCGGCGGCCGCAGGCTCGCCTTGGAAGGCCAGAACCCTGATGATCGGGCCGATCCGGTTCTGCAGCTTGAGCGAGCGGCGTTCGAGAATGTCGTGATAGTCGGTATC
>JBDHTW010000178.1:0-3894 GCA_039808865.1 Geminicoccaceae bacterium
TCGAGACGGCCGGTTTCGTGCCGAACCTGCATCATCTGGAGATCATGCGCAGCGTGCTCGAGTGCATCCTCGCCACCGGGCATGTGCTCGGCCGACACTTGGCTCACTTCGCCGGTGCCACGAGTGCCACCGAGGCTTCGGCGGTCAGCAGGCGGAAGGTGAACGTCTCCTGGAAGTACAGCTCGAGGGTGGTAGCGGTATGGCTTAGATAGCCGATCGAGATGTCCTGGCCGATCGTCAGCTCGAAGTCGCCGCCGCGGGTGGTGAGCACGACACCGCCGTCGATCGCCGGGGCCCAGATGATTCCGCCGTCGACGATCCGCTCGAGATGGTGGATCTCGGGGTAGCCTTCGTCGCTGCCGCCGCTGGCGAGCGTGTAGGCATCCGAGCCCAGGAGCAGGGTGTACGGGCCCTCGACGCCGGCGAGGCGAAGCTGGCTCACCGCCTGGGCAACGGCACCGGAATAGCCGGCGACGTTGGTGGGCAGGGTCATGGCCCGGTTGCTGCTGCCGGGACGGATGCCGCCGATCCCGGCCGCAGCATAGCCGTCGAACACTGCCCGGTCCTCGGCAAAGGCCAGGATGCGCGCCGCTTCCTTCAAGGAATCCCAGTCCGAATCCAACGACCCGCGCTCGACGTCGTCGACCGCCTGGCGGGAGAGCACGAATGGCACGCGCAGCTCGACCAGCGCCTTCACCTCGCGCTGCGTGGCCGCGATGCCGTCATCGGGGGCCGCGACCGGCACCAGATGTCCGGTGCCCACCGCCGAAAAGTCGACACCTTTGGGGCCGGCCACGTCGACCACCCGCCGTGCCGCCAGATGACGCTTGAGGGTGCGCGACGCCTCCTCCTCGATCTCGGCCCAGGCCGCGACGGAGATCGGCGCCAGCTCCCGATGAAGATTGTTCATCTCATGTCCCATTCTTCAGCGAGCCGATGCCCAAAGAGCCGTCGGCCGACGATGATCGCGGTTGGCCCATGTCCGTCAGCCGCGGCTCTGGCGCGGACGGCGCTACGGCCGGCGGGGCCGCCGTCTCGGCCGCGACGTTCTCGAGGAACGTCGCCGGCGGCACGAAGAACAGGGAACCCGTGACCGCCCGGCTGAAATCCAGGATGCGGTCGTAGTTCCCGGGCGGCAGGCCCACGAACATATTCTCGAGCATCCGCTCGATCCGTCGCGGCTCGCGCGCGTAGCCGATGAAGTAGGTGCCGAACTCGCCCTTGCCGACCGTGCCGAAGGGCATGTTGTCGCGCAGGATCTCGAGTTCCTCGCCGGCATCGTCGGTGATCGAGGTGAGCGCGTTGTGCGCGAAGCTCGGCTTGACGGCATCGTCCAGCTCGATGTCGGCGAGCTTGGTCCGGCCGATGATCCTTTCCTGCGCCTCGACCGGCAGCGCGTTCCAGGCCGCCAGGTCGTGCAGGTATTTCTGCACGATCACGTAGCTGCCGCCAGCGAAGGCGGCATCCTCCGCACCGATGATGGTGGCGTCGACGGCAGCTTGGCCTGCCGGGTTCTCGGTCCCATCGACGAAGCCCAAAAGGTCGCGCTGGTCGAAGTAGCGGAAGCCGTAAACCTCGTCCGCGACCGCGACGGCTCCGTCCAGGCGCCGCATGATTTGCCTCGCCAGTTCGAAGCACAGGTCCATGCGCACGGCGCGGATGTGGAACAGCAGATCGCCCGGCGTCGCTACGGCACGATGCCGGCCGTGGATTGCGCGGAAGGGGTGCAGGGCCTTGGGGCGTGGTGTCCCGAACAGCCGGTCCCAGGCGTCGGAGCCGATCCCCGCAATGCAGGACAGCCTGCCTTCGAGATCACGAAAGCCGGTCGCCCGGACCAGGGCGCCGAGATCGCGGCACAGGTGGCGCGCGACGGTCTCGTTGTCTGCTCCTGGGTTCACCGTGACGACCAAAAAGATGGCGCACCGGGTCAACCCGGCGACGACCGGTGGCGAATCGACGGAAGGTAGGCTCGGCTCCATGCTCGATCCGCTCGGTGCCCCTCGCATCGGCCGCGATCCGACCGACTGCAGCTGCCGGAAGAACCGGTAGGCCGCCATTGTTCGTCACGCCCTGCCTGTTGCACGCGCGGCATCTCAAGGCAGCTCGGGCTCCAAGGCAAGCCTCCATACGGTCGCTCTCAACCGACGCGCTCACATCCCGACGGCGCGCCGGCAATAGCCCGAACAGCAGGCCCTGCGGCACGGAGCCGGGCGCGATGGGCGAAGCCAAGCGGCCTTCGATCTTCCATCTGGCCGAGGTGGCGGTGCCACGCGGATTGTTCGCCACGATCCTGCGCCGGCTCGCCCGCCTGCGAGGACCACCCGTGGCGGTGGCCTGACCGGAGCAGACCATGGCAGCGGCTGAAGCCGAGGGCAGAACGATCGGCGAGACGAGGTGAGTGGCCTGGATTGGCCTGCGAGCCGAGCTTCGCAGCCTCGTCTGACCCGAGATCAGCTGCCGGACATGCCCTCCCGTTGACCGAGGATCGGCCAGGGAGCAGGGTCTTGGCTGGCGACCGAGCCCGTCTGGGCAATGTCCGCTTGAAAAGCTTGTCGACGATGCCGGCCCACCCAGAGCCCTCGGTGACGATTGTCACGGACAGGGACGCGCTCGTCGGCCAAATGACCGGAGAGCCGATCGGATCGGAGAAAGTTCGGCCATGGCTGTCCCTGACTACGACGCCTTCGAGCGCGAGCTGACCGCACTCGGGCAAGAGCTGCGCGCCGGTAGCGGCCGGGCGGACATCCTGCACCTTCGCCGCCTCGAGCGCTGGGGGCGGCTGTTCTGCCTGCTCGGCCATGCGACGGCCTGGCTCGCTCCCAATCCCGTCAGCGTGGGCCTGCTCGCCCAGGGAATGATGGCCCGGTTCATCATCGGCCATCATGTCGGGCACGGGGGCTACGACCGGGTTCCAGGCGTCCCCAAGCGTTACACCAAGCGATGCTTCGGTCGCGGCTGGCGGCGCTTCGTCGACTGGCTCGACTGGTGGGGACAGGAGGATTGGCGCTACACGCACAACCAGCTCCACCATCACCATACCCAGGCGCCGCTCGACGGCGACATCATGGACGCGGGCTTCGTCACCGGCCAGCCGCGCTGGGTACGCTATCTCGCCCTCGCGTTCTACACGCTGACCTGGAAATTCACCAACTACGCGCCGAGGATGCGCCGGGAGCGGGCGCTCAAGGACCAAGGCGCCGAGCGCAGCGAGCCCTACGTGATGCGGCTGGCCGATCTGATCGATCTCGCCGATCCGGTGGTTCGCACGCTCTGGCTCAGGGACTACCTGCCCTACATCGCCGTCCGCTTCGCGCTGCCGACACTGCTCGTCGTCCCGCTCGGGTCCTGGGCCATCGGCAGCATGCTGGCCAATCTGGTGCTGGCCGAACTCGCCCACAATGCACACACCTTCGTCTGCATCCGCCCGAACCACTGCGCGCCCGACATTCCGCTCTTTACCGCGCCCTTCGCCAGCCGCCGCGAGTTCTACCTTCAGAGCGTGCTGGGAACGGTGAACTATCGCAGCGGTGGCGACGTGAACGATTTCCTGCACGGTTGGACCAACTATCAGGTCGAGCATCATCTCTGGCCGACCTTGCCGCTCCTGCAGTACCAGCGCGCGCATCCGCGCTTGGTCGCGATTTGCGCCGCCACCGGCGTGCCCTACCGCGAGGAGGGCGTACTGCGCCGCTACGGCAAGATGGCCAAGCTGTTCATGGGGCTGCAGCGGCAGCCGGAACTGGATACACGTCGGCTGCTCGAGACCGCCGCCTGAGGGCCGGACGCATTCGGGCATCACCGGCATCAGCCGAACTCGGCACATGGCCCGAAGGCAGGCCACTCCGGTCCCTCGGCGCGGAGGGGCCCAAGGCCATGCGGCCGTCGACGACAGCC
>JBDHTW010000179.1:0-3875 GCA_039808865.1 Geminicoccaceae bacterium
CCTGATGGGCTTCATCGCCGGCAAGGGCATGATGATCGAAGGCTGGTTCGCCCGCCTGATGTACCGCTCCTTGTACAAAATGCACCAGCGCGCCCTGCACGGCTGGGTCAAGGTCGGGCTCGATACCGTCGCCCGCTCGCTCACGCGGCACACGGAACCGCACGTCAAGCTGCACTGAGCCGAAGGATGGATGCAGCCTCGCCCGTCACGCCGCCGCATGCGCGGTCGACGATTCCAGGGCGTGCCGGCGCGAGGCCGCTGCGTCGCCCGGGGGCAGGGCGCCACGGCCGCGTGGCCGCGCGCGCGCCTGCGGTCCGGGTCTTTTCCGGATGCGCGTGGATCGCGGCCCCGGCCCGATGAGCGCCGTCGTCGCCCGCCCCGCGCGCATCCCGTCCGCCTTGCGCCGTGCCCGCGGACGGCTGCATCTCTATGCGTTCTATGCGCTCGTCCTGGTCCTGCTCGTGACCGCGATCGCGGCGGCCGGCCGATGGGCCGAGCTTGATCAGCTCACGGCCATCCGAGAACGCGCCGAGGCGCGCCTCGACCTGCAGACGGCGATGCTCGAGCAGGAACTCGCCCGCTACCACTATCTGCCCGCGGCGGTCGGCCTCAATCCCATCGTCAGGCAGCTGCTCGCGCAACCCGGACGTGCGGACCTCCGCGATGCCGGCAACCGGTTCCTGCAGGCGCTGAACCAAGCGGCGGGCGCCAGCGAACTCTACGTGCTGGATGCGGGCGGACGTGTCCTCGCGGCGAGCAATTGGAACCAGCCGCTGAGCTTCGTCGGCATCGACCTGGCCTACCGATCCTACTTCCAAGACGCGGTGCGCACCGGCGTCGGCCGCCTCTATGGCATCGGCACGACGTCCGGCGAGCCCGGCTACTACTACGCGCAGGCCATCCTCGACGCTGGCCAGACCATCGGCGTCGCTGCCGTCAAGGTCAGCCTGGACCGCCTGGAAAGCCCTTGGGCGCAGGGACCGGGGCTGCTGGCGATGGTCGTCGACGGCGACGGGGTGGTGATCCTCGCGAGCCAGCCGGCGTGGAAATACCACACGCTCGTCCCGCTCTCGCTGGAGACCGTGCAGCGCATACAGACCACGCGGCAGTTCGAGCGCGCGTCGCTCACCCCGCTCGACATGCACAGGGAGCGCGACCTCGACGCCGGGACCCGGATCGTGTCGCTCGGGGAGGAGACAGGCAGGCGCCGCCGGGAACTGCTGCTGCAGGAGCGCACGCTCGCCACCTCGGGCTGGCGGATGATCCTGCTGTCCGAGCTCGACGACGTCACCTTGGTGGTGCGCAGCGTTCAGGCGGTGGCCGGGCTCGGCTTGGGCTCCTTGCTGCTGCTCGGTCTCTACCTCCGGCAGCGCCGCCGCTCGCGCCGGCTCGAGCTTGCCGCCAAGACGGCGCTCGAGCGGGCGAACCTGGAACTGGAACACAAGGTTGCCGAGCGCACCCAGGATCTGCTGGCGGCGCAGGACAAGCTCGTGCACGCCGGCAAGCTCGCGGCCCTCGGGCAGATGGCGGCCGGGATCACGCACGAGCTGAACCAGCCGCTCGCGGCCCTGCGGACCCTTTCCGACAACGCCAAGATCCTGCTGCAGCGGCAGCGCATCGGCGAAGCCGAGGGCAATCTCGACCTGATCGGGCAGATCGTCGAGCGCATGGGGCGGATCACGACGCAGCTCAAGGTCTTCGCCCGCAAGCCGGTCGGCGTCACCGGCCCCGTCCCGCTCCGGCCGGTGATCGAGCATGCGCTGGTGCTCGTGGCCGACCGCGCCCGCAGCCAGGAGGTCGCGATCGGCGTGCAGATCGTGCCACCGGAGGTGCAGGCCGTCGCGGACGGCGTCCGGCTCGAGCAGGTTCTGGTCAACCTGCTGAGCAACGCCCTCGATGCGGTTGGCAGCCATGACGGCGGCCGGATCGAGGTCAAGGTGGGCCGACGGGACGACCGGGTGACGATCGCCGTGGCGGACAATGGCCATGGCATCCCACCCGAGATCCTGCCGAGGCTGGGCGAGCCGTTCCTGACCACGAAGGACCCGGGCGCCGGGCTGGGGCTGGGGCTGGCCATCAGCGACGGCATCGTGCGCGAGCTTGGCGGCAGCCTGCGCGGCCGCAACCTCGCCGCCGGTGGGGCCGAGTTCCTGGTCGAGCTGCCGATGGCTTTGATGACGGAAGGCGGCGATGGCTGAACCACCGGCCCTCAAGGTCCTGCTCGTCGAGGACGATCAGGCGGTGCGCTTCGGCGCCGAGCAGGCCCTGCGCTTGGCCGGCATCGAGGTCGCAGCATTCGAGTCGGCCGAGGCGGTGCGCCCGCATCTGCACCCCTACTTCCCCGGCATTCTCATCGCCGACGTGAAGCTGCCGCGAACGGACGGGTTGCAGCTGCTGGCCGAAGCGCAGCAGATCGATCCGACCCTGCCCGTGATCATCGTCACCGGCCATGGCGACATCGCGATGGCCGTCCAGGCGATGAAGATGGGCGCCTACGACTTCATCGAGAAGCCGTTCTCGTCCGATTACCTCACCGGCTGCGTCCTGCGCGCGCTCGAGAAGCGCCGCCTGACCTTCGAGGTCGACAATCTGCGCCGGAAGCTCGACGATCGGCAGGGCATCGAGAGCCTGCTGATCGGCCGTTCCGTGCTGATCGAGCAGCTGCGCCGCACCATCCTGAAGCTCGGCGAATCCAGCCCGGACATCATCATCACCGGCGAGACCGGCACCGGCAAGGAGCTGGTGGCGCGCTGCCTGCATCAATACTCGCGCCTGCGCGCATGCAACTTCGTGCCGCTGAACTGTGGCGCCATTCCCGAGCTGATGTTCGAGAGCGAGATCTTCGGCCACGAGCCGGGCGCCTTCACCGGTGCGCAGAAGCGGCGGATCGGCAAGTTCGAGCATGCGGCCGGTGGCACGCTGTTCCTCGACGAGATCGAATCGCTGCCGCTGTCGATGCAGATCAAGCTGCTCCGCGCCCTGCAGGAACGGCAGATCGAGCGCCTCGGCTCGAACAAGCTGCTCGACGTGCAGGTGCGGATCGTCGCCGCGACCAAGATCGACATGGCGCAGCTCGTGGAGCAGCAGAAGTTCCGGCAGGATCTCTACTACCGTCTCGACATCGTCAGGCTGGAGGTGCCGGCGCTGCGCGAGCGGCGCGAGGACATTCCGCTGCTGTTCGAGCATTTCGTGCTCCAGGCGGCACAGCGCTACCGGCACGAGGCGCCGATCGTGCCGGAACAGCTCGTCCGCCGGCTGCTGGCGCATCACTGGCCCGGCAACGTCCGGGAGCTGCGCAACGTCGCCGACCGCTTCGTCCTGGACGTGCTGGGGCCTCCCTATGTCGGCGACGCGCAGGCCAGCCTCGCGATCAAGAGCCTGCCCGACCAGGTCGACGACTTCGAGCGCTCCATCATCGTCGAGGAGCTGCGGCGACAGCAGGGAAGCATCGCCGCGGTGAGCGAAAGCCTGAGCATTCCGAAGAAGACGCTGTACGACAAGATTCGCCGCTACAACATCGTTCCGGAAGCCTTCCGGCGCAATCGGCCCATCGATCTGGCGTGACCGCGCCGGCGGGGCGCGTTGACGCCGCAGCGCCCGCGTGGCAATCCCGCGCTGCACGCAGAGGGGGAAGTTGCAGCGGCATGGCATCATTCGACGCGGCGGAACGCGAGCTCGATGCGGCCTTCGGTCGGTTCGAGGCATTGGTCGCCCGTCTGCGCGAGTGGCGCAGCGTCGAGGCGGCCGCCGAGCGCCGGGCAGCGGCGGCCGAGGCCGAGGCCTTGCGCCTGGTCGAGGAGGCCTTGGCCGAGGCGGAGGCCGCACGCATGGCGGCGGCGGCCGCCAGTGCCGACCGGGACGCCGTCGCCGGCGAG
>JBDHTW010000180.1:0-3853 GCA_039808865.1 Geminicoccaceae bacterium
TGCTGTGGGGCGACGTGCCGAGCCCGCGCATGCTCGCCGGCGCCGCCCTGATCATGGGCGCCGGCCTCTACATCGTGCTCCGGGAGCGCAAGCGCGCGGCCTGAGCTAGAGCAGGAAGTCGGCCTCCTTCAGGTTGGCGAGGCCGGTGTGGACGACGAAGGCGAAGTCGGCCGCGAGGTCCGCATCCGTATTGCCCTGGACTAGGAAGCCGCCGTCGGCGTTCGCCTCGTAGCGCAGCTGGCCGCCACCGGTGAACGCCTCCCGGCCGATCAGCGCGAACGCCTGGTCGCCGGGCTGGCCGGCCCGGGCGTCGATCGGCCGGAGGTCGATCACGTCGTGCTCGGCGCGGACGAAGCCCAGGATCTCGTCGTAGGTCGGACCCTGCGGCGGTGCGGCGTCCGCCTGGCGGAACACGAACCGGTCCGCGCCCGCGTCGCCCTGAATCTGGTCGATCCCCGGCCCACCCACCAGCACGTCGTCGCCATAGCCGCCGACCAGCCGATCGTCGCCGGCGAAGCCCCACAGGACGTCGCCGCCCGGCAGGCCGCGGATCAGATCGCCGACCGCTGTGCCGTGCAGGACGTCTGCCGCCACCGTGCCGTCGATCGGGTTGAGCGGCGCCGGGCCGAGCTCGAATGCGCCGACGTCCGGTGCCGTGCCCTCCGGCTGCGACCGCGCCACGCCGCGCTGGTCGCTGGCCGGCGCATCCGCCGGGTCGGCCCCGCCCAGGGCCGGATTGTCGAGGGCATCACGCAGCGCGATGGTCCAGGTCGGCCCGCCATGGTCGGCGAGCAGGCCGCCGCCGGTCGCGGGATCGAGTGCCGCGAACAGCAGGCCGGGCGCGACACTCTCGAGGTCGCCCGCGACATTGCCCGCGACGTCGCTGCCGAAGATGTTGTGGCCGTTGCTGGCGTCTATAGCTCCCGAGACGTCCGATTGGCCGTCCGGGGTAGCGATATTGCCGGCCACAATGCTGTTTTCGAAAGTGCTGACATGGCTCAAACCGAAAGCGTTGGCATGAACCAGGGCACCGGAACCGGTTTGGCCAGCACTATTGCCGGTTATCGTACTGTTAATTATGGTCGCCGAACCGGCATAGATTCCACCACCCGATTGCTCAGCCTGATTTCCGGATACAGTACTGTTTACCAATGTAATGTTTTGAGCTTCAATACCTGCCCCCATATATCCTACGTTATTGCTGGCAGTGCTTTCAACGAGTGATACTTCTTGGCCACGAATACCACCCGACTGAAATCCCGGCCCACCATTTGCAGTAACTGTACTATTAGCTATAGAAAGCGTTTGTCCAACTACACCAAGACCGGTATTGCGCTCAACGACAGAATTGCTTATGGCAATGTTTGAGCCGCCCAGGCCGATACCAAAATTGTCGTGAACGCAACTATTCTCAATCGATACATTGGTGCCGGAGATTGCCCCACCAGAATTGGCGCTGAAGACGCTGCTGACTATCGAGACAATGTCACCAGCGATCCCGCCGCCGTCATCGCCCGCGTTATCTACTACCGACACATGATCTAGCGTCAGTGTGGTGTCGTCTGCGCCATACACCCCACCGCCCCTGTAGTTTCCGGTAGCGCGTCCGCCGGTGATGATCAGATTCTGCAGCGTGACATTGGTCCCAACGCCCTCCACCAGCAGCACGCGGCTGGCCCCAGTTGCGTCGATAGTGACACCGACTCCGCCGTCGATGGCGACATCGGAAGCCACAGTGAGGACGCGCCCACTAAGCGCGATCGTCGACCCCTCCAGTTCGGGTGCGAACTCGATCCGGTCGGCGGTGGAACTGTCGGCATTTGCAAGCGTCAGAGCCTCGCGCAAGCTCAGCAAGCCGTCATCTGCCGACACATCGGCGCTGGTCGTGACGACGAAGGTCGCGGCTACTGGGGGCGGAAGCGCGCTCGACTGGTCGAGTTCAAATGCGCCGACGTCGGAGCCTGTGCCCTCCGGCTGCGGGCGCGCCACGCCGCGTTGATCCGTTCCCGGCGTATCGGAGGCGTCGCCTCCGCCGAGCGCCGGATTATCCGACGTCCTGCGCAACGCGATCGTCCAGGTTGGACCACCATTGTCGGCCAGCACGCCTCCACCCGTACTAGAGTCGATTGCGGTGAACAGGAGATCGGGCGTAATATTCTCAAGGTCCCCGGGTGCGTTACCCTCGACGTTACTTCCGAATATATTGTGACCATTGCTGCCGATCGAAGAGAAATACACCGAGTCTGATGGCGAATATGTGGCGAAGTTGCCTGCGATAATACTGTTGGCTACTGTGACCGTACCATCAATTGCCGCAGGGTGGGAGGATAAAAATGCGTCATCTATCCTGTTGCCGCTGACGGTACAGTTGGTCAGTATCACCTCGGCAGCATTGACGCCGCTGCCATTCCCAAGCAGAACGCGATTGTTGGCAATCGTGCTAGATTCTAATGTCACGGAATCGGCCGAGATGCCGCCGCCATAGTTTCCGCCGAAATTCCCGGCGATAGTGCTATCGCGCGCGTATACGGTATGTGCGCGAATGCCGCCGCCAATGCCGGGGCTCATGACGGCATTGTCGCTGATCGCGCTCTCTACGAGTGTGATGGCGTCACAATCAATACCGCCCCCAGCGCGCGAGAAGTTGCCCCATACAGTCACGTGGTCGAGGAAGAGCGCTGTCCCGTCCTCAGCCCGAATTCCACCACCGGTGTCCGTCCTGAAGTCCATCCCGGCATATCCGCCGGAGATGGAAAGGTGATCGAGCGTCACGCCGCTGCCGGCATCCTGCACGAGCAGTACCCGACTTAGTCGATTGCCGTCGATCGTCACCCCGCTGCCACCGTCGATGGTGACGTCCGACGCTACCGTGAGCTGGCTGCCGGCGAGCACGATGGTCCCGCCCTGCACCGCGTCCGCAAACCGGATCGTGTCCGCCCCGTCGCTCCGGTCCGCCCGCGCCAGCGCCTCGCGCAGGCTGAGCACGCCGTCGTGCGCGTCCACGGTGTCGGCGGTGGTGTCGACAATGAAGTCCGCCATATCTACGCCCGCCAGTTTTCTTATCAGCACGGCTGATAGTACATTACGGCATTTGCGCACAAGTGGGATCGCCCCTGAACAAATGTTAATATTGGAAATAATGTGTAAGATGAGTTACATATGCTCGTCATTGCAACTTGTTGGTGATCGAAAATCACTTTCTGATACTGAAGATAATTGCTTGCGGCCTCAACCCCGACCCGGCCACGACGCAAGGATGGGCCCGCGTCCATCAATTCTTCGCAATCGAACGTCCGCCCCGGGGCCAGCAACGCTAGGTTGCGGCGCCGATCCGTGCCATGGAGGAGCGGCGACGTTCTCAGGCGCCCGCGTCGTTTGAATCTTGCACGGGAGGACCTCATGCCACGCCGCTCTCGGCCGTCGCATCGGCGATGGCGCGACCGATCCCTCGCCCGCCTGCGCCAGATACTCGCCGCCGCGGCCTGCCTGGCATCGGCGGCCGCCCCCTGCGCCGTCCGCGCCGACATCCCGCGCAGCACCTATCTGACCGACGTGCGCATCGACTGGTCGAGCCTGCGCCGCCATGCCGACGAGAGCGACAACTACCCGCTGACCTGGCACGCGGACAATTATCTCTACGGCGCCTACGGCGACGGCTGGGGCTTCGAGCATACCGCCGTCACCAAGCGGGCGATCGGGGTCAGCCGGATCGGCGGCCGGCCGGAGACCCTGACCGGGCGCGACGTCTGGGAGGGCGACGCGCAGGGCGGCGGCTGTTGCTGGGCACCGTGGAACGGCAAGTCCTGGGGCATGGTCGCGGTCGGCAGCGAGCTGCAGATGTGGTTCACGATCG
>JBDHTW010000181.1:0-3847 GCA_039808865.1 Geminicoccaceae bacterium
TGCTCCCGAGATTGAGCGGCCGGCGCCGGCCCGCGATGGCGGCTGCACGGTCCCAAAGGAAGTCGCCGGAGAAGCCGATGTGCTCCCAAGTCAGCGGCGAGGTGTGAACGAGCAGCGCGTCCGGCACCGCCACGCCTGCGGCGCGCCTGTGCGCGACAGCGTCGGCGATGTAGGTCGAGTTCCAATAGACGATGGCGGCGATCACCAGGTTGAGCCCCGAAGCGCGGAACTGCTGCGCTTCCTGGCCACGCTCGGCGATGCGCCCCTGCTTGAAGGTGCAGACGACCTGGGCGAGCGCGTGGCGCTGCTCGCTCTTGTTCAGCCCGGCGTGGCAGCGCTGCCTGAGCTGGGGCGATTCCAGCCAGTCCAACATGAAGAGCGTGCGCTCGATGCGGCCCAGCTCCTGCAGTGCCAGGTCGAGCTGGTTCTGCCGCTGGTAGGCGGCCAAGCGCTTGAGCATCGCCGAGGGCAGCGCGGTGCCGGCGTGTAAGGAGGCGACCAGGCGCAGGATCTCGTCCCAGTGCTCGCGGATGACCTCGGTCCTGATCCGGCGTCCCAGGAGCGGGGCAAGGTCCTTGTAGGCGGACGCCGGCTCCAAGGTGGCGAGCTTGCGGTCGGGAAAGTCGCGCAGCCGCGGGCAGAACCGGAAGCCCAACATCGCGCACAGGATGAACACGTGGTCGGAGCTGCCCCCGGTATCGACGTAGTGGGTCCTGATCCGCAGCGCCGCTCCGTGGTGCATCAGCCCGTCCAGCACGTACGGGGCCTCGTGGCTGGTGGCCGACATGACCCGCACGCTGTAGGGGCCGTGCTGGTCGGAGACGTGGGTGTAGAAGCCGAGCCCGGGGTCGGGGCCGTAGCGCCCGTTCACCTCGCCGGCGGCGTCGCCACGCTTGCCCGAGCGGAAGAACTGCCGATCCGAGGCTGAGCTGGTGCCATCGCCCCAAGTCGCGGCGATCGGAAGCGCATGGTGCGCGTTGATGATGCGGGCGAGCGCCGCTTGGTAGGTCTCGGGGCGGATGTAAGCGTCGGCCATCCAGATCAGCTTGTCGCGGGTGACACCGTGACTCGCCGCCGCCATGCGATCCAGGCCCAGATTCGTTGCATCGGCCAGCACCGCGGCGAGCAGTGCGTTCTCGTCCTCGCAGCGCTCGCCGGTGCGCAGGTTGGTGAAGGCCTGCACGAAGCCGGTGGCCCGGCTCACGTCGTGCAGCAACTCGGTGATGCGCACGGCCGGCATCATCGCCTCGATTCCGTCGGCGAAGGCCCGTGCCTCGGGCGGCGCTGACGACTTTACCGCCGCCACGTGCAGGCGCTCGTCGCGCAGTTCGACGCCCTCGAGCTCGCCGCGCCGCAGTCGGCGTGCGAAGCGTCGTAGCCGTCGGTCGAGTTCCTTTCCCCTGGCCGTGAGCCACTCGTCAGCCGAAGCGGGCAAGCCCAGGTTCGCCGCCGCTTCCGGGACCGCGGTTTGAGGAAGGAGGTAGGCGTCGAACCGACGGTAGCCGGAGGAGCGCTCGACCCATACGTCGCCGGAGCGCAGCTTGTCGCGAAGCGTCGCGAGCACGGCGGTCTCATACAGGCGCCGGTTCGGCTTGCCCGTCTCCAACACCAGGCGCCGCCAATCCTTGCGGAACGGCAGGGGCGCATCCGCAGGCACGTCGCGCTTGCCGGACCGGTTCAGCTCGGCCAGCAGCCGGAGTGCGGCCAGCATGGGGTCGTTGGCGCGGGAGGCCCGAAACTCCAGCGCCTCGATCAGGGCGGGCGCGAACTTCCGCAGCGTCTTCCAACGGTCGGCCGCACGGCGCAGCGGATCCTCGCCCGCGAGCTCGGCCAGGGCCTGCACCTCGCCGCGTATGCGCAGCAGCTTTGGCCAGCCGACGGCGGAGTCGACGGCCTCGAAAGCATCGAGGTCGCCTGCCTGGGCGGTGGCAAGCGCATCGATGGTGCCGTGGAACAAACGCATCAGTCGGCCCACGTCCGTGGCGGTCGCGGCGTAGCGTCGGTGTTTGGCATTGCGCGCCCTGGCGAACAAGCCGCCGATCAGCTTGTCGGTCATGTCGAGCACCGCGTCCGTCACGCGAGCCTCGAGGTCGAGGACCGTCGCGACCAGGATTGCGCGCCGCCGGTGCGCGGCGTACCGGCCGAGCTGGTAGGCATCGGAGCTCTGGCCTTCGCGGACGAGCTGCCGCAGCCGTTCCTCGTGCACGCGCCGGGCGGTCTCGGGTGGCAGGCCGATGCTGCGGATCCGGTGCAGCCGATCGAGCAGCTCGCCGACATGGTCTGCCTTGGGTGCGAGCGGCATCGCTTTGAGCCAAGCGAACCGCGTCATGCCGATCAGAGGATCGGCAGCAAGCAGCCCCTCGACCGCGACCACCTGCGCCGGGGTCAGGCCATGCAGCAGCGCGCCGGCTGCCCGCTTGCGGGCTCGGGCGCGGCCGGCGATCGCGGTACGTTCGATCACTGCTGCTGCAGGAAGGATGACGCCGGCATTGCGCAGCGCGGCCACGACCGCCGCGGCGATCGGCTCCCCGCGGTCGGTGCTCCAGGCTGCCTGCGCCGCGGCCTCGATCATCAGCGGCAGGTCAGCCGCAACCGGTGGGCGCAGACCCAGCCTGGCCGCGAGCTGACGGCCGTGATCGGTCATGGTTTGCGGTCGGCGGGCGTAGGCGGCGAACGCCGACGCCGGGATGTCCAACTGCGCGCCCAGCCAAGCCACGAGAGCCTCCGGTGGCTGGTCCAGGTTCGGCAGCACCGTGCCCTGGTGACGTAGCAAGGCGAGCTGCGTGGCGTAGCCGAGCCGGTTGGCGTCGCCGCGACGGCCTGCCACGAGCTCCTGATCGGCCTGGGAAAGGGTGAACCGCCGCGCCATGGCGTCGGGTCCCGTAGGGATGCCGAGCAGTGCATTGCGCTCCTCGTTGGTCAGCAGCTGCCGTCGTGCCAAGGCGTGTCTCCCCTGTCCCACAAAGGTCCATGATGATGATGGACGGGCCAGGATTGGGAGACGTAGTCTGTGGACAGGTTTGAGCATCTCGGCGGCTTGGTGTGATGGCTGTCCCGGGAACGGCCGATTCGGGGACAACACCGATGGGCGACGTGCTGGGCTACGCGCGCGTCAGCACCGGCGACCAGGACGTCGCCGGCCAAGCGATGCGGCTGGAGCAAGCCGGTGCCATCAAGGTGTTCACCGACGTCCGCTCCGGCCGCACCATGGATCGGCCGGGGCTGACCGCGCTTCTCGACTACGCGCGCAAGGGCGACACGCTCGCCGTTGTCCGGCTCGACCGCCTGGGTCGGTCCTTGGCCGAGTTGCTCGCGACGGTGGCGATGCTGAAGGAGCGCGGCATCGCGTTCGTCAGCCTGGAGGAGCGTATCGACACCGGCTCGGCCGCAGGCGAGCTGGTGTTCCACGTGTTCGGCGCTATCGCGCACTTCGAGCGGCGGCTGATCGCCGAACGCACCAAGGATGGCATCCTTGCTGCCCGGGCTCGCGGCAAACGGCCCGGCCGCCAGCCACTCGATCGGGATAAGGTCGCGGCGGCGCTCAAGCTGGTGGCCGCCGGCCTGTCGCCGAGCATGGCGGCGCGACAACTCGGCCTGGGCCGGTCCACCGTTTACCGAGAAGTCAGCCGAGCCGGCATCCAACGAGGCACGTAGCGGGCCGTGTCGGCGCGATCACCAATTGTTCCACCTTCGCGTTGTCTGTGTGACAGCCGACGCTATGCCCTCAAGAGATCGAGGACGCCTGCAGTCGTGCACGCCGCGCTGGCGGACCGCCGAAGCTCACCATTGCGGCGATACCGTCGGTGGCGGTGTGCTGGCTCATACCGCGGCTCGACGAATTCCGGGC
>JBDHTW010000182.1:0-3847 GCA_039808865.1 Geminicoccaceae bacterium
GCTCACCCCTGCAACAGCGGCGCATTTGGCGGCTTCCGCGGCTACACACGTGCGTTCCGGATGGTAGAAGATGTAGAGTGGATACGTTGCTGGCTCCGCGCGCGCGGTGGTGCAGAGGGCGACCGCTTGAAGCGTGGAGCTGCCTCTGGGCTTGTGCAGTAGCTCCTTGTAGCAGTGTCGCCTCCAGATCATCCCCTCGCCAGAGGACTGCTTGGCCTGCAGCAGGATGCGAAAGAAGGTGCCGTCGTCAGGATTGGCGAAATTCCACTCCATGTCTGCGCCAGTGACCGGTTCGTTCGGGAATTCGACGATGACCCGTTTCCCACCGGCTGTGATGAGGCTGCCCATCAGCAGGTCGGTGATCGTCTCCTCACGAAACCGCCGACGCAGAGGACGGGAGCGCTCCAGGAAATTCGCGACGAAAGGCGGGAACTGGTTGGCCAAGTGGCATAGCATGGCGACTAGCTTGTACGGCTGCGCCTCCGCTTTCAAGTCCTGCAGGTAGCGACCACACGGCAGTCAGTGGACTGACGGCCCGCTGGCGTGCGCATTTTTGGCGCACCGGCTTGACCGTGGCGCATTTTTGGCGCATTATGCCCAGATGAAAAGTAAGGACGTGATCAGGGCGGTAGAAGCCGCCGGGTGGTACGCGGTTCGCCAGAAGGGCAGCCACATACAGTTCAAACACCCGACCCTACCTGGCCTCGTGACCGTCCCCCACCCAAAGCGGGAGATTCCGCTCGGAACGCTGAAGAACATCGAGAAACAGGCTGGGATCAAGCTTCACGGAGACACCAAATGACCGAGTACATCGCTTACCTGCACCAGGAGAAAGGGACCGACATTGGCGTGAGCTTTCCCGACTTCCCAGGATGCATCACCGCCGGTGAGACGCTGCAGGACGCCATGAAGATGGCGAGCGAGGCGCTGGAGTTCCACATCGAGGGCATGCGGGAAGAGGGTCTCGAGATCCCTGCCCCTTCGTCTCTCGATCAGCTCGTGGATGATAACGCCCGCGAGGGCGCGGTCGTCGCCCTGGTCAGCGTGACCGTCGAGGATCTTCCGGCGAAGGCGAATATCACGTTGAAGCAGAGCCAGCTCGAGCGCATCGACCGGGCCGCGAGTGCAGCGGGGCTGACGCGGTCCGCATTCATGGTGCGCGCCGCTTTGGAATGGCCTGCTAGTGAGGCCCGCTGACGGCGGTTCCTTGAACCCGGCCATGCACTGCGACTACGACAGGCTCGATCCGAAAGTGGCCCAATCCGGCGGTGGGTATCAACCGTCGCTAATGGTGACGCTGCGAGGAAGAATTCACGTCAACCGCCACCGGCCCCTTGCGATTGAAGAAAACGTGAAATTGAACCTCGCATCCTTCATATAAGGCATTCCACGCACCTTCGTCAGAGCAATGCCGATGAGAAAAGAATTTTTCAAAATAGGAAGGGGCGAATTTATCCAGGTCCCCGAACATCTTCCTTGCCTCTTCATGTAATCCAATAAGAAAGAGAAATTGCGCATGGAGATAAGCCGCCGCAAAGTTCTTGTCGTTCCGCACATGGCTCGCCGCTAAATGGCTGAGGATTCGGTCCTGCTTTTGTTGCCAATCAGGCTCGTGCAGCAAACGTGCTGCCGCTTCGAAGTTTATTGGGGAGCATGAAAAATCGTGGGGCGCTTGCTGGCAGCCGGTGGTGACGGCCGGTAGCATCCCGGCGTGACTGCACGGCGAGGCCGTCTTTGCCGGACGAACCTGCCGATCCCGAACGCCCGAGCATCGGCTCAGCTCTCCAGCTGAAGGTCCGGCTGCTCGAGCTCAGCCCGATGGTCTGGCGCCGCCTGCTGGTGCCCGCCGCGACGAGCTTGCGTGAGCTGCACGGGATCATCCAAGTCGCGATGGGCTGGGAGGGTATTCACCTGTTCCAGTTCCATCTGCGTGCGGTGCGCTATGGCTCGCCCGAGCTGTCGGCGAGCTCGCCGGAAGCGATCCTGGAAAGCTTCCGCCTGCGGACCGGAAGCCGCTTCGTCTACGAATACGACCTCAACCTGCCCTGGCGGCACGAGATCCGGGTCGAGCGGCAGCTCGGGAGGGAGCCGGAGGGACATTACCCATATTGCCTTGGTGGCCACGGCGACTGCCCAGCCGAGGATAGTGGCGGGCCGGCCGGCTATCTCGTTTGGCAGCACGAGGCGGTAGGCTTCGAGGCAATGAGCGACATCGACACCATGGCCAAGGTGCTGGAGGAGGTGCTGCGCACCCGCACGACCGCGGCGCTGGACGATCCCGACACCCGCTGGAAGTTCGAAGCCGCGCTCGAGCGGATGCAGGAGCGGGAAGGCTACCTGCCCGTTCCGTTCTCCCGCTGCGACGTCAACGATCGCTTCCGCCGTGAAGATCATCGTCGGCTCATGCATCAGCAGATATGAGCTGCTCGCGCCGGCGTTGCACCAGCAGCTGGGCGGCCAAGACGGCGGCCTCGTCGCCGCGTCGATGCTGGACCGCGGCAATCACGGTGTGCGCAGCGGGATCCGTCAGCTGGTCGAACTTGCACCGCAGCAGCGCGGCCGTGGTCTCGGCGTAGCGCCGCGTGGTGGCGAGGTCCTCGTGGCCGAGGAAGCGCTGCACGTCGGTGATCTCCATCCCGAGGGTCAGTAGCCGGGTCGCCATCGTGTGCCGTAGCAGGTGGGGGTAGACGCGCTTGGTGATGCCGGCGGCACGAGCGACCTCACGGACGATCTGCCCTGAGTTTGCGGTCTGTGGGCAACGGCTTGAGATTGAGGTGTGAATTCAGGATGTTATAAAGGGCGCACGTAAGGCGTGTGCCTACAAGCGGGCAAGGCGTACGGCTCAGCCGATGGCGAGGATCGTCTTGGGCGGGGCGACGTCGAGCTTGTCGAGGATGCCGGTGAGCTCGGGAGCGATGGCCGTGGCCTGAACGACGGTGCGGCCCTCGCTGGTGTAGCGGACAGCCTTGAGCTGCTCGAGCAGGCCGGCAAGCTGGCGCCAGGGCAGCCCGGTCGCGATTTCGGCAGCGCGCTGGATCATCAGCGCCAGCACGCACAGCTTCACATGCGCGGTGATCCGATGCGGCATCCAGTGGAACATCGGCCGTACCGCGAGGCCGGTGGTCTTCAGCTTGCGAAAGCAGCTCTCGATGATCCACATGCCCTTGTAGCCGAGCGCGATGTCGGCCACCGCGAGCGTGTCGTCGTTGGTGGTCAGCACGAACTTGCCGTCCAGCTGCTCGGCCCGGCGGATCTTGTCCTTGTCGAGATAGGGACGGCCGTGGTCGTCCTGGCTGAGGTAGGAACCAAAGCGCTTGGAGGCCATGAGCCGGCAAGCGGCCTTGGGGTGGTTCCCGTTCAGGCTCGCCAGCTCGGCCTCGAGGATCTTGAGGATCTCGGCACGATGCCAGCGCTGCCTATCCGCCTCCTCCTCGTTCAGGCACAGGATGTAGCGCCGGCGGCGCTCGCCTTCGCCAAGCACGACCTCCTTGGCGCGCAGGGTGGGCGTGATGTCGGCATAACGGCCCGGGTACGACAGAACCGCCTCCCGGATCTCCTTCACCCGCCCGATCGGCGTGGCCAGGATGTAGCGGCCTGCTCCCTTGCTCAGCTCCTCGAGGTTGGCCCGCGCATAGAGCCCGGCATCGCCGACGAAGAGGACACGGCCAAGCCGCATGGCCCGCAGGTCGTTCTTGATTGTCTGCACCGTGGTGACGTCGGGCGTGTTGCCGGGAAAGATCCAGGAGCGCACCGGCACGCCGTCGCGGGTGACGGCCAGGGCGATCACCACCTGCGGATCGTTGTCCCGGCCTTCCTTGCTGTGCCCGCGCTTGCGCAACGGCGCGAA
>JBDHTW010000183.1:0-3796 GCA_039808865.1 Geminicoccaceae bacterium
CTGCGGCACGGTCGACGGCCCAGGGCTGCGGCTGCCAGCCCGGCAGGGCCTCGAGCGCGGCCGCGGCGCTCATCCGCCGCACGGCGACGCCGCCCTCGGTGCCCATCGGCGGCGGTGCGGTGTCGAGCAGGAGGACGTCGCGCCGCTCGCGTTCCGCCTGCTGCAGGAGCGCACGGGCGACGGTCAGGCGCTGGTCCCAATGCTTGGCCGCGGCCCAGCCGTCGTCGACGACCAGCAGGAGCGGACCGGGACCGGCGAGGCGAGGGGTGGGGTTGAGGACCGGGCCGGCCAGCGCCACGATCAGGAGCGCGGCGATGGCCAGGCGCAGCAGCAGCAGCCACCATGGCGTGCGTGCCGGCGTGCGCTCGCGGCTGAGCAGGCCGGCGAGGAACAGAAACGGCGGAAACGTGACGCGTCGCGGTGCCGGTGGCGTCACCCGCAGCAGCAGCCACAAGGCCGGCAGTGCGGCCGCCGCCATAAGCAGCCAGGGCTGGGTGAAGCCGAGGAGACCGAGATCGAGCATCGTCAGCCCACCATGCGCGGGGCCAGCATCGCCATCAACGCCAGCAGCGCCAGCTCGGCGGTGCGGTCGGTCCGATGCGCGGTGAACTGCCAGCCCTGGCGGCCGGCCAGATCGCGCAGGCTCTGCCGGTGCGCCGCCAGCAGCGCCGCATAACGGCTGCGGATCCCGCCGACATGGTCGATCAGGGTGCTGCCCTCCTGCTCGGTCCCTTCGAACATGATCCGGCCCTCGTAGGGCAGCAGCTCCTCGGCCGGGTCGAGAATCTGCACCAGGCCGGCCCGGGCGCCGAGCGCGCCGAACTGGCCGAAGCGCTCGCGCAGGCGATCGATCGGCAGCAGAAAGTCGGACAGCAGCATCAGCCGGGCGTGGCGTGGCAGCGGCGGCAACGGCAGCTGCGTGGGGCGCTGGTCGGCCGCCCGCAGCAGCGAGCGCATCACCGTCTCGATGCCGTAGCGGCCGGTGGCGGGGCGCTCGCCGCTGCCGAGCAGCGCCACGCGCTCGCCGCCGCGGACCAGAAGGGCCGCCAGCGCCAGGGTCAGCAGCACGGCGCGCTCCCATTTGAGCGGCAGCTTCGCGTTCGAGCGGAACAGCATGGACGGCGACAGATCACACCAGATCCAGACGCTCTCGGCCGCTTCCCATTCCTGCTCGCGCACGAACAGATGGCGCGAGCGGGCCGACTGGCGCCAGTCGATGGCGCTGGCGGCATCGCCGGCGCGATACTGGCGGAACTGCCAGAACGTCTCGCCCATGCCGGTGCGCCGCCGCCCGTGCACGCCCTGGGCCACGGTGGCGGCGACGTGCTCGGCCTCGACCAGGAGCGCCGGCAGCCGTTGACTGAGCGTCTCCGCCGTCTGCCGCAGGTGACGGATGCGGCCGGGAACGCCGGATGCCGTGTCAGCCGACATGCCGGCAGAGGCGTTCGATGATCTGATCGACGGTGATGCCCTCCGCGCGGGCGGCGAAGCTCACCGCCATGCGATGGCGCAGGATCGGCGGGGCCAGCGCCATCACGTCCTCGCCCGATGGGGCGAGCCTGCCGCCGAGGAGCGCCCGCACGCGCACCGCGAGCATGAGGCTCTGGCTCGCGCGTGGCCCCGGACCCCAGGCGATCTGCTGGCCGAGCCCGGGCAGGGCCTCGTTCTCGGGCCGGCCGGCGCGCACCAGCCGCAGGATCAGGTCGATGAGCTGATCGCCGATCGGCATCCGGCGCACCAGGCGCTGCATGCCCGCCAGCGTCGCGCCGTCGATCACCGGTTCGGCGCGCGCCTCGGTCCCGGTGGTGGTGGCGATCATCATCTGCCGCTCCGCCTCGAGCGACGGATAGTCGACGTTGATCTGCATGAAGAAGCGGTCGAGCTGGGCCTCGGGCAGCGGGTAGGTGCCCTCCTGCTCGATCGGGTTTTGCGTCGCCAGCACGTGGAACGGGGCCGGCAGCGCGTGATCCTGGCCGGCCACCGTGACCTTGCGCTCCTGCATCGCCTGCAGCAGCGCCGCCTGCGTGCGCGGGCTGGCGCGGTTGATCTCGTCGGCCATCAGCAGCTGGGCGAAGATCGGCCCGCGGATGAAGCGGAAGGCCTGCCGGCCGGTCCCGGCATCGTCGAGGACCTCCGAGCCCAGTATGTCGGCGGGCATGAGGTCGGGCGTGAACTGCACCCGCTTCTGCTCCAGGCCGAGCACGACGCCCAGGGTCTCGGTCAGCCGCGTCTTGGCGAGGCCGGGCACGCCCACGAGCAGCGCGTGCCCGCCGGCCAACAGGGTGATCAGCGTGTGCTCGACCACCCCCTCCTGGCCGAAGATGACCCGGCCGATCTCCGCCTTGACCCGCGCGAGCTCGGCGATGGTGGCGTCGATCGCCTGCGCGATGTCGGCATTCTCGTCGGTGATGAGCGACACGCCGTCCTTCCTCGTGCCTGAGCTTCGACTGGAAACGCTGCCCTCTTGGTTGGAGTTTGGCAATTCGATTTCTAGCGAGGCACGAGCAAGCCCCGGTTGCGTCAAGGCGCGGCTGAAGCCGTCACCCGCCAGATCACGTTCCCGACATCGTCGGCCACGAGCAGCGCGCCCGCCCGGTCCTGGGCGACGCCGACCGGCCGGCCGCGCGCGTTGCCCGCATCGTCGAGAAAGCCCGTCAGCACGTCCTCGGGCAGGCCCGCGGGGCGCCCGTCGCGGAACGGCACGAAGATCACCTTGTACCCGGCCGGCACCGAGCGGTTCCACGAGCCATGCTGGCCGACGAACGCACCCCCGGCATACTTCGCCGGCAGCGTCGTGCCCGTGTAGAAGGTCAGCCCGAGCGACGCCGTGTGTGCTCCCAGCGCGTAGTCGGGCACCAGCGCCCTGGCCACGAGATCGGGACGCGGGGGCTCGACCCGGTCGTCGACGTGGCTGCCGAAATAGCTGTAGGGCCAGCCGTAGAAGCCGCCGTCGCGCACGCTGGTCATGTAGTCGGGCACCAGGTCGTCGCCGAGTTCGTCGCGCTCGTTCACGGCGGTCCACAAGGCCCCCGTCCGCGGTTCCCAGGCGAGGCCGTTCGGGTTGCGCAGCCCCGTGGCGAAGGTACGGGTGCGGCCGGTCGCCCGCTCGACCTCGAGGATGGCCGCACGATTGGCCTCGTTCTCGATGCCGTTCTCGCCGACATTGCTGTTCGAGCCCACGGTGGCGTAGAGCCGGCTGCCATCGGGGCTGGCCAGCAGGTTCTTGGTCCAGTGATGGTTGATCGGGCCTGCCGGCAGCTCGCTCAGCTTGGTCGCCGTAGCGGTGATCCGTGTCTGCCCCTCCGTGTAGGGGACCTGCACGATGGCGTCGGTGTTGGCGACGTAGAGGTCGTTGCCGACCAGGGCCATGCCGAAGGGCGAGTTCAGGCCGTCGAGGAACACCGCGCGCAGCTCGGCCCGGCCGTCGCCGTCCGCGTCGCGCAGGAGCGTGATCCGGTCGGCGCTGGCCCGCGTCCTGGCGCCGGCCAGCTTCATCACCTGCTGGGTGACCCAGTCCTTGACGCCGGTGCTCTCCTTGGGCGGGCTGTCGCTCTCGGCCACCAGCACGTCGCCGTTCGGCAGCACGTGCAGCCAGCGTGGATGGTCGAGGCCGTCGGCGAACGCTTCGACCGCAAGGCCGGCCGCGGCCTTGGGCGCCTGTCCGGCCTCCCAGCCCTTGGCGGTCGCGATGCGCACCGTCGGCAACAGGCTCCGCTCCGGCGCCGGCAGCGCCGGGTTCGGTCCGAACCCCGGCGGTGGCGCTTCGCCGCGCGCCGGCAGCGCGACGATGGCCAGG
>JBDHTW010000184.1:0-3727 GCA_039808865.1 Geminicoccaceae bacterium
GGATGTTGAAGTTGATGGTATCGGCCCCGGCGTGGGCGTTGGCCTCGCTGATCGGCGAAAGCCTGCCGGCGCCCGCGCCGGAGCGGCGCGTCGTCCTACATCCGGCCGGGGCCGACGTTCGGCCGGGTCTGGAGCAGGCGTTGCGCGCGCTGGGGTTCGGCTACCGGCGCCTGACCGTCTACGCCGCCGTGCCGACCGAGGGGCCGGCGCCCGAGGTCGAGGCCGCGCTGCGCGACGGGCGCCTGGACGCCGTTCTGCTCTACTCGCCACGCAGCGCCGCCCTGTGGGCCGAGCGCATCCTGGCGCGCCGGCTCGAAGGGCACCTCGCCGGCACCATCGCCGCCTGCCTCAGCCGCGCCGTCGCCGAGCCGCTGGCCGGCCTGCCGCTCAGGGCCGTGCGGATCGCCGCAGTACCCGAGCAAAAGAGTCTGCTTGGTTGCCTTGAAGCCCCCGTGTGAAGATGGTACCCGAACAGC
This sequence comes from Geminicoccaceae bacterium, assembly GCA_039808865.1. GTDB lineage: Bacteria > Pseudomonadota > Alphaproteobacteria > Geminicoccales > Geminicoccaceae > Benzoatithermus. The sequence continues at coordinate 477 of JBDHTW010000184.1, forward strand.
GCCGTCGATAGGCAGGCGACATGGGCTTGTGGCGTGCAGCGCATGCTGCCCAACGCGGCGGTCGGCCGGTAGGAGTAGTTGAGGGAGGGCACGCCAGATGGCGCGCGGCAAGCGCAACGACCGCACCACGACGTCTGCGGGGCCGGGGTCGCAAGCCTTGCCGGGAGCTGGACCCAGTGGCGTGCCGGCGGACTACGAGACCGTCGACTACGAAGAGATCGACCAGCAGCCCAGCTCTGGCGCGCCCGTCGCGGCGGAGTCGAACCGTGGCGATGAGGCTGCCGGCAGCATGAGGGATCCGGTGATGACCCAGCCCGAGGACACCACGCCGTCCGCGATCGATCCGCCGGCGGCCACCGAGCCGGAGCGGCAGCCCGTGGCCGAGGCCGCCCCGCCCCGGCGCAGCGGCGGCTTCGTGCCCGGGCTCATCGGCGGCCTGCTCGGCTCGGCCGTGCTGCTGGCCGGCGGCGGCTGGTATCTCTACGAACGCGGGCCGGTGAAGCCGACCCTCGATCGGCTGACCGGCGCCGAGCGCGCCGCGCACGACGCCGCGACCGGCATCGCGACCCTGGACGGCAAGCTCGGCCAGGTCGGCGCCGAGGTCGGCAACCTGAAGGCCGAGCTGGAGAAGACGGGCTCGTCCGTTGCCGGCCTCACGGACCGGATGGCGGCGACGGAGAAGGGCACGGCCGATCTCGCGACGAACGTCGAGCAGGCGAGCAACAGCTTCCGCGCCGCGGGCGACCAGGTGATCTCCCGGCTGGAGGCGGTGAACGCCAAGCTGGTCGAGGTCGAGCAGGCGCAGCCGGCCGACGTGGTCGACAAGAAGACGGTGAGCGACATCGCGGCCAAGCAGGCCAGCATCGAGCAGGCCACCAAGAGCGTGGCCGAAGGCTTGGCCCGCCTGGAGCAGCTCGTCGCCCAGAGCCTCGAGGCCGGCAACCAGCAGGCGGCGGCGCTGCGCACGGTGGTCGACGCCAACCGCAGCCGCATGGACGAGATCATCACCCAGCAGCGCGACCTGCTGGCGCTGAAGGACCAGGTCGAGAAGCAGGCCGAGACCGACCAGCAGCAGATCGCCGCCCTGGCGGCGACCGGCGACAAGGTGACCGGCGTCCGCACCGATCTCGAGCAGAAGCTGTCCGACGTCACGACCAAGCTGTCGGCGCTCGACGCCGCGCGCGAGCGCGGCGTCGGCCTGTCGCTGGCGGCGCATGATCTCGAGACGGCGCTGCAGTCCGGCCAGCCGTTCGCGCCGACGCTGAAGATCCTGCACGATCTGGGCCAGGGCGATACCGTCGTCGCCGGCGCCACCGCCACGCTGGAGCCGATGGCCGGCAAGGGCATCCCGACCGTTGCCAGCTTGGCCATGCAGCTGGGGCAGGTCGGGCAGACCCTGCAGCCGGTGGAGACGGCCCCGGCCAACGATTGGTTCGCACGCACCCGCGAGAACCTGCAGGGCCTGATCAATCTCCACGAGGCCGGCGAGGAGGCCGTGCCCGGGCAGAATGCGGTCGACGGCGCCATGCAGGCGATGCTGGCGCAGGACCTGCCGGGCGCCGTCGCGGCATTGAAGCCGCTGGCGGACAAGGGCAATGCCGCTGCCGCCGACTGGATCGCGGCAGCGCAGCAGCGTCTGGATGCGGCGGCCGCGATCCAGACCTTGAACGAACGTGTCAAGACCATGCTGGTCCAGCAGGGCTGAGCGCAGAGACCCGCGAAGGAGACGACAACAATGCTGCGCCTCGTGTTCTTCCTGGCCGTCTCCTGCGCCCTTGCCTGGGCCGCGGTCTGGGTGGTCAACCACCCAGGTACGGTGGCCATCCAGTGGCTCGACCGGGAGGTGATCCTCAACGTCGGCACGACCATCGCCCTCGTGCTGGTGTTCGCGGCCGTGGTGATCATCCTGTTCGAGCTGCTGCGCTGGCTGCTCGGCCTGCCGTCGCGCTGGCGGTACTCGCGTGGCCACCGGCGCGAGATGCGCGGCTACGAGGAGCTGACCCGCGGCCTGATGGCCGCGGCCGCCGGTGATCTCGCCGCGGCGCGCGGGCATCATCGCCAAGCCGAGCGCTACCTGCCGGACAGCGGTGGGCTTCTGCTGCTGTCGGCGCAGACGGCGCAGCTCGAAGGCAAGGAGGAGGTGGCCCACCTCAAGTTCCGGCAGATGCTGGAGCGCCGCGACGCCGAGTTCGTCGGCCTGCGCGGCCTGTTGGCGCAGAGCATGAAGATCGGCGAGTTCGACGAGGCCCTGACCCTGGCGCGGCGCGCCTACCGGCGCAGCCCGACCACGCCTTGGGTGCTCACGACCCTGTTCGAGCTTCTGGCCCGGGCCGAGAAGTGGGACGAGGCGCTGCCGCTGGTCGGCGAGATGCAGGCGCAGAATCTGCTCGACGACGCGCAGGCCAAGCACAAGCGTGCGGTCGTGCACCATATGCTGGCGACGCGGCTGCGGCAGCAGGACCGGCTCGACGACGCGCTGGCGCAGGCGCGCAAGGCCGAGAAGGCGGCACCCGATTTCGTACCGGCGGCGGTGCAGGCGGCGGAGCTCGCCCAGCAGCTCGGCCGGCGCCGCTTGGCGCTGAAGCTGGTCGAGACGGCCTGGCAGGCCCAGCCGCATCCGGATCTGGCGCGGGTCTATGCCCAGCTCGAGCCCAACGAGACCCCGGAGAAGCGTCTGCAGCGGATCGACACGCGGCTGGCCTCGCTCGCCAAGTCGGATCCGGAGACTTTGGTCCTCCAGGCCGAGCTCGCGATGCAGGCGCAGCAGTGGGACACGGCGCGGATGCGCCTCGACGCCGCCGGCAGCAGCGCGCGGGTCTACCGCCTGCGTGCGGAGCTGGAGCGTCAGAGCACGGGCGACAACGCCAAGGTGCAGGACTGGCTGACCAAGGCCAGCGAGGCCGAGCCCGACCGCTGCTGGGTCTGCGAGGACACCGGCGAGGTCCTGCCGGCCTGGCAGCCCTTCGCGCCGAGCGGGCGTTTCGATGCGGTCCAGTGGGCCGCCCCGCCGCGCATCGCGACCATGGTCAACGCCAACGAGACGACCTACATCCTCGCGGGCAGCGGTCCGGCGCCGACGTCCGGCATGGCTCCCGCTGCGGCGGTGGGTTGAACGCAGCCGCGCCGTTGACGCCTCGGCCATGATCGGGTAGTCCCGGCGCAGCCTTTCGAGCCGCAGTAGCTCAGTCGGTAGAGCAGCTGATTCGTAATCAGCAGGTCGCCAGTTCGAGTCTGGCCTGCGGCACCATCTT
>JBDHTW010000185.1:0-3657 GCA_039808865.1 Geminicoccaceae bacterium
GGTCGCGCACGCCCCAGACCGCCAGCTCCAGCGCCAGCGGCGCGAGATCGGCCCGCTCGATCTCGGCCGGCCGATGCGCCGGCCGGCCACGGTCCTCGGCCGCCGGCCACAGGCGGAGGCACAGCCCGGGCCCGAGCCTGCCGGCGCGGCCACGCCGCTGCTCGGCCGAGGCGCGGCTGATCGGCACCGTGACCAGCCGGCTCATGCCGGTCCGCGGCGAGAAGCGCGCCAGACGTTCGAGGCCGCTGTCGATCACGACGCCGACGCCTTCGATGGTGAGGCTGGTCTCGGCGATGTTCGTGGCCAGGACGATCTTGCGCTGGCCGGCCGGCGGCGGCCGGATCGCGGCGTCCTGCTGCTCGCGGCGCAGCTCGCCATGCAGCGGCAGGAGGTGCGGGCCGGCTCGGCCGAGCTTCGTCTCGAGCAGCGCAAGCGTGCGGCGGATTTCCGCGGCACCCGGGAGAAAGACCAGCAGGCTGCCGCCGCTGACGGCGAGGCCGTGCTCCACTGCGCGCAGCGTGCGCCACTCGAGCGGCTCGGCCGGATCGCCGCCCGGATGCTCGACCCGAACCGGAAACTGCCGCCCCGCGCTGCGGACGAGCGGCGCATCGCCCAGATGACGGGCGAGACCGGCGCCGTCGAGGGTCGCCGACATCAGCAGCAGCCGCAGGTCCGGGCGCAGCGAAGCCTGGACCTCGCGGCAAAGGGCCAGACCCAGATCGGCGTCGAGCGAGCGCTCGTGGAACTCGTCGAAGACGACGAGCCCATACGCTTCGAGCCCCGGATCGCGCTGCAGCCGGCGGGTCAACAGCCCCTCCGTGACCACCTCGATCCGCGTGCCGGGGCCGAGCCGGCGCTCGAAGCGCATGGCGTAGCCGACCGTCGCGCCAACCTCCTCGCCGAGGAGCTGCGCGATCCGCTGCGCCGCCGCCCGGGCGGCGAGCCGACGCGGCTCGAGCATCAAGATCCGTCGCCCCGCCAGCCATGGCTCGGCCAGCAGCCGCATCGGGACCAGCGTGGTCTTGCCGGCGCCCGGTGGGGCCTCGAGCACCGCCGCCGCGCTGGCCGCTAGGGCCGCGCGCAGCTCGGGCAGGACGGCTTCGACCGGCAGGTCGGTGACGGGCGGGACGGGCATGGCGGGCTGGATAGCGGCCTTGGCGCACGACCGCCATGCCCTGCGCTCGGCCACGGAATAACAGCCATTTCATGCTGTATGCCGATAACCTTGCAGGGCGCATGTGATTATTGACATCCCTAGCGTCTCAGTAGACATTAGTCGTCATCCTGAAACGAACGGGCCGTATGTTCGTTACGGTCCGTAGCGTCGGAGGGAGATGCATGGTCTCAGCTATGCCAGCGTTGTCGCGTGTGCGTCCGCTCGTCCGCTGTCGGGCGCCCCAGCCAGCCGATGCCTCGTCCGGCGAGGCCAAATGGCCCGCTATGCACAAACTGGTTGCCCGCAGGGCAGCCATCTGGACCATGCACATGCCCAACACCGATACCACTGCCTATGTCGTTGCCGTCGACAGCCGCCGCGTCGGGGTCGCGGTCAGCTCGGGGGGCCGTTACCGCTTCGTCGCCGCCGATCCGGATTTCGGCCCGCTCGACGGCAGCAGCTTCCTGCATCTGGCGCAGCTCGAACAGGCGGCGGCGCGCTTGGCGCGCACGGTACGCGGACCGCGCCTCGCCCCGTCCGGCCGGTCCGCCTACGCGTGGTGAAGGCTCGGGAGCGCTGCGGCTAGATCAGCCGCAGCGTCTTGAAGCTGGTGTGGCGGTTCTTGCCGACGACGATGTGATCGTGAACGCTGATGCTGACCTGCGCCAGCGCCGCGACGACCTGCCGTGTCATGTCGATGTCCGCCTGTGACGGCGTCGGGTCGCCGCTCGGATGGTTGTGCACCATGATGATCGCGGAGGCCGCCAGCTCGAGCGACCGCTTGACCACCTCGCGAGGGTAGAGCGGCGTATGGTCGACGGTGCCACGGCTCTGCACCTCGTCGCGGATCAGGATGTTCTTGCGATCGAGGAACAGGATGCGGAAATGCTCGGCGGCCTCGTGCTGCATGGCGATGCGCAGGTAGTCGAGCAGCGCGGTCCACGAGCCGATCACCGGGCGGTCCTTGATCTCCTCCTTGAGCACCCGCTGCATCAGCCCGTGGACGCCCTTGAGCAGCACCTGGGTGAACAGGAGGTCGTCGTCGCGCGTCTGCCGCAGCTCCGCCGCGGCATCGGCCGGCAGTGGCCCGAGGCAGTCGGCGTAGCGGGCGGGCTCGCCGGCGAGCACGCCGCCCAGGCTGCCGAACGCGGCCAGCATCTCCTTGGCGATCGGCTTGGTGTCGCGCCGGTAGATCGCGAAGAACAGCAAGAGCTCCAGGAGCTCGTAGTCGGCCAGCGCCTCCTGGCCGCTGCCGAGGAAACGCTGGCGCAGCCGCTCGCGATGGCCGTGATAGTGCTTGCTGCCCCAGCCCTGGAAGCCGGAGGGGCCGTCTTCGGCCAAGCCGCGCGGCCGCGCGGCCCGATCCGGCCGGGCCTGCGCGCTGCCCGCCGGGTCGAAAACGAAGCACCAGTGCCGGCCCGGGCGGCTCCACCGCCCGCCCAGGCGCTTGATCAGTTCCCGGTGGGGGAAAGTGCCGCCATCGACCCGCTCCACCCCGCCTTCCGCTGGCACCAGCTTCAGACCGACCTCGGCCAGTGCCAGCACCACCCGGTCCCGCTCGCTGCCCGCCGTCATCCCGCCCCTCAACCAAACATGCCGGCAAATAGCATAATATCAACTAAAGGTTGATTACAACCATCTGTGGCTTGCCTATGGGCAAGGCCGGGCAAGGCGCTATATCGGGCGCAGCACGCAGCGGAGGGTGGGCATGAGCGAGCGGACGATCACGGCAGCGCTGATCATCATCGGGAACGAGATTCTGTCCGGCCGAACGCAGGACGCCAACCTCGCCTTCCTGGCCACGCAGCTGAACGAGGCCGGCATCCAGCTGCGCGAGGTCCGGGTCGTCCCGGACGCCGAGGCGGATATCGTCGAGGCCGTCAACAGCTTGCGCGCCAAGCACGACCACGTCTTCACCACCGGGGGCATCGGCCCGACCCACGACGACATCACCTCGGCCTGCATCGCCAAGGCGTTCGGCCTGCCGCACGGCCGCCATCCCGAGGCCGAGCGCCGGCTGCTCGCCTACTACCCGCCCGAGAAGGTCAACGAGGCGCGGATGAAGATGGCGGAGACGCCCGAGGGTGCCGAGCTGATCGACAACCCGGTCAGCGTGGCGCCGGGCTTCACGATCGGCAACGTGCACGTGCTGCCGGGCGTGCCCTCGATCCTGCAGGCGATGTGGCCGGGCCTGCGCCTGCGGCTCAAGGGCGGCGCCGTGGTCCTGTCGAAGACACTGACCCTGCTCTGCCCCGAGGGCGAGATCGCCAAGCCGCTGGCCGAGATCCAGGCCCGCAACCCGACGGTCGAGATCGGCAGCTACCCCTTCGCGCGCCACGAGCGCTTCGGCACCAGCCTCGTCCTGCGCAGCATCGACCCCGCCGCCATCGAGACCGCGCTCGGCGAGCTGCTGGAGCATGTCCAGGAACACAAGCTCGAGGTCGTGGATCTGTTCTGACGGTCCCGGCTCCGCTACAACCATGGGACGCACGGCGTCCACC
>JBDHTW010000186.1:0-3480 GCA_039808865.1 Geminicoccaceae bacterium
CCGCATTCCTGCCCGCCCCCGCCGTGAGCGGCGACACCATAGCCCGACCGGCCCAGGCGCCACCCGTGTTGGCGCGAGTCTCGACGGAGCCACCAGGCGAGCAAGAAGCCGTTCAGCGAAGCGATCGCTTATTTATGCTCCAGCCGGTAGTGGCGCGGCGGGCTCGACCAAGCCGGCCTGCCGCAGCGCGCGCCAGAAGTCAGCTGGGACCGCCTCCTCCAGCGCCGCGCGGTCCTCGGCGATGCGGCTGGGTCGGCTGGCGCCGGGGATCACCGCGGCGACTGCCGGATTGGCCAGGGCGAACTGCAGGCCGGCGGCCTTCATGCTCACCCCGTGGCGATCGGCGATGGCCTTGATCCGCGCGACCTTGGCCAGGATCTCGGGCTTGGCCGGCGCGTACTCGAAGTTCGGCCCGCCCACCAGGGCGCCGGAACTGTAGGGACCACCCACCACGATGCCGAGGCCGCGCTCGGCCACCGACGGCATCAAGCGCTGCAGCGCCCTGGCATGGTCGAGCAGGGTGTAACGGCCGGCGAGCAGGAAGCCGTCGGGACGAGGGCTTTCCAGCGCCAGCAGGAGCTCGATCGGCTCGACCCGGTTGACGCCGAGGCCCCAAGCCCTGATCACGCCTTCCTCGCGCAACCGATCGAGCACCTTGAAGGCGCCACGACGCGCGCGCTCAAAGACGCCAAGCCATTCGTCCCCATAGAAGTCCTGGGCGACGTCATGCACCCAGACGATATCGATGCGGTCGATCTTGAGCCGCTTCAGGCTGTCCTCGATCGATCGCAAGGTTGCGTCGGCCGAGTAGTCGTTGACGATCCGGTTCGGGCGACCGTGCTTGAAGACGTCGCCCTTCTCACCGAGGTCGCGGGTGGCGATGTCCTCGATCTCGTCGAGGATCACGCGGCCGACCTTGGTGCTGATCACATACTGATCGCGCGGGCGGCCCGCGAGCGCTTCACCCATGCGGATCTCCGCCAGCCCGGCGCCGTAGAAGGGGGCATTGTCGAAATAGCGGATGCCGTCGTTCCAGGCGGCTTCGACCGTCGCGAGTGCCTCGTCCTCGGGAATGTCACGGAACATGTTGCCGAGTGGCGCGGCGCCGAAGCCGAGCCGGTCGGGAAGGATTGCCTTGAGGGACATGGGTCATTCTCCTCGGGAAGCCGCAGGAAGGGTCAGGCGATCTCGATGGGGCCGAGCGTCAGGGCCGTGCGCTCGGCTAGGTCGTTGATCCGGGCCAGATAAGCCTGGAAGTGCGGCGTCTGGCGGTGGGCGGCAATGGCGGCATCGTCCGCATAGAGTTCGTCGATGACGAAGCGGCGGGCATCGGCTTGGTCACGCCAGACATCCCAACGCAGGTTGCCCGGTTCAGCACGCGACGGCGCCACCATGCCGGAGAGCAGCGCTTGCAGGTCCGCGGTCTTGCCCGGCCGGGCCGTGAGCACGGCGACGATTTTCACGCAATTGGCCATGGCGCCGGTTCCTTTTGGCAGCGTGGCTTCGGCAGGCCGCCAACGCAGCACCCCGCCGGTTGGACGCGACCTCATGCCGAGGCCAGCGAGCGATCGAGCGCCGCCACGAAGCGTGCCGCCAGCGGATGGTCCGAGCGTGGATTCTGGCCCGTGATCAGCTCGCGGTCCTCGATCACGTTCGGCTCGAAATCGACCGGCGTCGTGATCACCTCGCCACCCGCCGTCCGCAGGGCATCGACCATGTTGAAGTAGAGCTTGGCGTGCAGAACGTGGTCCTCGACCACCTTCTCCTCGGTATCGGAAAAGACCGTCATGCGGTACCCCGCGTAGGTCCAGCCCCGCGCCCATTCCGCCGCCTTGGCCGGGTCTTGGGCGATCAGGGCCGCCCGGAACTCACGCGCGTGCGGCATGGCCGCGACAACCGCTATCGGTCCATGGCAGAGCAGCGCCGTCGGTTTCGAGCGCTCGTGGAAGTGGCGCAGGATCTCGCCCATGTCGGCATCCTGCATCAGGTCGACCACGGGCGCCTGCCCGCCGGGCACGAACACGCCGACATAGCCGTCCAGGCCTGCCTCGACCACGGAGCGCAGGGTGCGGACCCGGTTCATTGCCGGATCGTCGGCGAAGAACGCCTTGGCGCACTCATAGGCCGTCACGTCGCCGCCGAAATGCTCGGCGCTGTCGGACGCCTTGTCGATGTGCGGCTTCGTCCCGTTCGGCGTGGCGAGCACCACCTCATAGCCGGCCGCCACCACCGCCATGGCCGGCACGACGGTTTCGTTGAGATACTGGCCGGTGGCCCCCGTGCGGCCGCCTCGGGTTTCGATCCGAGTGGCGTTGGAGCCGACGACAAGAACCTTACCCTTGGACATGGCGATCTCCGCTGGCTGGGTTGTGTCCCTTCGGATGCGGTCACCATGCGCCAAAGCCATATATTTCAGAAGTTTATTGATATGATTTTAGATATTCATCTATATGATGACTCATGCGCTACGATCTCAACCTTTTGCCGGTCTTCGTGGCACTGATGGAGGAGCGCAGCGTCACCCGCGCGGCGCAACGGCTCAAGATCACCCAGCCAGCCTTGTCGAATGCGCTGGCCCGCCTGCGCACCACCTTGCGCGATCCCCTGTTCGTGCGGGAGCGCTATGGCATCCGACCGACACGGACGGCGGAAGCTCTAGCGCCGGTTATCGCCAGGGCGTTGGCCGAACTCGACGACACCGTGCTGGGTCAGCAGGACTTCGATCCGGCTCAGGCCGACAGGCTGTTCACCATCGCGCCGAACAGCTACGTCGAATATGCCCTCGCACCGACGATCGTCGTGCGGCTGCGCGAGCGAGCCCCCGGCATCCGACTCCGCCTAGTACCTTACGGCAACGATTTGGCCGAGACGGGCGTGGTCACCGGCACGACCGCCATGGTGCTGGGCCGTCTCGTCAACCCGCCCGCCAACCTCGTCGTGCAGCATCTGATGGACGACAGCCTCGCCTGCGTCGTGCGGAGCGACCATCCCGATGTCGGCGAACAGCTTACCCGCGAGCAGTATGAGCGGATGCTGCACGTGAACGTGCTGCCACCCGGCCAGCTGCGCGCCGGCCTGTTCCAGGCCCTCGAGCGGCAGGGGCTACGGCGTGAGGTCGCCGTCTCGGTCACCCATTTTCTTGCCGTCCCCGAAATGATCAAGGTCACCGATTATTGTGCGACCTTGCCCCGGCGGATCTGCCAACGTCTCGCCGGCGACCCTCGGCTGAAGATCCTGCCGACGCCGGTCGATCTTGGCACCTTTCCCGTGCAAATGGGCTGGCATGTCCGCTACCGCCACGACCCCGCCCACCAATGGCTGCGTGCGCTGATCCTCGAGATTGCGGCGTCGCTGAGCCACTGATCCGAGGTTTAAATAGAGGGATCAGCCGGCCCGACGGCGGGAACGCCAGATGAAAAGGTTCAAATCGGCCGGCCAGGCGCAGCGCTTCCTCTCGGCTCACGCCACGATCAACAACCT
>JBDHTW010000187.1:0-3378 GCA_039808865.1 Geminicoccaceae bacterium
TCTCGGCCGTCCTCGTCGATCGCATAGCGCACATGGCCCCGGCCGATGCCGCCGATCAGGATCTCGCCGTGCCCCGATAGCGCCCCGATCCGAGCCATGCCGCCCTCCCAGATTCCGTCAACCTACGCTGGCATACTCTGCAAAAAGCGCACACCCGTCAACGGATTGCTCCGCCGGTCAGAACCGGAAATCCGCAGGCGTCAGCGTCTTCACGCCATTGAGCTGGATCTCCACCTCGGCCGCTGCATCGGCATCGGTGCTGGCACGCACGATCGTGTTGCCGCCGGCGACGTAGTAGCCGAGCTGCGCCGCCCCGGTGAGCGTGGCCTTGCCGACCCAGCGGAAGCTCTGCTGGCCCGGCAGCGTGCTGTCGGCGTCGATGTTGCTGACGTCGATCACGTCCTGACCGGGGGCGAAGTCCTTGATGATGTCACGGTTGGTGCCGGGCGGGCTGTCCTGCACGCTGCGGAAGGCATAGAGGTCGCGGCCGGCACCGCCGGTGGCGGTGTCCTTGCCGAGGCCGCCCTGGAACTCGTTGTCGCCGCTGCTGCCCTTGAAGGTGTCGGCACCATCGGAGCCGATGATGCCTTCGATCGAGGTGAGCGTGTCGGTCTCGGCACCGCGCTTGGCGGTGGCCGGGGTGGCCGCGAGGTCGACCACGACGGCGGTGCCGCCGGCGAAGGTCGCGATGTCGACGCCGTTGCCGCCGTTGAGCACGTCGTTACCGGGGCCGCCGTCGAGCACGTCGCTGCCGTCACTACCGTTCAACGTATCGTTACCAGCCAGGCCCTTTATCAGGTCGTTGCCGGCGAGGCCGGAGAGGTTGTTGGCGGCATTGCTGCCGGTCAGCACGTCGTTGTTGGCGGTGGGGCTGGTGGAGAGCGGCTGCGCGATCTCGATCGAGCCGATGTCCGGCAGGCTGCCGGCGGGCAGCGGGCGCGGGGTCGTGCCGAGCTGGCCGAAGCTGCCGGCGGTGATCGGGTCGGCGGCGGAGAGTGCCGGGTTGGTCAGCGCGTTCTTCAGCGGGACAATGCCGGTGGGGCTCAGCTGGCCGCCGCCGGTGGCAGGGTCGAGCGTGGCGAAGACGGTGGCGGCGGCGACGTTCTGGCGGTCGCCGGCGATGCTGCCGGCAACCGTGCTGCCGAAGACATTGTGGCCGTTGCTCAGCGTGATCGCGCCGAGGATATCATCCGGCTGATAGTTTGCGAAAGTGCCACGCGTGCTGAAATTTCCAGCAATGATACTATTCGATACCTGCAGTGGTCCATCGGTGCTGATAGCTCCAGCATCAAGTATGGCACGATTGCCAGTAATCGTCGAATTTACAATGGAGAGACTACCGTCGATTGCTTTGATTGCCCCGCCCTCGTAGCTGTGCGGTCCTGCACGGTTGCCAACAAGCGAACTGTTTTCAATTACAACTTGACTATTGGACGCAAAGATCCCGCCTCCCAGCGAACTTGAGTTTTCGCTGATCGTCGTCCGACGAATGGTCGCCGCACTTTCGGCGATGTCGAGGCCGCCGCCACCACTATGGCTGTTCGTAACGCCACCCGACAGGACACTGTCCTCGAGGATCAACGTGCTGCCGCCCGTCAGACGGATGCCGCCGCCGCCAAGATACCCGCGATTGCCCATCAGACGGGAATGCCGAACGGTCAGGCTGACCTTGGCAGCCGTCGCTATCGCGCCGCCATACCAGCCGATATTGCCGCTGATGGTGCTGCCATTGACCGCGACGCGACTGCCGCTGGTCGCGAAGATGCCGCCACCGCGTGCATTGGTAAAATCTCCGCCCGTATCTCGGATTGTGCAGTCCTCGACCGTCAGTCCCCCGCCGTTGACCCGGATGGCGCCGCCGTCTTGCTCCGGCGCCAATGCCGCATTCGCAAGGTTCAGATGCTGCAGCTGCACATCCGTTCCGCCGCCGACAACATCGAGGATGCGGCTCGCATGGTTGCCGTCGACGGTCACCCGGATGCCATTCCTGTCCTGGTCGCCATCGATCGCCAAATCTTAGGTAACACTCAACTCGCCACCGGTCAGCACGAGCGTCTTGCCCTCGAGCGACGAAAGGAAGCGGATCGTATCGGCTCCGGTGCCCAGATTGGCTTGGGCCACCGCCTCGCGCAGGCTGAGCCTGCCGTCGCCAGGATCGACCACGTCGAGTTGCGTGGTCACGGTCAAATACGCCATAGTATGCCCTCACAATTAATATCCCTAATCCATATAGACATTATACGCTAATCGGCATCATGACCAGGGGCACGACGCTGGCCGCCAGCTTCGCGCTATGTGTTCCATCCATGCTTGAGTTTCGCTCGGCCGCGGGCTCGAGCGAAACCGCCGTTCCACGATACAAGGCGACATGGCCCACGCCATGCCTTGCGGCTACGCGACCTACGCGGCTGTACCGGTCTGGTCGCCCTCTGCTGCGCGGGCGCTCACAGCACCCCGATCTGGCTGTGGCAGCTCACTAAGGGGCGGTCCGAGCATCAGCGCCTCGTCGAGGTCGAGGCTGGGCGGCGTTGCCAGCCCTGCGGCGACAGAGTTGGCACCACGGTGCGAGTGCCGGGTGCGGAGCCGAAATGACGGCCGCACATTCCGAGGCCGCGCCCTCTCCATGCGCTACCGGTGAGCCGGGCATGTAGTTTCGGGGGAAACGGGGGATTTCGGGGGGATAGGATGATTGCAGGAGAAGCCACCCCCTCGACCGGCCGATTCCCCAGCATTTACGCACCTATGAGCACAACGCGAAGGGTTTCGGGGGGAAACGGGAGTTTCGGAGCAGGCGTAGATGCACGGCAGTGCCCGTTCGCGAGCTGGTCAAGTAGGCCACGACTTGCCGCCGCCACGGCGGGAGATCGTTCTCTAAGGCATCGCAGCACACTGGCGTTGGAAGCCGCCAGAGGAGACAACCTAGCATTACAGTTGCATTCTTTGCTTCAGATGTGAGCGTTGTGCGGCGGCCTGATGGGCGCGTCGCCAGACGGACCAGGCAATGACGTAGGCGGGCTGGATGCGTCGCTGGGCGAGAGGCGCGCCCACGCCGACGCGGGCAGCGCCTGGGCGATCGCCTCCGCCGTGCCGGCCACCGCCGGCTTGTCGCCCCAGGCGTTGAAGGGATGGGTGCCGTTGACGCCGAGCACGTAGCCCTTGCCGACCCGCCGCAGCGCCATCTCGATCTCGCCCACGCCGTAGACGCTGTCGGCGGCCACCCACCTAAACGGCACCTTGGCCGCGACCGCCCGCTCGAGCATGGCCAGCGCAAGACGGGGCTTGGTCGCGAAGGCAGTCCCAGGCGGCACATGCGCGGTGACCAGGCGCGCCGGATCGTCGGTCCAGGCCTTGGGCAGGTAGAGGGCTCGATCGATGAAG
>JBDHTW010000188.1:0-3345 GCA_039808865.1 Geminicoccaceae bacterium
GTCTGGCCGCCGACGCTCACCTCTGGGTCGCCGATCATCTGGGCTCGTTCAAGGAGCAGGGGCTCGTCATCGAGCCGACATTGTTCGTCACCGGCCTCGAGGCGTTTCAGGCGCTGGCCGGTGGCAGCGTGGATCTCGTCACGACGGGAGCGGTCCTCTCGAACTTTCCCGCCCGCGGCGTCGGCAAGGTGTTCCTCATCAATTGCGAGGAATTCGGCCTGACCCAGATCTGGGTGCATCCCGAATCGGGTATCGGGTCCGTGGCCGATCTGAAAGGCTGCCAGATCGCCACCTCGCGCGGCACCACCGCTCACTACCTGCTGTTTCATGTGCTGCGGGCCAACGGCCTCGATCCGGCCAACGACGTCGAGATCGTGCACCAGCAGATGGGCAATGCGGTAGCCGCCTTCATCGCCGGGGCCGTGCCCGCCGTGGCGACCTGGAAGCCGTTCGATCTGGCCATCGCCCAGGCGGCGCCGGGAGCCGTCAGGCTCGCCGACGGTGTGCAATACCCGCAAGCGTCTGCCCTCAACGGCTGGACCGCGAGCGACGCGCTCCACGCCGATGGCAAGGATGTCCTGCGCCGATTCATCCGGGCGTGGCTGCCGGCGAACGCCGCGCTGGTCGAACGGCCGGCCGAGATTCTGCCGATGCTGCACGCGGGGCGTTACGACGAATTCAGTAGCGAGCAACTCCAGAGCTTCTACGATGCGGTGCGATGGCGCTCGGCGGTCGACTGGCTCGAGCCATATCGCAACGGCGACGTGGCCAGGATCTTGAACCGGGTGACCGAATTCAACGTCGCGGTCGGCGCCTTTGCCGATCCATTGCCCGCCGAGAGCTATTTCGATCCGACCCTGTTCGAAGAGGTTGTCAGCGGGGGCTGAGGGGAAGGCTGAGAATGCATGCTCTGGACCGGAATCCGACGCTGGCGTCCGCTGCCCTGGTGGTCGAGCCGCTCACCCCGACGGTCGGCGCGGAGATCCGCGGCGTCGATCTGAGCGACCGGTTGCCGGCGCAGACCATCGCCGAGATCCGTGCGGCGCTGGCCAGGCATGGGGTGGTCTTCTTCCGCGGCCAGCGGCTGACGCCGCAGCAGCATGTCGACCTCGCCGAACGGTTCGCGCCGATCAATGTCAATCGGTTCTTCCGCGCCGTCGAGGGCTTCCCGATGATCGGCGAGGTCCGCAAGGACCCCGAGCACAAGCGGGCGATGGGCAACAACTGGCACACCGACCACAGCTACGACCTCGCCCCGGCCCTGGGCTCGATCCTGGTGGCGCGCGAGCTGCCGCGCGCTGGCGGCGACACCCTGTTCTCCAGCATGTCGGCCGCCTACGACGCGCTGTCGGACGGCCTGAAGCGGACCCTGCGCGACCTGCGCGCCCTGCATTCGAGCCGCCACGTGTTCGGGCCGGGCGGCCGCAACCAGTCGGTGCCGGAGCTGTCGACCCGCATCGGCAACCCGGAGGCGGCGACCCAGGACGCCGTGCATCCGGTGGTGATCCGCCATCCGGACAGCGGCCGGCCGACGCTGTTCGTCAACCCCAGCTTCACGGTTCGCTTCGTGGGCTGGACGGACGAGGAATCGCGGCCGCTGCTCGACTATCTGTACCGGCACGCCGTGCGACCCGATTTCCAGTGCCGCTTCACCTGGGAGCCGGGGTCGGTGGCGTTCTGGGACAACCGCGCGACCTGGCACTTCGCCGTCAACGACTATCAGGGCGAGCGGCGACTGATGCACCGGATCACGATCGAGGGCGTGCCGCTCGAGGCCGCCAGCGACTGACCCGTCCGAGGGGATCGGCGAGCCGGTCGAGCGTCGCCTCGCACTCGGCTCGCCGCGCGCGCAATGCGCAGCTCCTCGCCCGGAAGCAGGGTGCCGGGCGGCACGGCTGGCTGCGCCGGCTACATGTCCGACTGCAGCCGGACCTTGGTCATCTTGGTCGGGTTGGCCGGCGGCTCGCCGACGGCGACCTTGTCGACGTTCTCCATGCCCTCGATCACCTGGCCCCAGACCGTGTACTGGCCGTTCAGGTGCGGCGCCGGGGCGAAGCAGATGAAGAACTGGCTGTCGGCGCTGTTCGGGTTCTGCGAGCGCGCGGCACCCACCGTGCCGCGCACGAACGGCTTCTTGTTGAACTCGGCCATCAGGTTGCCCTTGCCCGAGCCGCCGGTGCCGGTGCCGGTCGGATCGCCGGTCTGCGCCATGAAGCCCGGGATCACCCGGTGGAAGATGATCCCGTCGTAGAACCCGGCCTTGGCCAGCTCCTTGACCCGAGCGACATGCTTCGGCGCCACGTCGGGGAACAGCTCGATCAGCACGGTGCCGCCCGAGGACAGCTCGATCACGAGCGTGTTGTCGGGGTCGGCGGCCTTGGCGGCGGTGGCGGTCATGAGCAGCACGGCTCCGGCTAGGAGATGGCGTCGATGCATGGCCCGGGAATCCGATGTCGTGGATGCGATGGGCGGCCGCCCGCGGCGAGCGGCCGCCTCTCCTAGCCCAATCCCCGGCGCCGCATAACCCCGCAATTGGTGGATTGGGCGGCGCTACTCGGCAAGCGCGCTGAGGATGTCCTCGAGGCGTCTCGTGCGCAGCAGCTCGTACCCGCGCGCATCACTGACGACATAGACGCCGTGACGCTTGGCGATGCGCCCGCGCAAGCGCCGAGCGCGGTCGAACAGCGCCAGGCACGGTTCCCGACCGTGCTCCTGGACATAGCTGTAGGCACCGCCGGCCCGCAGCAGCCGCTCGATCGCGCGCTCGTCGTCGTCCGTCAAAATCTGAGGTGGAAATGGGATCGTCGCCACCGGGTCAGCTTAAGTCGCGCGTGGCGCGGACCGCAAGGATCGGGCCCGCACCGAGCATATCGTTTGCCGATGTCATTGGCTAAGCTGCGGTGGGTGGCGGGCGCACCGGGGGACCTAGGGCCATGAACGTCGCGGAGGCATTGCTGCACGGCCTCAAGAGCTACGGGGCCGGGGAGATCTTCGGCATCCCGGGCGACTTCGCCCTGCCCTTCTTCAAGGTCGCCGAGGAAAGCCGCATCCTGCCGCTGCACACGCTGAGCCACGAGCCGGCCGTGGGCTTCGCCGCCGACGCCGCCGGTCGGTTCCGCGGCACCATCGGCGTGGCGGCGGTGACCTACGGCGCCGGCGCCTTCAACCTGGTCAACGCCGTCTCCGGCGCCTTCGCCGAGAAATCCCCGGTGGTCGTGATCTCCGGCGCCCCCGGCCGGCTGGAGAGCCGCTCCGGCCTGCTGCTGCACCACCAGGGGCGGACGCTCGACACCCAGTACCGGGTCTATCAGGAGATCACCTGCGCGCAGGCGCGGCTCGACGACC
>JBDHTW010000189.1:0-3343 GCA_039808865.1 Geminicoccaceae bacterium
CGTGCTCAGCAGCTTACGAGCAGGCGAAAGCCGTTGTCCGTCGGCACGCCGGCCGAGTTGAAGGTGTAGACCTTCACCGTCCGCTGCGGCCCGCCGGGGAACGGCGCCGGCAGGAACGACAGGAAGATCGTGCCGGGCGTCGGCGGCGCCGCGTCGAACAGCGCGCTGGCCACGCCGAGCGTCCCGGTCACGGTGCAGCGCCCGATGCCGGGGCCGACGAACGGCGCGCCGAAAGTAACGTTGTAATTCCCCGGCCCCACCCGGACGCAGGCCGTCGCGCCTTCCGACCGAAACGGGTTGAGCACGCCAAATCGATCGCAGGAGGCGCGCGCGTCCGGTGCGCTGATGGCCCTGGCGGGACTGGCCGCCGCCGCTACCAATGCCAGAGCGCAAGGAATCGCGAGCGCAAGTGTTCTTGCTACACCGAAGGAGAATCGGCGCATCGGTTTTGCTCCCAAAGTTGGTTTCCGCCAATATTGTACTTAGATGAGCCGAATGTCATCGTACGTACAATAATATAATCAACCTCGTGTTGGCCGATGTCAATCGCATTTGTGAAAACGACACGTTTGCGCAGATTTGCTTTCCAGGTGCCAGTTATCGTCGATTTTATCCTGACGATTTGATCGTTGCGCGCTGAAAGCGTCTGCAGTTGGTCGTTTTTCCATTGTCGACGATCGGCCGCGCGGTCCGGCCGGAGCCGGGCGCCGCCGTTTGACCCGATGCCGGGCGTGGTGGCAGAAGCGTCGGGACGGGGCGGGGCGAGGTCGGTGGGCGGCAGCGCCGGCCGCCGTGGGGGACACGACGCCATGACCGACCGCGCCTGGGTGCACGAGGCGATCGCCCGGATCGAGGCCGACTTCGCCCGCTCGGCGGACACGCATCTGATCCGCCTCGAGCTGCCGGCCACGCCCGGCATCACGCTCTACTTCAAGGACGAGTCGACCCACCCGAGCGGCAGCCTGAAGCACCGCCTGGCACGCTCCTTGTTCCTCTACGCGCTGTGCAACGGCTGGATCGGGCCCGAGACGACGGTGATCGAGGCCTCGTCGGGCTCGACCGCGGTCTCGGAGGCCTATTTCGCGCAGCTCCTGGGCCTGCGCTTCGTGGCGGTCGTGCCGCGCGGCACCTCGGCCGAGAAGGTGGCGCAGATCGAGTTCCAGGGCGGGCAGTGCCACTTCGCCGACGACCCGCGCGCGGTCGTCGAGACCAGCCGGCGGCTGGCGGCGGAGTGCGGCGGCCACTTCATGGACCAGTTCACCTATGCCGAGCGGGCGACCGACTGGCGCGGCAACAACAACATCGCCCAGTCGATCTTCCACCAGATGCGGCTGGAGCCGGACCCCGTCCCGCGCTGGGTGGTATGCGGGGCCGGCACCGGCGGCACCTCGGCCACGATCGGCCGCTACGTGCGCTACTGCCGGCTGGCCACCCGGGTCTGCGTGGTCGACCCCGAGCCGTCCTGCTTCCACCGCTACTGGGCCGACCGCAGCGTGACCAGCCACGACGGCCCGGCCTCGGTGATCGAGGGCATCGGCCGGCCGCGCGCCGAGCCGTCCTTCGCGCCGGGCGTGGTCGACCGGATGATCGCGGTGCCCGACGCCGCGAGCCTCGCCGCGACGCGGGTGCTCAGCGAGCGGCTCGGCCGGCGCTGCGGCGGCTCGAGCGGCACCAACTTCTGGGGTTGTGCGCAGATCATGGCCGAGATGCGCGCAAGGGGCGAGACCGGCTCGGTGGTGACGCTGCTCTGCGATCCCGGCGAGCGCTACCTCGACAGCTATTTCAGCGACGATTGGCTCGTGCGGCGCGGCTTCGACATCGCGCCGGCGCGGGCACGCCTGGAACGTTTCCTCGCCGAGGGCCACATGTAGCGGCAGATCAGGTCTGCGTGCGCCGCATTGCGCGCGGGTGACCGGCAGGTTATCAGCGCGGCGCTGCGGCCCCGGGCCGGGCACGGGCCAGGAAAGGACGTCTCATGTCGGCACCACCGAGCGGCCAGGGCGAGCCGATCACCGACAAGCGCCAGCTCGTCGAGTACCTGGCCAAGGGCTGCAAGCCGCGCGTCGCCTGGCGGATCGGCACCGAGCACGAGAAGTTCGGCTTCACCCACGAGGATCTGCGCCCGCTGCCCTACGCCGGCCCGCGCGGGATCAGGGCGCTGCTCGACGGGCTCGCCGCCCGCTTCGGCTGGACGCCGGTGCTCGAGGACGGCAACCCGATCGCGCTGACCAAGCAGGGCTGCAACATCAGCCTCGAGCCGGGCGGCCAGTTCGAGCTCAGCGGCGCGCCGCTGGAGACGCTGCACCAGACCTGCTGCGAGGCGCACACCCATCTCGACGAGGTCAAGAAGATCGCGGCACCTTTGGGCATCGGCATGCTCGGCATGGGCTTCCAGCCCAAGTGGCGGCGCGAGGACATCCCCTGGATGCCCAAGGGCCGCTACAAGATCATGGGCGCCTACATGCCCAAGGTCGGCCGGCTGGGCCTCGACATGATGCTGCGGACCTGCACCGTGCAGGTCAATCTCGACTTCGCCTCCGAGGCCGACATGGTGCGCAAGTTCCGGGTCGGCATGGCGCTGCAGCCGATCGCCACGGCGCTGTTCGCGAACTCGCCGTTCGTCGACGGCAGGCCGTCCGGCTATTTGACCTACCGCGGCCACATCTGGTCCGACACCGACCCGGACCGCTCGGGCCTGCTCGCCTTCGTGTTCGAGCCGGGCATGGGCTTCGAGCGCTACGTCGACTACGCGCTCGACGTGCCGATGTACTTCGTCTACCGCGACGGCCGCTACATCGACGCCAGCGGCCAGTCGTTCCGCGACTTCATGGCGGGCAGGCTGCCGGCCCTGCCCGGCGAGCGGGCGACGCTGAGCGACTGGGGCGACCACCTGACCACGGCCTTCCCCGACGTGCGGCTGAAGCGCTTCCTCGAGATGCGCGGTGCCGATGCCGGCTCGTGGCGCTCCCTGTGCGGCCTGCCGTCCTTGTGGACCGGGCTGCTCTACGACGACACGGCGCTCGCGGCGGCGGACGAGCTGGTGCGCGACTGGACGCTCGAGGAGCATGTCTGGCTGCGGGCCGAGGTGCCCAAGACGGCGCTCAAGACCCGCTTCCGCAAGGGCACCGTCGGCGACGTCGCGCGCGAGGTGGTGGCGATCGCCAAGGCCGGGCTCGCCGCCCGTGGCCGGATCGACTGGGACGGCCAGGACGAGACCCGCTACCTCAAGCGGCTCGAGCAGATCGCCGTGGACGGCCGCACCCCGGCCGAGGAGAAGCTCGAGCGCTTCCACGAGGCCTGGGGCGGCAAGGTCGACCCGGTGTTCACCGAGTTCGCGTTCTAG
>JBDHTW010000190.1:0-3279 GCA_039808865.1 Geminicoccaceae bacterium
TACAAGCTCGCCCGGGTCGCCGCGCAGGCGGTGCTCGATCCGGCCGGTACGCTGACCGCTGTCGGGACCGGCCGGCTCTTCCCGCAGCCGAGCCCCGCCATGGCCCTGCGTCTTCTGCACAACTGGCTCTACATCCATGCGCTGTACGCGGTGCCCCCCCGCCCCTCGGAACTCGTGGTTCTCGACCAGGGTCTGGGGCAGGCCCTCTATTCCCTGGCGCTGCAATCTGACGACACTTGGCCGCTCGCCGTCCGGCGCGTGCTGGCGCGCAGCCGGTTCCCGGATCTGGTCGTGACCGTGGAGGCGCCTGCAGCGACGGTTCGCGAACGGATGCGGAACCGCACCGCGAGCTACACACCGACCGAGCGCCTGCTGCTCGCCGACGAGGCATGGCTGCGCCGTTCGGCGCGGATCTTCGACGGTGTCCGCCAGTTGCTACGCGAGC
This sequence comes from Geminicoccaceae bacterium, assembly GCA_039808865.1. Taxonomy (GTDB): domain Bacteria; phylum Pseudomonadota; class Alphaproteobacteria; order Geminicoccales; family Geminicoccaceae; genus Benzoatithermus. The sequence goes on from JBDHTW010000190.1 coordinate 446, forward strand.
GGCAAGTGCCCTTGCTGTGCTGCAATTCCCATGCGCAGGCGCTTCCTGCCATCGTCGACCTCGTCACTGGCGCCGTCGCGCGCCGCCTGTCGGCCAGTTGACATGAACCAGTCCCCCATGGCGCTGCGGCCGTTGCCGACCGCCGTGCCCGCCACCGGCCATGTGCCCGGCGGCGGCAAAAGCCTTCGCGGCTGGTGGATGTTCTACATCCTGCTCAACCCGCTCTATCTGCTGCCCAGTGGTGGCCTGCAGCCGGCGCACCTGTTCATCGCCGCGACGTTCCCGATCATCCTGCTGCTCGGCATCCGCCGGCTGCCACGCTACCCCGACCTGCTGATGGCCGCCGGTGCCTTCCTCGCCTACGTGGTCGTGGTCAACGCCTTCTGGTTCACCCGTCTCGCCAGCCGCGAGTTCGTCCTCAGCGCGTGCTACGTCGCGTACAACATGCTGATGCTGGTGGTGGTCGTGACGGTGTTTCGCCAGCACCGCCGCCAGTTGGCGAGGGCGACGCGGCTGGGGCTGCTCGCGACGCTGCTGCTCGAGGTGGCCGTGCTGCTCGTCGTCGGCGACGAGGGCTTCGGCCGCGCGATGGGTACCTTCAACGACCCGAACCAGATGGGCTATTGGGCGCTGCTGACCGCCGCCTGCCACTTCGTGCTCCGTGAGGACCGGCGTCTGCGGCTGATCGATCTGGCCGTGCTGGCGCTAGCCGGTCTGGTCATCGCCTTTTCGGTCTCCCGTGCCGCGATTCTGGGCTTTTCGACTTTGGTCCTGCTCGTGGTCCTGTTCAGCCGCATCGATCTGCGCCGGGCCGGGTTTGTGGCCGCCGTTCTGCTCGCCGGGGCTGTCGTGATGCAGATGGCCGAACCGCGCCTCGACCGCTCCTCCGAAGGCATGCTCGCCTTCGCGCAAAAGCGCTTCGCGAGCAAGGACACGGCCAACGACTCGCTGGCGGAGCGCGGCTACGCACGGCTGTGGCTATTCCCGCAATATCTGCTCCTCGGCGCCGGCGACGGCGAGTATCCGGCGCGGTTCCGGCTCGAGAATGAGACCCACTCGACGGTGGGCTCGATCCTGTTCGCCTACGGCATCGTCGGCCTGTCGCTGTTCACGCTGCTACTGTTCGTGCTGGTGCGCCGGGCCGACTGGTTTCGGCTCCTGCTGCTGTTACCGCCGATGATCTACGGCATCGCCCAGCAGGGTGTCCGCTTCTCGATGTTCTGGCTCTTCCTTGCCCTGATCTATGCGATGTCGCGACGCGAGGATCCCCATGCAGGCAGATGGCATGCTCGTTGAGCCGCCGGCGTCACACCCGGCGGCAACTCCGGCCAAGACCGTCCTGGTGATCGGCGCCCATCCGGAGTCGCTGCTGGTGTTCCGTGGACCGCTGCTGCAGGCCATGCTCGCCCGCGGGCATCATGTGGTCGCCTGCGCCAGCGGAGCCTCGGCCAGTGTGCGCGAGCGGCTGGCGGCGCTCGGCGTGCGCTATGTCGACCTCCCGCTGCGGCGGGCCAGCCTGAGCCCGATGCAGGATGTCGCCTGCCTGCGCGCTCTGATCAGCCTGGTCCGCGCCGTGCGGCCCGACACGGTGCTTGCCTATACGATCAAGCCCATCCTCTATGGGGGCATCGCGGCCAGGCTGGCCGGCGTGCGCGCATTCTTCGCCATGATCGAGGGTGTCGGCTACGCGTTCGCCGGGCATGGCCATGCTGCGCGGCTGGCCAAGATGATCGCCCGCCCGCTGTACCGGGTGAGCCTCGCCGGCGCCGAGCGCGTGTTCTTTCTCAACCCCGACAATCTGGCCCTGTTCACCCGTCTTGGCCTGTTGCGCTCGCCACGGCAGGCGGTGCTGATCAACGGCATCGGGATCGATCTTCAGGCGTTCCGCCCGACGGTGCTGCCCGAGCGGCCGAGCTTCCTGTTGATCGCGCGCTTGCTGACCAGCAAGGGCATCGCCGAATATGTCGAGGCCGCCCGCATGGTCAGGGCCGTCCACCCGGAGGTGCGTTTCCGGCTGGTCGGCTGGATCGACGATCATCCGGAAGCGGTGCGCGAGGCTGATCTGCGGGCCTGGATCGCGGAAGGCGTCATCGACTATCTCGGCCGCCTTGAGGACGTGCGTCCGGCGATTGCCGACTGCTCCGTCTACGTGCTGCCCTCCTATCATGAGGGCCTGCCGCGAACCGTCCTGGAGGCGATGGCCATGGGGCGGGCGATCATCACCACCGATGCGCCCGGCTGCCGCGAGACCGTCGTTCCCGGCCAGAACGGACAGCTCGTCCCCGTGGGTGATGCGTCGGCGCTCGCCGCGGCGATGCAGGAGTTTCTGCACGCACCCGAGAGGATCGGTCGAGCCGGCGCAGCGAGCCGAGCCCTGGCCACGCGCAAGTTCGACGTCCATGCCGTCAACGAGATGATATTGGGGGTGATGCGGCTGACCGGTTAGGGTAGTCGACTTGCTGCGGTATAGACGTCACTGCGGTGATGCGTCGTTCGGCCGTAGCTGGTGGATCGAATCTAACGTTTGGTACCTTTGTCTGGCGGCAGCGATGATGTTGTCCGGGTCGGCGGTCCAGACGAACGGCTTGGATTTGGCGTTGTGCTCGGCGAGGTAGCAGTTGATGGTGCCCTGGAGGTCGACCAGCGCGTGGAACGCGCCATGCCGGAGCCGACGGCGGGTGAGCCGCGCGAAGAAGGTCTCGACCACGTTGAGCTAACCTGGATCATTCACCGGGTTGGCTGGCGCAGCGGGCTTGAGGCGGTTGTGGACGTCGCGATCCGTGGCACCGAATGTGCGGGGACCGGGGCTGGCGGTGTGGATGACGGGCTCGGTC
>JBDHTW010000191.1:0-3200 GCA_039808865.1 Geminicoccaceae bacterium
CCGCCTCCCCCTGCCGCGCCCGATCCTCACTCAAGACCGCTCTCCCGCAAAAACGCCCGCATCGCCCCAAACACCGCCTCAGACCGCTCCACGCACGGCAAATGACCCGCTCCAGAAATCGGGCGAGTCGCGGCGTGCAGGATCATTTTGATCGTGCGTCCGAATGGGCAGTGAACTTCTTCGATCCCGCATGTATGCCCGGCAGTCCCTGACCAGTTCGGGGCATCAGCGCGGGTCGATAGTCACCAATTTGCCCGCATGAGGGAAATGATCTCTTGGCCAACCATCATAACTGCAGAGTAATGGCCGTGAGCCGGCGCAAAGGCGCCGCGTCGGGATGGCCGGGTGCTGGGCCGGCGCGCGCCGGTATCCGCGACGGACGCGCCCGTCAGCCCGCTTCGCGCTCGAACAGGTCTGGATAGCGCTGGCTCAAAGGCTCGAGCACCGCCAGGACCTCGGCAAGATGCGTGCGCATCGCCGTCTCGGCCGCCGAAGCGTCCCCGCGCTCGACGGCAGCGAGAATCGCCTCGTGCTGGTCGATCAGCCGGTCGATCGGTGTGGCGCCCGGCAGACTCAGATAGCGGACCCGATCGATCTGTGCCTTCTGCGCCTCGACCACCGTCCAGGCGTGGCCGTGGTCGATCGCGGTCGCGAACGCCCGGTGGAACGCATCGTCGAGGGCCAGGAACCGTTCGAGCGCATTGCCGGCGGCGGCCGCGCGCTGGGCGGCGACCAGCTCGTGCATCGCGGTGAAGAATGCGCCGCTCAGCCGGCCCACCGCCTCGCGCAGCACGACCGTCTCGATGGCCTCGCGGACGAAGCGGGCATCCCTGACCGCCTTGGCCGAGATCTTGCGCACGAAGGTCCCGCGCTGCGCCTGCACCTCGATCAGCCCGGTGTCGGCAAGCTTGATGAAGGCCTCGCGCACCGGCGTCCGGCTGGTGCGCAGCTGCTGCGCGATGCCCTGCTCCGACAGCAGCTGGCCCGGGCGCAGCTTCAAGGTCACGATGGCGTGGCGCAGCGCCGCGTAGGCCTGGCTGCCGGCGGAGGCCGGGCGCTCGATCCGGATCGCCGGCATGCCGGCCGACAGAGATGGCGCATCGAGGTTCATCATGCGGCATCCTCTACCATGCTAGTATGGCATTGACTACTGGTATACTAGAATGTTAAGGCGTTCGTAACACGAGTCGATCAGGAAGTTGAGGCCAAGGCAGGATGGACCGGCTGTCCTATCGTACCCTGCGGGACATCGCGCCCCGGGCGGCTCTGCCGCCCGCTGCCGCGCTCGAGGCCGAGATCGGCATCGTGCATCTGGGTCTCGGCGCGTTCCATCGGGCGCATCAGGCCATCCTCACCCAGCGGGCGCTCGAAGCGGCGCCCGGGCCATGGGCGGTCTGCGGCGCGAGCCTGCGCGGCGCGGCCGTCCGCGATGCGCTGCGGCCGCAGGACTGCCTCTACACGCTGATCGAGAACGACGGCGTCGCCGAGCGGGCGAGCGTGGTCGCCGCCGTGCGCGAGGCGCTGTTCGCGCCCGAGGAGGCAGCGGCCCTGCTCGCCCGCCTCACTGCCCGGGCGACGCGGATCGTCACCCTTACCGTCACCGAGAAGGGCTACGGCCACCATCCCGCGACCGGCGAGATCGACTTCGCCCAACCCGACATCCGGGCGGATGTCGACGGCGGGGGCACGCCGCGCTCGACGCTGGGCTGGCTGGTCCGCGGACTCGCGCAGCGGCGCGCCGCACGTGCCGGTGGGCTCACCGTGCTCTGCTGCGACAACATGGCGAGCAACGGCCGCATCCTGCGCCACCTGGTCCGGCAGTTCGCCGGGCAGGTCGACCGCGATCTCGCCTCTTGGATCGACGACGAGGTCCGCTTCCCCAGCAGCATGGTCGACCGGATCGTCCCGGCTGCGACCGCCGCGTCGCTCGACCATGCGTCGGCCCTGATCGGCCTGCGCGACGAGGCGGCCGTGAGCGCCGAGGCGTTCGTGCAGTGGGTGGTCGAGGACGACTTCGCCGCCGGCCGCCCAGCCTGGGAAGCGGCGGGCGCGGAACTGGTCCGCGACGTCCGGCCCTACCAGGATCTGAAGCTGCGGCTGCTCAACGGTGCCCACTCGGCGATCGCCTATCTCGGCGCGCTGCTCGGCAAGCCCCACGTCGCCGACGTGATGGCCGAGCCCGGACTCGCCGGCTTCGTCGAGCGGCTGATGCGCCAGGATATCGCGCCGCTGACCACGGCGCCGCCGGGTTTCGTCGTCGAGGGCTACGTCCGGGATCTTTTGCGACGCTTCGCCAACCGATCGCTGCAGCACCGCACGCTGCAGATCGCGATGGACGGCTCGCAGAAGATCCCGGTGCGCTGGCTGCCCGTGCTGCGCGAGGCGCGCCGGCGCGGCAAGCCCGTGCCCCACTTGGTCACTGCCCTTGCCATGTGGTTCCGGTTCCTGCTGGGGCGGGACGAGGCCGGACGGGAACTGCCGCTCGACGACCCGCTTGCGGGGCGCTTGCGCGCCCTTGCGGCGCCACTGGCCGACGATCCGGCAGCGCTGGTTGAGGTAGTGCTGGCCGTCGAAGAGATATTCGGCAGCGACCTGCCCGGCGATGCCGGGCTGGTCGACGAACTCAAGGTGGCGCTGACGCGGATCGTGCGCGACGGCGCGCGGGCGGCGCTCCCGGCATGAGGCGCGCCTTTCCCGCGCGACGTCGACCATGCGATCCCGTAATCCAGATGTCACGGCCGGGCCATGACCTGTCGTGCGCGCGGGCGCGGGTATCGCGCTCGCGGGACATCAACCGATCGATCAGAGGAGGTATAGGCATGAGGATGAAGCTGCCGGTCATCGCCGCCGCGCTGGCCGCCGCCATGTGGGCCGGTGCGGCCGACGCGCAGACCAAGCTCAAGTGGGCCCACGTCTACGAGCCGTCCGAGCCGTTCCACACCGAATCGGTCTGGGCGGCCGAGGAGATCGCCAAGCGCACCGACAACCGCTACCAGATCGACGTCTTCCCATCCTCGCAGCTCGGCAAGGAGACCGACATCAACCAGGGCCTGACCCTGGGCTCGGTCGACATCATCATCTCGGGCTCGAGCTTCGCCGCGCGCAGCTACCCGCCGATCGGGGTCACCTACTACCCCTACACCTTCCGCGACCCCGAGCATCTCCTCGCCTACACCAAGAGCGACGTGTTCAAGGAGCTG
>JBDHTW010000192.1:0-3200 GCA_039808865.1 Geminicoccaceae bacterium
GGGTCGCCGCCGCTGCCGCGATCAGCAGGGCGCCGGCGAACATGATCGCATTGCCCGGGTTGCCGCCGAGCAGACCGTCGTAGACGGCACCGAAGGTCAGGGTCTGGAACAGCATCGGGATCACGATCATCATGTTGATGATCCCCATGTAGACGCCGTACCGCTCCTTGGGGATTTCGGCCACCGCGATGATGTAGGGGACGCCCATCATGCTGGCCCAGGCGATGCCGAAGGCGAGCATCGGCACGAACAGCAGATACTTGTTCGTGATGTGCGGGAACAGCAGGAGCGCCACGCCGGCGCCGAGAAGGCAGACGGCATGGACCCATTTCGGCCCATGCTTGTGCGCCAGCCATACCAGCCCGAACGCCGAGGCGAAGGTCACGATGTTGTAGAAGCCGTTGATCAGCCCGGTCCAGCCGACCGCCTGCGAGTAGAGCGCGGTGTCGGCGGGCGTCGTGTTCCACACCGACTGGGCGATGCTCAAGGAGACGTACTGCCAGTAGCAGAACATGGCATACCACTGGAACAGGTAGACCAGGGCCAGCTGCCAGAGCGGCTTGGGCATGTCCTTGATGGCCTCGCCGATCTCGACCAGCGCCGGGACCAGGCCCCGCTTCTTCGTGCGCAGATGGCGCAGCTCCTCGTCGCTGGGCGGAATCTCCGGTGTCGTCGTCACCGAGACCAGCACCGACCCGATCGAGCAGACGGCACCGAGAAAGAACGACCCGTACACCCAATAGGGAATGCCCGACGCGCTCTCGCCGGTGACGATGCCCTGGAAGACGAACAGGGACACGTTGGCCAGGGTGATGCCGAGGCCGGTGAAGAAGCTCTGGGTGAGGAACCCCGTCGCGTGCTGATCGGGCGGCAGCTTGTCGGCGATGAACGCCCGGTAAGGCTCCATGGCGGTGTTGTTGCTGGCGTCGAGGATCCAGAGCAGCAGCACCGCCATCCACAGCGCCATCGAGAACGGGTACAGGAACAGGCACAGGCTGCAGCCGATGGCCCCGATCAAGAAATAGGGCTTGCGCCGCCCCCAGCGCGGCGACCACGTCCGGTCGCTCATCGCGCCGATGATCGGCTGGATGATCAGGCCGGTGATCGGCCCGGCCATGTTGAGCAGCGGCAGACTGTGGGCTTCGGCGTGCAGAAAGTTGAAGATCGGGTTGATCGCCGTCTGCTGCATGCCAAAGCTGTATTGAATTCCGAAGAAACCGAAGTTCATCAAGATGATCTGCTGAAACGTCAGCGGTGTCCGGAAGTCTCTCATGTCAACGATATTCCTAGCTGCAGGTCAGCCATGCGACCTGATGGGCGCGCAGCGTGAGGTCGACGCGCAGATGGCGCATCTCGCCCCCGACCAGGTCCAAGGCGCGCGGCGGCATGGCCGAAAAGCAGCGCGCCGCCACGGTTTGCGGCTCGTCGGCGAAGTTCGCGAGCACGAGCAGGCCCGACGTGGCGGCCAGGCGCTGGTAGCCGAGCACGTGCCGATTGCCCGTCGGGAAGTGGACGACGCGACCGCCGGCCAGCTCGGGGCGCGCCTTGCGCAGGGCGATCAGGTGGGTCAGACCGGCATAGATCCTGCCCGCCGGCGTGGCCGGGTCGTCGCGCTCGGCATAGAGGCGCACCGGGCGGCGCGGCCGATGCACCCAGCGGCTGTCGCCGCGCTCGTCCGGATGGTCGAGGTAGCCATAGTCGTTGAGCTGACCGACCTCGTCGCCGAGATAGATCAGCGGGATGCCCCCGGCCGAGAGCGCGATCGCGTAGAGCAGCAGCACGCGCCCGATCCCCCCCGTGTCGCCCGCTTCGACACCGGCCAGTGAGGCCGTCGTCCCGGCGATGCGGCAGTCGCCGGTCCGGGGATTGTCCTGGAACGGGACGCCGCGCGCGAAGCTGCCCGGGAAGCGGTTGACGTAGAAATTGTTGAGGAAGCGGCGGTGGTCGAAGCCGACGATGCCGAGCTCGGCGGCTTCCTCGTCAGCGAAGGTCCAGCCGATGTCGTCGTGGCTGCGCACGTAGTTGACCCAGGCGCAGTGCTGGTTGATGTTCTGCCGTCGGGCGATGGCCTGATCGAGCAGGCGCACCTCGCGCGTCGCCAGCGCCTCCCAGCCCAGGGCCATCAGCAGGGGGTTGTAGGAGATCTGACACTCGTCGGGGCTGATGTAGGCGACGACCTCGTCGGGATGGACGATGGCCTCGGACTTGAACAGCAGCGACGGGGCCGCCAGCCGGCAGACGGCGTTGAAGGCGCGGATCAGCGTGTGCGCCTGGGGCAGGCTCTCGCACGGCGTGCCGAGCTGCTTCCAGATGAACGCCACCGCGTCCATGCGCAGAAAGTCGACGCCCTGGTTGGCGAGGAACAGCATCTCGCCCGCCATGGCACGAAAGACCGCCGGGTTGGCGTAGTTCAGATCCCACTGGAAATGGTAGAACGTCGCCCAGATCCACCGGCCGTCGGGCAGCTGGACGAACGAGCCGGGATGATCGTCCGGGAAGATCTCGCGCGTGGTGCGCTCGTACGCATCCGGCATCCTGCGGTCGGGGAAGAGCCAATAGTAGCCCTCGTACTCCGGATCGCCGGCCAGCGCCGCCTTGGCCCAGGCATGCTCGTTGGAGGTGTGGTTGAAGATGAAATCGATGACCAGGGAGATGCCATTCTGGCGCAGCTCGCTCGCGAGCTGGCGCAGCTCCGCCATGCTGCCGAGCGCGGGATCGACGTCACGGTAGCTGGATACCGCGTAGCCGCCGTCGGAGTTCTTCTCCGGGCAAAGGAACAGCGGCATCAGATGCAGGTAGGTGAGCCCCAGCTCCTTGAAGTAGGGAATCTGCGCCCGGATACCCGCCAAGGTACCGGCATAGCGATCGACGTAGCAGACGCCACCCAGCATCTCGTTCGACTGGAACCAGCACGGATCCGCCTCGCGCCGGGCGTCGAGGGCCTTCAGCTCGTCGGGGCGGGCCGACCACGAACGGGCGCCGAGCAGGACGAGCTCGGCCAGCTGGTCCAGGCAATCCGGGCGCTCGCCGTAGATCTCGGCGAAGAGTTCGCACAAGGTCGGGAACACGCCGGTCAGGCGCGCTTCGAACGCGGGCCATGCCGTCGGGTCCGCCGCCGCAACGCCGGCCGCGGCCAGCCGTTGCAGAACGTAGCTGTGGGCCGCGGCGATTTGCTGCTGCTTGGAAAACACCAGTTCCTC
>JBDHTW010000193.1:0-3064 GCA_039808865.1 Geminicoccaceae bacterium
CTAGCATGACAGATCCCCATGGCACGTCGACGCCTTCTCACGCCGACCCAACGGCTGGCTCTCCTCGCCTTGCCTGTCGATCGGGCCGAAGCCGCGCGGCACTACACGCTGGGCGAGGTCGAGCTGGCGACGATCAATCGCCGCCGTGGCAGTCGTAATCGGCTCGGCTTCGCCCTGCAGCTTTGTGCGCTCTGCTACCCGGGCCGCCTGCTCCATCCGGGCGAAAAGCTTCCCGACGCGGTGGTCGCATTCGTCGCCGAGCAGATCGGCGTCGTGCCGGAGGTCCTGGGCGGCTACGCCTCCCGCCCCAACACCAAGTACGAGCACTCCGCGGCCTTGCAGAACCTGCTCGGCTGGCGGCCCTTCGAAGGCCGGGCACGCCGGGAGATCGAGGGCTGGCTCGACCAAGCCAGCCTGACCGTCAGGACCGGTGCCGAGCTTGCGGTCGGCTTTCGCGACGAGCTGCGGCGCCGCAAGATCATCGTGCCCGGGATCACGGTTATCGAGCGGCTCTGCGCAGCCGGGCTCACCCGCTGCGAGCGGACGGTTCTCGCGCGATTGATCGAAGGTCTCGACCGCGAGCAGAGCACTCGCCTCGACCAGCTGCTCGATGTCGGTCCCGACGCGGCCGGGACATGGCTCGGCTGGCTCCGTCAGTCACCGGGAGTCGCCAGTGCCGCCGCTTTCCATGCCATTATCGAGCGCCTTCGGCGGGTTCGCGAGATCGGGATCGACGTCGAGCGTGCGACCCGCGTCCCGCGGCATCACCTGGTCAGGCTCGCGCGAGAAGGCGAACGGCTCTCGCTCAGCCACCTGCGCGGCTTGTCGGTCACGCGACGACGCGGGATCCTGGTGGCGACCATGCTCGAGCTCGGGCCACGTCTGACCGACGAGGCGCTCGACATGCACGACAAGCTCGTCGGCCGGATGTTCCGTCGGGCCGAACGGCGGCAACTTGCCGCCTTGGGCCACGACCGGCGGGTGATCAGCCGCACGCTGCGGCTGTTCGCAAAGGCCGGCGCAGAGCTGGTCGCGGCCAGGACCGACGGCCGCGACGGGTTCGCCGCCATCGAGGCGGCGGTAGGGTGGGACCGCTTCACGACCGCCGTCGAAGAGGCCCAGGCCTTGACCGGACGTCACAGCGAGGATCCGGTCGAACTCGTCCAGGCGAGCTACACGCGCCTGCGACGCTACACACCGCTTCTGCTCGACACTTTCGCCTTCCGAGGCATCCCGGCGGTTCGGCCGCTTCTCGAAGCCCTCGCGTTGCTGCACGAGCTGAACCGAACGGGCCGTCGCACCCTGCCCACGGACGCGCCGACCGGCTTTGTGCCGCGGCGATGGCAACCCTTCGTGATGAGCGGCGGCACGATCGACCGCCGGTTCTGGGAGCTCTGCGCGATGGCCGAGCTCAAGAACCGGCTACGTGCCGGCGACGTCTGGGTCGAAGGCAGCCATCGGTACCGCAGCCTCGACGACGATCTCCTGCCGCTCGATCGCGCTGTGGAGCAGATCGCCACTGTCGATCCGGTGATGCACGACGCCACCTCCTTCCTTCGGGACCGCAAGCAGCAACTCGCTGCCGCCTTGGGTGAGGTCGAGCGACAGGCGGCCGGCAATCAGCTGCCCGACGCTGGGATCCGGAACGGGCGGCTTACCATGGCCCCGCTGCAGGCAAGTACGCCCAAGGAAGTGACGGCGCTATCCGAGCTCCTCTACAGCATGCTGCCCCGTGTCCGAATCACCGACCTGCTCGAGGAGGTCGATCGATGGACTGGCTTCACCGGCTGCTTCATGCACCTGAAGACCGGGTTGCCGCCTGAGGAAAGGCGAACGCTGCTCACCGCCGTCCTCGCCGATGGCATCAACATGGGCCTCAAGCGCATGGCCGAAGCCTGTCGGGGCGCCAGCTTCTGGCAGCTCGCCCGCGTCGTGGATTGGCATGTGCGCGAGGAAACCTACGTTCAGGCAACCGCACGCCTGATCGATGCCCAACGCACCTTGCCGATCGCCAAGCTCTGGGGCGACGGCACGATGTCCTCATCGGACGGGCAATTCTTCCAGGCCGGCGGCCATGGTCTCGCCCCGTCGGCGGTCAACGCCCGATATGGCAGCGAGCCCGGCGTCAGCTTCTACAGCCATCTCTCCGATCAGTTCGGCGCCTTCTACAGCAAGGTCATCGCCGCTACGGCGCACGAGGCGCCGCACATCCTCGACGGCCTCCTCCTGCACGAGAGCGGCTTAAGGATCGAGCAGCACACCACCGATACCGGCGGCTTTACAGAAATCGTCTTTGCCCTGTGCGCTTTGCTGGGCTTCCGCTTCGTTCCTCGCATCCGGGACTTGCCGACAACTCGCCTCTACACCTTCGACCATCCGAGGGCCTGGCCAACGCTCGAGCCGGTGATCGGCGGGCGCCTGCACGAGCAGCGGATCACCGACGGCTGGCCCGACCTCTTGCGGCTGGTCGGCTCGATTCGTGCCGGCACCGTCGTCCCCTCGCACGTCATCACCAAGCTCGCCGCAAACCCACGCCAGAGCAGCCTGGTGCGGGCGTTGATCGAGGTTGGCCGCCTGGAACACACGCGCTTTCTCCTCGACCTCCTGCGCAGCCCGACGCTCCGCCATGAAATGCAGGCGAGCCTGAACAAGGGCGAGGCCAGCAACAATCTCCGCAAGGCGGTCTTCTTCAATCGACTCGGGCAGGTCCGCGACCGCGCCTACGAGAGCCAGCTGCACCGGGCCCGGGGCCTGAACCTGCTCGTCGCCGCCATTGTGCTCTGGAACAGTCGCTACCTTGACGAGGCCGTCGGCGCCCTGCGCCGCCACGGGTACGATCTACCCGACCAGATCCTCGCCCACGTCTGGCCGTTGGCCTGGGACCATATCAACTTGACCGGCGACTACACCTGGAGCGGCGACGTGCCGCGCGATCCCGATCGGCTGCGTGACCTTCGCCTCGACCAGCTCACGCCACCGCCCCCGCTGCAGCGGGCCGCCTGAGCAGGCCACCAAGCATGCAAAGTGTTAAAGGGGATTCTTGCCCCTTTCTGCCAACCGAACC
>JBDHTW010000194.1:0-3058 GCA_039808865.1 Geminicoccaceae bacterium
AGCCGGTCCACGGCCCGGGCCACCACGCACGGCATGGTGCAGCCATCGGGTCCTTTGTCCGCGAGCCATTTCCCGACGCTCAGCGTCGTGCTCCAGCCAAAAGCGCTGCAACGTCGAGCGACGATGGGAACCTAGGCTCTCATCTCGTGGTCGGCCAGCGTGCGCGCTGGCCTGTCCGAGCAGACAGGGCGTCCCGCCGATCGCGCGGGCTTCGCTCGGCGCCGGAGATGGCCCTCGGCCATCCCACGAACCTGCCCGCCACTCGACCACCACCTCGCACCACGTGTTTGCAGGTAATGCTCCACGGCCCGCCGCGTCCGGGCGGGCCGCTCACGGCTCTGCCCCGCGTGAGGGCAGCCGAGTGGCGAAGCGGTACCTTGAAACGGCTCGAGCCTGGCCAGCGTGCTGCTGGCCAGGCTCGAGCCAATTTCGTCCGCAGGGCTGCCGCAGCCGCCTTAGAACAAGCTGCGGTAGGCAGCGCTCGACCTCGGCACCCTGGTCGCCGAGTAGAGCTGATGCTCGCGGCCGTTCAGGTAGCCTTCGTGCGCCAAGCCGCTGCCGGCGTCGCGGAAGAACTCGTACATGTTCTGGATGTAGGTCGGGTTGTCGCCGCGACGACCGACACCCCATTCCGCCATCTCGAGCTGCTTGCCCTTGCTGCGGGCGAACGCCAGCCAGGCGCGCAGGCCCCACGGGCTGCCGTTGGCGGTCTCGTTGCCGAAGCGGGCTTGATCGTCGTCGTAATGGCTGACACCGATGTTGGTGATCGGGGCGCCGTCGGGCCACAGATTGGTGACGCCGATCTTGCCCTTCTTGGCCATGTGCCAGGCGATGCGCAGGCCGGGGCCACCCGCCTTGATCGCCTTCGCGGCATTGGTGAAGCACGCCTTCCACTGGTCGGCCGAATGCCCCACCGCCGTCCACGGGTACGAGGCGTTGTTCGCTTCCCAGCCCAGGCGGATCTCGGCGTTGCCGAGGCCGTTGGCAGCGAGGCGGCTGCCGAAGGCACGATGATTGGCGGCGTATTTGCCGGCGGCGCAGTCGGCGAGATTACCACCGCTCTTGGGGAACAGCCCGACACCGATGCTGACGTTGGAGGACATGGAACGGAGCACACGGGGACCGTTGCCGCTCATGTAGCTCAGCATGTTGCTCCAGTTGTCCCACGGCGCCCAGCCGGTCGCCAAGCCAAGCGGCGCGCCCCGCCAGACGGCGAAGCTGCCGGCGCTGTGGCCACTCGCACCAGACTTCCAGGTTGGCTTGGCCACGACCGTCTGCACGCTCAAGCCAAGTAAGATCGTTGCCGCCAAAATCGCACGTATCATTCGTCCGCCTTCAGGTATTCCGTGGCCTTGGGTTGGCCCATCTGCGTAGATCGACGACGTGCGCGGCGATCTCTTCCATTGGCGGCTGCATTACATCGGCAAGAATCAGCCCGCGGAGGCCCTGCCGGCGGCCATTACGTCATATCAACCGAAGGGTGACTTATACGGATTGCGATGGCCGGTACGTGATACACATGCCGCAACCACCATTACCTCGGCGATGTCCATTATTGCTGTGATGAACGGGTAAGTTGGCCCATGTTTGACTGCCGACGGCGGGTAGGTATCGGCAGACGCGCCAACTCACGCGACGGGCGAACAACGGGCATAAGCCAGTCGCCGAAATCGCAGCATCCCGGCTGCGGCGTCACGCCGCAGCCGGGAACCCATCAAAAATTGCGGAATATGGTCGATTCAGCGCGGCACGAGCCGGCGGTACAGATGCCAAGTGGCATGCCCGAGCACGGGCATCACGAAGATCAGACCGAGCAGCGCCGGCAGCGAGCCGAGCGTCAGGGCGCCAGCGACGATCAGGCCCCACGCCGCCATCGGCACCGGGTTGGTCACGACGGCGCGCACCGAGGTCGCCACCGCGGCGTACAGGCCCGGGTCGCGGTCGAGCAGCATCGGGAACGACACCACGCTGATCATCAGCACGAGCACCGCGAACAGGAAGCCGATCCCGCAGCCGACCACGATCATCACCCAGCCGGGCCCGGTCGTGAGAACGTCGGCGAAAAACTCGCGGACCGATGCCGGCGGCTGCGGCCCGAGGGTGGCGAGGTAGATCGCGTGCGCCGTGCCCAGCCAGAGCAGGAAGATGCCCAACAGGACGAGCCCCAGCACGAACACGGCGCCGAAGGCGGGCGCGCGGACCACCTGCAGAGCATCCACCCAGCTCGTGGCGATCCCCTGCTCGCGCCGCCGGCTGACCTCGTAGAGGCCAACGGCGGCCACCGGCCCGAGCAGCGCGAAGCCGGCGGCCAACGGAAACACCAGCGGCAGGATGTCGTGGTTGAGCGCGAACCAAGCCAGGAGCAGACCGGCCAGCGGGTAGACCAGGCAGATGAAGACGACATCGCTACGCGAGGCGGCGAAATCGTCGATGCCGTGCACCAGCGCCGTCTTCAGGTCGTCGATGCCGATCCGGCGCACCGCCGGCAATTGGCCGGACTCGGCAAGGCCGAGGCCGCTGACCGAATGGCCCGCCCGCTCGACGGCGCGTCCCGCGGCCCTGAGCTGGTCGACACTCCATTCGGCAGGATTGCGGATATGGTCCGTGCCGATCATGCTGCCTCCTTTCGGGCCTGCATGACGGGCGGCGTTTCGTGCCGATGGTGGCCGCCATGCCTGGCCAAGTCTGCATCACGCTCTAGCCTGCGGGACAGCCCCTTCTCCTGTGCCGGGCCAGCCACTGCGCAGGCTCTCCGGTCCTGCCGGCAATCCACCCGGGCCGCGCATGGCCCATGGCACGATCACCAGATGGAGGAGTGTGCGCCCCGGGCGCCCGCGACGCAAGCGGTCCCCGTGAGCGATGCTGACGGCAGCCACCAGCCGATTCAACCGGCGCACCACAAGTTGCCGGCCCTAGCCACGTGACTTGCCGTCGAGACCACGGCCGAACGCCCAGACTAGAAAAATGCCGGCAATCTCGAAAATACCAAACAATCACAACTTTCCACATCAAATTATCTTGTCAATAAATTTCACAACATTAAATCGATTAACATGAC
>JBDHTW010000195.1:0-2994 GCA_039808865.1 Geminicoccaceae bacterium
CCCGCTCGCGCACGACGCCGACATCGTCACCGTCCTGCGCTCGCGCAGCGGCATGCTGACCAAGCGGATCGAGGCCGACCGGCGCGTGGTCGGCTTCATGGCCGGGGCCTGGTTCTCGGTGCACGAGCGGCAGGTGTCCTCGTTCGAGGAGCTGGCCGAGCTGCTGCAGCGGGTCGCTCGCGATCCCTATGCCGCCATCGTCCGGGGCGCTCCGCGCCCCGGCATCGACCGCCGCTGCTGCCGTCGCCTGTGCGATCGCGCCGTGCACGCCGACGCGGTCACGTTCGCGCCCATGGCCCGGCGCTGGATCGCGCTCGACATCGACGGCGTCGCCGATCCGGATTGCTTTGCCGCCGAGCCCGAGGCCGGCGTCGCGCACGTGCTCGAGCTGCTGCCCGAGCCGTTCGCGGAAGCCGCGTGCTGGTGGCAGGCGACGGGCAGCGCCGGGATCAAGCCCGGCATCAGGGTCAGGCTCTGGTTCTGGCTCGACCGCGCCGTCGACGATGCCGAAGCCAAGGGCTGGCTGCTGGGCGCACCGGTCGACCGCAGCCCGTTCACGCCGGTGGCGCTGCACTACGTCGCGCCGCCGCTGCTTGCCCCGGGCGTGGCCGATCCGGTGGCCCGCCGCAGCGGCATCCGCCAGGGCCTCGCCGACACGGTCGAGGTCCCGGCCGAGCTGCCGCGGATCGAGCGGCCGGTGGCACGGATGAATCGCGACGGCCACGCGCTGACCGATGCCGATCTCGCGGCGCTGGCGGCGGCCGTGCTGCGCTCGCCCACCGTGCGGGCGATCTGGACCGGCAGGCGCTCGTTCGCCGACCGCAGCACCGCGCATTTCGCCTTCGCCGCGGCGCTGGCGCGGGCCGGCTGCACCGACCCCGACACCCTCCACCGCGTGCTCATCGACTACGACCAGCGCCACGAGCGCGACATGGGCAAGATCACGCGCCGCGACTATGCCGACCGGACGATCGCCGCTGCCCTCGCCGCAGGGAGCCGCGCATGAACGCCTCGGTCAGCACCGTGCTCGACGAGGCCGTGGCCGCGGCGGAGGAAACCTCACGCGCCGCGGTCCCGACCGACGACGATCATCTTGCCGAGGAGATCCTGCTCCTCGCCGCCCTGCCCAAGCTCGACTACGAGCTGAAGCGCAAGGGCATGGCGCAGGCGCTCGGCGTGCGGGTGTCCGTGCTCGACGCCATGGTGCGTGCCGCGCGGCAGGCCAGCGGCGAGGAGGATGCGCGGCAGAGCCAGCGTGACGCGCTCGTCGCGATCGGGGCCGAGGCCGAGCTGTGGCAGGACGACACCGGCGCCACCTTCGCCACGGTCGAGGTGCTCGGGCATGCCGAGAGCTACGCCGTGCGCAGCGAGGCCTACCGTCGCTACCTGCAGCGGGAATATGGCGACCGCAACCCGGCCACCTTGCCGGATGGCAGCACCCGGCCGAGCGCTCCCGGCAGCCAGGCCATGACCGATGCGCTGAACCAGATCGACGCCATGGCCTCGCGCGGGGCGGCATCGCCGTGGTTCGTCCGCCTGGGGTGGCACGACGGGCGGGTCTATCTCGACCTCGGCAACCCGAGCTGGAACGTCATCGAGATCGATGCGGCAGGCTGGCGGCTCCTCGCCCGCTCGCCGGTGCGGTTCATCCGGCCGGGTGGCCTGAAGCCGCTGCCGCTGCCGGTGCGTGGCGATGGCCTGGCCAAGCTCGACCGCCTGCTCGGGCTCGAGCCCGTCGCCTCCCGGCTCGTCATCGGCTGGCTGATCGGCTGCTTCATGCCCAAGGGGCCGTTCCCGGTCCTCGCCGTGTCGGGCGAGCAGGGCTCCGGCAAGACGACGGTGACCCGCATGCTGCGCCGGCTGGTCGACCCCAACACGGCCGAGACCCGGACCAAGCCACGCGACGAGCGCGACCTTCTCATCGCCGCCCGCAACGGCTGGGTGGTGGCGTTCGAGAACATCAGCAGCATGGACCAGGAACTGTCCGACGCCATGTGCCGGGTGGCGACCGGCGCCGCGTTCGGCACGCGCACGCTCTACACCAACGCCGACGAGACGCTGTTCGCCGTCTGCCGGCCACAGATCATCAATGCCATCCCCGAGATCGCGACGGCAGCCGACCTCGCCGACCGGAGCCTGCTGATCGAGCTGCCCGCGCGCGAGCCGACGCACATCCAGTTCGAGGCCGAGCTGTGGACCGAGTTCGAGGCGGCCGCTCCGGAAATCCTCGCCTGCCTGCTCGATGCCGCGACCACCGCGCTGACGCGCATGACGCTGGTGACGCTGTTCGAGACCCCGCGCATGGCCGACTTCGCGCGATGGGTCGAGGCGGCCGCCCCGGCATTCGGTTGGGCACCGGGTGAGTTCCTGGGCGCTTACCTCGAGAACCGCGAACGTGGCGCCTTGATCCCGCTCGAGGCCGACATCCTCGGCAAGCTCGTGCGGCGGCTGGTCGAGGAGGAGGTCTGCTGGACGGGTGAGCCGACGGCCTTGCTCGACCGGCTGAAGGCCATTGCCACCGACGACGAGCGGCGCGAGCGCGGCTTTCCCAAGACGGCCCACCATCTGAGCAACCGACTGCGTCGGCTGGCGCCGGCCTTCCGCCGTGCCGGGGTCGCCGTGCGCACCGACCGCACCGGACATGCGCGCACGATCGATGTGGAGAGGGTCGCCAAATCAGCGTCATTGGCGTCATCAGCGTCATCGCAGCCGCCATCGAGGGTCGGGAATGCTGCTGCTGACCCGTTTCGTGACGCCAATGACGCTGATGACGCTGATTTGCGCCGGGTCTCGCGCACGCTGCGCGCTGATATTCGCGTCGGCCATTGGCAGGAGGGCGAGCTGTGAGCGCCGCCCGGCTCCTCGGCGAGGCCGCCACGGCCGGGGTCGAACTCTGGCGTGATGGCGAGCGGGTGCGCTGGCGGGGCACGCCGCCCGCCGGGCTGCTCGACCGGCTGCGCGCCCACAAAGGTGACCTCGTCGAGCTGCTGCGCG
>JBDHTW010000196.1:0-2987 GCA_039808865.1 Geminicoccaceae bacterium
CGAAATTGCGGGCGATGGCCAGCAGGTGCAGCACGGCGTTGGTCGAGCCGCCGGTCGCCATCACGCCCGCAATGGCGTTCTCGAAGCTGGCCCGGGTGACGATCGCGCGGGGCGTGATGCCGGCCTCGACGAGGCGCACCGCCAGCCGGCCGGTGGCGCGCGCGGCTTCCGCCTTGCGCGCGTTGGTGGCCGGGATGTCGTTGAGCCCGACCGCCGACAGGCCCAGCATCTCGCAGGCGGTGGCCATGGTGTTGGCGGTGAACTGGCCGCCGCAGGAGCCGGCACCGGGGCAGGCATGATCCTCGACGTCCTTGAGCTGCTCGGCCGAGATGTGGCCGGCATGGAAGGCGCCGATCGCCTCGTAGATGTCCTGGATGGTCAGCGCCCGGTCGCCGAACGGACCGTCCTTGCGCACACAGCGCCCGGCCGCGATCGAGCCGCCGTAGAGCAGGAGGCCGGGGATGTCGATGCGCCCGAGCGCCATGGCCATGGCCGGAATGGTCTTGTCGCAGCCGGCGATGGTGACCAGCCCGTCGAGCATGTGGCCGCGGGCGACCAGCTCGACCGAATCGGCGATGATCTCGCGGCTGACCAGCGAGGTCCTCATGCCCTCCGTGCCGGTGGTGATCCCGTCATTGATCGCGACGGTATTGATCTCCAGTGGCGTGCCGCCGGCCTCGCGGATGCCATCGGCCACCAGCGCCGCCAGCTCGCGGTGGTTCCAGTTGCAGGGCATGGTGCCGATCCAGCAATGGGCGACACCGATCTGCGGCTTGGCCAAGCTCTCGTCGGTGAAGCCGATGGCCTTCATCATGCCGCGCGCGACGGCCCGATCGGGGCCGTCGCGCAGCCGGCGGCTGTTGTGGCGAGGGTCGACCGGCATCGAGCGCTCCCCTTGCGGTTGGGCCGGTCAGGCCGGTGCGCCGGCGGGGCGGCGTGCGAGACTGCGGGCCTCGGCACTGACCAGCGCGAGCTTGTGCTGGCGCCGCGCCTGCAGCTGCCGGTCGGCGATGACGCCGAGCAGGATCACGGCGCCCATCACCGCGAAGTTGAGCGAGGAGGGAATGCCCAGGATGTTGACCAGGTTCTGCAGGACCTGCAGCAGCACGGTGCCGAGCAGGATGCCGACGATCGAGCCTTCGCCGCCGCGCAACGAGCAGCCACCGAGCACGGCGGCGGCGATGGCGTACAGCTCGTAGAAGTTGCCATGCGCCGAGGGGGAGACCGACTGGGTGTAGAAGACGAAGAAGATCGAGGACAGCGCGGTCAGGAATCCGGCCAGCACATAGGCGGCCGTGACGACGCGCGCGGTCGCTATCCCCGAGAACCGCGCCGCCTCCTCGTTCTTGCCGACCGCGAACAAATAGCGGCCGAACATCGACTTGTGCAGCACCACCGCCATGATCGCCGCGACGACCAGGAGGAAGATCAAGGTGTGGGGAATGTTGTAGGTGCGCCCCGAGGTCAGCCATTCGAGCAGATCGTAGTCGGTGGCGTAGCCGAATCCCTGGGTGGAATCGACCGTGTACCATCGGGCGATGCCGCGGTAGATCAGCAGGCCGCACAGCGTCACCACGAAGGGTTGCAGCTTCAGCCGGGTGATCAGAATGCCGTGCACGGCACCGAGAACGACGCCGCCGCCCAGGGTGATCAGCAGTGCCAGCGGCCAGCTGAGCTCGTGGTTGACCAACAGATCGAGGAAGATCACGCCCAGAAGCGCCAGCATCGAGCCGATCGAGAGATCGATGCCGCCCGTGATGATCACCAGGCCTTCACCGATCGCGAACAGGCCGAACAGGCCGATCTGGTTCGCGAGGTTCATCAGATTGACCTGGGAGATGAACTGAGGATTGATCGCTGCCGTGACGCCGCCGATCACCAGGATCATCAAGGCCAGGCCGAGCTCTTTCTTAAGCATGGGCGGCAGCTTCCTCTTGGCCGGTTTGCCCGACGGCGAGCATCAGGACATTGTGTTCGGAGAAGTCCTTGCGCTCGAGGTAGCCGCTGATGCGGCCCTCGTGCATCACGGCGATCCGGTCGCTGACGCCGATGACCTCCTCCATGTCGCTGGAGATCATCAGAATCGCGACGCCGGCATCGGCCAGCCGGCGCATGATGGCGTAGATCTCGGCCTTGGCCCCGACATCGATGCCGCGGGTGGGCTCGTCGAGGATGATCGCCTTGGGGCGCATCGACAGCCACTTGCCGAGCACGACCTTCTGCTGGTTGCCGCCCGACAGCGTGACCGCGGCCGTGCCGACCGAGGGCGCCTTGATGTTCAGGCTGCGGCGCTGCTCCTCGGCGACCTTCTGCTCGCGACGGCCGCTGATGATGGTGCCCAGCGTGTAGGTCCCGAGATCCGCCAGCGAGATGTTCTCGACGATCGGCAGGTCGAGCACGAGCCCGGTGCGCTTGCGGTCCTCGGGGATGAGATAGATGCCCTTGGCGATCGCATCGCGCGGCGTCGCCACGGTGATGGGCGCGCCGTCGAGCATGATCGTGCCGCCGAGCGACGGCTGCACGCCGAAGATGGTCTGGGCCAGGCTGGTCCGGCCGGAGCCGACCAAGCCGGCAAGGCCGAGGATCTCGCCGAAGCGCACCGCCAGGGTCACGCCATGATCGGGAAAGGCGCCCGTCACCAGATCGGTGACCGCGAGCCCGGTCGGCTTCGGGGGGGCCTTGGGCGGGATGTAGAGCGATTTCAGATCCCGGCCGATCATCATCCGCACCATGGCGGCGTGGGTCAGCTCGTGCTTGGCCAGCCCGCCGACCAAGCGTCCGTCGCGCAGCACGACGACACGATCGCAGCAGGTCTGCACCTCGGCCAGGCGGTGCGAGATGTAGATCACGGCGACGCCGTGCTGCTTGAGGTCGGCGATCACCTCGAGCAGACGATCGGTCTCGGTGAGCGTCAGGCTCGAGGTCGGCTCGTCCATGATGATGACGCGCGCGTCGAGCGAGAGGGCCTTGGCGATCTCCACCATCTG
>JBDHTW010000197.1:0-2781 GCA_039808865.1 Geminicoccaceae bacterium
GGAAAGGCATAGCAGGACCCTACCTGCGAGTGGAACGGCGTACCGCCACAAGGGGCTCCAGCCGAGCCATCAGCGTGATTGGGCTGGCCGGGTTCTCGATGTCGCCGCCGGCTGGATGCCTGACGTCGTTCGACAGTCCGGCGCCTGACGGCAACCAGGGCCGTGCCCCGTGCCACGCAGGTGGCACCCGGGCTGCCCGCCGCCGCGCCGGCCGGCGACGTCACAGGACCAGGACGCCGGAGTGCTTGGCCTTGTGCTCGGGCTCGACATGGATGGTGATGACCGCCTCGCCGTCGATCTCGGCCTTCAGGGCCGACTCGATCCGGTCGCAGATGTCGTGCGCGTCGGTGACGCGCATGTCCCCCGACACGATCAGGTGGAAGTCGACGAACGTCATCCGCCCCGCATGGCGGATGCGCACATCGTGGGCCTCGATCGCGCCGGCGGCGTGCTGGCCGATGCAGCTCTTCAGGCGGGTCACGATCTCGGCCGCGGGTGCCTCGTCCATGAGGCCGCCCGTGGCCTCGCGCACCATGCCCCAGCCCGACCAGAGAATGTTGAGCGCCACGAGCGCGGCGAGGGCGGGATCGAGGACGGCCCACCCGGTGAGGGCGACGAGGGCGATGCCGACGAGCACGCCGCCCGAGGTCCACACGTCGGTGAGAATGTGGCGGCCATCCGCGACCAGCGCCGGCGAGCGCCAGGCCCGGCCCCAGCGCAGCAGCGTCCAGCCCCAGACGGCATTGACGACGGTGGCGACGGCGTTGATGGCAAGGCCGAGAATCGGCGCATCGATCGGCCGCGGCGCGAGGAAGCCGCGATAGGCTTCGTTGAGAATCGAAAGCGCGGCGAGCACGACCAGCACGCCCTCGAACACCGCCGAGAAGTACTCGGCCTTGTGATGGCCGTAGGGATGGTTGGCGTCGGCCGGACGGGAGGAGACCCGCAGCGCGATGAATGCGGCACCCGCCGCCACGACGTTGATCGTGCTTTCCAGCGCGTCCGAGTAGAGCGCGACCGAGCCCGTCACGAAGAAGGCCAGGAACTTCAGGCCGAGGACGAGAATGCCGATGCCGACGCTGGCTAGGGCAGCTTTCTGGCTGCGATTCACGGGCGCTCCTTCAAACAACGACGCCCGCCTGCCAAGCGGGACCTTGGGGTCCGGTCCCGATCGGACCGAGGCCGTAGGCGGCCCGATCTTGGGGCCGAACATGGCCGTGCATGCGTCGGCGGACATAGGCGAGGGAAACGCCACAGTGAAAGGCTTCCGACCACCGGCGGACGGCGTCGCCGCCGGTGCGCCTTTGCCACGCGCAAAGCCGCGATGGGCTATCGGGTCTCGACCGTGACGTGGGCAAGCTCGTGCACGGGCCGCAAACGGTGGCGGATCGTGTCGCCGTCGACCTGGCCGATCACGCTGACGATGGCGGCGTGGGCGCCGGGGCCGACACGCCAGACGTGCAGATCGGTGATGCGGGCATCGCCCGGCCCCTCGATCTGCATGCGGACTTCTGCCGCGAGCCGCTGATCGGTGGCATCGAGCAGCACGGCGGCGGTATCGCGCAGCAAGCCCCACGACCAGCTGGCGATGACGGCCGCACCGGCCAGCCCCATCGCCGGATCGAGCCAGACCCAGCCGAGATAGCTGCCGCCGAGGAGCGCCGCCATCGCCAGCACCGAGGTCAGCGCGTCCGCAAGCACGTGAACGTAGGCGGAGCGCAGGTTGTTGTCGTGATGGTGGTGATGGTCGTGGCCGTGCTCGTGATGGTGCTTGCCACCTCCGAGCAGCATGGCACTGGCGACGTTCACGGCGAGGCCGACGGCGGCGACCAGCGTCGCCTCGCGAAACGCCACCGGTTGCGGATCGAACAGCCGGCCGAGCGACTCGGCCGCGATCCCGACGGCGACGAGGCCGAGCACCATGGCCGAGGCGAAGCCGGCAAGATCTCCCACCTTGCCCGTGCCGAAGCTGTAGCGGCGGCTGTGCGCATGGCGTCTGGCATAGGCGTAGGCAGCCGCGGCGATGCCGAGCGCACCGGCGTGGGTCGCCATGTGCAGGCCGTCGGCCAGCAGCGCCATCGAATTGAACAGAACGCCGGCGAGGATCTCGCCGATCATCATCGCCGTGGTCAGGACCACGACCCAAAGCGTGCGCCGCGCATTCTCGTCGTGGCCGGCGCCGAGAAACACATGCTCATGCCGCAGGGCATCGATCTCGGAGGAACGCATCACGCAAGGCCATCCTCATTTCGCGTAGCGACGGACCACGGCGATCAGCTCGTCGGCCGCTTCGGCGCGTTCGGCGTCCGAGAGCCCCGGTCGCGCCACATGCTCACGCACATGGTCCGCGATCAGCTCGTCCATGAGTCCGTTGACCGCACCACGCACACCCGCGACCTGATGCAGCACGGTCGAGCAGCCGGCCTCCCCGGCGATGGCCTTCTCGATCGCGCCGACCTGCCCGGCGATGCGCCGGACACGGGCGAGCAGCTGATCCTTGCCGGTCTTGGTGTGCGACATAGGATGGACCCCTATGCTATATTCCAGCCGAAGGCAAGCGGGCCGTCGTCCGGACCCGGCGGACGCGGACATGGCACCCGTGCCGGCAGCCGGACGTGGGCGAGGCGTCGCCAATCCAGCGCAGGCTGTCCGTCCGCTCGATCATCAAGTCGGCGGTACCGCATCGAGAGGAGCGAAGCCTTCCGCAACGAGCGGCCGTGCCCCGGGTGGTGGTGTAGGAGCGCCTGTCCCCGGTTCGGTCCGAGGCTTGATCGGGCCGCC
>JBDHTW010000198.1:0-2774 GCA_039808865.1 Geminicoccaceae bacterium
TGTATGGCGTTCTCCATCGGCACCTTCTACGCCTTTCTCAGCGGCACGCCCCTGGTCGCGCAAAGCAGCTTCGCCATGTCGGCGACAACACTCGGCCTCGCCATGGGTAGCATTACCGCTGGCTTCCTACTCGGCAGCTTCCTCGCTGGCCGGTACGCAGGCTGCTATACCCTCGCCACGACCATGATCGCGGGCAGGGTGATCGCCTGCGCCGGGCTCGGGGCAGGCCTGATCACTGCTTTGGTCGGGGTGCGTCATCCCATCTCGTTCTTCGGTTGGAGCATGTTCGCCGGCCTCGGCAACGGGCTCACCCTGCCGAGCGCCAATGCAGCCGTCATGTCGGTTCGGCCCCATCTGGCGGGCGGTGCTTCCGGCCTTTCGGGCGCATTGACCGTGGCGGGCGCCGCGTTGGTGTCCTCGCTCACCGGCGCCGTGCTGACCGCGAGCGGGGCTGCCGTTAACCTGCTCACAATCATGTTTCTGTCGGCGCTACTTAGCCTCATTGCGGCAGCTTACGTCCGGCTCTTGGATCGCCGGCGCAAGGTCGACTGAGATCACCCATGCGCTGACCGACTGGTGGCTGAGATCCTGGGCATCGTCCGCCAGCTCGCCGCCGATGGCATGACCATCCTCATGGCCACTCATGAGATGGGCTTCGCGCGGGACGTCTCCTCCAAGGTCTGCTTCCTCGAGAGCGGCGTCGTCCACGAGCAGGGTCCGCCCGAGCAGATCTTCAAGGAGCCGACCAGCGAGCGCACGCGGGGGTTCCTCAAGCGGATCATCGAGGCGGGGCGGCTGTAGGCCGGCGCTACGGGCAGCGCCTCATCTTGGCACCTCCCGCGCCAAGATTACGCCACGCCGTGGAAGATGACGTGCACCCTCGCTACCCGCGGACCGATGGCAGCACGTAACGGTTGAGTATGCCCAGGACCACCATGTCCTGGGTGCCGGTGTCCCACAGGCCGGCGGTGATGGCGACGACGAGTTGCAGTACCGGGACGATATAGAGGCGCTGGCCGCCGAAGCCCCAGCCGGCGATCCAAGGGATCTCGCGCCCGTCCACCTTGGACGATCCCACCACCCATTGATAACCGTACTGGAACGGCGCCCAGCCCTTCACGCGCGGCTTGGTCGATTCGTCGATCCAGGATTGCGAGACGATCCGGCGCCCCTGCCAGGTGCCGCCGTCGAGGACCAGCTGGCCGATCCTGGCGAGGTCGCGCGGGCGCAGGCGCAGGCCGCCCCAGGGTGCGGGCTCGTGTGCGGGCGGCACGTCGATCCACGCGACGCGCGTGATGCCCAGAGGCCCGAACAGTGCCTCCCGGGCGAAGTCGGGAAGTTTCTGGCCGGTGACGTTCCGGAGCACGGCAGCGAGCAGCATGGTGTTGCCGCTGCTGTATTCCCACCAGCTGCCGGGCTCGTGGACCGGCTTCAGCGCCAGGACATAACGGTACGGGTCCGGTGCCTCGTTCATCAGGCGGAGCGAGTTCTTCGCATCGATGTAGGGCAGATCCTCGCTCCAGCGCAGGCCCGAAGTCATCGTCAGCAGATGGCGCAGCTGGATGCGCTGGGTGTCGGCGGTACGCAGGTCCGCGTACTCGGGCAGATAGTCCACGACCGGCCGGTCGATGTCCTCGATCAGCCCGCGGTCGACGGCGATGCCGACCAGCAGCGAGGTGACGCTCTTGGTGACCGAGCGGATGTCGTGCAAGGTGTCGGCGTCGTGCGGGACCACGCCCAGACGTTCGGCGAACACCCGATCCTCGCCGGGCCGGTAGGCCTCGTAGACCAGGGCCCCGGCGCGCGCGACCACCAGCCCATGGATGTCCGAGACGGGCCGCTCATCCAGCCGCCCGTCGAGCGCACACAGCCTTGCCGGGTCCAGACCGGCCGCCTCGGCGGACTTCACGGACCACTCATCGGCAATTCCGTGCACAGTGCCGCAGGATGGCGCCGCCCGACCGCGGCCGGGCACGGCAGCCAGGGCCGCGGCCCCGGCAATGGCGGCAAACCGCCGTCTGGTTGCGAGCATCGATCTCACCCCGACCGGGCAAAGCAGAGATGATAGTAGCAGACAGTGGCGGCGGGCACCATCAAAGAAGACGATGCGCCGCCTGTCGACATGAAATCCAGGAACAGTTGGTCAAGAACAATACCTTGAAGTGAACATTATTGTCCGATCAACCACAGCCGCACGAGTTGCGCACGCACAGGGTCGGCCGCAGCCGCAGCGTGCGGTGTGCGCTCTCCGGCTCGGCCAGCCGCCGGATCAGCAGCTGCGCGGCGCGGCGGCCGATCTGCTCGCAGGGCTGCGCCATGACGGTCAGCCGCGGGCTGAAGCTGTCGGCCCAGTCGAAATCGTCGAAGCCGGCGAGGGCGATGTCGTCCGGCACGCGCAGGCCGGCGTCGCGCAGGCCGCGCATCACGCCGATGGTCATCAGATTGTTCGCCGCGACGATTGCGCCGGGCGGCTCGGCGAGCTCGAGCAGCTCCCGGCAGGCGGCGCGGGCCGGTGCTACCGCCGACGCCCCGTTGCGCACGAGTGCCGGATCGAACGGCAGCCCGGCCGCGCGCAGCGCGGCGCGGTAGCCCTCGACCCGCTCGATGGTCGTGGCGAGGCCGGGCAGGCCCGAGACCAGAGCGATGCGGCGGTGGCCGTGACCGAGCAGGTGTCCCACCAGCGCCGTCATCGCCCGCTTGTTCTCGACGCCGATCTGATCGAAGCCGTCGGACACCAGCCGGTCGATCAGCACGGTGGGCAGGCGGTGTTCGGC
>JBDHTW010000199.1:0-2762 GCA_039808865.1 Geminicoccaceae bacterium
CGCTCCCCTGGCAGGGCGAAGCCGTGGTGTCGACCAAGGTCGGCCGTCTGCTGCGGCCGGATCCCGGCTGGCATCCGTTCCGCAAGATGTTCATCGACGCTGGACCGTTCCGGCCCGACTACGACTACTCCTACGACGGGGTGATGCGCTCCTACGAGGACAGCCGGCAGCGCCTCGGCTTCGAGCGTGTCGACATCCTGTTCATGCACGACATCTCGGCGGAGACGCATGGCGAGGCGTTGCCGCCGCTGTTCCGCACGGCGATGGCGGGTGGGTACCGCGCGCTGGACGAGCTGCGCCGCAATGGTGACGTCAAAGCGATCGGCCTCGGGGTGAACGAATGGGAGGCCTGCGAGGCGGCCATGGAGCACGGCCGCTGGGACACATTCCTCCTCGCAGGCCGTTACACCCTGCTCGAGCAGACCGCGCTCGACAGCTTCCTGCCACGGTGCCAGCGGGAGGGCGTCTCGCTGGTCATCGGCGCCCCGTTCAACTCGGGCATCCTGGCGGTCGGCGCGGTCGAGGGTGCGACCTACAATTACGAGCCGCCGCCGCCCGAGATCCTGGCCCGAACCCGCACGATCGAGGAGGTCTGCCGCTCCCACGGCGTGCCCCTGGCCGCGGCGGCGCTGCAGTTTCCGCTGCTCCATCCCAATGTCGCCGCAGTGATCCCGGGCATCGGTTCCGTGGATCAGCTCAACCGCAACGTTGCACTGATGCAATGGACGATACCGCCGGCTCTGTGGTCCGACCTCAAGGCGGCCGGAGCGTTGCATCCCGAGGCGCCGGTTCCGGCCGCGGCGAGCTTGGCCTGAGCCCGCGGGTTTCTCACGCGCAGAACGATGACCGAGGAGAATCGCAGTGTCGGACTTGATTCTGCACCACTATCCGCTGTCGAACTATTCGGAGAAGGTTCGTTTGGCCCTCGGGCTCAAGCGGCTGGCCTATCACGAGGTCATCACCCCGATCGCCATGCCGAAGCCGGACCTGCTGCCGCTGACCGGCGGCTATCGTCGTGCGCCGGTGATGCAGATCGGCGCCAACATTTACTGCGACACCCATCTGATTCTGCGCAAGCTCGAGAAGCTGCATCCGGCGCCGACGCTGTTTCCGAACGGCTGCGAGGGTGAGGCCAACGCCCTCGCCTGGTGGGCCGAGCGCTACACGTTCATGCCGGCGCTCGGCTTCGTGGCCAACGTCAACGACGGCCTGTTCCAGCCTGACTTCGTGGCGGAGCGCAAGAAATTCGGGTTCATCCTCGGCAAGGAGGACGTGGAGCCGCATTATGCTCGCTACGTGCAGCAGCTTGTGGCGCATCTCGGCTGGCTCGCGGCCATGCTGCGGGACGGCCGCCCCTACCTGCTCGGCGAGCAGGTGAGCGCCGCCGATCTCGCGGCCTACCCGACCGTCTGGTTCCTCGTGAGGAACGGCGGAGCGGAGGCCGAGCGTCTGCTGCCGATCAGGGATCTCCATCCCTGGTGCGAGCGGGTGGCGGCACTCGGTCATGGCCGGCCGACCGAGATGCCGGCCGTCACGGCGCTCGACATCGCACGTGACGCCGTCCCGCAGCGACCCGATCTACCGGCCAACGGCGACCCGTCGGAGATTCGGGATGGCACGTGGGTGACGGTAGCGCCCGACGACACGGGCCGCGATCCGGTCGAGGGGGTGCTGGTCGCCGCCAGCGACCAAGAGGTGGTGATCAGCCGCTCGGACGAGCGGGTGGGCGAGGTGTTCGTGCATTTTCCACGCGCCGGCTACGACATCGTGGCAGTTTGATCCAAACGCCGACGCCGCGCAGGAAAAGGCTTCTTCCAACCGGCCCAGGGTCGGCCGCACCGGTTGAGAGAATACATTGATTATAAAGTAATATTACACAAAAGAGGCGTTTTTTGACGGAGAAAAACAGCCGAAACCGTGCTCAGCCCGGATTCCAGGATTTTAATACATCCATGTAGATCTGCCCTTGCAATTTCTGTTCGACTGATACACGTGGCCCATGTCGCCGCTACGGTCGAACACTACACCAACAACGCTCTGTTCAGGGAAGACGCCATGCTCAAGACCATCGCCAGACGTGCCTTGATGACGGCGGCGTGCGCCATTGTGGCCAGCACCATGCTCGCGCCGATGAGCTTCGCGGCCGACAAGAAGCTCATCGCGTTCGTGGTGAACGTGCCGGCGGATTTCTGGGTCATCGCCCGCCGCGGCCTTGAGAAGGCGGCGGCCGAGCTGCCCAACTACGACGTGCAGATGTACGTGCCGGGCGAGATGTCGGCGGCCGCCCAGAAGCGCATCATGGAGGATCTTCTGGCCAAGAACGTCGCGGCCATGACGATCAGCCCGGTGAATCCGGACAATTCCACCGACATCCTCAATCAGGTCGCATCCAAGGCCGTGCTGTTCACGGTCGACGGTGACGCGCCGAAGTCCAACCGCATCATGTACATCGGCACGGACAATGTCGACGCCGGACGCCAGCATGGCGAGCTGATCAAGAAGGCGCTGCCCAACGGTGGCAAGATCATGCTCTTCGTGGGCACCATGGACGCCGCGAACGCGCAGGAGCGCGTCAAGGGCATCAAGGAGGTGCTGCAGGGCACCAACATCGAGATCGTCGACATCCGCACCGATGGCGGCGATCAGGCCAAGGCCAAGGCCAATGTCGAGGACACGCTCACCAAATACCCGGACATCGATCTGCTGTCGGGGCTCTGGGCCTACAACACGCCGCAGATCTACAATGCCGTGAAGGCGGCCGG
>JBDHTW010000200.1:0-2650 GCA_039808865.1 Geminicoccaceae bacterium
AGACGTACTTGCCATCGAGGGCGACACGCGCATCAGCTACGGTGAGAATCCGGCGTGACAGTGCCATCACCGCCTTTGGCCGCAAGGACACGGTAGACCGAGGCGCGGCCGATGCAGAGCCGCCGTGCAATCGCCGAAGGCCCAAGCCCCTCCGCCTCACGCAGACGCCGCACCTCGACCGAATCGATCGAGGCTTTGCGGCCTTTGTAGATGCCCTTGGCCTTGGCGGCCTTGATCCCTTCCAGCTGCCGCTCCCGGCGCAGACTGGTCTCGAATTCGGCGAACACGCCAAGCATGTCGAGAAAGGCCTTGCCGGCGGCCGAACTGGTATCGACCGGCTGCTCGGTCGCCTTGAGGGCGACGCTTTTCGCACGCAGCTCGTCGACAATGTCCTGGAGGTCTCTGACCGAGCGCGCAAGCCGGTCGATCCGGGTGACCACGAGGGTATCCCCTTGGTGCAGGAAGTCGAGCAGCAGGCGCAGCTCGGTGCGACCCTCGCGCCCGGCGCCGCTTCTCTTCTCGGCACGGATCACCTGGCAGCCGGCGGTGCGCAGCTTCTCCTCCTGGATCGTGAGATCCTGATCGAGGGCGGACACGCGGGCGTAGCCGTAGAAGGCCATGCGGGCTCGATTCTGTCTTGTTGGCTCCTAGACCTTCTTCGACTAACGTCTTGATTTCTGCAGAGCAAGCCTAATGAGACAGGATTTGTCGTCTCGTACCGTTGCTCCTTTTAGGTATACCCGACCGGGACGGTGCCCGCGGGAAGTGGCTCGGCGCGGAGCCTGCCGAGCAGGTCTCGAGTGCGTGCAAGCGGCCGCCGACCAGGTGGAAGGAATGCAGCGATGGCACGAGCGGCAGCGAGCAGGCGACCATCCGATAGCGCCTCGAGCCCCGAGGACCGAGCCCTCCTGCTGCACGGGCTCATGGGCGAGCTGTGCCTGGCGGCGGTAACGTTCGTCTCCCAGGCCAGGCTGCAGGAGACGGTGCGGCACTGGCTCGCCGACAGTCGGGTCATGGACGGCGAGGAACGCGGGGCCGCCGCGATGGGTGAGGCTCTGGCGCTGGCACTCGATGTCGCCTTGTTCAGCCCTTCGGCCAGCGGGACCACGGCCGTCGATCGCTTCGCCCGCCAACACCGGCCGGTCGACACCGATGGGCGAGCTGCCCTGGCAGCCCTGCAGCGCGCCACGTTTCGCATCCTCCAGGTCGAAGCGCCCGATCAGCTCGGTGGTCACGGTCTCGTCGACCTGGCCACCGGTGGCCGTTTTCGCCTGCTCGACTCCAGCTTTCCCCGCGGGTGCGAGGGATTGGCCATTGCCGCCCGGATCGCCACCGTCGAGGGCGACATCGTGGTGACCGTCGGCCCGGTCACACCGCTCGACGATGCAGCGCTCGATGTGGCCCGGGCCCGGATGCGCCCGAACGGCCAGGGGCTGACCAACCCGAACCGCTGTGCCGAGGCGGTCTACCGGCATGTAGTCCGATTCGGTGGCCTCGAGATCGCCGGTCTCAACCGTCCGCTCGAAGGCGAGGACGAAGGGGATTTCCTGTTTTCGCCCGGGGACGGGCCGGTGCACGCCTTGGCCTTCGCCTGGTCGGAAGCGGCGGCCGGCTTCGAGCCGTCCGCCGCCGATCTGCGGGCCGTCCGGGAACTCGCCACCGAGCCCGACCTGCTCGAAGCGCTCACCGGCTGTGCCGCGGCTCGTCAGCTCGCGGCTGCGGCTCTGGCCGCGGCCTATGAGCGGGTGCTGACGATTCAGGTGGAGACGATCGAGCGCCGGGCCGCCACCGGTCTGGCTGTGGGCCTCGGCGCGCTCGATGCGATTGCCGAGCGGATCAGGCGGGCCGTCCATGACGGGGTTGCCCAGTCCACGATCATGACCGTGTTCGAGGAGGTATGGCAACGGGTGCGCATGAGCGGGCTCGGGCGAGCTGCTCGGCCGGCCGATGCCGATCTCGACAAGGTGCTGGCCCGGATCCAGGCGCTGCGGGCCAAGACCGTGGACCGGGGTTGCACCGAGCAGGAGGCCATCGCCGCTGCCAGAAAGGTGGCGGAGCTGCTCGACCGCTACGGCCTTTCACTCAGCGAGGTGGGACTCAAGGAGCAGAGCTGTGAGGGTTTCGGGGTCGGCACGGGCCGGCGCCGGTTCGGGCCGATCGACAGCTGCATCCCGGCGGTCGGCGAATTTTGCGACTGCCGGGTCTGGAGTGAGAAGACCGCCGACGGCGAGATCCGCTACGTGTTCTTCGGCCTGCCGGCGGACGTTGCCGGGGCGCGCTACCTCTACGAGCTGGTCGAGCAGGCGTTCGCCACCGAGACCGAGCTGTTCAAGCGCTCCCGGCTTTATACGCAGCATCGTTCGGGCGACCGCCGCAGCGCCACGCAATCCTTCCAGACCGGCCTGGCGCATGGCATCGCTCGCAAGCTCGACGAGCTGCATCGGCAGCGGGAGGAGACCATGCAGGCAGCTGGCGGCCGTGATCTCGTGCCGGTCAAAGAAGCGGTCGTCGACGAGGAGCTGGCCAAGCTCGGGCTGCGGTTCCACGCTCGCGGCGGCAGCAAGGGTCGCTACGTGCTGCGGGACGCCTACGAGGCGGGCCACGAGGCCGGCGATCGCTTCGAGTATCGGCCCGGGATTGGGGAGGAAGT
>JBDHTW010000201.1:0-2585 GCA_039808865.1 Geminicoccaceae bacterium
AGCATCTCCCGTTCATTCTGCCCATGTCGAGCAATACGCTGTCGTCCACTATCGCTGGCATGCGCTGTTCGGCCGTCGCGTCCGGATCGAGCGGGTAGACAACCGCAAGGCAGGCCGGTTCGTCCACGTCGAGGTGCTGCCCGGCATCGTGACGGTGATAGCCGCATGGATGCTCGACGCGTCGGCCTGCGTCGGTATGACGATCGGCGCGCCGCGCGTGTCCTTGGCGGCGCTGCATGATCTCGATGACCTGCTGAAACGACGCGGATTCCGTCGAAGCTGCTCCGGCGACATCGCCACCCGAGAGGAGCAGCCCGATGCAAGATCGACGGACGAGGCCTTCGCCACCCCGACAACTGCTGATCGCCCTGGACTCGACGCGGCTGCGCGGCATGAGCCCGCACGATCGGCGTCAGGCCGTGACGCGCCTGGCGACCCTGCTGGCGGAAGCGGCCGGGGCCGCAGCGGACGTGGAGCGGGACGATGACGGACAGTGAGCTCCTGCCGCTGGCGATCCTGCAACGCAAGGCGGTGGTCTATGTGCGGCAGTCGACACAGACCCAGGTCGAGGCCAACACCGAGGGTCGGCGGCGCCAGTACGAGCTGGTCGACGTTGCCCGACGCCGTGGCTTCCGCACGGTCGAGGTGATCGACGACGATCTCGGCCGCTCGGCGAGCGGCATGGTCGCCCGGCCTGGCTTCGAGAAGCTCGTCGCTGCGCTCTGCGCCGGCGAGATCGGCGCTGTGCTGTGCTTCGACGCATCGCGACTGGCCCGCAACGGCCGGGACTGGCATCACCTGCTCGAGCTGTGCGGGCTGGTCGAGGCGAGGGTCATCGACCTCGACGGTGTCTACGATCCCTGCCGACCGAACGATCGTTTGCTGCTTGGCATGAAAGGCAGCATCAGCGAGTTCGAACTCGGCGTGATCCGTGCGCGCATGCTCGACGCCGCCCGGGCGAAGGCCCGCCGGGGCGAGCTGCGGATCAGCGTGCCGATCGGCTATGTCTGGCATCGCGAGATCGGGCTCGGCTTCGATCCGGACATCCGTCTGCAGCAGGCGATCCGACGGGTGTTCGAGCGGTTCCGCCAGCTCGGCAGCGCGCGCCAGACGCATCTGTCGCTGGCGGCGGACGGTCTGTTCTTCCCGCGGCCCTCCGACGGCAAGCGGCTGACATCCTTCGACTGGATGCCGATCCGCTACCGCAACGTGATCGGGCTCCTGAAGAACCCCTTCTACGCAGGCGCTTACGTCTATGGCAAAAGCGAGAAGCGGATCGCGGTGGTCGACGGGCGGGCGCGCAAGTCCTATGGCCATGGCAAGGCCGCCGAGGACTGGGATGTGCTGATCCGCGATCATCACGACGGCTATATCGACTGGTCGGAGTACGAGCGGAACCAGGCGCTGCTCGCCGCCAATACCTATGGCCGGGTCGGCGGACAGAAGTCCGGCCGGGGAGGCCGGGCGCTGCTGTCGGGGCTGCTGACTTGCGGCCGCTGCGGTCGCGGGCTGGCGGTGGCCTACACGGGCACGCCGCCCGGACGCCCGACCTATCGCTGCGACCGGCCCAATCTCATGCTCGGTCTGCCGCGCTGCCTCGGTTTCGGCGGCTCCCGCGTGGACGCCGCGATCGCGGCGGAGATCGTGCGCGTGGTCGAGCCGATGGCCATCGAGGCAGCACTGGAGGCCGAGCGGATGCACCAAGAAGAAGAGGCCGAGCGCCGGTGCGTCGCCGAACTCGACCTGCGGCAGGCCGAATACGACGCCTCGCTTGCCGAGCGGCGCTACGCCGCCTGCGATCCGGAGAACCGGCTCATCGCCGTGCAGCTCGAGAAGCACTGGGAGGCCGCGCTGCGGCGTGTGGAAGCCTGTCGGGCGCGTCTCGCGGCGCTGAACGCGCCCAAGCCCGCGACGCCGATGCCCGATTTCGCCGGTTTGGCTGCGGACCTTGCCACGGCATGGTCTGCGCCCGGTGTCACCACCCGCACGCGACAGCAGCTGATCCGGGCGCTGGTCGCCGACATCATCGCCGACGTCGACGAGGCGACACGGGAGGTGGTGCTGACGATCCACTGGCGGGGCGGCCAGCATTCCCAGCTGCGCGTCCGCAAGCCGAAGACGGGCGAGCACGGCTGCCGGACGCCTGATGCCGCTCTTGCGGTGATGGCACGCATGACGACGCGATTTTCTGATGCCGATATCGCGGCCACCTTGAACCGCATGGGCGTGCACACCGGCCAGGGCAAGACCTGGACGGCACACCGCGTCGGCTCCATCCGCAAGGTTCACGGCATGCACGCCTTCCGCTCGGCGGAGAAGGACGGCAAGTGGCTCACCATGCGCGAGGCCGCCACCAAGCTCGGCGTCACCAGCCACGTCATCCGGCGGCTGATCCAGGACCGTGTGCTGCCGGCCGAGCAGGTCGTGCCGGGTGCGCCCTGGCAGATCCAGACCAAGCACCTCGACACGGACGCCGTCATCGCCGCGCTCGTGCGCAA
This sequence comes from Geminicoccaceae bacterium, assembly GCA_039808865.1. Classification (GTDB taxonomy): domain Bacteria; phylum Pseudomonadota; class Alphaproteobacteria; order Geminicoccales; family Geminicoccaceae; genus Benzoatithermus. Next base: position 2,499 of record JBDHTW010000201.1, read on the forward strand.
AGACGGTCCGCATCGTGCACCAGCGCAAGGGCAACTGCCAATGTTTCCAGATACTTGAAGAAGAGGGGCACAATGACCCAACGCCGA
>JBDHTW010000202.1:0-2526 GCA_039808865.1 Geminicoccaceae bacterium
CAGCGGGCTTTTTGGCGTTCTAGGGGGTGCGGTTACTAGGTCACGGGTCCATCGTGATCTTCTCCTCCAGAGCTTCCCGCGGCGGGCTCATGGGCATGGCAAGTGCTCCCGGCCGCATGCAGGTTCGGTCATCTATCTGCCCTATTCCACGCTCAGACAAGGCAGATTGCGGGCGGAAGGCGGCGGCGTGCCGTCGAATGGCGGCAGCGGGCAGACGTTGAGCGCAAGTTCCAGTGCCTCGTGCAGGGTCGTCAGGCCATGCTGGCGTTGGAGCTGCTCAAGCGCATTGCGGTGCTCGACGGTCATGTAGGTGCAGATGCTTCGCCAGCCTTGCTCGGCGAGCCGGGAGCGGTAGCGCCGCTGGTTGGTCCCGGCCGCCGGGGAATGATCGCGAACCATGGCATTCCTCCTGGCGGTGGAGGAAGGCACAGATTCGCTCGCCATGCAACAGTTACAGCTGATATACGGCTGATGGTTTCAAGAGGGCTCTTGCAGATAGAGTCGCGCAGCCGTTTCGGCGATGTCGCCTAGGGTAACTCTAGCATCGATAGCAAGGTGACGAATGGACTGAGCAAGGTCCTCTTCCATAGAAATTGTAACTGCCTTGGCCTGCCCCTGGGGCGGCGCCTTGCTGTACTGATAGTCCAAGCCACGCTCGGGCATGTTCAGGAATCGACTGATGGCTTCACTGTAGACATCCTCGAGGAATACGCATCTTTCTCTAGCGAGCTCCTTCATTTTCTGATGAGTCTCATGGGAGAGATGAAAGCTAAATCGGTTGTAGAACGCCCTAATTCGTGGGCGCCCCGGACGCCGCTTCGGCTTTTCGTTGTCTTCCCTCGGCATGGCATTCCTCTGGGTTTTTGGCTCGGATGCCGGGAGATTCAGTGGTGGTGATTCGACGTGCTGACGGCTGTTCTTGAGGTGCTTTCTCCGTCACCTGCAACCACGGCCTGCGTCATTCTGGTCACGACGAGACGCTGCGCATGGTCTTCCCTCGATGCTGATGGCCGTGGCCGGAATTAGTCCGAATGGATTAATTTCGCGATGGTGATCGCATGGGATCACGTCATCGAATCATCACACCGATGCCGCCAGAGCACGGGCGTGGCAAGGGCCGGCGGGGTCTTATCCACCGTTTTCGGGACAAGTCTGCGGATGTCCCTGGGGACATCCGCGACGTGCGCCATCCGGCGCGTCCGACGGCGATCCGATCGTCCGTCGCCCTTGTGCCGGCCACGCAAGAAAAGCCGGACCCGAAGTTCTGGCATGGAGGCGGAGAAGATAGACCGCGCAGGGAGAATGGAGCCGAGTGCCGCTTGCGTTCCTGCGGCAATGCCGCATTATCGGAAGCGTGCCCAGGCTGGTGACGGTGATCGAGACCGAGACGTTCGCGCGCCGCGCCGACAAGCTGCTCGACTCTGCCGAGCGCGACGTGTTGATCACGTTTCTGGCGCTGAACCCAACAGCCGGTGATGTCATCGAGGGCACTGGTGGAGTGCGCAAGGTGCGGTTTGCGGCACAAGGTAAAGGCAAGTCGGGTGGAGTGCGTGTGATCCACTACTTCGTGCCCGACGCCGGCCCGCTTTATGCCTTGTTGCTCTACGCGAAGAGCGAGCGGACGGAGATGAGCGCCGAGCAGCGCAAGATGGTGATCAGATTGGCGGCGGTCCTGAAGGCGGCGTCCAGAACGGGGGCGCGGTGATGAGTGGCTTTGGCGAGGAGTTGATCGAGGCCATGGAGCAGGCCCTGGCGCATGCGCAGGGCAGCGAGGTATCCGGCATGCGGGTACATCGGGTCGTGGTGCTCGATGCGGCCGAGGTACGGGCGATCCGCGCCCGCACCGGCCTGAGCCGCACCAGGTTCGCTGAACGCTTTGGGCTCGACGTGCGGGCCGTGCAGGATTGGGAGCAGGGCCGCCGCGTGCCCGATCGCGCCGCACGCGTCCTGCTGCTCACCATCGATCGACATCCTGAAGCAGTCGCCGACGCCGTCGCTGCGTGATCCGCAGGATCCATCAGGCTGGGTAGAGGATTTCCACCTCCAAGCGGTCGATCATGCTCGGCATAAGAAGAAAGAGCCGGGCCCGAAGGCCCGGCATGAAATGCTGGGGACTAAATCCCACAAAGAGAGGGGGAAGCCGCCGGCGCCGCGCCGCGCCGGCGGCCCGGTCGATGGAATGCATGAGCCGGCGGCGTGACGCAAGCCGGGTACGCGCGAAGGTTGGGTCAGCTGTCCCGAAGGCGCTCTCCGCCCGTTGCAGATATTGGGTGCAGGTGAGGTTGTTGGCCGGGAACCGCTGTCCCTGCCGGTCGAGGATCTCGACCTGCAGGGCGATCGGTCGGTGCCCGGTGGTCATGGCCGGCACCGGCCCCTGATCGTCATTCTGCAGCCGGACGAGGGTCGTGCAGGTGCCGAGGAGGTAGAGGGCGGCAGGGATGGCGAGGGTCGCCGGCGATCGGCGCCGGAATCGGATGGCTATGGTGCGTCTCCTCCTCAGTAGCCCATGTCGTCGTCGTAATCGCG